>NZ_JBIWAJ010000016.1:0-254917 GCF_044759975.1 Streptomyces sp. NPDC098789
GCGGTGGGGATCACGGTGCGCTTCCAGGCGCTGGTGCGGTCGCCGGTGGCCATCTGGGCGTAGGCGGAGCGGATGCCGTTCTGCCGGGCCTCGGCGTAGTGGGCCCGGTCGGCCGGCTGCGCCGGATCGTTGAAGGACGGCCCGACGGCCTCGTTCTTGCCGTCGGCCTCGCCGGAGGTGAGGTAGGTGGTGGTGACCTTGCGCCCGGAGAGCAGCGAGCGGCTCAGATCCGGGTTCATGAAGAAGAGGTCGTCATCGGGGTGGGCGACGATCTGCAGCACCGAGCCGGCCGTGGTGCTCGGCGGTACGGACACGGCTTGGCGGACCTGGCCCTGACCCTGCGCGCCCGGACCGGAACCCGCGATGAAGCCCTCGCCGTGAGCGACCGCGAACACGCCGGTGGCACCGGCGGTGAGCACGGTGAGCAGGGTCGCCAGGCGTACGCGGCGGGAAACGGGCATCGGTCACGCCTTGGGGTCGTTCGGGTGCGGAAGAACCGCCGTGCAGTCAGAAAGAGGTCAATGCGGCGAACTTGGTTCACCGATTCGACCGATGACTCCACTGCTTCCGGGCGTGACCGATTTTGATTGTGCACCGTGGGTGGGTACGGGACGGTAAATGACCGGATTATGGACGTACTGAACCTGCGCTGAACCCGACCTCTAGGTCCCTGCTCATGCCGAATTGGCCGAATTTAGTCGGTGGGCAACATCACGGCCCCGGCGCCGGTTGGCATCACGGCCCCGGGACCGGTCGTCGGCGTCACGGCCCCGTGGTCCGCGGGCCGACCGGCTGCCAGGGTGCCAGCCGCGCCGTGGGGGAGTCCGCCGCCGAGCTCAGGTAGAGCCGCGCGTCGAGCCCCAGGACGGCCACGCCGATCACGCTCCGGCCGGCCGGGGCGCTCGCGGGGGAGCCCACGAACATCAGCGCCGAGCGCTGCCACGCCAGGCCCGCTCCGACGTCGGACCCCAAAGCGCCGCCCACCGAACGGCCCGCCACCAGGTGCCCTGTCGCCGTCACCGCGCCGAAGCCCTGCATGCCGCCCAGGTCCGTGACGCCGGACACGTCGAACCCGGCGGGGGCCGGGGCCGCTCTGCCGGGCGCTGCCGGCGCCGCCGCCGGCTTCGCCGTCACCAGCGCCGTGCGGACGTCGCCCGAGCCCGGCTTGCGGAACCACAGCCGCACCCCGCCGTCCCGGGCCGCCGCCGTCAGGGGCAGCGTGGTCGCGGGCAGTCCGGTGGGCGCGGCCGGGCCCGGCACCGCGCCCGCCGTCGGCGCCACCCAGGCGAGCACCGTGGTCGGGGTGCTCGCGAACACCATCCGGCGGCCCGCCGCATCGGTGGCCGTGGCGGGGTTGCCGTGCAGGTCGCGGCCGCCGAGCCGGTCCCAGGGGCCCCAGGAGCCGTCCGTGTTCCGGGTGCGGCCGCGCAGGGTGTACGCGCCGTCGCGGACGTACGCCGCCAGGCGCCCGGAACCGTCCACCGAGACCGCGGGGGCGCTGATGTCGGAGGTCCAGTCCGCGTCGTCGGCCTCGGGGGTACCGAGCGAGTCCCACGCGCCGAACTCCACCGACCCCGCGGACTTCTGGACGGCGTACACGACGTCACGCCGGTAGTCCTGCGGGCGGTCACCGAAGGAGGTGCGGGTGCCGAAGACGGCGATCCGACCGTCCGGGAGGGTCGTGGTCGACACGCCCGGGTCCATGCCGGTGCCGGGCAGCAGCCGCGGCCCGTCCCAGGCGCCGAGCAGTCCGTCGCGGTGCCAGAGCGCCACCTGCCCGTCCAGGACGCGGAAGGCCCACAGCCCGGCGTGCGCGTCGGGGGCCAGCCAGGAGGTGCTGTTGCCGCGGGCGTAGTGGATGGACTCGGTCCAGTGGTTGCCCGAAGGATGATCGGCGACCTTGAGGTCACCGCAGCCCGCCGCGCTGCCGCAGCGGTTCGCGCGGTCGAGCCAGGCGTAGGTGTCCAGGCTGTCCAGCTTCTCCCGGGCCTCCCGCGGGTCCAGGGCGGCGGGCAGGGCGCCGTTGAAGTAGCCGAGGTAGTTCTGCACCGCGAAGTGCGGGCGGTCCTTCACCTCGGCCGCGTACCGGGCGAGGGCGCGCTGGACGAACCGGGCCCCGTAGAAGTGGTCCTGGTGGTCGGTGTACCGCTTGTCGTCGGGGTAGCGGCCGGGGGTCGGGTCCTGGGCGCGCACGGTGGTCGGCCTGTACGTCGCCAGTACGCCCGCGAGCGTCCGGACGACCTGGTCCCCGGTGTACGTGAACGCCCCGCGCACCGGGGTGCCGGAGGACAGCATCGACTCCAGGTGGGAGACCCGGCCGTCCCACAGGCCGTGCAGGCTGTCGGGCCGGTCGGCGTAGACGTTGCCCGCCTCGCGCAACTGGAGCCACAGCAGGTGCACGGAGGGCTCGGCGACCAGCACGTCCAGCTCGGCGCGGCCGCCCCCGGCCGTGGGTACGGACGTACGCCGCCAGGCGCTCGCGCGGTCGCCGGTGGCCATCTGGGCGTAGGCGGCGCGGATGCCGTTCTGGCGGGCCTCGGCGTAGGCGGCCTTGTCGGCGGGCGGGGCGCCGCCGCCCGCCGTGCCCGCCTTCTCCGCCTTTTCCGTGGTGCCGTTGATCCCGTCGGCCTCGCCGGAGGTGAGGTAGGCGGTGGTGACCGGGTGTCCGGTGGCGATGGAATTCCGCAGGTCCGGGTTCATGAAGTACAGGTCGTCGTCGGGGTGAGCGACGATCTGCAGCACGCTGCCGGGGTCCGGGGGATCGGGCAGGGCCTCCGGGGCCGCCCCGGAGGCGCCGGCGGGTCCGGAGAACCGCCCGAGCGCCTCGCCGCCGCGGGCGAGGACGAAGCCGCCGGCGACGAGCGCGGCGACCACGGCCAGCGCGGCGACGGCCCGGCCGTGGCGCGTACGGCGGCCCTGGCGGGCGGGGTTCCCCCGGGGGTCGTGCCCGCCGTGCCCGCCGTGCCCGCCGTGTCCGCCGTGGCCGGCAGGCCCGGTGCGTCCGGCAGACCCGCCGTGGCCGGCAGACCCGGCAGACCCGTCAGGCCCGCCAGCCCCGCCGTGCCCACCCGCCGCCGCCGACCCGGCGCGTGCGCCCGGCTTCCCGTGCCTGCCGCGGTGGCCCCGCGTTCTGCGTCCCTCGCCCGGTATCGGGGAAGAGGCGTCACGGGGGTCGGGCGCGTGCATCGGGGGGGCCTCCGCAGGGGGACGCGCGCGGGGGTGCCGCGGGCCGGCTCCCCATAACGGTCCATCGGTTCTTAAATCCGGCAATTCGCCTCATGATACTCATCGGTGAGCCGCCGCCCCGATCCGGCTAAGGTCGACCGAGGCAGAGCCAGGGCAGACTCTGCGTCGTGGCAGGAGCGGGAGGCGACGGGATGACGGTTCCCGGACGCAGGAGCAGCACCTTCATCCGGCTGGTCCGCAGCGGATTCACGGATCCCTCGACCGCCGCACGGCTGCTCGACGACGCCGCGCTGGCCGCCGTCCGCGCCGATCCCGTGCTCCTCGACGCCCTCGGCGCGACCGCCGACCCCGACCTCGCCCTGCTCGGCCTCGTCCGCCTCGCGGAGGCGCAGGCGCCCGAGGACCTCCCGCTGCTCCTCGACACGCTCGTCAGCGCCAAGCCGCTGCGGGACCGGCTGCTCGGCGTGCTCGGCGCCTCCGAGGCCCTCGCCGACCACCTCGCCCGCCACCCCCACGACTGGCGGGCCCTGGTCACCTACGAGTCGGCGGACCTGCACCCCGGCCTCGCCGAGTTCGAGCGCGGCCTCGCCGACGCCGCCGACCCGGTCGCGCTGCGCGTCTCCTACCGCCGCTGCCTGCTCTCCATCGCCGCCCGCGACGTCTGCGGCACCACCGACGTCGCCCAGGCCGCCGCGGAACTCGCCGACCTCGCCACCGCCACCCTCCGCGCCGCCCTGCGCATCGCGACCGCCGCCGCCCCCGAGGACGCCGCCCAGTGCCGGCTCGCGGTCATCGCGATGGGCAAGTGCGGCGGCCACGAGCTGAACTACGTGTCCGACGTCGACGTCATCTTCGTCGGCGACACCGCCCCCGGAGCCGACGAGGGCAAGGCCGTCCAGGCCGCCACCCGGCTCGCCTCCCACCTCATGCGGATCTGCTCCGAGACCACCGTCGAGGGGACCATCTGGCCCGTCGACGCCAACCTCCGCCCCGAGGGCAGAAACGGTCCGCTCGTCCGCACCCTCGCCTCCCACCTGGCCTACTACCAGCGCTGGGCCAAGACCTGGGAGTTCCAGGCCCTGCTCAAGGCCCGTGCCGTCGCCGGCGACCCCGACCTCGGGGCGCAGTACATCGACGCCATAACGCCGATGGTCTGGCAGGCGGCCGAGCGCGAGAACTTCGTGGCCGACGTCCAGAAGATGCGCCGCCGCGTCGTCGACAACATCCCCGCGGCCCAGGTCGAGCGCGAGCTGAAGCTCGGCCCCGGCGGCCTGCGCGACGTCGAGTTCGCCGTCCAGCTCCTCCAGCTCGTCCACGGCCGCAGCGACGCCACCCTGCACTCCGGCACCACCCTCGACGCCCTCCAGGCCCTCGCCGCCGGCGGCTACGTCGGCCGCACCGACGCCGCCCAGCTCGGGGACGCGTACCGCTTCCTGCGCGCCATGGAACACCGCATCCAGCTCTACCGGCTGCGCCGCACGCACCTCGTCCCCGAGGACGAGGGCGACCTGCGCCGCCTCGGCCGCTCCATGGGCCTGCGCACCGAACCTGTCGCCGAGCTGCACAAGGCCTGGCGCCGCCACGCCTCCGTGGTCCGCCGGCTGCACGAGAAGCTCTTCTACCGGCCGCTCCTGGACGCCGTCGCCCAGCTCGCCCCCGGCGAGACCCGGCTCTCCCCGCGCGCCGCCGGACAGCGCCTCGAAGCGCTCGGGTACGCCGACCCGGCCTCCGCCCTGCGCCACCTGGAGGCCCTGTCCTCCGGGGTCAGCCGCAAGGCCGCCATCCAGCGGACCCTGCTCCCGGTGCTCCTCGGCTGGTTCGCGGACTCCGCCGACCCGGACGCGGGCCTGCTCGGCTTCCGCAAGGTCTCCGACGCCCTCGGCAAGACCCCCTGGTACCTGCGGCTGCTGCGCGACGAGGGCGCCGCGGCCGAGAACCTGGCCCGCGTCCTGTCCGCCGGCCGCCTCGCCCCCGACCTGCTGATGCGGGCCCCCGAAGCGGTGGCCCTGCTCGGCGATCCCGGTGGCCTGGAACCCCGTACGCACGAGGCCCTGGCCCAGGAGGTACTGGCCGCCGTCAACCGCGCCGACGACCCCGAGGTCGGGGTCGCGGCCGCCCGCGGGGTGCGCAGGCGCGAACTCTTCCGCACCACCGCGGCCGACATCATCGGCTCCTACGGCACGGAGGAGAGCCCGGCCGAGGAGGACCCCGGCGCCCTCGTCGACCGCGTCGGCAACGCCGTCTCCGACCTCACCGCCGCCACGATCGCGGGCGCCCTGCGCGCCGCCGTCCGCGGCCAGTGGGGCGACACCCTGCCCACCAAGTTCGCCGTCATCGGCGTCGGCCGCTTCGGCGGCCACGAGCTGGGATACGGATCGGACGCCGACGTCCTCTTCGTCCACGAACCGCGCGAGGGCGTCGACGAGCAGCAGGCCGCCAAGGCCGCGCAGACCGTCGTCTCCGAGATGCGCAGACTGCTCCAGCTGCCGACGGCCGACCCGCCGCTGCTCATCGACGCCGACCTGCGGCCCGAGGGGCGCTCCGGGCCGCTCGTGCGGACCCTGCCCTCCTATGCCGCCTACTACCGGCGCTGGGCCCTGACCTGGGAGAGCCAGGCGCTGCTGCGGGCGGAGCCGGTCGCGGGGGACCCGGAGCTGGGGGCGCGCTTCATCGACCTGATCGACCCGCTGCGCTACCCGGTCGAAGGGCTCGGGGACGAAGCGGTGCGGGAGATCCGGCGGCTCAAGGCGCGGATGGAGTCGGAGCGGCTGCCGCGCGGGGCGGACCCGACCCTGCACACGAAGCTGGGCCGGGGCGGGCTGAGCGACGTCGAGTGGACGGTCCAGCTGATCCAGATGCGGCACGCCTGGGCGGAGCCGGGACTGCGGACCACCCGGACCCGCGAGGCGCTGGCCGCGGCGCACGCGGCGGGCCTGATCCCGACCGAGGAGGCGCAGATCCTGGACGAGGCGTGGGTGCTGGCGACGCGGGTGCGGAACGCGGTGATGCTGGTACGGGGGCGGGCCGGGGACACGTTCCCCTCCGACGCGCGGGAGCTGACCGCGGTGGGGCGCTACCTCGGCTACGGGCCGGGCAAGGTGGGGGAGATGCTGGACGACTACCGCCGCACCACCCGCCGGGCCCGCGCGGTCGTGGACGAGCTCTTCTACGGGGCGTGACCGTTCCCGACCTGGGTCGGCACGGAGTGTGCGGGCCGGTGGTCGGCTCGTGTGGCCTCCGGCGGCGCCTCAAACGCCGGCGGGGCTGATTGGCACCACCGGCCCCGCCGGCGACTGGGGTGCACACGACCGGGTCCACCTTCAGCCCCGCCGGCCGGCCGGCGGGAGCCGAATCCAGCCTCGCCGGCGTTTGAGGCGCCCCCGGAGGGGCGGAGCGGAGCGTGCGAACCGGTGGTCGGCTCGTGTGGCCTCCGGCGGCGCCTCAAACTCCCCCGGCTACCGCTGGGAGGTGCCCCCGGGCGGGGCTGGATTGGCACCTCCGGCGATTGGGGCGCACACGAACGGGTCCACATTCGGCCCCGCCGGCGATTGAGGCGCGTCTCCCGCGGGGTAGGAACAGGCGCGTGCCGCTGGCCGGGGGTGCGCAAGGAACCGCAGGAGGAGAGCCCATGGCCCCGTCCGACCGTTACCTCAAGGCCTGGGACGGCTTCTGGGAGGAGAGCTCCGGTTCCCAGGGCGAGGCCTTCTGGGACGCCCCGCCCGCCCTCACCGCCGAGCGGGACCTCGCCCTGCTGGAGCCCCACGCCGACCCCCGCCTCCCCATCGCCGACCTCGGCTGCGGCAACGGCACCCAGACCCGCTTCCTCGCGACCCGCTTCGCCGCCGCAATCGGCGTGGACCTGGCCGAGGCCGCCGTGGCCCACGCCCGCCGCGCCGACCCGGCCCGGCTGGCCTCGTACGAGCGCCTCGACCTCACCGACGCCCCCGCCGCCCGCGCCCTGCACGACCGCCTCGGCGACACCCACGTCTACCTGCGGGCCGTCCTGCACCAGAGCGACCCCGAGGACCGCCCGGCCGTCGCCGCCTCCGTGGCCGCCCTGCTCGGGGACACCGGCCGGGCGCTGGTGCTGGAGCCCACCGACCGGGCCGAGACGGTCCTGCACACCCTGGGACCGGACCCGAAGCTGCTGCGCGTCAGGGAGCACGACCTGCGCCCCGGCCGCGTGGCCGACGGCGAGGTCGCGGAGCTGCTGCGGGGGGCCGGGCTGGGGATCCTGGAGCAGGGCGCGACCGTGCTCACCATGAGCGCGGTACGGCAGGACGGGACCCCCGTCGAACTCCCGGCCCGGTGGTTCGTGGCGGCCAAGGCATAGCCGCCGCGAAGTCCCTCTAGGCGCGCGAGCGCACCCGCCGCACCCGGCGCAGCAGCGCGGCCGCGGCCGGGTGCGGTCCGGTGTGCAGGGGGTGGCGCGGCAGCCGGTGCGGCAGCGATCCGTACCAGGCCCGCGAGACGGTGTAGCCGAAGGCCAGGCAGAGCGCGCCGCCCGCCGCGTCGAGCCAGAAGTGGTTCGCGGTCGCGACGATGACGACGAGCGTCGCCGTCGGGTACAGCAGGCCCAGGATCCGCGCCCAGGGCGCCGAGGCGACGGCGTAGACGGTCAGCCCGCACCAGAGCGACCACCCGATGTGCATGGAGGGCATCGCCGCGTACTGGTTCGACATGTGCTTGAGGTCGCCGGAGGCCATGGAGCCCCAGGTGTGGTGCTTGAGCACGGTGTCGATGAACTGCGTGCCGTTCATCAGCCGGGGCGGCGCGAGCGGGAAGAGGTAGTAGCCGACCAGCGCCACACCGGTGGTGGCGAAGAGGACCAGCCGCGCGGCGGCGTACCGCCCCGGATGGAAGCGGTAGATCCAGACCAGTACGCCGATGGTCACGATGAAGTGCAAGGTGGCGTAGTAGTAGTTCATGCCCACGATCAGCCACGTCACCGAATCGACGGCGTGGTTGACGCTCCGCTCCACCGCGATGCCCAGGGTGTTCTCGACGCTCCAGATCCAGTCGGCGTTCGCGAGCGCGGCCGTCTTCTCCTCGGGCACCGAGTTGCGGATGAGCGAGTACGTCCAGTAGCTCAGCGCGATCAGCAGGATCTCGAACCAGATCCGTGGCCGTCGCGGGGCGCGCAGCCGGGCCAGGAGGCCGCCCGCGGAGTCCTGCCGGTCGGTGGGGCTCCCGCCCCCGGACACGGCGGGTGACGAGACGTCCGTCCTGGTATCCAGTGTCTTCACACTCACTTCACCCATGGGGAAAGAGTCTGTCAGATCGCGCACCTGCCCCGATCATCCCCCGGTACGGTCTTCCCCGCACGGGATCAGCCCTACGGACGATCGCGCGCGTAGTAAGCGCAGGTCAGGGGCTATCGGCGGGTGGGGCCGGAGGCGGTGGACCCGCGCACTACCAGCTCCGGCAGGAAGACGAACTCGCTGTGCGGCGCAGGGGTCCCGCCGATCTCCTCCAGCAGGGTCCGCACGGCGGCCTGCCCCATCGCCTGGACCGGCTGGCGGATGGTGGTCAGCGGCGGATCGGTGAACGCTATGAGCGGCGAGTCGTCGAAGCCGACCACCGAGACGTCCTGCGGCACCCGCAGCCCCTGCTGCCGGGCGGCCCGTACGGCGCCGAGCGCCATCATGTCGCTGGCGCACACGATGGCCGTGCAGCCCCGGGCGATGAGCGCGGTGGCCGCGGCCTGTCCGCCCTCCAGGGTGTACAGCGAGTGCTGGATCAGCTCCTCGGTCGCGGCCTCGTCCAGCCCGAGCCGCTCGCGCATGCCGAGGCGGAAGCCCTCGATCTTGCGGAGCACGGGCACGAACCGCTTCGGCCCGACGGCCAGCCCGATCCGGGTGTGGCCGAGCGCGGTCAGGTGGGTCACCGCGAGCTGCATGGCGGCCCGGTCGTCGGGAGAGACGAAGGGGGCCTGCACCTTGTCGGAGAAGCCGTTGATCAGGACGTACGGGACGCCCTGGCCGCGGAGTTGGTCGTAGCGCCCCATGTCGGCGGTGGTGTCCGCGTGCAGGCCGGAGACGAAGATGATGCCCGAGACCCCGCGGTCCACGAGCATCTCCGTCAGCTCGTCCTCGGTCGATCCGCCGGGCGTCTGGGTGGCCAGCACCGGCGTGTACCCCTGCCGGGTGAGGGCCTGGCCGATGACCTGCGCGAGCGCGGGGAAGATGGGGTTGTCCAGCTCGGGAGTTATCAGTCCGACGAGTCCGGCGCTGCGTTGACGCAGCCGCACGGGACGCTCGTACCCGAGGACGTCGAGCGCGGCCAGCACGGATTCGCGGGTGCCCGCGGCCACACCGGGCTTGCCGTTGAGGACCCGACTGACCGTGGCTTCGCTGACCCCCGCCTGAGCTGCGATGTCGGCAAGCCGCGCGGTCATGGGAGTGGACTGTACCGGTCGTACGTCACATTGCCCACCACGTGCACGTATCGGGGGGAAGCAGGACGGTGCGCCCGTCCGTCTCCACCGGAGAGCTGGACAGTACGGGCCTTCCGGGAGCCGGCAGCTCCACCGGGGAAGGGCCCGTGTTGAGGGTGCAGACGAAGCCGGGGCGGGCGAAGAGGAGCACCCCCTGGGGCCCGGGCAGCCACCGCATCCCGGTCGGGCCGGGATCGGCCCAGCCGTCCGGATCGGCGGGGCCGGCGGGTACGGACGGGTGGGCCGATCCGGCTGATCCGGTGGGGTGCGGCCGGCCGGCCTCCGGTGCGCCGAGGCCCGGCATGGCCCGGCGCAGCTCGATGGCGGCCCGGTAGAGCTCCAGGGTGGAGTGCGGGTCACCGGTCTGCGCGGCCACGCTCAACCCCGCCCACTCCACCGGCTGCGGCAGCCAACTGTCCCCGCTCCCGAAACCGTACGGAGCCTCCTCGCCCGACCACGGAATCGGCACCCGACACCCGTCCCGCAGCCCGTCCTGCCCCGCACCGCGCGAGAACGCCGGATCCTGACGCACCTCGTCCGGCAGGTCCACCACCTCCGGCAGACCCAGCTCCTCCCCCTGGTACACATACGCCGACCCCGGCAACGCCAACATCAACAACGCCGCCGCCCGCGCCCGCGCGAGGCCCTGCGCACCACCCCCGTACCGCGTCACGTGACGCACCACATCGTGGTTCGACAACACCCACGTCGTCGGAGCGCCGACCGCGGTGGTGGCGGCCAGGGACCCGTCGATGACCGTCCGCATCGCCTCCGCGTCCCAGGGGCACTTGAGGAAGCGGAAGTTGAAGGCCTGGTGCAGCTCGTCGGGGCGGACGTACAGGGCGAGCCGCTCGGAGGTCGGCGCCCAGGCCTCGGCGACCCCGATCCGCTGGCCGTCGTAGCTGTCGAGCAGGCGGCGCCAGGAGCGGTGGATCTCGTGCACCCCGTCCTGGTCGAAGAAGGGGAGCGGCTCGCTGCCGATCAAGGTGGCCTGCGCCCCGCGCCCGAGGTCCGGCAGCCCGGCCGACTTGACCATGCCGTGCGCGACGTCGATGCGGAAGCCGTCGACCCCCAGGTCGAGCCAGAACCGCAGGACGGAGTCGAACTCCGCCCGCACCTCGGGGTGCTCCCAGTTCAGATCGGGCTGCTCGGGGGCGAAGAGGTGCAGGTACCAGTCCCCCTCCGCCACCCGCGTCCACGCCGGGCCGCCGAAGATCGACTCCCAGTCGTTCGGCGGCAGCTCCCCGCCCGCCCCGCGCCCGGACCGGAAGTGGAAGCGGTCCCGCGCCGGCCCGCCCGGCGCCCCGGCGAGCGCCGCCCGGAACCAGGGGTGCTGCTCGGAGGTGTGGTTCGGCACCACGTCCACGATCACCCGCAGCCCCAGCGCGTGCGCGGCCCGGACCAGCGCGTCGGCGTCGGAGAGGTCGCCGAAGAGGGGGTCGACGGCCCGGTAGTCGGCGACGTCGTAGCCGCCGTCCGCCTGCGGGGACACGTAGAAGGGGGTGAGCCACAGCGCGTCCACCCCGAGCCGGGCCAGGTGGGGGAGGCGCTCGCGCACCCCGCGCAGGTCGCCGATCCCGTCCCCGTCGCTGTCGCCGAAGGACCGCACGTACACCTGGTAGATGACGGCATCGCGCCACCAACCGCCGCTCGCGGTGACGTTGCTGGAAGCGCTTGCAAGCCGCGAGGCGGTCAGTTCATGGGTCATATCGGGGTCAACGTGCGGACCGGGCGCCTGGTTGCGGGCCCGTTCACCCGAAGACGGTTCGAACTAACAGCAAGCTGCGGCAACCGTACGGACACACGGATGTAACGATCACCATGTCTTGCAGAAAATTGCCGCAAGGTCTTTCGGTCGGCTTTCAGGCTTGTTACGTTCCTGGCAACTCGGGACCGCGAGGGCGCGGCCGGGATCATCGAAGGAGTTCATATGCGGCGTGGCATAGCGGCCACCGCGCTGGTCGCGGCTCTGGCGCTCGCGGCGACGGCTTGCGGCGGCGACAAGAACGACAACGGCGGCGGCGACAACGCCGGTGGCGAGATCTCCGGCACGGTCACCTGGTGGGACACCGCCAACGACACGGAGAAGGCGACCTTCCAGAAGATCGCCGAGGCGTTCACCGCCAAGCACCCGAAGGTGACCGTCAAGTACGTCAACGTGCCGTACGGCGACGCGCAGAACAAGGTCAAGAACGCCTTCAGCAGCGGCGCCGAAGCCCCTGACGTCATCCGCGCCGACGTCGGCTGGGTCGCCGACTTCGCCTCCCTCGGCTACCTGGACAAGGTGCCCGCGGACGCGGCCAAGAAGGTCGACTCCGACTTCCTGCCCCAGGCCGCGGCCAGCGGCAAGTACGAGGGCCAGCTCTACGCCGTCCCGCAGGTCATCGACTCCCTCGGCCTCTTCTACAACAAGAAGATGCTGGCGGACGCGGGCGTCAAGCCCCCGACCACGCTCGAAGAGGTCAAGACCGCGGCCGCCGCGATCAAGGCGAAGACCGGCAAGACCGGCCTCTACGTCCGCGGCGACGACTCCTACTGGTTCCTCCCCTTCATCTACGGCGAGGGCGGCGACCTGGTCGACGCCAAGACCAAGACGGTCACCGTCGACAACGCGGCGGGCGTCAAGGCCTTCAAGGACGCCCGCGACCTGATCACCTCCGGCGCCGCCGTCACCAACGCCACCGACGGCTACGACAACATGCAGACCGCCTTCAAGTCGGGCGAGGTCGCGATGATGATCAACGGCCCCTGGGCGGTCAAGGACACCTTCTCCGGCGCCCAGTTCGCCGACAAGGCCAACCTCGGCATCAGCGCGGTCCCGGCCGGCTCCGTCAAGGCGGGAGCCCCGCAGGGCGGCCACGACCTGGCCGTCTACGCGGGCTCCAAGAACCGCACCGCCGCGCACGCCTTCGTCGAGTACATGACCTCGCAGGAGACCCAGGTCCAGGCGACCAAGGAACTGAGCCTGCTGCCGACCCGCACCGCCGCCTACGAGGTGCCGGACGTCAAGGGCAACGAGATCGTCGCCTTCTTCAAGCCCGCCGTGGACAAGGCCGTCGAGCGCGCCTGGATCCCGGAGAACGGCTCCCTCTTCGAGCCGCTCAAGGTGCAGTACACCAAGGCGGTCACCGGCGCCTCCAGCCCGGAGGACGCGGCCAAGGCGACCGGTACCGAGTTCCGCAAGATCCTCAAGGGTTGGAAGTAGCACGACGATGGCTGCTGAGACCAGCCGGTCCGTGGTGCCGGCCGCGGGTGACGACGTCACCCGCGGCCGGAGCCGCAGGACCGACCGCAACCCCGGGGCCCGCCCCGGCCGGGTCCGGCGCGCGCTGGCCACCCACTGGTACGCCTGGACGATGGTCACCCCCGTGGTGCTCGTCCTCGGCGTGATCATCGGGTGGCCGCTGGTCCGCGGGATCTACCTGTCGCTGACCGACGCCAACGAGCGCAACGTCGCCCGTACGATCGGCCCCAACACCATCGACGCGACCTATCAGTTCGTCGGCCTCGACAACTACACGGCCGCGCTGAGCGACCCGGTCTTCCTGGACCGGCTGGTGTGGACGGTCATCTGGACCGTCGCCTGCGTGTCCATCACCTTCGCGCTCGGCCTCGGCCTCGCCAACATCCTGAACCGGGAGTTCCGGGGCCGCGCCGTCTACCGGATGGCGCTCATCCTGCCCTGGGCCGTCCCCGGCTTCGTGTCCGTCTTCGCCTGGCGGTTCCTCTTCAACCGCGACAACGGCATCCTGAACAAGGTCCTCGAAGGCGGCGGGATCTCCGCCGTGCCGTGGCTCGACGACCCCACCTGGGCCAAGCTCGCGGTCATCACCGTCAACGTCTGGCTGGGCATCCCCTTCATGATGGTGGCCCTGCTCGGTGGCCTCCAGTCCATCCCCGGCGAGCTGTACGAGGCGGCCGAGATGGACGGCGCGAGTCCCTGGCAGCGCTTCCGGCACATCACCCTGCCGGGGCTGCGTTCGGTCAGCATGACGGTGATCCTGCTCTCCACCATCTGGACCTTCAACATGTTCCCGGTGATCTTCCTGCTCACCCGCGGCGGACCGGGCGACGCCACCGAGATCCTGGTGACGCAGGCGTTCCGGCAGGCGTTCGTGACCAGCCCGCGCGACTTCGCCGGGTCCGCGACCTGGGGCGTCCTCATCCTCGCCCTGCTCATGATCTTCGCGCTGGTCTACCGGCGTTCGCTGCGCAAGCAGGGAGAGGTGTGGTGACCGTGACGACCACCTCCGACGCCGCCGGGGCCGACGCGACCGCCGCGGCCGACGTCCAGGCCAAGGGCGCCAAGGGAACCAAGGGAGCCAAGGCCGTCAAGGCGGTGCGGCCGCGCGGGCAGCGCGGGCCGCTCGCCTCCGTCTCCCTGCACGCCACGCTCGTCGTCGCGGCCGTCATCGCGGTCTTCCCGGTGCTGTGGATCCTGCTGACCTCGCTCAAGCCGCCGCAGCAGGCGGTCAGTACCGACTTCATCAAGGACCCGACCCTCGACAACTACCGCTACCTGGTGGACCACACGTCCTTCTTCACCTGGTTCGGCAACTCGGTGCTGGTCGCGGGCATCACCACCGTCCTCGGCGTGTTCATCGCCGCGACCACGGGGTACGCGGTCAGCCGGTTCAGGTTCCCCGGCATGAAGCCGCTGATGTGGACCCTGCTGGTCACCCAGATGTTCCCGATGGCCATCCTCATCGTCCCGCTCTACAACCTGATGGGACAGCTGGGGCTGCTCAACCAGCCGCTCGGCCTGATCATCACGTACCTCACCATCGCGGTGCCGTTCTGCGCCTGGATGATGAAGGGCTTCTTCGACACCATCCCGATCGAGATCGACGAATCCGGTCGGGTCGACGGGCTCAACCCCTTCGGGACCTTCTGGCGGCTGATCCTCCCGCTGGCCCGCCCGGGCCTCGCGGTCACCGCCTTCTACTCCTTCATCACCGCCTGGGGCGAAGTGGCGTACGCCTCCGCCTTCCTGGTCGGCGACGACAACCTCACGCTGGCCGGGGGTCTGCAGACCTTCGTCACCCAGTACACCGCCAACTGGGGTCCGATGACGGCGGCTTCCGTCGTCATCGCCATCCCCGCGGCGATCTTCTTCGCCTTCGCCCAGCGTCACCTCGTCGCCGGTATGACCGCGGGCGCGACCAAGGGCTGACCACCCTTCCCGACGCGTACACCGGCCCGATCTCTCCAAGGACGACATGACCCAGCACCTCGCCGACGCTCTTCCCACCGCGACCGGCACCCAGCCCGGCTGGTGGCGGGAAGCGGTGATCTACCAGGTCTATCCGCGCAGCTTCGCCGACAGCAACGGGGACGGGATGGGGGACCTCGAAGGGGCCCGGACCCGGCTGCCCTACCTCAAGGAACTGGGCGTCGACGCCGTCTGGCTCAGCCCGTTCTACGCCTCCCCACAGGCCGACGCGGGCTACGACGTCGCCGACTACCGGGCCATCGACCCGATGTTCGGCAGCCTGCACGACGCCGACGCCGTGATCCGTGAAGCCCACGCGCTGGGCCTGCGGATCATCGTGGACCTCGTCCCCAACCACTGCTCCGACCAGCACGAATGGTTCAAGCAGGCGCTGCGCGAGGGGCCCGGCAGCCCGCTGCGCGAGCGCTTCCACTTCCGGTCCGGGCGCGGGGCGGGCGGGGAGCTGCCGCCGAACGACTGGGAGTCGATCTTCGGCGGCCCGGCGTGGACGCGGGTCGAAGAGGGGGACTGGTACCTGCACCTCTTCGCCCCCGAGCAGCCCGACTTCAACTGGGAGCACCCGGCCGTCCAGGACGAGTTCCGCTCCATCCTGCGGTTCTGGCTGGACCTCGGCGCCGACGGCTTCCGCATCGACGTCGCGCACGGCCTGGTCAAGGCCCCCGGCCTGCCCGACCTCGGCCGCGACGAGCAGCTCAAGCTGCTGGGCAACCAGGTCCTGCCCTTCTTCGACCAGGACGGG
This sequence comes from Streptomyces sp. NPDC098789, assembly GCF_044759975.1. NCBI lineage: Bacteria > Bacillati > Actinomycetota > Actinomycetes > Kitasatosporales > Streptomycetaceae > Streptomyces > Streptomyces sp. NPDC098789. The sequence continues at coordinate 15,595 of NZ_JBIWAJ010000016.1, forward strand.
GTCCACGAGATCTACCGCTCCTGGCGGACCGTGCTGGAGGAGTACGCCGGTGACCGCATCGGCGTCGCCGAGGCGTGGACCCCGAGCGCGGACCGCACCGCCCTCTACCTGCGGCCCGACGAGCTGCACCAGGCCTTCAACTTCCAGTACCTGAACACCGGATGGGACGCGGACGCGCTGCGCGCGACCATCGACGAATCGCTCGACGCGATGCGGGTCGTGGCCGCTCCGACGACGTGGGTGCTGTCGAACCACGATGTGGTGCGGCACGTGACGCGGTACGGGGGTGGTGCGGTGGGTCTCGCGCGGGCGCGGGCGGCGGCGTTGTTGATGTTGGCGTTGCCGGGGTCGGCGTATGTGTACCAGGGGGAGGAGCTGGGTCTGCCGGAGGTGGTGGACCTGCCGGACGAGGTGCGTCAGGATCCGGCGTTCGTGCGCAGCGCGGGGCAGGACGGGCTGCGGGACGGGTGTCGGGTGCCGATCCCGTGGTCGGGCGAGGAGGCTCCGTACGGCTTCGGTTCGGGTGGCAGTTGGCTGCCGCAGCCTGCGGAGTGGGCGGGGTTGAGCGTGGCCGCGCAGACGGGCGACCCGCACTCCACCCTGGAGCTCTACCGGGCCGCGCTGCGGATCCGGCGCGAGCGGGCGGAGCTGGGCGCGGGCGACGCGGTCGAGTGGCTGGCGGCGCCGGCCGGGGTGCTGGCCTTCCGGCGCGGGGAGTTCGTCTGCACGGTGAACACGGGCGGCGCGGCCGTACGTACCCCCGCCCCCGGAACCGTGCTGCTGGCCAGCGGTCCGCTGGCCGACCCGGACCTGCTCCCGGCCGACACGGCGGTGTGGTGGCAGGGGTGACCTCCCCCCTTCGGCTGACGGACATCGCCGCGCAGGCCCAGGTCAGCGAGGCGACCGTCAGCCGGGTGCTCAACGGCAAGGCGGGCGTCGCGGCCGGCACCCGGCACAAGGTGCTGGCCGCGCTCGACCTGCTCGGCTACGAACGGCCCGTACGGCTGCGCAGGCGCAGCAACGGGCTCGTCGGGCTGCTCATCCCCGAGCTGACCAACCCGATCTTCCCCGCCTTCGCACAGGTCATCGAGCAGGCGCTGGCGGGGCACGGGTACACGCCGGTGCTGTGCACGCAGACGCCCGGCGGGGCCACCGAGGACGAGCTGGTGGAGCAGCTGGAGCAGCGCGGGGTGACGGGGATCGTCTTCCTGTCCGGGCTGCACGCGGACTCCACGGCGGATCCGACGCGCTACCAGCGGCTCGCGGCCCGCGGGGTCCCGTTCGTCCTGATCAACGGCTTCAACGAGCACGTCCACGCGCCCTTCATCTCGCCGGACGACCGGGCGGCCGCGGACATGGCCGTGCGGCACCTGGAGGCCCTCGGGCACCGGCGGATCGGGCTGGCGATCGGCCCGACGCGGTACGTGCCCTCGGCCCGCAAGGAGCAGGGGTTCCTGGCCGCCGTGCCCTCGGCCGGGGCCGAAGGGCTGATCCAGCGCACGCTCTTCACGGTGGAGGGCGGGCACGCGGCGGGCGGTGAGCTGCTGGACCGGGGCTGCACGGGGATCGTCTGCGGGAGCGACCCGATGGCGCTGGGCGTCATCCGGGCGGCCCGCGAGCGGGGGCTGCGGGTCCCGGAGGACGTGTCGGTCGTCGGCTTCGACGACTCGCCGCTGATCGCCTTCACGGACCCGCCGCTGACCACGGTCCGCCAGCCGGTCCGCGCGATGGCGACGGCGGCGGTGGGCGCCCTGCTGGAGGCGGTGGGCGGCACGCCGGTCCAGCGCACGGAGTTCGTCTTCCAACCCGAACTGGTCGTCCGCGGCTCGACGTCCCAGGCCCCGGGCGTCTGACGGCTCCACGCCGCGCCCGGGGGCCTGTGGGTGCGGGCCCCGGGTCGGCGGGGGCGGGGGCGGCGGGGCGCGGGCGGTGGGGGTCGTCTCCTCGGCTCGCGGAACCTTCCCGGAGTCGGAGCCGTGGGCCGGTGCCGGTTCCGCTCGACCTGCGGGGACGACCCCCACCACCCACACCCCACCACCCCCGCGGGTCGGGGTTGTCCAGCCTCGCTCAGTCATCAGGCGGCTCCTCAAGGGACGAGAGGAACCGCTCCCAGCCGGCGCGAGCGCGGTCGAGTACGCCCTGGCTGAGCCCCGGCCTGGCTTCCATGTCCGGCCAGGGGGCGTCCGGTGCGTTGCACATCAGCGAGAACCACCTGACGGCGCGGCAATTGCAAGGCTGTGTCGTGGCGCACCTCGATGCCGTCACCGCCGTCCTGGCCCGCGCCTTCGGCCATGAGAAGGAGCTCTGCATCGCGGCCGGCGAGACCGCGGCACTGGCCGGGTGGATCGCTTGGGACCTGGGTGACCACCTCGCGGCCCGTTCGTACTATCGGGTCACCGCCGATTGCGCCGACTCCTCGGGCCATCCACCGTTGCGCGCACTCGCCCTGGCCTACGCGAGTTACGGAGAGGCCGTTCCGGTCCGCAGGTTGGAACTCCTGGAGCGGGCGGTCGCGTGCGTTCGCGGCCCGGGCAATGCCACCGTTGCGGCCTGGATCCACGCCCGCCATGCGGAAGAGGCGGCCGCCGTTGCCACGCGGCGATTGGGCGGTGAGCTGTCCGACTCGGGAGTCGTCATCCTCGGGGACCTGGCCGCCGCTCTGCTCGCCGGCGGTGACCTCGACCAAGGAGTGCACGTGGCCCGCCAGTTCGCCAAGGCGTCGGATGCCCGCCCGAACACGATGGGTCGGGCGCGTGCGCTCACCATCGCGGGCCGGCTTCCGCGCACGGAAGGTGAGCTGGCAGCGCACCTCAGGAGGTGCGCTGCCTGAGCGGTGCGACCACTGCCGGCGCGGTCTCGCCGGCGACCCACGACAGGTAGGCCTCCGAGCCGCCGTCCACCGCGAGGACGATCCACTCGGGTACGTCGTAGGCGTGCTGCTGCTCGACCCACGCGCTGAGGGCGGGCAGTCGGTCGCGTGTCGTCTTGTAGGAGACGCGCCATTCGGTAGCCGTTTCGACGGCGCCCTGCCACCGGTAGACGGCGGTGAGCGGTGCGTCGATGTGCGCGCAGGCGGCCAGCCGTGCTTCCACCGCGCCCCGCGCCAACTCCCCTGCTGCCAGCTCGTCGTCGATGGTGGTCTGCGCGATCACGATGTCCGTCGCCATGGTGGACCTCCTGCTGCGTCGGTGTGCCTCGATGGACCCTACCCAGGCGCTCTCGTGGGTGACGCTCCCTCATGGACCGGGCCAGGACACGGCGGAGAAACAATTCTGCAATCTCTTGCGCAAGGTCTTGCAGGGGGGAGGGGTGGGGCCTACGGTCGCCAACAATCCCCACCTCTTCGCCAGGAGGACCCCCATGCCCCGCATCCACAGAGCCGTGGTCGCGCTCACCGCCCTCGTCGCCGCCGCAGGCACCTGGCAGGCTCCCCACGCCGCCGCCTCGCCGCCCGGTGAGCGCGATGTCACCGCGGTGCTCTTCGAGTGGAACTTCGCCTCCGTCGCCAAGGCCTGCACCGACTCCCTCGGGCCCGCGGGCTACGGCTACGTGCAGGTCTCGCCGCCCCAGGAGCACATCCAGGGTCCCCAGTGGTGGACCTCGTACCAGCCCGTGAGCTACAAGATCGCCGGCCGGCTCGGTGACCGGGCCGGTTTCAAGGCCATGGTCGACACCTGTCACGCCGCGGGCGTGAAGGTGGTCGCGGACTCCGTCATCAACCACATGGCCGCCGCCGACGGCACCGGCACCGGGGGCAGTTCGTACACGAAGTACAACTACCCGGGCCTCTACTCCGGCGCCGACATGGACGACTGCCGCGCCACCATCTCCTCCTACCAGGACCGGGCCAACGTCCAGAACTGCGAGCTGGTGCAGCTCGCCGATCTCGACACCGGCGAGGACTACGTGCGGGGCCGGATCGCCGGGTACCTCAACGACCTGCTCTCCCTCGGCGTCGACGGCTTCCGGATCGACGCCGCCAAGCACATGCCCGCCGCCGACCTCGCCAACATCAAGTCCCGGCTGACCAAGCCGAACGCCTACTGGAAGCAGGAGGCGATCTACGGCGCGGGCGAGGCCGTCCAGCCGAGCGAGTACCTCGGCAACGGGGACGTGCAGGAGTTCCGCTACGCCCGCGACCTCAAGCGGGTCTTCCAGAACGAGAACCTGGCCTACCTGAAGAACTTCGGCGAGTCCTGGGGGTACATGCCGAGCGGCCAGGCCGCCGTGTTCGTCGACAACCACGACACCGAGCGCGGCGGGGACACCCTCGACTACAAGGCGGGCGCGACCTACACCCTCGCCAACGTCTTCATGCTGGCCTGGCCCTACGGCTCCCCGGACGTGCACTCCGGGTACGCCTTCACCGACCGCGACGCCGGTCCGCCGAACGGCGGCGCCGTCAACTCCTGTTACGCCGACGGCTGGACCTGCCAGCACGCCTGGCGCGAGATCTCCTCGATGGTGGGCTTCCGCAACGCGGCCCGCGGCCAGGGCGTCACCAACTGGTGGGACAACGGCGGGGACCAGATCGCCTTCGGGCGCGGCGCCAAGGCGTACGTGGCCATCAACCACGAGGCGTCGGCGCTGACCCGGACCTTCCAGACCTCCCTGCCGGCCGGCGACTACTGCGACGTGCAGAGCGGGCGGGCCGTCACCGTGAACGGCTCCGGGCAGTTCACCGCGACCCTCGGGCCGGACACCGCCGTCGCCCTCCATGTGGGCGCCCGCACCTGCGGCGGTGGTTCCACGCCGCCCGCGGCCGCCGGCGCCTCCTTCGCGGTCAACGCCACCACCGTGCCGGGCCAGGACATCTACGTCACCGGCGACCAGGGCGCGCTCGGGAACTGGAACACCGCCTCCGCGCTGAAGCTCGACCCGGCCGCCTACCCGGTCTGGAAGCTCGACGTCGCCCTGCCCGCGGGCACCTCCTTCGCCTACAAGTACGTCCGCAAGGACGCCGCGGGCACCGTCACCTGGGAGAGCGGGGCCAACCGCACGGCCACCGTCCCCGCGAGCGGGAAGGTCGCGCTCAGCGACACCTGGCGCAACTGACCCCGCCGCCGCACGTCCCCCATTCGCTCCCATTCGCCCCCATCCGCCCCGTGTCCGAGGAGATTCCGCCGTGATACGCCCCCTCGCGGGAACCGTCGCCGCCGCCCTGGCGGTGGCCTTCCTGCCCGCACTCCCCGCGGAGGCCGCCGGCACGGCGCCCGCCCCGCCCCCGGACGCGAAACTGGCGGCGCAGCCCGCCCGGCACGACCTGACCCGGGAGCAGTTCTACTTCGTCCTCCCGGACCGGTTCGCGAACGGCGACCCGCGCAACGACCGCGGCGGCCTGGCCGGCAGCCGCTCGCAGACCGGTCTGGACCCGACGGACAAGGGCTTCTACCAGGGCGGCGACCTCAAGGGGCTGACCGACCGGCTCGACTACATCAAGGGCCTGGGCACCACGGCCATCTGGATGGCGCCCATCTTCAAGAACCAGCCGGTGCAGGGGGAGGGGGCGAACCAGTCGGCGGGCTACCACGGCTACTGGATCACCGACTTCACCCAGGTCGACCCGCACTTCGGCACCAACGCCGACCTGGAGCGGCTGATCGACAAGGCGCACGGGAAGGGGATGAAGGTCTTCTTCGACGTCATCACCAACCACACCGCCGACGTCATCGACTACAAGGAGAAGTCGTACTCCTACCTGTCGAAGGGGGCCTTCCCCTACCTGACCAAGGACGGGGTGGCCTTCGACGACTCCGACTACGCCGCGGGCAAGGCCGCCGGAACGGCCGCCGACAAGAAGGGGTTCCCGGCCGTCGGGCCGGGCTCCTTCCCGCGCACGCCGCTCGTGCCCGCGGCGAAGAAGGACGCCAAGGTCCCGGCCTGGCTGAACGATCCGACGATGTACCACAACCGGGGCGACTCCACCTTCGCGGGCGAATCCGCCGAACAGGGCGACTTCTCCGGGCTCGACGACCTGTGGACCGAGCGTCCCGAGGTGGTCAGCGGGATGGAGAAGATCTACGAGAAGTGGGTCCGGGACTTCGATATCGACGGCTTCCGGATCGACACCGTCAAACACGTCGACCTGCCGTTCTGGACGCAGTGGGCCACCGCCCTCGACAAGTACGCCGCCCAGCGCGGGCGCTCGAAGTTCTTCATGTTCGGCGAGGTGTACTCCGCGGACCCGGCCGTCACCTCGCCCTACGTCACGCAGGGCCGCCTCGACGCCACCCTCGACTTCCCGCTCCAGGACGCGATCCGGGCGTACGCCGCCCAGGGCGCCGGAGCCGGGCGGCTGGCCTCCGTCCTCGGGGCGGACTACCGGTACACCAGCGACAAGGCCAACGCCTACGAGCAGGTGACCTTCCTCGGCAACCACGACATGGGCAGGTTCGGCTCCTTCCTCAAGCAGGACCGGCCCGGGGCGGGGGAGCAGGAGTTGCTCGACCGCTACCGGCTGGCGAACGAGCTGATGTTCTTCTCCCGCGGCAACCCGGTGATCTACTACGGCGACGAGCAGGGGTTCACGGGCGCCGGCGGCGACAAGGACGCCCGCCAGTCCCTCTTCGCCTCCAAGACGCCGGACTACCTGGATGACGACCAGCTCGGAACGGCGCGCACGCACGCGAGCGACGCCTACGATCCGGGACACCCGCTCTACCAGCAGATCAGTGCCCTCTCCCGGCTGACCAAGGCCCACCCCGCCCTGCGCGACGGCGTCCAGAGCGAACGCCTCGCCGACGGCTCCGTCTACGCCTTCGCCCGCACCGACCCGCGCACCCGCACCGAATACCTGATCGCCGCCAACAACGGCGCCGCGCCCCGCACCGTGGAACTCGACGCCCCGGCCGGCGCCGCCTACAGCGTCCTCTACGGCGGCGCGGGCACCACCACCGTCTGGGCCTCCTCCGCCGGCAAGCTCTCCCTCACCGTCCCCGCCCTCGGCTCGGTGGTCCTCATGGGCGCCACCCCGCTCCCGGCCCCCACCACCCGCCCCGCCCTGACCCTCACCCCGCCCGCCCCCGGCGCCACCGGCACCGTCGAGCTGTCGGCGGACGTCACCGGCGGCGGCCTGAACCGGGTCGTCTTCGCCGCCCAGAGCGGCAACGACGCCTGGCAGGTCCTCGGCTCCGCCGACCACGCCCCCTACAAGGTCACCCAGCGGGTGAGCGCCCCCGCGGGCACCCCGCTGCGCTACAAGGCGGTCGTCGTCGACGCCTCCGGCCGCACCGCGAGCGCCCTCGCCGCCTCCGTCGCCGGGCAGGCACCGCCCCCCGAGGTCCCCACCGCCACCCAGCGCGACTACGCCGTCGTCCACTACAACCGCCCCGACGGGGACTACACGAACTGGCGGCTCTACGCCTGGGGCGACCTCGCCGAGGGCGAAGCGACCGCCTGGCCGGCCGGGCACGACTTCACCGGCCGCGACGCCTACGGCGCCTTCGCGTACGTCAAGCTCAAGCCCGGCGCGAGCAGCGTCGGTTACCTCGTCATCGACAAGGACGGCACGAAGGACGTCGCCGCCGACCGCACCATCGACGTGACCAGGACGGGCGAGATCTGGCTGGAGCAGGGCAAGGAAGCGGCCCGCACCGAACGGCCGACCTACCCGCCCCAGGACCAGGCCGAGGCGGTCCTGCACCTGAAGCGCCCCGACGGCGCCTACGACGGCTGGGGCCTGCACGTGTGGACCGGCGCGGCCACCCCCACCGACTGGTCCAAGCCGCTGCTCCCCGCCCGCACCGACTCCTACGGCGCGGTCTACGAGGTCCCGCTCGCCCCGGGCGCCACCTCGCTGAGCTACATCCTCCACAAGGGGGACGAGAAGGACCTGCCCACCGACCAGTCCCTCGACCTCAAGGCCACCGGCCACGAGGCCTGGCTGCTCGCCGGCCAGCAGAAGTACCTGCTGCCGCAGCCCGCCGGCTCCGCCGCCGCCCTCGACCTCACCAAGTCCGAGGCCGTCTGGATCGACCGCGACACCCTCGCCTGGAACGCCCCGCCCGCCGCCGCCTCCGTGCAGCTCCTGGCCTCGCGGGAGGGCGTGATCAAGGCCGCCGACGGCGTCCTCACCGGTACGGAGAAGGCCCGCTGGCTGCGGCTGACCCCGGGCGCGCTGAGCGCCGTACAGAAGCAGAAGTTCCCGCACCTGGCGGCGTACACCGCCTTCACCGTCGACCCGCGCGACCGCGACCGGGTGCGCGAGGCGCTGCGCCGGCAGCTCGTCGCGAGCGCCCGCACCGCGGGCGGCGCCGTCCTCGCCGCCACCGGGGTGCAGCTCGCCGGCGTCCTGGACGACCTGTACGCGAACACGACCCCGCTCGGCCCCACCTTCTCCGGCCGCGGCCCCCGGCTCGCGCTCTGGGCGCCCACCGCCCAACAGGTCTCCCTCGAACTCGACGGCGGCGCCCGCACCGTCCCCATGCACCGCGACGACGCCACCGGCGTCTGGTCGGTGGACGGCGAGCGTTCCTGGGCCGGCAAGCGCTACCGCTACGCGGTGACCGTCTGGGCGCCGAGCGTCCGCCAGGTGGTCCGGAACCTGGTCACCGACCCCTACTCCACCGCGCTGACCACCGATTCGACCTACAGCCTCGTCACCGACCTCGCGCCCGCGCTCCGGCCGCCCGGCTGGCGCGAGCTGCGCAAACCCGCCGCCGTCCCCTTCACCTCCGCCCAGATCCAGGAACTCCACATCCGGGACTTCTCGGTGGCCGACCCCACCAGCAAGCACCCCGGCCAGTACCTGGCCTTCACCGACAGCGACTCCGCGGGCATGAAGCACCTGCGCTCGCTGGCCGCCGCCGGCACCTCCTACGTCCACCTCCTGCCCGCCTTCGACATCGCCACCATCCCCGAGGACCCGGCGAAGCGCACCACCCCCGCCTGCGACCTCACCGTCTACGCCCCCGACTCCCCGCAACAGCAGGCCTGCGTGGCGGCCGCCGCCGCGAAGGACGCCTACAACTGGGGCTACGACCCGCTGCACTACACCGTCCCGGAGGGCTCGTACGCGAGCGACCCGAACGGCACCGCCCGCACCGTCGAGTTCCGCCGCATGGTGCAGTCCCTCAACGGCGCGGGCCTGCGCACGGTGATGGACGTGGTCTACAACCACACCGCCGCCTCCGGCCAGTCGGACCAGTCCGTCCTGGACCGGGTCGTCCCCGGCTACTACCAGCGCCTGCTCGCCGACGGCTCCGTCGCCACCAGCAGCTGCTGCTCCAACACGGCCACCGAGAACGCCATGATGGGCCGCTTGGTCGTGGACTCCGTGGTCACCTGGGCCAAGGAGTACAAGGTCGACGGCTTCCGCTTCGACCTGATGGGCCACCAGCCGAAGGCCAACATCCTGGCCGTGCGCGCCGCCCTGGACCGGCTGACCCCGGCGAAGGACGGGGTCGACGGGAAGAAGGTGATCCTCTACGGCGAGGGCTGGAACTTCGGCGAGGTAGCCGACGACGCCCGCTTCGTCCAGGCCACGCAGAAGAACATGGCCGGCACCGGCATCGCCACCTTCTCCGACCGGGCGCGCGACGCGGTCCGCGGCGGCGGCCCCTTCGACGAGGACCCGCGCGTCCAGGGCTTCGCCTCCGGGCTCTTCACCGACCCCAACGCGGCCCCCGCGAACGGCACCCCCGAGCAGCAGCTGGCCCGGCTCCGGCACGCCCAGGACCTGATCAAGGTCGGGCTCACCGGCAACCTGGCGGGCTACCGCTTCACGGACGCCACCGGCGCCGCGATCACGGGTGCCCAGCTGGACTACAACGGCCAGGGAGCCGGCTACGCGGCGGCGCCGGGCGACGCCCTCGCCTACGCGGACGCCCACGACAACGAATCGCTCTACGACGCCCTCAAGTACAAGCTCCCGCCCGCCACCTCTCCCGCGGACCAGGCCCGGATGCAGGTCCTGGCGATGGCCACGGCCACCCTCTCGCAGGGCCCGTCCCTCTCCCAGGCGGGCACCGACCTGCTGCGCTCGAAGTCCCTGGACCGCAACTCCTTCGACAGCGGCGACTGGTTCAACGCCATCCACTGGACCTGCCCGGCGGGGACCGGCAGCGCCAACGGCTTCGGCCGGGGCCTGCCGCCCGCCGCCGACAACCGCGCGAAGTGGCCCTACGCCGCACCGCTGCTGACCACCCCCGGCCCGACCTGTACGGAGGTCACCGCGGCCGGGGCCGCGTATCGGGACCTGCTGGCCGTCCGCACCTCGGAGCCCTCCTTCGCGCTGACCAGCACGGCCGCGGTCCAGGCGCGACTGGCCTTCCCGCTCGCGGGCCCGACGGAGACCCCGGGCGTCATCACCATGACCCTCGGCGATCTGGTCGTGGTCTTCAACGCCACGCCCACCGCGCAGCAACAGCGCGTCCCCGCTCTGGCCGGGCGGGCCTACGCGCTGCACCCGAGGCAGGCCGCGGGCGCCGACCCGGTGGTCAAGGCATCGGCGTACGACGCCGGGACCGGCGCGTTCACGGTCCCGGCCCGCACGGTGGCCGTCTTCCAGGCCAAGGGGGCGGGGACCCGGTAGCCCGTGCGGACCGCCTCACACCACCGTGAGGCGGTCCAGTCGCTTCTCCAACAGGATCACCCCGTACACCCGCCCGTCCTGGGCCTGCTTGGACGGGAACTCCCCGACCACCCGGTAGCCCGCGCCCTGGTAGTACGCCAGCAGCCGGGGGTTGGTGGAGATGCAGTCCAGCCGCGCCCGTTCCAGGCCGGCCCGGGCGATGCGCCGCTCGGCGTGTTCGAGCAGTCGGCGCCCGGCCCCGGCGGGCGCGGCCTCGCGCTCGACCATCAACCGGTGCACGTACCCGGCGACCGGCGGCTGGACGCCCCAGGCCTCCTCGTCGGACCACCACAGCTCGTACGCCCCGCACACCCGGCCGTCGGCGTCGGCGGCGATCCACACCTCGCCGTCGGCCATCCGGGCCCGGAAGTGCTCCACGCCCTTCTCGCCCGGCTTCCACTGCTCGATGCCCTGGGTCCGCATCCACCGGGCGGCCTGGTCGTACAGGGCCACCAGGGTCGCGGCGTCCTTCTCCTCGGCCTGCCGGAACAAGATCCCGTCGTCAATGATCACGCGGTCATTATCACCGCGGGCGGGGCACCGACCGGTGCGCCGTGGCGGGGGCGGCGGGCGCGGGTGCCCCGGGTGCGGCGGGGATGAACGCCGCGAGCCGCCGGACCAGTTCGCCGAAGGGGCCGTCGGCGGGCTCGTCCGCGAGGATCCGCACCAGCAGGCCGGCCATCTCCTCGTCGTACGCGGCGCTCACGGCGGCCAGCGCGGCGAAGTCGTGCACCAGCTGGAGCTCCAGCTCGGCGCGCGGGATCCGGCGGCCGTCGAGCCAGATCAGCGCCGTGGACTCGGCGAGCGAGACCCAGGAGCGCACGATCAGTTCCAGCCGCGCGGGCGGCCGCTCGACGCCGAGGTGGCTGAGGATCTGCTCGTAGGCGGCCTGGCGGACCTCGTCGATCATCGCGTTCGTCCGGCTGGAGCCGACCGCGGGGCCGCCGCGCATCAGGGCGGAGAAGCCGGGTCCGTGCTCGTCGACGAAGGCGAAGTACCGGCCCATCACCCGCAGCAGCCGGGCGCCCAGGGGCCCTTCCGGCGGTTCGTCGAAGCGCGCGGCCAACTCGTCGGCGGCGCGCCGCAGCGCGGCCTCGTACAGGCTCAACTTGCCCGGAAAGTAGTGGTAGACGAGCGGTCGCGATATCCCGGCGGCCGCCGCGATCTCGTCGATCGACACCTCGTCGGGCGACCGGTTGCTGAAGAGATCCAGCGCCACGCCGATCAGCTGCTGCCGCCGCTCCTCGACACCCATCCTGCGTCGCACCCCGGTTGTCATGCCAACACCCTACGGGTAGTGCGGGCCGGGCGGCATCCGCTATGTTGAACGCGTTCAACTGAACGCGTTCAAAGGAGCGGGTTCGGTGGTCGAGGAACGGGGGTGCGGCGATGGCCGAAATGTCGGCCGGTGCGCGGGCGGGTGCCGGTGCGCGGGCGGGGTGCGTGCGCGGGTTCCTGTGGGACGCGGGCGGGGCGGAGGACGGCAGACCCACCGGGCAGCAGCGCGCCCTGGGTTGGGGCGCCGCGCTCAACGCGCTCCTCGTGGCCCTCGTCATGGCGTCGGACCCCTACTTCGGGGGCTCCTTCCTCCTGCTGATCGCCCTCTTCGCGGCGCCGCTCCTGCTGCTGCGCATCCGCGGCGGCTTCACGACGGGCGCCGCCGTGCTGGGCGTCCTCTACACCGTGTGCAGCGTGCTCGGCGCCCTGGTGGGCCTGTTCTTCTTCGCGCCCTCCGGCATCCTGCTCCTGTTCGCCGCCTTCGCCGACGGCCGCCGACGGCCCCGCGCCGCCCGGGTGCTGACCGTCCTGGGCGGCCTCCTGCTGGCCTTCTCGCTCTGGTGCGTCGCCGCCATGGCGTGGACCTACTACCTCGCTCCCGCCCTCGGGCCCGGCGATGTCTGAGCCCGCCCGCCCCGACGAGGACCGCGTCCACGGGGTGCAACGGGCCCTGGCCGTGATCGCCGCGCTGGACGCCGCGTTCCTGATGGCGACCGCGATCCACCACGCGGGGTGGCACACCTACCTCACCGAGATGGCCCTGGGCATCGCCCTGCCGGTGCTGGCGACGCCCTTCTTCCGCCGCCCGTACGCCTTCTTCGGCGCGTGCACGGCCGTCGCCAGCTGGGTCGCCGTGTGCTCCCTGGGCCTTTCCACCCTGGGCGTGTTCGCCTTGTGGCCGACGGCGGCGCTCCTGGTCGCCGCGGCGCTCGCCGACCCGCGCCGCCGGCCGGACGGAGTCTGGTTGATCTGCTTCTTCGGCGTCCTGCCGCGGCTGGCCACGGTGTGGGCGGTCGTCCACTAGCGCCCGTCGTCACAGTCGCCGCGTCACAGGTCCAGCGTCAGCTGCCCGCCCCGTGCCCGGGACACGCACAGCAGCATCGAGCTCTCCCGTTCCGCGTCCGTCAACAGGTCGTCCCGGTGGTCCACTTCGCCCGCCAGCACGCCGTGCTTGCAGGTCCCGCAGAAACCCTGCTCGCAGGAGTACGGGGTGTTGGGCAGCTCCCGCAGGACCGCCGCCAGCGTCGTCCCGTCCGCCGGGACCTCGATCGTGCGGCCCGAACGGCCGAGGGTCACCGTGAACGGCTGCTCCGCCCCCGTGGCCGCGGCCGGGGCGAACCGCTCCAGCCGGACCTCCACCCCGGGCGGGGCCGCCGCCACCACCGCCGCCATCAGGGGCCCCGGGCCGCAGCAGTAGACCGCGGTGCCGGGCGCGGCCGCGGCCACCGGGGCCAGGTCGGGCAGGCCCGCCTCGTCCTGCGGGACCACCGTGACCCGCTCCCCGTACGCCGCCAACTCGTCCAGGAACGGCATCGAAGCCCGGCTCCGCCCGCCGTACAGCAGCGTCCACCCGGCCCCCGCGGCCGTGGCCGCGCGCAGCATCGGCAGGATCGGGGTGATCCCGATCCCGCCCGCGACGAAGACGTACGAGGCGGCCGGAGCCAGTGCGAACCGGTTGCGCGGCGGCCGCAGTTCCAGCTCCGAGCCCTCCGTCAGCCGCGCGTGCGCCTCCCGCGAGCCCCCGCGCCCGTCCTCCACCAGCCGGACCGCGATGGTGTACCGGCCGGCGACCGCCGGGTCCCCGCACAGCGAGTACTGGCGCACCAGCCCCGACGGCAGCGTGACGTCGACGTGCGCGCCCGGGGCCCACGCGGGCAGCGCCGCGGACTCCAGGACCAGCCGGAGCACCCCCTCGGCCGGTTCCGTCCGCGAGACGATCAGCGCGCGCAGCGACCGGCGCGGCGAGTACCCGGAGATCGGCTGCTCCAGCGCCGGGAGCGGCCACAGCGGCGAGCGCTCGATCCGGCGGCGCAGCGCCCGCCGCGTCAGCCAGGCGGCGCCGACCGCGGCGCCCACCGCGGCCGCGCGCCGCATCACAGGGCGCCGCCGTTCGCGCCCGGCGAGCTGGCGAGGTACGCCACGGCCTGGGCCGTCGAGCCCTCCTGCGAGGGGTGGTACGAGCGGGACAGGTAGGAGGGGATCGACTTCAGCATCGCCCCCGTCGAGGGCAGTACGCCCTGCTGCCCGGCCCGGAAGAACTGGCCGAGGGAGGCCTTGGCCCGCGGCAGACCGGGGTCGTTCTCCATGAAGAAGCGGGCGCCGCGCTGCCACAGGAACACCAGCGCCGTGAAGGCCGTCGCCCAGGTCCTGGCCCGGCGCCGGTAGCCGCCGTCGATGTGCATGAACAGCTCGAAGGCCACCGCCCGGTGCTCGACCTCCTCGGCCCCGTGCCAGCGCAGCAGGTCCAGCATCACCGGGTCCGCGCCGCGCCGGTCCAGCTCGTCGGCGTTCAGGATCCAGTTGCCGAGGAAGGCGGTGTAGTGCTCGATCGCGGCGATCGTCGCCACCCGCTCCTTGAGCCACCACTCGCGGGCCCGGCCCGGCGGCAGGGTGCGGTCCCCGAGCAGCTTCTCGAAGAGCCAGTCCACCTGCGCGGTGTACGGGGTGGGGTCCAGGCCGAGGCGCTTGAGGTGGGGCAGTACGTCGTCGTGCGCGGCCGCGTGCATCGCCTCCTGGCCGATGAAGCCGACCACGTCCGCCCGCAGCCGCTCGTCCGTGATGTACGGCAGCACCTGCTTGTAGACGTGCACGAACCAGCGCTCGCCCGCCGGGAGCAGCAGGTGCAGCACGTTCATGGTGTGCCCGGCGAAGGGGTCGCCGGGCAGCCAGTGGAGCGGGGTGTCCTCCCAGGAGAAGGACACGTTCCGGGCCTTGAGCGGTATGTGCTCCGACGCCACGGGTGCGGGTGCAGGTGCGGACGGCGTATTAGACATGGCGTCAATGTACTGATGGGTAAGCCGGTGCAACACCCCCCGCGCACCGATTCGCGCCCCGCCGTCACCGCCTCAGCGCAGGACGCCCGCCTTCGTGCCGTCCGTCAGCTTCCCGGACAGCTCCACCTGCGCGCCCTCCGCCGCCTTCACGGCCAACCGGTTCCCGGCCGCCGACCCCGTGGCCCCGCCCGTCACCGACAGGGACGTGAACTGCGCCGTGCCCGCCGCCAGCACGTACCAGTGACCGCCCTGCGACTTCCACAGCACGCCCGCCAGCACCTGCGGCTCCCGCGGCCCGCACGCCGGCGAACCCTCCGCCTTGGCCGCCTGCGCCGCCACCTGCGCGCCCGGCGCCAGGAACTGCGCCTGCACCCGGTCCGCGGTGCCCCGCCAGGTCTCGGCCCGGGTGCACAGCCAGGCCGCCGTGCCGTTGCCCTCCGGCAGCGGCTGGCGCGCGTACGCCCACGAGTTGACCGTCCGCACCCCGTGCGAGCGGACCGCCGGCAGCAGACACGCGATCCGCGACCACTCGCTCAGCTCCGCCGCCTGCGTCACGTCGCGCGCCGCGCCCGGGGCCCCCGAGGTCAGCCGGGCCGGGGTCAGCTCGCCCAGGTCCGTCACCAGCCGGGGCCCGGCGGCGGTCTCCAGGGCCAGCGCGTTCCAGGCCGTACAGGAACCGGCCGGAGCCGGACCCGCCACCGGGGCGGTGATGCCGTCCGGGCCCAGGCGCAGCGGCGTCGGGGCGTCCGCGGGCTTCAGCAGGTCCCGTACCGTCACCCCCGTCACCCAGGGCGCCGTCAGGTAGCGGACGTTGCCGTCGACCCGGCTCAGCACCAGCGCGGTCGCCGTCTCCGCCGTCGCCCCGTCCGTACGGGCGAAGTCCAGGGCCGCGCCGGAGGTCCCCGAGAGCGGCTCCGCGTAGCGCACCACGCGCAGCCCGTCGTGCATCAGCACCACGACCGCCTGGTCGACCGTGCCCGCGAACAGCAGCTGCGGCGGTCCCATCGGCGGCCCCGCCGGGGTGTCGGGGGTCGCCGAGACCACCACCGAGGCACCGGGACGGGCCCAGACGGCCAGCGCGCGGCGCAGCAGCTCCTTGTCGCCCTGGCGGTCGCCCCGCGCGGGCCAGACCGAGAAGCCGGCGCGGTCGGCCGTGCGCCACTGCGCGGCCGCCGCCCGGGTCACCCGCGCCGGGTCCAGCGCCTGTTCCGCCGCGGCGTTACGGGCGTACGCGGGCGCGGCGGCGCCGTCGGAGCCCCACCCCCCGCCCGGCAGCGCGAGCAGCGCCCCGCCGACCAGCAGCGCGGCGCCCGCCGCGAGCGAACCGCGCACCCAGCGCCGTCGGCGCAGCAGGTCGGTGGGGCGGGCCTGGAGCACGCAGGGGTCGAACTCGGGCGAGGCGAACAGGGAGTCGTTCTCGGGCCCCCCGGCGGCGGCGAGCGCGGCCTCCGGATCCACCACCCCGGCCTCGGTCAGCACCAGCAGCACCTCGGAGCCGTCCAGCCGCTCCAACGCGCGCAGCACACAGGCCGCCCGGGCGGGCCCGTCGAGGGTGGCCAGCCACTGGTCCAGGGCCAGCTCCTCGGCCCCGCCGGAGCGCGGGAACAGCCGCAGCCCCCACACCTGCGGCAGCGCGGGCGGCAGCTGCGCGCGCCGGGGCAACGCCCGGAAGGTCAGCGGGAGCCCGGCCTCCAGCGCGGCGCGCAGCACCCGGAGCCGGACGTAGGCGTAACCGGCGTCGGAGCCGGGATCGCCGTCCTGCCCGCCGCGCTGGAACGGTACGAGCCCCTGCGCGCCGGAGGCCTCCCGGCCGCGCGGCAGGGCCCGTTGGGCCAGCGCGTGCGCGGTCAGCACCCGGCGGTTGCGGCCGAGCGACGGCGGCAGCACGAGGTAGGCGAGCCGCACCAGCCGCGGGTAGTGCTCGACGATGGCGGCCTCGGCGCGCTCGACGTCGACCCCGGCGTCGAGGGGGTGCGGGCGGGGGCGGGTGGCGGTGTCCGGCGCAGTCACGTTCAGCAGAACGAGCGAATGCCCGGATGGTCACCCGGCCGGGCACCCGGCCGACTCGGGCCCCGGGCGCGGCACTTGGCCGCGCCGGGGCCGAGTCGGGGCCGGGCCGGCCGGTCAGCGGTTCGGGCGCGGGGCGGGCCGGCCGGTCAGGCGGTCAGCCGGGCGCGCAGGGCGTCGACCGTGGCGTCCGGGACGCCGAGGCCCTCGCGGACGTACTTCTCCATCGAGCCGTACCGCACGGCCACCTCGTCCAGGGCCGCCTCCAGGTACTCCGGCACGACCCCGATCAGGGCGAGCGCGATCTCCGGGTCGCCGCCCGCCATCGTGAAGCCCTCGATCATCGGCGCGAAGGCCTTGCGGACGGCCGGGTTGACCGAGAGGTACTCCTCCATCAGCGTCTCGTCGTCCGCGCCGAGCAGGGCGAGGACCACGGTCGCCCCCCACCCGGTGCGGTCCTTGCCCGCCGTGCAGTGGAAGAGCAGCGGCCCCGACTCCTCGTCCGCCAGCTCCGTCAGCAGCGTCCGGTACGCCTCCTGGCCCGAGGAGGAGCTGACGAAGGACCGGTAGGTCTCGGCGAAGAGCGCCTGTGCCTTCCCGCCGCCCAGGTGCCGCTGGGCCACCGCGGGGTCGGACAGCAGGTCCTTGAGCTGCGCGGCGGCGGGCATGCCGCCCGCGTTCACCTTGTCGGCCAGGACGTCGGCCACCAGCATCCGGGCCTCCCGCGGGGGCACGTCCGGGTGGTCGCCGCGCTCGGCGTCGGTGCGGAAGTCGATGACCGTCCGCAGTCCCAGGGCCGCCACGACGGGGTCGGCGGCGAGGTCGAGCCGGTCGAGCTGGCCGGAGCGCAGCACCAGGCCGGGGCGCACCGTGCGGCCACCGGCTATTCGGGTGCCGCCGAGGTCGCGGAGGTTGGCGACGGTGGTGGACGGGGTGGCGGTCATCGTGGGCAACTCCAGCGTTGTACGGGTGGCTCTTTTGTGCAGGTGACTCTTTTGTACGGGTGGCTCTTAGCCTATTTTCGAATGATTCGGGCGGGAAAGATAATCGGCGGCCAGCGAGAGCCCGACCCCGATCCCCAGCGCCAGCAGGTGCCCGGCGTCCGTGAAGGTCCGCTCGCGCCGCAGCACCGGCCGCAGCCCGAGCGCCAGCAACCCCGCCCGGGCGGTGTGCCGCGCCGCCCCGCGGGGCAGCGCCGAGGTGAGGGCGCCCAGGACCGCGTTGAAGCCGTAGCTGGTCCCCACGTCCACCGCCCGCCGGGTGCCCGGACCGGGCCGGCGCGCCCGCAGCGTCCCGTACACGAGCAGCGTGGCCCCGGCGTGCCCGAGCAGGAACACACCGGCGGTCCACCAGGCCCCGTAGGCGTACTCGGCGTACCCGAGGACGGCGAGCAGCAGCAGCGCGTAGGGCAGCGGCATCGGCTCCTCCACCACGAAGGCGCTGCTCAGCAGGGTCTCCCAGCGCCCGGCGGCGAGGTTGTCGACATTGGTCGAGCAGCCCCGCAGCACCTGCTCGCGCTCCCGCTCGCCCAGCCGCTCCAGCGCGTAGGCGCCGAGCTGCACGCCGCCGGTGTAGACCGGCCCCAGCAGTAGTGGATTCACCTGATCATGATCGGTCATGGGTACGTGGCCCGCGCAACCGGTACCGCCGTTCCCGTGCCGCGCGACGGGTGGGAACATGTGCGGACCATGTCACCTGCCCCCGCGCCGATGCGCCGTACGCGGGCCGCGATGTTCGCGGCGGTGTGTGTCGCTTTGGCCGCATTGGGGCATTCGTACATGTCTGGCCATGACGTTCCGGTCGCGGGCCTCCTGGCCGCGTTCGGGGCGACGGGCTCCCTCGCCTGGCTCGGTGCCGGGCGGCGGCGCGGGGGTGTGGCCATCGGGGCCGCGCTCGTCGCCGTACAGGGCGTGCTCCACCTGATCTTCTCCGCGGCGGGCGAGCCGCACGGGGCCGGAGCCGCGGTCCCGGCCGCGGCGCTCGACCGCTCGGCCCCGCTCGGCTCCGCCGCCACGGCGCCCGCGCCGCCCGCGGCCCCCGTGATCGACATGCCGGGCATGGCCGGCATGCACCACGGCGCCGCCGGCATGCACCACGGCGCCGCGGCGGACATGGCCGCCATGCCCGGGATGGACGCCGTACCGGGCTTGGGTGCGATACCCGGGGTGGATGCCGGGCCGGGCCTGGACGCCATGTCGGGCATGGGTGCCATGGCCGGGCACGGCGGGCTCGGCATGATCGCCGCCCACGTGCTCGCCGCGCTGTTCTGCGCGATCTGGCTCGCCTGGGGCGAGGCCGCCGTCTTCCGGCTCGCCCGCGCGCTGGGGTCGCTCGCCGTGGTCGCGGCCGCGCCGCTGCGCCGGGCGCTGGCGCTCGTAGGGGCGCACCGCCCCCACACGCCCGCACGCCCCGTGCGCCCCCGCACGCCGGAGCCGCCGCGCGCGCTGCGCGGAGCCGCCCACGCCCATGACGCCGTCAGACGGGGACCACCCGGGTGGCTGACCACCCGCGCCACGGCCCCCGGCCGTCCTGCCTGCGCCTGACCGGCGATCCGGCGAGACCTGGGGCCGCTTCCCCCTGTCTTCGCCAACACCTAGGACCGTCATGTCCATCGAAGAAATCAGAGACGCCGGCGCTGCTGCCGCCGCCGCACCCGCCCCAGCCCCCACCCCCGAGGTCCCGCGGCGCGGCGCCTGGGCGGGCCTGCGCCCGCTCGTCCTGCGCATGCACTTCTACGCCGGGCTGCTCGTGGCCCCGCTGCTCTTCGTCGCCGCCGCGACGGGGCTGATGTACGCCCTCTCCTTCCAGGCGGAGAAGGTGGTCTACTCCGACGAGCTGACCGTCGCCCGGGTCGGCCAGCAGGTCCTGCCGCTCAGCGCACAGGTCGAGGCCGCCAAGGGCGCCGCACCCAAGGGCGAGGTCACCGGCGTCTGGCCGGCGCCGGAGGCGGACGCCACCACCCGGGTGATCATGAAGAGCCCCGGGCTCGCGGACGGCGAGACGCTCACCGTCTTCGTCGACCCCTACACCGGCGACGTGCGGGGCCAGCTGGCCACGAGCGGCGACGCGCTGCCGCTGCGCGCCTGGCTCAGCGCCTTCCACTCCAACCTCCAACTGGGCGAGATCGGGCGCAACTACAGCGAGCTGGCCGCGAGCTGGCTCTGGGTCGTCGCCCTCGGCGGACTCGCGCTGTGGATCGGCCGGACGCGCAAGCGCCGGGCGGACCTGGTCCTGCCGGACCGCGCGGCCACCGGCCGCCGCCGCACCCTGTCGTGGCACGGCACCGTCGGCCTGTGGGCCGTCGTGGGCCTGGTGGCCCTGTCGGCCACCGGCCTGACCTGGTCGAAGTACGCCGGTGAGAACATCGGGCAGCTCCAGGACCAGCTGGGCGGCGCCACGCCGTCCGTCTCCGCCAAGCTCAAGGGCGGCGCCGACGACGGCGGCGACGAGCACGCGAACCACCAGATCGACGCCAACGGCCAGATGATCATGCCCGTCGGCCCGGACGTCGGCATCGACAAGGCCGTCGCGGCCGCCCGCGCGGCCGGGGTCACCGAGCAGCTCCAGGTGACCCTGCCCGCCCAGGGCAAGGGGTACGTCATCAAGGAGCGGGACCGCACGGTCCCGGTCCACCTCGACGCGGTCTCCGTCGACCCCGCCGACGGCGCGGTCATGGACGAGCTGCGCTTCGCCGATTACCCGCTGCTCGCCAAGCTGACCCGCTTCGGCATCGACGGGCACATGGGGCTGCTGTTCGGGCTGGTCAACCAGCTCGCGCTGGCGGCGCTCGGACTCGCCCTGATGTTCCTGGTCTTCTGGGGCTACCGGATGTGGTGGCTGCGCCGGCCGACCAAGGATCGCACGCTGTCCGTGGGTCGGGTCCAGCCGCGCGGCGCCTGGCGCAAGGCGCCCCTGACGGCGCTGCTGCCGCTGGCCGCGGCGACGGCCGTGGTCGGCTGGTTCGTGCCGCTGCTCGGGATCAGCCTGCTGGGCTTCCTGGCCGTCGACATGGTGCTCGGCGCGGTCGGCCGGGCCAAGGCCAGGCGCGGGGCGCCGGCCGCGTAGTCCCGTACGGACGAACGGTGGACCCGTGCCTCCCCTCGCGAAGCACGGGCCCACCGTCGGTACCAGTTCAGTTCACTTCGGCCGACTGCGCACGAGCGCTCAGGGGGCGTACTTGTAGCCCACCCGGCGCACGGTCTGGATCGCGCTGCGGTTCGACGTGCCCAGCTTGCGGCGCAGTCGGGCGATGTGGACGTCCACGGTCCGGCCGTCGCCGACGTGGCCGTAGCCCCACACCGTGGTGACCAGCTGGTCACGGCTGTGCACCCGGTGCGGGTTCGCCACCAGGTGCGCCAGCAGCTCGAACTCCAGGTACGTCAGGTCCAGCACCTCGCCGTCGACCTCGGCCGTGCGCTGCTCGGAGTCGATCCGCACGAGCGCGTCGCCCGTGACGGCCGGGGCGGGAGCCGCCGCCTGGGCCGGGGTGCCCGGGCCGAAGGGGGTCGTGGCGAACGGGGACGGGGCGAAGGCGATCGGCGGCTGCTGGTGATCGGCCGGTACGAGCACCAGGTAGCCGACCATCGGCGGCTGGCCCGGCAGCGTCGGCACGGTGTGCTGGGGCGCGGGCAGCCACGTGGCGCCGGGCGGCAGCAGGTCCACCACGCGGGCGACCTCGTCCCGGTCGACGGCGCGCAGCCGGTGGCGGGGGCTGGGGTTCGTACTGGGCGGGTAGGGGCGGTGGACGGTCGCGGCGGTGGCAGCGGTGGAGAGGGTACGGGTGTTCGCCATGAGTGGTCAGCTCTTTCACGCGGGGGAGTCGGCAGGAGACGTGCGTCGTCGTACCGCGCAGACCGAAGGCCTTCGGGAAGGTCTGGAGCAGAGGTTCCGGAAGGCTTTAGAGGGCCGGCGCGTTCTTCGCGCGGCAACACACCCGGTCGAAATCGTGATCCTGACGGGAAGGCCAGAACGGCTCGAGGTCGCTGCGACCTGTCGAGGAGTGGTGCGGGTAGCCGGCCATGCGGCCATTCAAGCAGATGTCGGGGGCGCAGGGCAGACCCCGTCTCACCTGCTGGATCGGAATCTCATATTCCGTGATCATGGCCGCATGGCACCGCATCAATACCGGACAAACCGTCAGCGGGTCAGTCGCTTGCGCCAGTCCAGTTCCGTCACGCGTATCGCATCATGGGCAGATCCGTCCCAGAGCCATCGCAGCCCCACCTCCGCCAGGGCGGCGACCACCTCGCGGCCCACCGCCGCGGTCGACGCCTCCTCCGCCCCTTCGTCCGGCGCCCCGTCCGTTTCCCCGTCCGACCCCGTTCTCCCGCTCGCCCCGAAGCTCCCGTAGATCAGGATGAGGTCACCGCCCTGCGCCGCGCCCTCGGTGCACATGCGGTGGAAGAAGACGAAGCCGCGCGCCCCTTCGGCCCCGACGCCCCGGATCTCCGCGCGGCCGCAGCCGCGGCAGCAGGCGAAGTCCTGCCGGGCGGTGATCCCCGCGGCCTCCAACGCCACGAACGCCCGCGACACGCGCTCGGGATCGGTCTCGCCGACCCAGCCCGCCTGCTCCGCGACCCGCTCCCGCCACAGCCGCAGCACCAGCTCGGCGGCCTGCGCCTCGGAGACCGGTCGCACCGGACCGTTCACCAAGTAGTCCTCGGCCAGCTCGGCCAGTTCGGGCCGCCCGTCGTAACCGCACCGCAGCGCGAGGCGGACCCGCTGCTCCAACTCCCGGCGCACGGTGGCGTCGAGCGGCGGAGCCGTCTGCGCCGCCGGGAAGGGGACGTGTTCCCAGACCGTCCCCCGATCCCAGTCCGCGTCCCCGCGCGCCCAGCCGGCCAGCACCGCGCCGACCTCGCGGGCGCTGCGCGGATGCGCGCGGAAGTGGCGCCCGGAGTCACCGTCCCGGTGCTCCAACTGGTAGGTCCGCGGCCCGGCGTCCGCCGCGTCGTGCCAGACCTGCACGTAGACGTCCGGATCGCTCGGGATCCGCTCGACGACGAGGAAGCGGTCCCCGTCCGCGCCGATGCGCTCCGCCAGCCGCTCCAACTCGCCGTGCCCGGGCCGCACGTGGGCCTCGCCGAGCTCCGTCCCGATCCTGATGGCCAACGCCGCCCCCGCCGGCTCCGTCGTCGCCCCCGGTCTCGCCCCCGTCGGTTTCGCTGTCGTCCCTGTCCGCTTCGCCGTCGTACTTGTCGTACCTGTCGATTCCGTGATCCCCGTGGTCCCCGTCATGGGGACAACGGTGGCACGACCCACTGACAACGGCGCCCGCCGGGCCCCGCGGTCGCGGGGGTCGGCGGGCGCCGTCGTCGGCGGGCGGGTCGGTCTCAGACCAGGCCGTCCTTCTCCAGGGCGGTGCAGCAGGTGTCCACGATCAGGCGGGTCACCACGTAGGGGTCGACGTTGGCGTTCGGGCGGCGGTCCTCGATGTAGCCCTTGCCGTCCTTCTCCACCTGCCACGGGATGCGGACCGAGGCGCCGCGGTCGGATACGCCGTAGCTGTACTCGTTCCAGGGGGCGGTCTCGTGCAGGCCGGTCAGCCGCTCGTCGATGCCGGCGCCGTAGTGCTTGACGTGGTCCAGCGGCTTGGAGCCCTCGCCCAGCGACTCGCAGGCGGTGATGATCGCGCGGTAGTCCTCGCGCATCGCCTTCGTCGAGAAGTTGGTGTGCGCGCCCGCGCCGTTCCAGTCGCCCTTGACGGGCTTGGGGTTCAGGGTCGCCGAGACGTTGAAGTCCTCGGCCGTGCGGTAGAGCAGCCAGCGCGCGATCCACAGCTGGTCGGAGACCTCCAGCGGGCCGACGGGGCCGACCTGGAACTCCCACTGGCCGGGCATGACCTCGGCGTTGATGCCGGAGATGCTCAGGCCGGCCGCGAGGCAGTGGTCGAGGTGCTTCTCGACGATCTCGCGGCCGAAGATCTCGTCCGAGCCGACTCCGCAGTAGTAGCCGCCCTGGGCCGCGGGGAAGCCGCCGACCGGGAAGCCGAGGGGGCGGATGCCGTCGAAGAAGGTGTACTCCTGCTCGATGCCGAAGATCGACTCCTGCGCGACGTGCTTCTCGGCGACCGGGCGCAGCAGTGCGCGGGTGTTCGACTCGTGCGGGGTCATGTCGATGTTGAGCACCTCGCACAGGACGAGGAGGTTGGCGCCGCCGCGGATCGGGTCCGGGCAGGAGAACACGGGCTGGAGCACCCGGTCGGAGGCGTGGCCCTCGGCCTGGTTCGTGCTCGATCCGTCGAAGCCCCAGATCGGCAGCTCGTCGCCGTCCGACATGATCTTCGTCTTGGAGCGGAGCTTGGCCGTCGGCTCGGTGCCGTCGATCCAGATGTACTCAGCCTTGTAGCTCACGGGACCGTCCTCTGACTCTGCGGGTGCTGCGGTGACTGCGGTGATGACCGCAGCGTGCCCGCTCGCGATTTCTCTTCCGTTGCCCATGTGTGAACCCCGTGTTACCGGTGTTTACGGCCCGGGGCGGGGTGTGGGAGAGAGCGGGCGTGCGTCCGCCCGGGCGGCGTGCGCGTCGTGCAGACTGGGCGCGTGAGCATTTCGTATGATTTGACTTCCGCAAGTGACGGCTCCGACCTGCCCGGCGGCGCCCCGCCCCGCGTGGGCCTGCTCGGTACGGGCCCCTGGGCCCGCCGCACCCACGCCCCCGCCCTGGCCGCCCACACCGGCTCCACGTTCGCCGGGATCTGGGGGCGACGGCCCGAGGCCGCCGCCGAACTGGCGGGCGAGTACGGGGTGAAGGTGTACGAAGACCCCGACGCCCTGTTCGCCGACTGTGACGTCGTGGCCTTCGCCCTGCCCCCCGACGTCCAAGCCCCGCTGGCCGTCCGCGCGGCCGCCGCGGGCTGCCACCTGCTGCTCGACAAACCGGTGGCCACCGATGTGGAGCAGGCCCGCGCCGTGGCCGAAGCCGCCGCGCGCCACCAGGTCGCCTCCGTCGTCTTCCTCACCCTGCGCTTCGCCCAGCCCACCGCCCGCTGGGTCGAGGAACAGGCCGCCCGCGACGGCTGGTTCACCGCCAGCGCCCACTGGCTCGGCGCGGTCTTCCCGCCCGACGGCGCGCCCAGCGCGTACGCCGACTCGCCCTGGCGCAAGGAGAAGGGCGGCCTGTGGGACGTGGGCCCGCACGCCCTGTCCGTCCTCATCCCCGTCCTGGGCGACGTGGTCCGGGTCACCGCCGCGCGCGGCCCCGCCGACGTCGTCCAGCTGGCCCTCCTGCACACCTCCGGCGCGGCCAGCACGGCCACCCTCAGCCTCGGCGCCCCCGCTGCCGCCGCCGGGGTCGGCCTGGAGCTGCGCGGCGAGGCCGGCGTCCACGGCCTCCCGGACTGGAGCGACGTACCGGGCGCCTACGGCCGGGCCCTGGACGCCCTGCTGACCTCGGCGCGCACGGGCGTGGCGGATCCGCGGGACGCGGCCTTCGGGGCCCGGCTGACGGAGATCCTCGCGGAGGCGGAGTCCCAGGTCTGGGCGTAGTCGTAGCAGGGCGTGGGGCGTGGGACGTAAGGCGTAGGGACGGCTCCGGCCGCTATTTGATGAGCGCGTTCGCCACGATGATCACCAGTCCGATCGTGGCGTCCGCCGCTCCGATCAGCAGCGCCGAGCTCAGCCGGTAGCCCACCCGGATCGCGACCACGGCCCCCCATGCGAAGAGCAGCGCGGTGTTCAGGCCGAGTCCGACGGCCGTCACCCCGTGCGAGTCCCAGCCGATCGCGTCGGCCAGCAGCAGGAGGACCACGGTGGGCAGGGTGGCCGCGATCATCGGCCACTCGTTGACCATCGCCCGCGCCAACAGCCGCCACCGGTGTCCCGCCGAGCCGTCCCGGTGGGTGGTCATGTGGTGCGAGTACCCGTGCGCGAGGGCGGCGGTCGCGGCGGTCACCAGCACCCAGCTGGCGTCGTAGTACGGAGTGGACTCGCCGCCCTTCTGGTCCAGCGCCGCCAGCAGCCCGCTGGCCAGCACCGTCCCGTACACCCCGCCGAACATCCAGTCGGCGCCCCGGTGCGGTCGGGGGAGCGGGGGCGGGGGCGCGGGGGCGGTCGCGGCGGGGGTGATGTCGCTCATCGGTGTCCTTCGGGTGGTGTCCTTTTGTGGGCAGAGGTCCCCTATGTGGTGATCAGCGTACGAGGTCGGGGGTCGCCGGGGTCATCGGGAGCCCCGCGTCGAGCCAGGGGCGCCGGCCCGGGCCGGTCGGGTGGGTGCCGGTGACGGCCATGACCACGGAGTAGAGGCTGGTCTCGGCCGTGATGAAGAGCCGGTTGCGCTTGGCCCCGCCCCACGCGATGTTGGACACCGCCTCGGGGACGCGCAGCCGTCCGATGAGCGTGCCGTCGGGGTCGTAGCAGTGCACCCCGTCGTCCATGGCGGCCACCCACAGGCGCCCGCCGTCGTCGAAGCGGAGGTTGTCGAAGCGGGCTCCGCCGCGGGCCCCGGCCTCGGCGAAGACGGCGCCGTCCGAGAGGGTGCCGTCCTCGCGCACGTCGAAGACGCGGATGCGCCCGGCCCGGGTGTCGGAGACGAAGAGCTGCCGCTCGTCGGGCGAGAAGACGAGGCCGTTGGGGGCGCCGAAGCCGTCGGCGGCCAGTCGTACTTCGCCGGTGCCGGGGTCGATGCGGTAGACGTTGTTGGCGCCGATCTCGCTCTGCGCGCGGTGGCCCTCGTAGTCGCTGGTGATGCCGAAGTCTGGGTCGGAGAACCAGATCGAGCCGTCGGACCGGACCGTCGCGTCGTTCGGGCTGTTCAGGCGCTTGCCCTGCCAGCGGTCGGCCAACACCGTGATCGTGCCGTCGTGTTCGGTCCGGGTCACCCGGCGGTTGCCCTGCTCGCAGGTGATCAGGCGGCCCTGCCGGTCGAGGGTGTTGCCGTTGGTGTGCCCGGCCGAGCGGCGGAAGGTGCTGACGGTGTCGGTCTCCTCGTCCCAGCGCAGCATCCGGTCGTTGGGGATGTCGCTCCACACCAACTGCCGCCAGGCGGGCAGGTAGACGGGCCCTTCGGCCCACCGGCAGCCGGTGTGGAGGACTTCGAGGTCGGCGTCGCCGTTCATGCACCGGCCGGTCCGGAACCGCTCGTCGAACATCTCGTACAGCGCGGGGCGCTCGCTGGTCGCGTACGTGGTCATGCGCGTGTCCCCTCCAGGTGAGGTGCCGAATATCCTTCGGCATGAACAGAACACTGCAAGACAGGATCCTGTCCGCGCAAGATCAATCCGAACGAGGAGTCGTGGATCACATGCTGCCCAGCGCCCCCGCCAGGACCTCGACGGCCTCCGCGAACCCCCGGTCGCCCAAGCCCGCGTAGCCCACGACCAGGCCCTCCTGGGGGCTCCCGAGGGGCCCGGCCGCGGGGTGGCGGTACTCCGACAGGCCGTCCAGCAGCAGGCCCGCCCCCCGCGCCGCCGCCAGGGCCGCGGACTCCGTGCCCGGGGGGAGTCCGAGGACGGCGTGCAGGCCGGCCGCGATCCCCGTGACCCGGACCTGCGGGGCCCGCCGGGTCAAGGTGGCGGCCAGGTGGTCGCGGCGGTCGCGGTAGCGGTGGCGCATGCGGCGGACGTGCCGGTCGTACGCGCCCGAGTCCAGGAAGTCGGCGAAGGTCAGCTGGTCCACGGCGCTCGTCCAGGACTCCCGCAGCCCCTTCGCCGCCACGACCTGCCCGACCAGCGCGTCGGGCAGGACCAGCCAACCCAGCCGCAGGGCGGGGGAGAGGCTCTTGCTCAGCGAGCCCGCGTGCACCACCTGCTCCGGTGCCAGGCCCTGGAGGGCGCCGACCGGCTTGCGGTCGTAGCGGAACTCCCCGTCGTAGTCGTCCTCCAGGATCACGCCGCCGGTGGACCGCGCCCACTCCACGGCCGCCGTGCGGCGCGCCGGGAGCAGGGGCCCGCCGGTCGGGAACTGGTGGGCCGGGGTGAGCAGGACCGTACGCGCCCGGGCCGGCAGCGCGTCGGTCCGGGCCCCGTCCCCGTCCAGGGGAACGGGGTGCGGCCGCACGCCCGCCGCCGCCAGGATCCCGTGGTGGAACGGCAGCCCGTACTCCTCCACCGCCCAGTCCCGCGGCCGCAACCCCGCCAGCAGGCGCAGGCCGTTGGCGAAACCCGCGCAGACGACGACGTGCTCCGCGTCGGTACGCACCCCCCGCGCCCGCGCCAGGTACTCGGCCAGCGCCCGCCGCAGCTCCGGGCGCCCGCGCGGGTCCCCGGGCCCGAAGGCGTCGTCCGGAGCCGCGGCCAGGGCCCGGCGGGCGCTCGCGGACCAGGCGCCGCGCGGGAAGGAGGCGGGATCGGGCTTGCCCTGGGTCAGGTCGTACGCGTGCCCCCGGAGCGCCGGCGCCGGCCCGGACGCGGGACGCGCCGGACGCACCGCCGCCCCCTCCGCGACCCGGGTCCCGGAGCCCTGGCGGGCGGTGAACCAGCCCTCGGCGACCAACTCGGCGTAGGCGTCGGAGACCGCGCCCCGGGCCACCCCGAGGTCGACGGCGAGGGAACGGTAGGGCGGCAGCCGCGTCCCGGCCGCCAGACGGCCGCTGCGGACGGCGTCGCGCAACGCCCGGGCGAGCGCGGTGCGACGGGGACCGTCCGGCGGGAGGTCCAGGTGGAGGTCGGCGCCGGTGGCGGCCCCGGAGGCCGGGGTCGGGTCGT
Source organism: Streptomyces sp. NPDC098789 (assembly GCF_044759975.1). Classification (NCBI taxonomy): domain Bacteria; kingdom Bacillati; phylum Actinomycetota; class Actinomycetes; order Kitasatosporales; family Streptomycetaceae; genus Streptomyces; species Streptomyces sp. NPDC098789. The sequence continues at coordinate 44,084 of NZ_JBIWAJ010000016.1, forward strand.
GGGGCGGGCGGCCGGTCACGGGGCGAGGGCCGTTCGGGCGGCGCTCAGGAACCGGGTGACGGCGGCGCGCTCGACGGGGTCGAAGGTGCCGAGGAGCTCGACCAGGCCGTCGACCAGCGGGCCGAAGGCGGCCCGACCCAGCCGGACGGCCTCGGGGGAGACCTGGAGCAGCACCCGGCGCCGGTCGACCAGGTCCCGGCTCCGGGTGACGTGGCCGAGCCGCTCCAATCGGTCGATCACGGCGGTCGTGCCGGCCGAGTTGAGGCCGAGCCGCGCGGCCAGCAGCCCCGCGGTCGCACTCTCGCCCGCGCGCGCCGCGTCGAGCAGGCAGAACAGCGCCCGGACGTCGGTCGGGTGCATCCCGTGCGCGGCCCCGAACTCCGCCTGGCGCAGCCCGAACTCGACGGAGACGGCCCGAAGCAGGTGGACCGGCTCTAGGGGGTCGGGGTCGGGGTGGGGGTGGGGGTCTGGGCCGAGGTCCGGGGTCGGGGTCGGGTTGTCGGGCATGGCGCCTCCGCCTAGGATCCGGCACGGATAGAGATATCTCGCTCAGCGAGAGTATCGCTCATCGAGGGGATGGGGTCGATCATCATGTCCGAACGCTCCGGTGCCGAACGCTCCGGTGCCGAGCGCCCCTATGCCGAGCGCTCCGCCGCCGTTATCGGCGGTGCCGGTCGCCGTGCGGGGTTTCGCGCCGCCTATGAGGATGCGCTCCGTCAGTGGTCCGGGTCGGGGGTGGTCGGCGCTAGCTCGCTCGTGACCCCCTACGGCTCCACCCGCGTCAACAGCATCGGCCCGGAGGGGGCTCCGCCGCTCGTGCTGCTCCCCGGCGGCGGTACCTCGTCGCTGGTGTGGGGGGAGTGCCTGCGTGCGGGGCTCGCACGCGAACGTCGGGTGCACGCCGTGGACCTGGTGGGGGAACCCGGCCTGAGCGTGCGGGCCGAGGGGCGGCCGCTGCGCACGGTGGAGGACCTGATCGAGTGGCTCGACGCCGTCCTCGACGGGCTGGGGGAGGAGGTCGTGGAGCTCGGCGGCTACTCCTACGGCGGGTGGATCGCCGCGCACTACGCCGCCCGCCGGCCCGAACGCCTGCGGCGGCTGGTGCTGCTCGACCCCACCCAGGTGTTCGCCGGGCTGCGCCCCGGCTACGTGGCGCGGGCCCTGCCGATGCTGCTGCGCCCCACCCCGGAGCGGATCCGCTCCTTCCTGGCCTGGGAGACCGGGGGCGCCGCGCTCGACCCGGCCTGGCTGCGGATGCGCACGGCCGCCGCCGGCTTCCCGACCGCCCGACCGGTGACGGGGCCGCGCCCGGTGCTGGGCGGCGGCGCGCGTGCGGTGCGCGCGGGGGTGCCGATGCTGGCGCTCTTCGCCGGGGAGGCCCGGTGCCACGTCGCCGAACGCGCGGCCCGCGCCGCCGCCGAGGCAGTGCCGGACGCGCTGGTCGCCGTAATCCCCGGAACCTCCCACCACGCCCTCCCGTTCACGGCCGCGGCGGAACTGACGCGGCGGGTGGGGTAGGGGGGTGGGTGCGGCGCGGCTTCGCCGCGGTGGGCGGGTGCTTCGGGTGGGCGGGGTCGGTGGGGTTCCGGGGGCTGCCCGTCAGTTCAACTGTCTCTCCGTGCCGGGGCGACCTGTCAAGGGCGCTCCCTGCGGTCGCGTCGCTGCGCGATGGCCTGCGGCCACCCTTGACAGGCCACCCCGTCACGGAAAGCCAAGAACTGTCGGGCGGCCCCCGGGGGAAGGCAGGGGGGACCTGATCCTGTGCGACTGGATTCCGGGCAGTGAGGCCATTGCCCTGAGTACGGCCTTGCCGCGCCCTCCGGGCGAACAGACAGCGACCACAAGCGACAAGCCACAAGCGACAAGCCACAAGAACGCGCTCAGATCGCTACGCGCTTCTCCGAGAGAAGCGTCTGCGGGGTGTTGTGGGTGGGAGTACCTTGCCTGACCTATCGATTTTCGATAGATTCTCATCGTAAGTCGATGGGGTGATGGGAGGAGTGGGTCATGGGAAAATTGGCAGTGAGTGCGCTTCGAGCCGTGCTCGGGGTGTTGCTCACCGGCACCTTGCTCGTTCAGGTGGGGATGGTGTGGGTGCTGGTCACCGGCGCGGACGACGAGGCGCTCCCGCTGACGCCGATGCGCGTGATCGTCATCCTGGGCATGTTGGCGGCCCAGGTTGTCCTGGTCAGTGTGTGGCGGTTGGTGACGATGGTGCGGCGCGGGACGGTCTTCTCCCACGCGGCCTTCCGGTACGTGGACGCCGTGATCGGTGCGATCGTGGCGCTTTCCCTCCTGTGGTTCACGGTCACCGCGATCAACGCGCCCGGCCAGCGGGAGGATCCGGGTGTCACCGTCATCATGGGCGGGATCGGTCTGGCCATCTTGGGCGTTGCGCTCATCGTGCTCGTACTGCGGATGCTGCTCGCCCAAGCCGTCGCGCGCGACGTCGAAGCGTCGCAGATGCAGGCCGAGTTGGACGAGGTGATCTGATGCCGATCGTCGTCGACATCGACGTGATGTTGGCCAGGCGGAAGATGTCCGTGGGCGACCTCGCGGATCGGGTGGGAATCACGCCCGCCAACCTGGCAGTGCTCAAGAACGGCCGCGCCAAGGCGGTGCGCTTCGCGACACTCGCCGCACTCTGCGAGGCACTGGAATGCCAGCCGGGCGACCTGCTCCGCTGGGAAGGCGACGCCCCCACAGGCACCTGACACCCTCCCCAATCTGCCCACAGGTGCCCAAAGATCTCCATAGGTGCCCGCCGAGGACGCATCTGCGGGCAGTGGAGGGTTGGAACTCGGCGAGGCCGAGTATTGGGAGGGTCTGGCGTCCGCCCGACCCGAGGCGTGGGTAACAAACCATCATGCAACGGGCATTTTGGAGGGGTGTTGAGTCCCCGCCGTCTCCTGATCCGACTCCTGCTCGGTGGGGCCGAGCTTCCACCCTCCAGCACCACTCACCAGCCCAAATCAGCCCGCTGACGCTTCTCTCGGAGAAGCGCGTAGCGATCTGAAGGCGCTCTTGTGGCTTGTCGTCTGTCGCTTGTTCGCCCGGAGGGCGCGGCAAGGCCGCACTCAGGGCCGCTGCCTCATTGCCCGGAATCCAGTCGCACAGGATCAGGTCCCCCATGCCTTCCCCCGGGGGCCGCCCGACAGTTCTTGGCTTTCCGTGACGGGGTGGCCTGTCAAGGGTGGCCGCAGGCCATCGCGCAGCGACGCGACCGCAGGGAGCGCCCTTGACAGGTCGCCCCGGCGCGGAGAGACAGTGGAACTGACGGGCAGCCCCCGGAACCTCCCCGACCCCGCCCCGCCGAAGCCCCCGCCCACCGCGGCGAAGCCGCGCCCACCCCCGCTCCGCCCCCACCGCCCACCCCCCTACACCAACCCCCTACAGCCCCCGACTCAACAATCGGGTCGTGCTGCCGTCGGGTTCGGGGATGTCCTTGGTGTACGTGAAGCCGATGCGGGCCAACAGGGCCAGGGAGGCTGCGTTCTCCGCGGCGACCGTGGCGTGGACCTCGGTCAGGGCGAGGGTGGTGGTGGCGTACGCGATGAGCGCCTCGGCGATCTCGGTGCCGAGGCGGGCGCCCCAGGCGTCGGGGGAGAGGGCGTAGATGATCTCGTGGCCGCCGCTCTCGGCGGTGGGTTTGATCTCGGCGTGGCCCACGAGGCGCCCGTCGCGGCGGACGGCCCAGACGTCGAAGAGCTTCCCGGCGTAGACCTTCGTGAAGATCCGCCCGAACAGGGCCCGGTCTTCGGCCTCCGGCACGGGCCCTTCGCCCATCCACCGCGACACCCGCTCGTCCTGGAACAGGGCGACGAAGTCCTCTTCGTCCGTGGGCGTGTACGGGTCCAGGGCAAGGCGCGCGGTGCGCAGGGAAGGAGTCACGCGCACCGACGCTACGCGTCCGCCGACGCCCCCGGCCAGCGGGTTTGAGCGCGTCCGCCGTCAGGCGTGCCGGGAGAGGGCCTCGCGGACGGCTTCGTCCGTGCGGGCCACGAGGGCGGTGCCGTCGTCGGCCGTGATGATCGGGCGCTGGATCAGCTTCGGGTGAGCCGCGAGGTGGGTGATCCAGCGGGCCCGGGCGGCGTCGGTCGCCTCGCGCGGCAGCTCCCGCACGCCGGTCTCCTTGGCGAGCGGGTCGGACGTACGGGTGATGTCCCACGGCTCCAGGCCGAGGCGGTCGAGCACCGCGCGGATCTCGTCCTCGGACGGTACGTCGTCCAGGTAGCGCCGCACCGTGTAGTCGGCGCCCTCGGCGTCGAGGAGGGTGAGCGCGCTGCGGCACTTCGAGCAGGCGGGGTTGATCCAGATCTCCATGGCCGAAGCCTAGCGAGGGCGGTCTGGCCAGGGGCTTTTGTCAGTGGTCCCCAGTAAAATCAAAGGAGCACGACAGGAAGCCAACTACCGTTTGGGAGGCTGTAGATGGCCGCTGCCGCGATCATTTCGATGCCCAAGAAGAAGCCACTGCCCGCGGGTCTGCCCCGCGAGTGGTACGAGAGCCACAACCGCCGTCTCAAGGCGATGCGGCTGGCGATTTCCCTGCTCGACACGGGGACGTACGACGCCAAGCGCGCGACGAACCGGAAGATCCGGACGATGGCGGTGCGGGTGGGCATCCACCGGCCGTCCAACGTCACCTGCCGGATGGTCCGGACGTTCATCCGTCAAGCCGGCTGAGCCCCACCGGCCGTCGGTGACGGTGGCGGTGACGGTGACCGCACTGCGAGCCGCGAGCCGCGAGCCGCGAGCCGCGAGCTCGGGCTACGTAGTCCCGGGGGCCTTCGGGAAGCTGAAGCCGTAGACCTGCTCCTTGGGTCACGGCAGCAGGTTTCCGAGGGCCTCGATGGACTGGGTGCGGTCACCGCCGTCGCCGTCGCCGTCGTCGAGGGGCAGGGCGACCACCCTGCCGCCGTCCTCGGCCGCGTGGACGAGGTCCGAGGAGACCAGGTCCGAGGACACCAGGCCCGGGGCCGGGGCCTCGATGACGGAACCGTTGCTGCCCGGGCGGCCCGTCACGCCGTCGCCGCTGCCGTCGTCGTCCGTGCCGAGGAAGACCGCGCCGGTCAGCAGTCCGGTGGCGGCCGCGAGCGCCGTGATCGCGGCCATGCGCCTCTTGTACTTGTGCGGTGCCCTCATGATCGTTCCCCAGCTTCCGGATCGGTGGTGGTGCGCGAGCTGTGATCACCGAGGGAAACATGAGGAATGACCCAAATGGGTGGTTGTCGTTGTTTGGTCACATGATCAGGACCGAGTCGTCACCGCCCCCGGGACGGCCAGGACGAGCAGGGCCACGTCGTCCCGCGGGCCGCCGTCGGTGAAGCGCACCAGGTCCCGCCACACGGCCTCCGTCAGCCCCGCGAGGTCCGCCGGGGTGCCCGCCAGGAGCGCCGGTACCCGGTCGGCCAGCGGGTAGAACGCGCCGATCGCGTCCCGCGCCTCGGTCACCCCGTCGGTGTACAGCAGCAGCCGGTCGCCGGGGCGCAGGGCCGTGACGCCGACGTGGGGCGGGTCGAGGTCCCAGAGCCCCAGCCCGAGCGGGGGGCCCGGTTCCGCCGCCAGCTCGGTGACCGAGCCGTGGCGCAGCAGCAGGGCCGGCGGGTGGCCGCAGGAGACGATCCGTACGAGGTCGAGCGCGGGCGGGAACTCCAGCAGCAGGGCGGTCGCGAACAGCTCGGTGTTCGAGGCGTTCTCGGCGTCGGTGCGCAGGCGCCGGTCCAGGCGGGCCGCGGCCGCCGCCAGGCCGGTGTCGTCCAGCACCGACTCGCGGAACGCGCCGAGCAGCGCCGCCACCGTGGCGACCGCGGCCAGCCCGTGTCCCTGGACGTCCCCGACGAGCGCGCGGACCCCGTGCGGGCCCGCCCGTACGTCGTACAGGTCGCCGCCGACCAGGGTGCCGTGCTGGGCCGCCCGGTACAGCCCGGCGCACCGGACCGGGCCCACCTCGGGCGGCGCGGGCGGCAGCACGGCGAGCTGGGCCGCCTCCGCCACCGTCCGGACGCTGACCAGCTGGGCGTCCCGGCGTTTGCGCACCCAGGCGATGACCACGCTGAGCAGCCCGATCGCGGCCACGGTGGCGAGGTCGGTGCCCCGGGCGTGACCGACGCCGAGGCCCGGCAGGCCGAGCAGGGCCAGGACCAGGGCGGCGAAGAACGCGGTGCCGGTCGCCCCGTACGAGAACGCCGCGACCGGGGGCAGTCCGGCCAGGAAGAACCCCAGCTCCACGTTGCCCGGGGTCAGGGCCTGGGCGGCCACGAGCACCGCGAGGGCGACGGCGGGCGCGAGGCGGGCCCAGCGCGGCGGGGGCTCCCCGCGCAGCCAGCCGGCTTGCTCGCGTCCTCGTCTCACCTCTCCACCCTGGTGCCAGGGGCGTGGGCGCGCACGCCGGGCCGGCGCGTGCCGGAGAGTGGACCCGTGACGCACGATGACGAGGGATCGCAGAGCGGGGCCATCAGCACCCGGCTCAACTGGTTGCGGGCTGGGGTGCTCGGGGCCAACGACGGGATCATTTCCACGGCCGGGCTGGTGGTGGGCGTGGCCGGGGCGACGACGAGCCGCTCGGCCATCTTGACGGCCGGGGTCGCCGGGCTGCTGGCGGGTGCGCTGTCGATGGCGGCGGGGGAGTACGTGTCCGTCAGCTCGCAGCGCGACTCGGAACGGGCCGCGCTGGAGCTGGAGCGGCGGGAGCTGGCGGAGGAGCCGGAGGCGGAGCTGGCGGAGCTGGCCGGGCTGCTGGAGGCGCGCGGCCTGAGCGAGGAGGTGGCGCTGGAGGCCGCGCAGCAGCTGACGGAACGGGACGCGTTGCGGGCGCACGCCCGGGTGGAGCTGGGGATCAACCCGGACGAGCTGGCGAACCCGTGGCACGCGGCGCTGGCGAGCCTGGTCGCGTTCACGGTCGGGGCCGTGCTGCCGCTGCTGGCGATCGTGCTGCCGGGGGTGGGGTGGCGGGTGCCGGTGACGGTGGGGGCGGTGTTGTGTGCCCTTGCGCTGTGCGGGTGGGTGAGTGCGAGGTTGGGGGCGGCGGGGGTGTCGCGGGCGGTGCTTCGGAATGTGCTGGGCGGTGCGGTGGCCATGGCCGTGACCTACGGGGTCGGCACCTGGCTGGGTGCCACCTAGCCCTTGCCTTTGGCGTGACCGCCGAGGCCCCGCCTGCCCAGTCCTGGGCCGGCCCACTCCGGCCCCGACCGGGGGCACCTCCCAGCGGTAGCTGGAGGAGTTTGAGGCGCGGGGTCTGGGGCGGAGCCCCAGGAGCCCCGCAGGGGACAACGGCCCTGGCGGGCCGCCCCGGGCTCCGCCCGGACCCGCGCCTCAAACGCCGGCGAGGCTGAATCGGCCCGGCTGGGCGAGTGGAATGGCTCCGCCCGGACCCGCGCCTCAAACTCCCCCAGCTACCGCTGGGAGGGGCCCCCGGGCGAGGCTGAATCGGGCCGGGCCCGGCTGGAACGGCTTCGGCGGGATTGGCTCCGGATGGGGGGAGGATGGGGGGATGCGGATCGTGGTCACCGGCTCGGCCGGGCTCATCGGAACGGCGCTCGTGCGCTCCCTGCGCGAGGACGGCCACGACATCGTGCGCCTCGTCCGCCGCGCCCCCACCGCCCCGGACGAGGCCGAGTGGGACCCGCGCCGCGGGTACGTCGCCCCCGAGGCCCTGACCGGCAGCGAGGCCGTCGTGCACCTCGCCGGGGCCGGGGTCGGGGACCACCGCTGGTCGGCGCGGTACAAGCGGGAGATCCGGGACAGCCGCGTGCTCGGCACCACCGCGATCGCCACCGCCGTGGCGGCGATGGAGCGCCCGCCCTCCGTCCTGGTCTGCGGCAGCGCCATCGGCTACTACGGCGACACCGGCCAGCGGGCCGTGGACGAGACCGCTCCGGCGGGCACCGGCTTCCTGCCCTCCGTCTGCGTGGAGTGGGAGGCGGCCGCCGCCCCCGCCGCGGCGGCCGGGGTGCGGACCGCCTTCGCCCGGACCGGGCTCGTCGTCGCGGCCGAGGGCGGCGCCTGGGGCAAGCTCTTCCCGGTGTTCCGGGCGGGCATCGGCGGCCGCCTCGGTGACGGCCGCCAGTACTGGTCGTACATCTCCCTGCACGACGAGATCGCGGCCCTGCGCCACCTGATCGTCACCCCGGAGCTGTCCGGCCCGGTGAACCTCACCGCTCCGGAGCCGCTGACCAACCGGGAGATCACCGCGGCGATGGGGCGCGTACTGCGGCGGCCGACGGTGTGCGCCGTACCGGCGGCGGCGATGCGGATCGCGCTGGGCGAGTTCTCCGAGGACGTGCTGGGCAGCCAGCGGGTCCGGCCCGCGCGGCTGTTGGAGTCCGGGTTCGTCTTCCGCCACCCGGGGATCGACGAGGCGATCAGGGCGGCGCTGGCGCGTTCGTGAGCATCGGGGGGCGCATTCGCGGGGGCGCGCCGACCGGCGGACACCGCCCGGCGTGCGACCGTTTGTGACCCGCATGCGACCCGCACGTGTCCGGAGTGCGACCGGTATGCAACCGGAAACGTTCGGAAAAGCGCATCCAACTCGGGTTCTGCTGGAGCTGGTTGGGGGAAGGAGGACCAGACAAGCCGCGCCGACCTCGGGGAGGGGCACGTGCTCAGCAGCGCACACCGTGCAGACGTAGTCATCGTGGGAGCCGGAGTCTCAGGACTCGCGGCGGCACACCATCTGATCGCAGCGGGGGTCAGCGTCACCGTCCTGGAGGCCGCCGACGATCCCGGCGGCCGGATGGCCACCGAGCGGACCGACGGATTCCGATTGGACCGGGTCGGTCAGCTCCTCAACACCTCGTACCCGGAACTGGCCCGCACACCCGGCCTGGAGGGCCTGGTCCTGCGGCCCTTCGCACCCGGCGTCCTCGTCCACAGCGAGGGCAAACAACTGAGGGCCGGCGCCCTCACACCGGCCCGCGCCCTCGCCAGCGGCTCGCTCGACCAGGCCCGGCTCAGCGCCGCGCTCGGTCGTCTCGCGGCCCTGCCCGAGGAGCGGATCCTGGCCCGTCCCGAACGCACCGCGCTCGCCGCGCTGCGCAGCCGGACCCTGCCTCCGCGCACGGTCACCGGGGTCCTGCGACCCCTGCTCGCCACCCTGCTCTGCGACCCGGAGCTCACCACCTCCAGCCGGGTCGCCGACCTCGCGCTGCGCCGCTTCGCCCGCGGTCGCCTCGCGGTGCCCGAAGGCGGCGCCGCCGCCCTGCCGGCGCTCCTGGCCGCCGGGCTGCCGCCCGGCACCGTGCGCACCGGCGTGCGCGTGCGCTCGGTGGCCACCAACCTGGTGACCACCGAGGAGCACGGCGACTTCGCCTGCCGCTCCGTCCTGCTCGCCACCGGCGCCCGCGCCGCGGCCGAGCTGCTGCCGGGCCTGCGCGTGCCCCGCTTCCACGAGATCACCGTCATCCACCACGCGACCACCGCCGAGCTGCCCTGGGACGGCTCGCTCCTGCTCGACGGCGACCCCAAGTGGCCGCTCGCGCACACCACCGTGATGAGCGCCGTCGACCCGAGCCGCGCCCCGGCCGGGCGCTCGCTCGTCAGCACCACCGTGCTCGGACCGCCGCCGCCCGCCCGGACGGTGGCCTCCCGCCTCGCCCGGCTCTACGAGACCTCCACCCGGGACTGGGAGCCGCTCGCCGTCCACCACACGCCCGAGGCCGTCCCGGCCATGCCCGCGCCGTACGACACGCGGCGCACGGTCCGGCTGCTCGCCGGGCTGTACGTGTGCGGGGACCACCGGGACACCAACACCGTGCAGGGCGCCCTGCACTCGGCGCGCCGCGCCACCACCGCCGTCCTGCGCGACTTCGGCATCCCGGTGCCGGTCGCGGAGCCCGTCGTACCGGCGGCTGCCTGAAACCACCCAGTGCGGGGCCCGGTCTCCCGAGGGGGACCGGGCCCCCGGCACGTCCGGGGCGCGACGGGGCGCCGGGGGCCCGGCTACGACAGCGACGCCACCCGGTCCCGGTAGGTCCGCACGGCCGCCGCGTCCCGGTAGGGCTCCAGCCGCCGCTCGAAGTCCCGTACGTACTCCACCGCGCGCACCGAGCGCATCTCCATCGCCTGCTGCGCCGCCTCCGCGCCCAGGGCGCACGCCTGGTCCAGCTCGCCCAGCCCCAGCCGCGCCGTGGCCAGCACCACCCGGCAGAAGAGCCGGGAGCGCGCGAAGCCCGGCGCGCGCAGCTGGAGCGAGCGCTCCGCGTGCTGCGCCGCGGCCCGGTACTGCTGGAGGTCGCGGTGGCAGTGCCCGAACTCGTCGGCCAGCTCCGCCTCGTCGAAGGTCCGCGCCCAGTGCGGTACGTCGTCCCCGGGCCGCGCGGCGCCGAGCGCGCGTTCCGCCCGTACGAGGGAGGCGGTGGCCGCCCGCACCTCGCCCAGTACCGCGTGCCCCCGCGCCTCCGCCGCGTGCAGCAGCCCCTGGACCACCTGGGGCGGGCCCGACCCGACGCCCTGCTGGGCGACCCGGGCCAGCTGTACGGCCTCCCGCCCGTGGCCGAGGTAGACCGCCTGGCGGCTCATGGTGACCAGGACGTAGGCGCCGTAGGGCCGGTCCCCGGCGGCCTGGGCGAGGCGCAGGGCCTGGACGAAGTAGCGCTGGGCGAGCCCGTGGGCGGCGATGTCGTACGAGGTCCAGCCCGCGAGCCGGGTCAGGTCGGCGGCGGCCGCGAAGAGCCGCCGCCCGGAGTTCTCGCCGTAGGTGCCGCGCAGCATCGGCTCCGCCTCGTGCTCCAGGTAGCGCACCAGGGCCTGGCGTGCGTGGCCGCCGCCGTAGGCGTGGTCCAGCGCCCGGAAGAGCTCGCCGACCGATCTGAGCGCGGCGATGTCCCCGGAGGTGACCCGTTGGCCGGGGCCCCGGTCGATCTGGCGCTGGCGGGGCACGGTCGAGCGGTTCTGGGCCGGGATCCGCGAGGCGCCCGGGTCCGAGCCCCGGGCGACGCGCTCGTCGGCCCGGCCGATCAGCCAGTCCCGGCTGGGGACGACGAGTCCGGCCGGGGTGAAGGCGATCTTCCGCAGTTCGGCGTGCGAACCGGAGTCCTTGCGCCACAGGCCGCTCGCGATGTCCACGGCCTCCTCGGGGGTGGCCGCGAACTCCAGCCCCGCGTAGACCGGGGCGCAGGCGTCCAGCCCGAGGTCCTGCGCCGAGAGCCGCCGCCCGAGCCGCCGGGTGAACACTTCGGCGATCAGCGCCGGGGTGGTTCCGCGCGGCTGTTGCCCGCGCAGCCACCGGGTGACCGAGGTCTTGTCGTACCGCAGATCGAGACCGTGCTCCAGACCGAGCTGGTCCACGCGGCGGGCGAGCCCGGCATTGGAGAACCCGGCCTCGGCGATCAGTGCCGCGAGCTGCCGGTTGGGGACGCGCTGGGCAGGTCGTTCCGTCATCGGCTCCACGGTCTCCTGACGTGACGGACCGGTGTCCCGGCCCTGTGAACGGCGTGAATGTAGCGGCGAACACTGCCCGGACCGCCCCTTCTATCCCACATTCATCCGATCGTGCGAAGAACCGGGCAGGCCCTTTACGGATGGGTCCCGCATCCCCGCCTAAGCTGCGGGCATGACCCGCTGGCCCCACGAGTCGCACGCCGTACCGGAATCCACCGCGCCGCTCCTCGCGCCCGAGATCACCGAGGCCGAGTGCCGCCGGTGCGGCACGCTGATCGCCGGGCTCGACGGGCGCTACGCCTGCGGTGTGTGCGGCTGGGTCAACGACCACTCCGAGGGCCACCGGCGGCTGCCGCGGGCCGACGAGGACCCGGACCGGCCCCCGCGGGGCCGCAAACAGCCCCGCCGCCTCCCGGCCCCGCCGCCCGAGACGGCCTAGACACCCGCCGCCCGAGACGGCCCGGGCACCCCTCCGCCCGTGCCCGCCCACCCCCGCGCGGGCGCCTTGCGGGCCCCGTGCGGGGGCCCTGCCGGGCCGTCGCGGGGGCGCCGTACGCTGGGTGCGTGCGATATGGGTGCGATATGCACGCACAGCGGGTTTCAACGAGGAGGCGCTGCGGTGGCTGAGCTGCGGTTTGTCCATCTGGGCTTCGGTCCGGATGCCGTCGAGTACACCGAGGCTTGGGAAGAGCAGCGGCGCGTCCACGCCGCACGCTTCGCGGACGAGACCGAAGACACCTGCCTGCTGCTGGAGCACCTCCCGGTCTACACGGCGGGACGGCGCACGGCCGACAGCGAGCGCCCCCTCGACGGCACCCCGGTGGTCGACGTGGACCGCGGCGGGAAGATCACCTGGCACGGCCCCGGCCAGCTCGTCGGCTACCCGATCATGAAGCTGCCCCGCCCGGTGGACGTGGTCGCCCACGTCCGGCGGCTGGAGGACGCGCTGATCCGCACCGCCGCCGACTTCGGCCTGGAGACCAGCCGGGTCGAGGGCCGCTCCGGCGTCTGGGTGCTCGGCGACCCCGTCGAGGACCGCCCCAAGCTCGGCGGGCTGTCGCTCGACTTCGACCCGAGGCTCGCGGACGAGGAGTTCGACCCCCGGCTGAACGGGCCGGAGTACGCGCCGTCCAACGCCGGCCAGCGCCGCGAGGACCGCAAGCTCGCCGCCATCGGCATCCGCGTCGCCAAGGGCGTCACGATGCACGGCTTCGCGATCAACGTGAATCCCGACAACACCTGGTTCGACCGGATCGTCCCCTGCGGCATCCGCGACGCCGGTGTGACCTCGCTCTCGTACGAACTGGGCCGCGAGATCACCATCGCCGAGGTGCTGCCGGTCATCGAGGGCCACCTCAAGGACGTCCTGGAGGGCGCCGACCCGCGGCCGCGCGTCATCGAGCCCGCGGCCTCCTAGACCCGGGGGAGCCCCGGGGGAGCCCGGGCGGAGCCCCGGGGGAATGCGTCCGCCCGCCCGCAGGTTGGCCGACGTAAGAACGTATGAATTTACGGGCGTACCCTGGTGGGCGCCGAAGAATCGAAGTCACAGGGAGCCGGTCGTGTCCGCAGTCGCACCCGACGGACGCAAGATGCTGCGCCTGGAGGTCCGTAACGCCCAGACGCCCATCGAGCGCAAGCCCGAGTGGATCAAGACCCGGGCGAAGATGGGTCCCGAGTACACCAAGATGCAGGCCCTGGTGAAGGGCGAAGGACTGCACACGGTGTGCCAGGAAGCCGGCTGTCCGAACATCTACGAATGCTGGGAGGACCGCGAGGCCACCTTCCTCATCGGTGGCGACCAGTGCACCCGGCGCTGCGACTTCTGCCAGATCGACACGGGCAAGCCCGAGGCGCTGGACCGTGACGAGCCGCGCCGCGTGGGCGAGTCCGTGGTCACCATGGACCTGAACTACGCCACCATCACCGGTGTCGCCCGCGACGACCTGCCGGACGGCGGCGCCTGGCTCTACGCCGAGACGGTGCGCCAGATCCACCAGCAGACGGCGGAGCGCGCCGGCGGCCACACCAAGGTGGAGCTGCTCGCGCCCGACTTCAACGCGGTGCCGGAGCTGCTGGAAGAGGTCTTCGCCTCCCGCCCCGAGGTCTTCGCGCACAACGTCGAGACGGTCCCGCGCATCTTCAAGCGGATCCGCCCCGGTTTCCGCTACGAGCGCTCGCTCGACGTGATCACCAAGGCGCGCGAGTACGGCCTGATCACCAAGTCGAACCTGATCCTCGGCATGGGCGAGGAGCGCGAGGAAGTCACCCAGGCGCTCAAGGACCTGCACACCGCGGGTTGCGAACTCATCACGATCACCCAGTACCTGCGGCCCTCGTCGCGGCACCACCCCGTGGAGCGCTGGGTGAAGCCGGCCGAGTTCGTGGAGCTGGCGAAGGAGGCCGAGGACATCGGCTTCTCCGGCGTGATGTCGGGTCCGCTGGTGCGTTCCTCGTACCGCGCGGGCCGGCTGTACCAGCAGGCGATGGACCACCGGACGACTGTGTGAATTCGCGCACAAAGTCCTACTAAGCAGTAACACCACGGCGACGCGGCCCCTAGGCTCCCTCAAGGGAGACACCTGGCGGGCCGCGTCAATGTTTCATCATCGTTTGACCAGTCGGTCACGCCCTGGTAACACCAATCAGTGACGCTGGCTCCACGCACCGCACACGGCGCGCACGCACGGCGCATGCGCGGCGCACGCGCCGCACCCGCACGGCACCCACGAAGTTCCACCTGAACCGCGAAGCTCCACCGACGAGAGCACCAGAGAGGGATCGACATGCAGGCCGCGCCCGTTCGCGCCATCGCCATCCCGTCGTTCACCGACGCCTTCCGGGGCATCGAGTCGCTGCTCATGAGCGGCGCCCGTCGCAACGCCTGGACGGCGGTGCTGGAGGACCGCCGCAGGGCCAAGGACCGCGTCGAAACCGAGCACGTACTCGAGGCCGCGGCGACCCGGACTCCGCAGGCCACGTAAACTTCGCTGCATGGCGAGGAAGTCAAACGCAGAGACTGCTGCGAACCCCGGGCGACTGAAGCAGATCGCCCTGACGTACAAGATGACCCGTAAGGCCGACCCGAAGGTCGGTCTCATCGTCGCGGGCGTGGGAATCGTCACCTTTGGTGTCGTCCTCGGGATCGGCTTCCTGATCGGTTACCCGATCTATCTGGGCATCCTGGGATTCCTGGTCGCCTTCCTGGCGATGGCGATCATCTTCGGCCGGCGTGCCGAGGCCGCTGCCTTCGGGCAGATGGAGGGCCAGCCGGGCGCCGCCGCGGCGGTCCTGGACAACGTGGGACGGGGTTGGACCACCACCCCCGCGATCGCGATGAGCCGCCAGCAGGACATCGTGCACCGCGCGGTCGGCAAGGCCGGCGTCGTGCTGGTCGCCGAGGGCAACCCGAACCGGGTCAAGAGCCTGCTCGCCGCCGAGAAGAAGAAGATGAAGCGCGTCATGCCGGAGATCCCGGTGCACGACATCATCGTCGGCACGGGCGAGGGCGAGGTGCCGCTCAAGAAGGTGCGCACGACGCTGCTCAAGCTGCCGCGCGTGCTCGCGGGCCCGCAGATCACCGAGGTGAACGACAAGCTGCGCGCCATGGGCGACCTGATGAGCAACATGCCCATCCCCAAGGGTCCCATGCCGGGACGCGGTGCCCGGGGCGGTCAGCGGCCGCCGCGCGGCTGACCCGCCCGCATTGCATACAAGACATACAAGTGGGGCGCCCCCGGTCATCGACCGGGGGCGCCCCACTTCGCGATCGGGGCCCTTCGGCTTCGCGATCGGGGCCCTTCGGGCTCCCGCTCCCGCTTCGTCTCAGATGCGGACCTGGACGGCGCGCGCGAGGCGGTCGTGCAGGCCGCGGGCGTCGCGGTCCCAGATGACCGCCGGGATGACCAGGGCGAGCAGCAGGGTGCGCAGCACCACGCGGCCGAAGCCGAGGCGCCCGCCGTTCTCCGAGATCACCCGGAGGCCGAGGATCCGCTTGCCGGGGGTGAAGCCCACGGTGCCCACCGTCAGGATCGCCAGGGCCACGAAGAGCCCCAGGGTCCAGTTGCCCGTCGCGGTCGATTCGCCGTGCGTGATCAGCCCGTACGTGATGACCAGGCAGCCGGTCCAGTCGATGGCCACGGCGGCCAGCCGACGGCCGAAGCGGGCCACGGAGCCCGGACCCTCCTTGGGAAGGCCCAGCTGCTGGCCCGGGTAGCCGAAGTCGGCGCCCATGTCCTCGGCGGCCGCGCGGGGGCCGGAGAGCCACGATCCGATTGCTTGCCTGTTGTCCACCCGACCACGGTACCCGTGGTGCTCCCACAGCCTCCGCCGGGACCCTGGTTAACTTGTGCGAAACAAATGGGTCATGCTTGAGAAATCCCGTCTGCTTATGGTCGGGTCAGCGTGCGGCACCGCACTGACGCACCACGAGCTATGCAACCCGTCCCTCCCCCGGGGCCGGGAGTAGGAGGAGTTGGATGTTCCAGAACGCCGACGAAGTGAAGAAGTACATCGCAGACAACGACGTCAAGATGGTCGACGTCCGTTTCTGTGACCTGCCCGGCGTGATGCAGCACTTCACGATCCCCGCAGGCGTCTTCAACCCGGACGATGAGCTGGCCTTCGACGGCTCCTCGATCCGCGGCTTCCAGGCGATCCACGAGTCCGACATGGCGCTGCGCGCGGACCTGTCGACGGCTCGACTGGACCCGTTCCGTCGCGACAAGACGCTGAACATCAACTTCTTCATCCACGACCCGATCACGGGCGAGGCCTACAGCCGCGACCCGCGCAACATCGCGAAGAAGGCCGAGGCGTACCTCGCCTCCACCGGCATCGCCGACACCGCGTACTTCGGCCCCGAGGCCGAGTTCTACGTGTTCGACAGCGTGCGCTTCGCGACCAGCGCGAACGAGAGCTTCTACCACATCGACTCCGAGGCCGGCGCCTGGAACACCGGTTCGGAGGAGAACAACCGCGGCTACAAGGTCCGCTACAAGGGCGGTTACTTCCCCGTCGCCCCGGTCGACCACTTCGCCGACCTGCGCGCCGAGATCTCCCTCGAACTGGACGCCCAGGGCCTCCAGGTCGAGCGCCAGCACCACGAGGTCGGCACCGGCGGCCAGGCCGAGATCAACTACAAGTTCAACACGCTGCTCGCCGCGGCCGACGACCTGATGCTCTTCAAGTACATCGTGAAGAACGTCGCCTGGCGCAACGGCAAGACCGCGACCTTCATGCCGAAGCCGATCTTCGGCGACAACGGCTCGGGCATGCACGTGCACCAGTCGCTGTGGGCGAACGGCGACCCGCTGTTCTACGACGAGGCCGGCTACGCGGGCCTGTCGGACACCGCCCGCTACTACATCGGCGGCATCCTCAAGCACGCGCCGTCGCTGCTGGCGTTCACCAACCCGACGGTGAACTCCTACCACCGCCTGGTGCCCGGCTTCGAGGCCCCGGTCAACATGGTCTACTCGCAGCGCAACCGCTCCGCCGCGATGCGCATCCCGATCACGGGCTCGAACCCGAAGGCCAAGCGCGTCGAGTTCCGCGCCCCGGACCCGTCGTCCAACCCGTACCTCGCCTTCTCGGCGCTGCTCCTCGCGGGCCTCGACGGCGTGAAGAACAAGATCGAGCCGATGGAGCCGATCGACAAGGACCTCTACGAGCTCTCGCCCGACGAGCACGCGAGCGTCCCGCAGGTCCCGACCTCCCTCGACGCCGTGCTGCGCGCGCTGGAGGAGGACAACGAGTACCTCCAGGCCGGTGGCGTCTTCACGTCCGACCTGATCGAGACCTGGATCGACTACAAGCGCACCCACGAGATCGCCCCGATCGCCCTGCGCCCGCACCCGCACGAGTTCGAGCTGTACTTTGATCTGTAAAGATCGATTGGTCTCTGACCTCTAGGTTCGTGCTGCGGACCCCTCGCCAGTCCGCGGGGGGTCCGCAGCTTTTTTGATCTTGCCCTGCATGACGGCCCCCACGGCGGCCCTGGTCGTCTCCTCCGTGTCCGGCCAGAGGTGACCGTATGTGTCCAGTGTCGTCTTCGCGGACGCGTGTCGCAGGCGATGCTGCACCGTCTTGATATCGGCGCCGGACGCGATCAGCAGCGAGGCGTAGTAGTGCCGCAGGTCGTGGAAGCGGAAGCCCTCAGGCAGCCCCGGCACCTTGTCCCGCACCGCGCGGATCTGCCGCTCGATCGCCCACGTGCTCGCCTGCTCGCCGTCCTCGCGGGCCACACAGTGACGGGCCCGCCGGCCCGCGGCCGGGGGATGGCCGCGACCAACTCGTCCGGCACGGGGATCGCCTCCCGACTCATGTCCGTCTTCAGTGGCTCGGCCGGGTACTGCACCGCCGGCCGGATCTCCCGCTCGGGAAAGGCCACGTCGGCCCGGCGAAGCCCGCACACCTCGCCCACCCGCAGGCCGGCGAACGCACCGAGCAGGACGGCCAGGCGGTACTGCTCGTCGAACGCCTCGTACAGCTGCCATACCTGCTCGGTCGTGGCGACGTAGGGCCGGGGCTTCCCGCCGCCGGGAGAGGTCCGCCGGGAGCAGGGGTTCGACGTCAGTAGCCCGTCGTGGACCGCGTCCGTCATCACCTGCGAGAGCCGGTTGTGCAGCGCGTACACGTAGGAGGGCTTCCGGCCCTCCTTCCCCAGACGGGCCAGCCATGACCGAACCGCGGTCGGCTTGACCGCCGACAACGGCAAAGGCCCGAACTCCTTGCGGATCCGGGCCAGGTGTACGCGTCCCTGTCGCACCGTGGACGGACGGTTCCCCTCATAGGCGGTAATCCAGGTGTCGCACCATTCGTCGACCGTGACCTTCCGGTCCTTCGGGTTCACATAGTTCCCCGTGACCAGGCTCGCCGTCTCCTCGTCGAGCCACCGCTGCGCGTCGACCTTCCGCACGAAGTGCCGCGCGTGCTCCCGGCCAGTGGCGTCCCGATAGCGGGCCCGGTACTTGCCGTTAGGCCTCTTCTTGATGCTGGCCATCCTGCTCCTCTCCTTCGATCTCCGCCTCATCCAGCCGCGTCATGATCTCGTCGACTTCCTCGCCCACTGTCCTATGAAGCGTCGCGCGGATGGTCTCGCGAGTGTGCGGGTGCCGCCTGAGGTAGACCGCGACGTCCCCCAGGGACCGACGGGCCGCCGCCTCCCGGACGATCCAGCGACGGACCGCCCGCTGGGCCTCGATGTGGTCCAGCTCGTTCACGTCGACAGCCATGCCCTCAAGGAGGGCCCCCGGCGTCATGTTGAAGATCGAGGCGAGGGCGACCAGCTCCGTGATTGACACGGGGCGCTTGCTCCCCTCGATGCGCGTGATGACGAGGGGATTGACCTCCTTCTCCATCGCTGCGCCCAGCCGCGCCGCGAGTTCGGCCTGTGACCAGCCGTGTAGCTCGCGAGCGCTCTTCACCTGAGCGCCGAAGGCAGCTCCCACATCCTCAGTCTTCATGTCGTGAAGCGTATGGCGCTAGACGAAGCGAGTCAACGCTGCTAGCTTCAGTCGACATCAGGTGAAGCATGCTTCATGACGCGAAGGAAGGTCATGTCTAAGCGCTATCTCAAGACGTCCGAGGTGGCCGAGCGCTACCGCACGGCTGAAAGCACGGTCCGCTACTGGCGCCACATCGGCTACATCCCGGGCGGCGTCAAGCGCGGCCGGCGGGTCCTCTACGACGAGACGATCCTCGACCGCTGGGACGCTGAGCAGGCGGGGGACGAGGCGGCATGAGCCACGACGCAAAGAAGGGCCTGCTGATGACAGGCCCTTCTCAGGAAGTCTCCGCGGCTAGCGGGGCGACTGCTGCCACGGTACCCCAGCAGCGGGGCCCCGGGCAGCAAGGCGACCTGTTCCCGACGCCCGGCCGCAAGCCCATCGCCCGGCCGCTGGTCCTCATCACCCGAGGCCGGGTGGAGTACCTCGCCCACTGCCCCCAGTGCACCGACTGGCACCGACACGTGCACCTCGGCGACGTCACCGGCCCCTGCGGCACCGAGTACGAACTGCGCAGCCGACGCGGGAGGGCCGCATGAGCAACTGGCAGAACGCCCTCGACAGCGCCATCGAGGCCGGAGCCCGTGGGTTCAGCGTCTTCCCCCTGTCCCGCAACAAGGTGCCCGCCATCCCCTCCCCGCACGACCAGGGGCACTCGTGCTCCGGCCTGCGGCAGTGCGGGGCCTTCGGGCACGGCGTGGGCGACGCCAGCAACGACGCGGACACCATCCGCGCCGCATTCGACCAGGCCCGCCACGCGGCCGGGTACGGCATCGCGTGCGGCGCCGGCCCCGTCCCCCTCGTCGGCGTCGACCTCGACCGGAAGAACGACGTCGACGGGGTCGCCACCCTCAACCAGTTGGCCGACCAGCACAGGTTCACCGTCCCCCAGACCGTGACCGTGTGCACCCCGTCCGGAGGGTTCCACCTCTGGTTCACCGGCCCCTCCGGCACTCACGTCCCCAACAGCGTCGGCCGCCTCGGCCCCGGCATCGACATCCGCGGAACCCGCGGCTACCTCGTCGGACCCGGATCCCGCGGCAAGACCGGCACCTACACCATCCACCCTCGCCTCGCGGAGCCCACCGTCTACCCCATCCCCCAACAGCTGCTCGGCCTGCTCGCGCCCCCGCCACCGCCGGCCTTCCGCCAGCCCCTCCGGCACACGGCGCGGCCCGACCATGCCAGCCGCGTCCTCGACGGACTAGTCCGCGTCGTCGCCGGAGCCGAGCAGGGCACCCGCAACGACCGCCTGTTCTGGGCCGCCGCGAAGGCGTGGGCTCACGTGAAGGACGGGCATCTCGCGGCGGGCGACGTGGAGGCCGCGCTGATCACGGCGGCTGTCGGCGTCGGACTGGGTGACCGTGCCGCCAAGGCCACCGTCGCATCCGCCAGGAAGGGAGCGGGCGTATGACCGAGCCCATCCTGCAGCCCACCACGCCCACGCTCCGCGCCGTCCCCAGCCAGCGGACCGAACAGCACCGCGGACACCTCCGCATGGCCGAACGGTTCGCCGAAGAGCACTCCGACTCGCTGCGGCACGTCCACGGCATCGGCTGGCACTACTGGACCGGAGCCCGCTGGTACCTCGACGAACAGCGCGTCGACATCCAGGCCGCCGTCCGCACCACCAAACAGGCACTCGCCGAATGCATGGCCATGGACAAGGGCGACGAGCGCAACGACCTGTACTCCGACGTCCGCAAGTCCGAGTCCGCGGCCGGCATCGAAGGCATGCTCAAACTCGCCGGAGCGCTGAAGCCCATCAGCACCGCGGCCCGGCACCTCGACGCCGACCCCTACCTGTTCAACACGCCCGGGCAGACCATCGACCTCGAGAAGGGCGAGGTGTACAACAACGACCGCGCCGACCTCATCACCAAGGTCGCCGGCGCCAAGCTCACGGGCGAGGTCAACGACGAGTGGGAAGCCTTCCTCAAACGGATCCTGCCCGACGAGGACGTCCGCGCCTTCGTACAGCGCCTGTTCGGCTACGCCATGCTCGGCAAGCAGACCGAGCACGTCATGCCGATCTTCACCGGCACCGGCGCCAACGGCAAAGGCACCATCCGCGACGCGGTCATGGCCGCCTTCGGCGACTACGCCATCGAGGTCGACCCCGCCCTCCTCATGCAGTCCAAGCACGACCGGCACGCCTCGTTCAAGATGCGCCTGAGGGGGGCCCGGCTGGCGTTCTGCTCCGAGACGGAGAAGGGCCGCAAGTTCGCCGAGGCCACCATGAAGCGCCTCGTGGGCGGCGACCCCATCGAGGCGAACTACATGCACAAGAACCCCATCACGTTCGACCCGTCCCACACCCTGATCATGCTCACCAACCACCTCCCGGAAGTCAGCGGCGACGACCCGGCCGTATGGCGGCGCATCCTCGTCGTGCCGTTCGACGTCGTCATCCCGGAAGACGAGCGCGACGGTGGGTTGCCAGGCCGGCTGAAGGCTGCGACGGGCGCCATCCTCGCGTGGGTGTACGAGGGCTGGCAGGCGTACCGCAGGGAGGGCCTCAAGCCCCCTGAGGCGGTACGGGTTCGGACGGAGCAGTACCGCACCGACAGCGACTCCCTGGGGCGCTTCCTGGCCGAGCGGACTCTGCCCAACCCGCACGGGGTAGTCCGGTCGTCGGAACTCTTCGAGGCCTGGTCCGCCTGGTGTCACAAGACCGGCATCAAAAGCGACGAGGTGGGCAACGCCGTCACCTTCGCCGCCTCCATGCAGGCCCGCGGGTTCGAGAAGAAGGACCGCAAGATCGGGCGTGTCTGGCTCGGCCTGATGCTCACCGGCACGGAGGACGACGAAAGCCCCTGACCTGCACGGGTGGAGGGTAGTGGAGGGTCTCCCGGTTATCTCCATGCGCACACGCGTAGGAAGAAGCGGAAAACCCTCCACTACCCTCCACCCTCCACCCGGCATTCAAGATCAACCACCGCCTTCCCCGCCCGCAAATGCACGTCCCCAACGATGTTCAGGAGCACGCGATGACCGACCCGAAGAACGCAGCCACTACCGCCGTCGCGCTGATCAACGCCGCTAGCCGCGGCGACCAGCAGGGCATCGAGAGCTTGCTCGGCGGCCTCGCCAACGACAGCGGCGAGGCGGACGGCGAGCTGATCGCCCAACTCATCTACTCGCTGGCCTACATGGGCGCGCAGCTCGGCGCCGCAGCCACCGGAGGTGACCCGCAGAAGGTCCAGACCCTCCTCGGACGCATCCTGGTCCGCCAGGCGGGGCTGTAGGTCATGGCCCGCCCCAGGAGGCTCTCCCCCCGGGTCTGCACGGCATGTGGGGCGGGGGTGCGCCGGGGGAGGTACCGGATGTGCCCCAGGGGGTGTGGGGCACGCCTCCACACCCTCCCCAGCGGGCCCTGCATGGACGCCCACGCCCCGGTCTGTCCCAACTACACCTCCCACCCCCTCTCCGAGGAAGCAGCGTGAACGTTGACGACACCGTCCAGCAGCGCATGGTCGCGGCCACGAGACGGACAGCAGCCCAGAAGAAGCAGCGCAAGGAGCTCGCAGCAGCACGCACGGCGGGCCTGACGGCCCGACACAGGGCCAAGCTCGCCCGTGTGCGCAGCACCGAGCAGGCAGCGATGAGCATTGCGCTGGCCGCTTTGAGGCGGGATCATCAGGGTGTAGCCCTGATCCTGGCCTCCATGTCAGCCACTCAGGGCCTCCAAGCGGCCTCTGTGGCCCTTGAAGCCGTCTCCAAGCTCGCCCTGGCAGCCTCTCCGGACCGCATTCGGACCGCGATCGAGGCCCTACGACAGGTCGAAGCGCTCCCCTCGGGGGGAGGGGAGTCGTGATCACGGACCAAGATCGCTTGGACAGCGCCGCGGTGAGCTGGGAACGCACGCGAGGGCCGAAAACCAGTTTTGGAAAGGGGCAGCCGTGGCTGCACAGCGTGACATGAAGATCCCGAAGGGCCTGCGCATCCTCGGACCGGCGCAGCGCGCGCTGACCGTCGCGAAGGACGCCGAGCTGGGCGGCCTCGGCCTGGACTTCGGCGTGGTGCCGGAGCAGCTGGACGAGGCCGGCCGTGCCCGTTGGGACCACCTGGCTCGTGAGTACGCGGGCAACCCGACCCGCTTCCGCGAGGGCGACCGGATGGCGGTCACGGCGTACTGCATGTGGTCGTCGCTGTACCTGGCGGCGTCGCAGGACATCAAGGAGCGCGGTCCGGTAGTGGCCGGCCGGTCGTCCGCAGACCGAAGCCAGGCGGTGCGCAACCCCTACGTGCAGTTTGCCCGCGAGGCGTCGCAGCAGCTGCGCTACTGGGCTCGCGAGCTGGGCTTGACGCCGGACGCCCGGGTGAGGATCGGCCTGGCGGATACGGCTGACGAGGGTCATGACCACGACGACAACCCGTTCGCGTAGGAGGACACGGTGAACACGAAGGCGATCGACGGCAGGACAGCGGGCGGGGTCCGCCTGCTGTGCGTGGTGATGCAGCACGCGCCGACCGAGGTGCTGCCGGACGGCCGGTGGCTGACCGAGGCGTCCGCGGGCCGGCTGATGGACGCGGACGGCGGCGTCTGGTTCATGGGCGACGGGGGCTTGGCGGTCGAGCGGATGCTGCAGCTGCCGTGCCCGTGCGCCTGCTGGGAGTTGACGACGTACCAGGACGGGGCGGAGATCTTCCGCGAAGTGGGCCCTACCAGCTAAAATGACCACAGGTTGATCGACGGCCAGGTCATGTCTCGTCGGCAGCTTGTTCCGGTAGCAGGAAGCCGGGGGTGCAGCGGCGGCCATCGGGGAGACCCGCCCGCCAAGTCGCTCGCCCCAGGCCAGCCTCCCGGTACAGCGCCGGCCGCGCATGTCGTCCGCTCAGTTCGGCGCCGCCCGGACCACCGTTGCAGGCCCGCCCAGCGCACTCGCGCGGCCAGCCTCCGGAGCGTGCGGGAAGTGATCACTACTTCCTGAGGACGACACCATGAGCGAGAACATCGAAGCACTGAAGGCTGAAGCCCGCACCACTACCGAGGAAGCGCGCGCGATCCTCAGCAGGGCCGACGGTGAGAAGCGTGACCTGACCGCCGAGGAAGCGTCCCAGGCGGCCGCTCTCGTGAAGAAGGCCCGGGACCTGCAGGACCGGATCATCGTGGCGCAGAACGCCGAGAAGGCGAAGAACTCCGGCGCCGGCTTCAGTGAGGAGCTGCGCAAGCTGGGCGACAGCATGGCCCGCCCGTCCGCCATGAAGGGCGGCAGCCTGCACCCGCGCGTGAAGGCCGCGGGCGGCTCGGACTGGGGCGAGCAGGTGATCCGCGCGGTGTCCGGGCCGGAGGGCTTCAAGGGCCTGCTGTCGGGCGGCGCGGTTCCGCTGACGGTTCCCCTGGACGCGGAGCCGGTCCGGAGCGGCGTGCCCGCCCTGGTGCTCCGCCAGCTCATCCCGACCGTGTCCGGGCCGTCCCGCTTCTCGTACATGCGGCAGACCGTGCGGACGAACAACGCCACCGTCGTGGCCCGCGGCGCGCTGAAGCCGACGAGCGTGTTCACGATGGAGCGGGTCGACGACCGGACGCGGACGATCGCGCACCTGTCGGAGCCGGTGGCCCGCCAGGATCTCCGGGACGCGCCGATGCTGCAGCGGTTCCTCGACATGGAGATGCGGCTGGGCGTCGAGATGGCCCTGGAGGCGCAGATCATCAACGGCTCGGGGTCGGGCGAGAACATGACCGGCATCGCGAACGTGTCCGGCTCCCAGGCGCAGGCGTGGGTGACGGACATCCTCACGACGACCCGTAAGGCGAAGACGAAGCTCGAGGTGCTGTCGTTCTCGGACGGGGCGGCCTACGTGCTCCACCCGAACGACTGGGAGGTCATCGAGCTCCTCGCCGACAACGAGGCGCAGTACTACCTGGGCGGTCCGGTGCAGACGGTCGACGTGAACGCGCGCCGGCTGTGGGGCCTGCCGGTGGTCACGACGATCGCGCAGACGGCCGGGGTCGGGCACCTGGCGAACTTCAAGCTGGCGACGGAGCTGCAGCTGGCCGAGGACGTCCGCTTCGACTGGTCCGAGAACACCTACGACCCGGACGCGCTGGGCGCCGACGTCGGGGCGTCCGACTTCCAGCGGAACATGATCCGCTTCCGCGCGGAGATGGACGCCGGGCTGAAGATCTACCAGCCGTCCGCGATCGTCGAGATCGACCTCACCGCGTAACTCCCCAGTCAGCGCACCCAGTGCCCGCCCGGCCACGTAGATCCGGGCGGGCGCTGCTGCGTCTACTCCTGGCCGCGCCGCTCGGCGAGGAACGCGACCAGGGACTCGGGCTGATGGAAGCTGTAGCCCGGGTCGGCCGTCCACTTCGTGCCGACCACCAGGACGTGGGCGTCGACCATGCTCGGGACGAACTCCGCAGGTAGCGTCTCGCTCTCGTCCAACTCCAGGAGACGCTGCCGCTTCTCCTCGTCGAGGGTGTTCCACCAGGCTTCGATGTGCTCGTTCTGTTCCATGGCCGGACAGTAGGCCTCGAGCTGGCGTTTTGTGCGTGTTCTGGCAAGTTGGGTACGGGCTTGCTCTCGCCGCTAGTGGATGTCGGGCGGGTCCGCGGGGGTGATGGGCCGACATTCTGGGGCGCCCCAGCAGTGGGCGTGCTGGTCGGGCCGACCGCCGGACGCCGAGTCGACGGGAATCGTCTCGTATTCCGAGCTACGGATCGCCCGGTCGCAGCGGCAACGGATCCGCATCAGGGGACCACTGGGCAGGCGTAGACCTCGAAGGGCAGCCCGTACCCGTCTTGGTGGACGATGACCGTGTCCCGCCATACCCGGTTCTCGGCGAGCGGTCCGGAGCACGCGATGCAGCTCCGGCCCTGGATCTGCTCCCACGACAGCGCACCGACGCCCGGCACGGGCACGTCCTGGCAGCGGGCGAGCGGCGGAGCGAGGTTGCGCTGCTCGCGGCACGGGGCGCAGGCGTACAGCGGCTTGGGCGGGCCCGAGCTCGATTCGCCCCACTGCACCACCAACGCTGTTTCCGAGGGCCCGTCATGCCAGGTGCACCAGCCGCCGGGGAGGACGGGGAACTCCACCGCGCTGGTCTGCTGCTCCGCCATGACGCAAGGATCTTCCGAACGCTGCGTGCGGCTCGATACCCGGACGGTAATCTCACCGTGGGATGACTTCCCCACAGCCTTGGGATCCGGGGGCCGGGCCATGACGACACCACTGGTACCGATCGAGCTCCCCAGCTGGGCATGGGAGCGGGCCGACGTTCGCGAAGCGCTCCGGGCCCGCGATGTCGGGGCGACGTTCCGGCACGTGCAGCAGTACGCCGGGGCCAGCCAGGCGCGAATCGCCGCCGCGGTCGGCATGACGCAGGCCCGCGTCAACGAGATCATCAACCGGCGCCGTGCAGTCTCCAGGCTGGACGTGTACGAGCGGATCGCGGACGGCCTGAACATGCCCGACGATGCACGTCACTTGCTCGGCCTGGCCGCTAGTCGCGAGAAGCGGACGGGCGGTGCGGCGTTCGACCTGGCCGCCTTCCCTGAAGTCGTGCGGGTGTACTCGTCGCAGGCGTCTGCGCGTGAGGAGATCCAGCAGCAGGCGCGCACGGCGAAGGAGTTGGACATCTTGGCCGTCCGCGGCCTCGGCCTGATCGGGCTCAACGACTCGATGCTCCGCGCCCACCTCGGCCGCGAGGGCGGGCAGCTGCGGGTGCGGGTGCTGCTTCTCGACCCTGAGTCGCCGGCCCTGGCTCAGCGGGCCGCGGAGATCGGGGAGTCCGCCGAGTCTCTCGCCGGGGGCGTGCGGCTGGCCGAGGCCCGCCTGCGGGAGCTGTCGGGGATCTGCGACATCGAGGTGTACCAGTACGGCATGCTGCCCACGTGGCGGCTCATCCGGACCGACTCCACCCTGTTCGTCGGCGCGTTCGACGCCGGCTGGGAGGGCCACGAGTCGGCGACGTACAAGGTGATGGAGACCCCGCACGGGCCGCTGTACCGCGGGTTCCGGCGGATGTTCGAGGCGGTCATCGATGGGGCTGAACGCACGGTCTGACAGGGAAAGGGGACGACAGGTGATCGAGGCAGAGCTGAAGGCCAGGGTTCAGTCACCGGAGGCGGTCATGCGCGCGCTCGACGAGCGGGCCGCCGCTCGTGTCGAGGTGTACAAGGACACGTACTACGACGACCTCGAGGGCGCCCTCGAGAAGGCCGGCCAGGAGCTGCGGGTCCGCACCGTTCACGGCGTCGACGACACCCGGACGGTGCTGACGTACAAGGGCGCGGTGGTCGACGAGGAGTCGGGCTCGAAGCCCGAGCACGAGACCCGCGTCGAGGACGCCGAGGCGGTGCACGCCATGCTCCGCGGCCTCGGCTACGTGCCGGTCATCGCGTTCGAGAAGCGGTGCCGGAACTACGACCTCGACGAGCTGGGTCGCCGCATGCTCGCCACGCTGGTCCGGGTGCCGGAGATCGACGGCACGTTCCTGGAACTGGAGACGCTCGCCGACGAGGATGACCTGGCCGCGGCTCTCAGCGACGTGCGGTCCGTCCTGGCCGAGTTGGGCATCGTCGAAGCGGACCTGACGCGCGAGCTGTACACGGACGCCGTGGCGTCCCATCGGGGTGGCTGACACCTGGGGGTGTCAGGGCGGGGTGTCAGGGGGGTGTCAGCTCGTGCGCGCGCACGCATTACCTAAGGCGGACGGGGGTGTCAGCGGCTCTGACACCCCCGCTGACACCCAATCGAGGTGTCAGCGGGTGTCAGTGCAGGTCAGATGGGTGTCAGCGGGATCAAGCGGTCCTGCTCGACGTCTGCTCGCCGCTTGCTCGGCCTGCTCGACTGCAGGTCAGCTCTTGCTCGACGCCTGCTCGCCAGCCGCTCGGAGTGATCCACGAGCAGCGGTCGAGCAGAACCTGACCTGCAACGGAGCAGGCCGAGCAGCGCCCGAGCAGGGGTGCGATCTGCGCATTTCAGGCACCGATCAGGCCCTGATCTGCGCTGCTACGTCGCAGGTCACGGGCCGATCAGGCCGCGATCAGCGGACAAATCTCCCGGAATCACCCCGGACAGTGACCGGTATGTCCTGGACATCCCCCGGACAGAATCCCTTATGTCCCGGAAATCCCCCGGACAGCAGCTGGACAGTGTCCGGGTCATTCCGCCCCCATTCCGGCCTCTGTCCGCCCCCCATGCCGGGACATACCGGTCACTGTCCGGGTGGTGTCCACCCGGCGGATGCCCGGTTTGCCCCCGGCAAGACCCCGGCTATGACCCGGCTATGATCACTGCCGCACCGGCCAGTTGCCGGGGTCTTGCCGGGCTATAACCGGGTCATAGCCGGGGTCTTGCCGGGGGCAAACCGGGGTCGTTCACCCGTTCATTCACTCGCCCTGGACGCGAACGTCACCGCTTGCTACGCGCGCACGTGCGCGCACTAGCCGCCCGAAGTGACGCGGCAGATCGAGTGAATGTGGCGCGGCACTTCGCGTCAGCGTCACCGTCAGAACCGCTGGTCGGCCAAGGTTCGGGGCGCCGGTACCGGCGTCAGTGCCGGTACCGGGCGCGGTACTCAGTACCGCCTACGGCGCTCCGCGTCGATGGCCGCGAGACGTCCCCGCAGTACCGCCAGGCCGTCGCGGTACCGGTCGACGTTGGCGAGCAGCTGGTCGACGCCTGCCAGGTCCAACTCCAGCCCGTCGTCCTTGAACTCCGACAGGTGCAGCCACACGTTCGCCGCGGCCGGCCCCGGCGCGGTCGAGTGCAGGTTCAGCTCGGCCGCCAACACCGGTACCGGTACCGGCGCCGGGTAGTTCGCCCGGTCGCGCGGCAGGGCCAGCTCGAGGACGTCGCCCTTGTGGTAGCAGTCGTCAGCGTTGTCGTCCCAGTAGCCGTGGTCGACGACGCACCAGTCGGGGCAGCGGATCGTCGCGACGGCGCCGCCGAGGGTCGGGCCCGTGTACGTCTTCGGGGGCATTTGCGATGCGGCCTGCGGTCGGATGGTCTCCATGCCGGTCACAGCCCCTTCGGGTAGGCGCGGTCCACGGCGCGGTACGCGGCCTGGATGAACGGCTTGATCGAGTCGTCGATGTCGCCCCACTCTGCGTACCCCTGGGCCGACCGCTCCAGGTGCAGGAAGTTCTCGTAGGTCATCTGCAGCTCGATGGACTCGCGGATGAACTCCACCGACCAGGAGTCGGGGCTCTCCTCGCAGTTCCCGGCCGCCAGGTCCAGGGCCGCGGCGAGCATGTCGCGGGTCATGGCCACCTGCAGCGTGATGACCGCGTGGACGTCCTCGCCGGGGTCGGTCGCGCCGAAGATGTCGGTGGGCGGCGTCGGCGTCGGATAGGTCGGACGCAGGTCCTGCGTTCCGTCGCGCTGGGTGTAGAGAATGGTCATGGTTCCGCCTCCAGTGGCGTTGGACCGGGGCCGGCTCGGGGTGCATCCCGGGCCGGCCGTTCTCGTTGTGCGGTGATCACTTGCGCGGTACCGCGAAGATCACGTTGCGGTGTCCGCGAAGCAGTGGAGCCCTTTACCGCCAAGCCCTCGGGAGGCTTGGGAGGCTTGGGCTCAGAGCCCTTGGGGGTATTGGGTGGGAGCCCCCGGGGGAGATGTGGAAGACGCTGCGGGAACGCCCCTCGCCGGGCCGACCCCTTTTGGGATTCGACCTGCAGCGACAGGCCCGCCCGTGGCCCCCTCCTGGCGCCGCCTGATTAGGGATTCGACCTGCGGCGACAAGAGGGGGGAGATGGGTCACACGCTGGGCGAACTTGCCGCCCCGCAGGCGTCCCGCCACAGCTGGTGCTGGCGCACGTTCCGCAGCAGCAGAGCCGCCACCGTCCACGGCAACCGGTCCCCCTTCGACCAGTTGCACGGTGCGCACGCCAGCACGAGGTTCCGCTGCCGCCAGGTCTTCCAGAGCGCGCGCGGCACGTAGTGGTCGAGGGTCGCCCCGACCATGTCCGCCGCGAACGGGCGCCGGCAGTGGAAGCAGCGCGGCCCGTCCCGCTCAGCCAGGTTCCCGACGATCCGCGCGCGAGTCACACGGTCCGGCCGTCCGCGGCTCATTCGCCGACCCACCCGTCCCGCGCGATCCGCTGCACCAAGCTCCGGCACAGCCGCGCCCCGCACAGGTCCCCGCGCGCCTCACAGTCCGCCAGACCCTCGAACGCGACCACGAGCGACGGAAGGGGCCGGGCCGACTTCACGACCCGACTGACGGCCGCCTGCTCCGTCGGGCGGCGGACAACCGCGGCGCCCATCACTGCGCACCGCGCTTCGACGGAACCTCGAGGTCGAACGTCTCGGGCATGAACGACACGGTCGCCTGGTTCCGGAAGCTGTACACCAGCCACGCCTCGCGCAGCCGCTCGGCCGACCGCCGGTAGGCCCGGCCCTCGGACTCGCGGCGCCACGTGGCGGCCTCCAGCTCCTTGCGCCACTGCGCGAGGACGACCAGCAGGGCCTCGACGTAGTCGCTCGCCGCGTCCATCTCGCCCGCCTCCTCCTCCAGGACGAACAGCTTGTCCGCGGTGATGTCCCGGAAGAGCAGCTCCCAGTAGTTCGAGCTCATCACTCGCCCCCGCCCTGGATGGCCTGCAGCTGCCGCCGGAGCGGGAGCAGCCCGTACAGGGCGTGCGCGGTCACCGCCGCGGCCAGGTTGGCGAGGCTCGTCGGGTCGAACTCGTGGTGCTCGCCCTCGATCTCGACGGCCACCGTCACCCCGCGGCCGCTGCTCTCGGCGAACGGGTACTGCGACAGGAACGCCGTCAGGAACGACACCCGCCCGAAGCCGGGGACGTCAACCGTGGCTGACAGCTCCTCGCCCTCGTGGTGGATATCGGCGCGGGCGGTACGGGAGAGGTGCTCCCCGCGGCACCAGGACGGCTCAGGAACCGCCAGGGTGCCGTGGTCGGACGTCTGCACCGTCACGGTGCGGCCGGCGCTCACGCTGCGCTCCGCACGTACAGGCGGTTCGCCAGCAGCTGCCGGATCGCCCGCTCGCGCATCAACGACGTCAGCCGGCGGTCCACGTTCACGGTGTGCGTGCCGTCCGGGTGCGCCAGCAGGTGATTTACCAGCGTCTCGTCCGGACTATCGAGCCCAACGACCGTCGCCCGGAACACGCGGAGCAAGTACGGGAGCGGCATCGTCTCAACGTCATCGGGCGACAGGCCGTGCCACGCACCCTCGACGGCCAGGCCGCGGGCGTTGTAGAACGCCGCGTGCTGCTCGGTGCGCGCCTCGGCCAGCTGCTCGGCCAAGCGGCCCAGGCTCGCCAGGTACGCGTAGGTGCGCTGGATCTCGGCCTGCAGCTCGGCGGCCGACAGGTAGCCGGTCTGCTCGCCGTCGTCCTCGGAGGGGACCAGGGCCGCGTGGACGCGGTCCGACTCCCCGTCGTGGGCGTAGGGGTACTGCTCGATCCGGACCGACAGCACCTCGATGGTGCTGCCGTCGGCCAGCTCGAAGGGGAGGGACAGCTTGTCGCCCTGGTGGAGGAGCTCGCCGGGGGCGATGCCGTGCTCGGCGTCGTCGGAGTGGTCCACGGTGCACCACGACGGGCACGGCGCGGTCAGGAAGCCACCGCCGACGAGCGGGTACGTGATGGTGCGGCCGGCGGCGGGCTTCAGGGACTCGCGGTCAGCGGCGGCCGGTTGCGACGGGACCGCGGCCAACTTCGGCGCCGGACGGAACATCCGCGGCAGATCAGCGGGCAGGGGTACGGTAGGGCTCATGGTTCGACTCCCTCTACTCAGGGTTCGGATCGCAGGCCCCGTCAGGTGGTGACACACCAGACGGGGCCGTTCCCGTTTCCGGGGCGGTCTGTGTAGCTACACGCTAGACCCGCGTGTAGCTACACCGCAAGCCCTTCGCTTGGGTTTCCTGTAGCTACACCTTCGACTCCCTGGTCATTGCCCCTGTAGCTACGGACCGGTACCTTGGCCTCATGGCCAAGACACCCACCAAGCCGATCCGCATCTCCCCGGAGCTGTGGGACGCGGCAGGAGACGCGGCGGCGAAAGCGACGCCCCCCACTGACCGATCCGCGCTCGCCCGCGAGTTCTTCGCCTGGTACGCCCGGCTGCCCGGAGCCAAGATGCCGAAGCGGCCGCCGCTCGACACGCAAGGTGACGGCGCGCAGTCCGCAGGCAGTCCGCAGGACGATCAATAACTCCTAGCGCGAGCCATCACGGGTCAACGCTAGAAGCTGCAGGTCAGCGTGATATGGGGACGTTCTTCCTGGTGGCAGAATCCGTGTCCGAGTTCGAGCTGTACTTCGACCTCTAAGCCGCGCCGCAGCACCCACAAGGGCCGCCACCTCCCCCGGGAGGTGGCGGCCCTTGCTGCGTGGACGGCGCGGTGAGGCGCTCGGGCTTTGGTTGCGGGGCGCATGCAGCCGGCGTACAGTTTCTTGTACGTCGAGGAGGTTGGCCATGAAGACGATGACGTACTCGGAGTCCCGGGCGCGGTATGCCGAGGTGCTCAACTCCGTCACTGACGATCGTGAAGAGGTCGTCATCACCCGCGCCGGACACGATCCCGTCGTCATAGTCTCCCTTGAGGACTACCAGTCGCTGAAGGAGACCGCGTACCTTCTGCGGAATCCCGCCAATGCGCGTCGGCTGCTCGCCTCCATCGATGAGCTGGAGAGCGGTGGCGGCGCGGTGCGCGACCTGGTGCCCGACGAGTGAAGGTCACCTTCGCTTCTCGCGCCTGGGAGGACTATCTGTGGTGGCAGATCCAGGACCGGAAGATGCTGAAGCGGATCAATGCGCTCATTGCCGACATCGCGCGGAACGGAAACGAGGGGATCGGGAAACCGGAACCGCTCAAGCACGGATTCCAGGGCTACTGGTCCCGCCGGATCAATGACGAGCACCGGCTGATCTACAAAGCCGTCGAAGACGGCGTCCTCGTCGCCCAGTGTCGCTACCACTACGAATGACCGTGCACGCGTTCCGCCGGGGCGTCGTTCGCATGACGGCCCCCGTCGCCCTCGGCTGAGGTGGCGGGGGCCGGGTGCGTCGTGAGTGCTCGCACGCGCTGCCTCAGCGCACGGCCGGCATGCCGTTCGTCAGGGCGTGGAGGGCGTGGACCGCGAGGGTGGCGGGGGAGCCCGGGCCCGTGGTGGGGCCGTCGCCCGTGGACCAGACCTCCAGGGCGACCCGGATGGCGTCGGTGGCCGCCGCCGCGAGGAGGCGTACCGCCAGGGCGTCCGCGTCCGGGCCGGCCAGCCGTGCTATCAGGGGGACCAGCTGTTCCTCGGACTCCTGGTTGACCCGGTACCAGACGGCCCGCAGGGCGGGGTCGCCGGCCGCCGCGCGCAGCAGGCCGCGGGTCACCTCCAGGCCCTCGCCGATGACGAGCGGGTCCGTGAGGGAGCGGGTGACGGCGCGCTCCAGGGCTTCGGCCAGGGGGGTGCCGGGGTGCTCCTCGGCCAGTAGGGCCCGCCACTCGTCGCCGCCGCCCGCGAGCAGCGGCGCCACGGCTTCCTGTTTGTTGCGGAAGTAGCGGTAGAACGTGCGCAGTGCGACGCCCGCGCGGTGCGCGATGTCCTCGGCGGTGGTGCCGTCGGGGCCGTGTTCGGCGAAGAGTTCGCAGGCGGCGCGGGCGATGTCCAGCTGGGTGGCGGCCTTGCGCCGTTCGGTCAGGGACTGCGCTGCGGGGCCGGGCTGGGGAGAGTACGGACGGGGAGATCTCACCCCCGAAGCCTACCTCTGCCCATCACATTGGACGGCATTCATTGTCATGCTGGCAAAACGTGCCATCGAGTCGTACGCTCGGTCCCATGAACCGTTACGAAGGACGTCGCGTCCTCATCACCGGCGGTGGCTCCGGCATCGGGCAGGCCACCGTCCACCGCATCCTGTCCGAAGGCGGCCGGGTCCACACCGTGGACGTCAGCGAGGCCGGCCTGAAGGCCACCGCCGAGCGGGCCGCGGCCGACGGGCACGCCGCAGCGCTCACCACCGCGGTCCTCGACATATCGGACGAGGCCGCCGTACGGGCCGGAGTGGCCGAGGCCGTCGCGGGCCTCGGGGGCCTCGACGTACTCGTCAACGCCGCCGGGATCCTGCGCTCCTCGCACACCCACCAGACGACGCTCGACTTCTGGAACCAGGTCATCACGGTCAACCTGACCGGCACCTTCCTGATGATCCGCGAGGCGATCCCGGCGCTGATCGAGGGCGACCAGCCGGTCGTCGTCAACTTCAGCTCCACCTCGGCGTCCTTCGCCCACCCCTACATGGCCGCCTACGCGGCGAGCAAGGGCGGCATCCAGTCGATGACCCACGCCCTCGCCGCCGAGTACAGCAAGCAGGGCGTGCGCTTCGTCGCCGTCGCCCCCGGCTCCATCGAGAGCGGGATGACCACGGGCAACGGCCCCGGCCTGCCCGAGGACACCGACTGGAGCCTGTTCACCAAGCTGGCCCCGGCCCTCGGCCAGGGCTTCGCCGGACCGCAGACCGTCGCGGGCGTCGTGGCGATGCTCGGCTCGGAGGACGGCGCCTTCATCACCGGCACGGAGATCCGCATCGACGGCGGCACGCACTACTGACGAGCGGGACCTCAGCCGCCGAAGCGGTCCCAGAGCCGGGGGAAGTGCTCCGCCAGCCCGGCCTCGTCCTCCAGGTCGAGCACGGCGCCCTCCGGCTCTGCGGCCTGCTCGGGAATGCCCAGGTCCGGCGGCTGCGCGCCGGTCAGCTGCTCGTACGCCTCGTCGGCGGCGTACCCCAGCTCCTCGCCGTCCCCGTCGATCTCCTCGTCGAAGTCGTCCAGCAGCTCCGCGAGGTGCTCCGGGTCGTGCACCGCGCCCTCGAAGACCTCCCGGCCCTGGCCGATCAGCCAACAGCGGAAGAAGTCGAAGGCGTCGTCGCTCGCCCCGTTCAGCAGGACGGCGGCCGCCCCCCACAGCTCCCAGGTGTACGCGCGGTTGTACCGCGACTCGAAGTGCCGGGCGAAGTCCAGGACGGAGTCCGGGTCGAGCCGCACCAACCGTTCCACGAGCAGGTCGGCATGGTCCTCGGGGTCGCCTCCGGCGGCCGCGCGGGTGCTGTCGACGATCTCCCAGAACTCCGTCTCGTCCATCACCGCTCCAGCATCACGGTTGCGACCCCCACCCGCCACCGCGCGTACGGCGAAAGGCCGGTGTCCGCCCCCGGAAGGGGTGGACACCGGCCTTTCGGCTCAGTGCGTCAGTGCGTCAGTGCGTCAACGCGTCGGCGCGTCGGCCGCGCCGCGGCTCAGAGGCCGTAGCGCTCGCGGGCTTCCTTCACGGACGAGGCCGGGACCTCGCCGCGGCGGGCCAGCTGGGCCAGCGCGGCGACCACGATCGACTGGGCGTCGACGCCGAAGTGGCGGCGCGCACCCTCACGGGTGTCGGAGAGGCCGAAGCCGTCCGTACCCAGCGAGGTGTAGTCCTGCTCGACCCACTGGCTGATCTGGTCCGGGACCTGACGCATCCAGTCGGAGACGGCCAGGACCGGGCCCTGGGCGCCTTCCAGCGCGCGGGTGACGTACGGCGTGCGCACCTCGCCGCGCAGCAGGGCCTCGTCGCACTCCAGCGCGTCGCGGCGCAGCTCGCCCCACGAGGTGGCGGACCAGACGTCGGCGGCGACGTTCCACTCGGCGGCGAGGAGCTTCTGCGCCTCGAGGATCCAGTGGATCGCCGTGCCGGAGGCCATGAGCTGGATCTTCGGGGCGTCGGTGGCCGGGGCCGCCTCCGCCAGGTCGGCCGCGGTGTTGAAGCGGTACAGACCCTTGATGATGCCTTCCTCGACGCCCTCGGGCATCGCGGGCTGCACCTTCGGCTCGTTGTAGACCGTCAGGTAGTAGAAGACGTCTTCCGGCTGCTCGCCGTACATCCGGCGCAGGCCGTCCTTGACGATCACCGCGATCTCGAACGCGAAGGCCGGGTCGTAGTTGAGCGACGCCGGGTTCGTGGACGCGATCAGGTGCGAGTGGCCGTCCGCGTGCTGGAGGCCCTCGCCGGTCAGCGTGGTGCGACCGGCGGTGGCGCCGACGATGAAGCCCTTGCCGAGCTGGTCGGCGAGCTGCCACATCTGGTCGGCGGTGCGCTGCCAGCCGAACATCGAGTAGAAGATGTAGAAGGGGATCATCGGCTCGCCGTGCGTCGCGTACGACGTGCAGGCGGCGATGAAGTCGGCCATGGCGCCGGCCTCGGTGATCCCCTCGTTGAGGATCTGGCCGTCCTTGGCTTCCTTGTAGTACATGAGCTGGTCGCGGTCGACCGGATCGTACGTCTGGCCGAGCGGCGAGTAGATGCCGGCCGACGGGAAGAGGGACTCCATGCCGAAGGTGCGGGCCTCGTCGGGGACGATCGGCACCCAGCGCTTGCCGGTCTCCTTGTCCCGCATCAGGTCCTTGACGAGCCGGACGAAGGCCATGGTGGTGGCCATCTCCTGCTTGCCGGAGCCCTTGAGCAGCGGGGCGAAGGAACGGTCCGCCGGCGCGGGCAGGGCCACGTGCTCGACCTTGCGGGCCGGGGCCGGGCCGCCGAGCGCCGCGCGGCGCTCGTTCAGGTACCGCACCTCGGGGCTGTCGGCGCCCGGGTGGCCGTAGGGCACCTGGCCGTCGACGAAGGCGCTGTCCGGGATCGGGAGGTCGAGCTTGTCGCGCATGCTCTTGAACTCGTCGACCGTCAGCTTCTTCATCTGGTGGTTCGCGTTCTTCGACTCGAACCCGGCGCCCAGCGTGTAGCCCTTGACGGTCTGCGCGAGGATGACCGTCGGAGCACCCTTGTGCTCCAGCGCGGCTTTGTACGCGGCGTAGACCTTGCGGGGCTCGTGGCCGCCGCGGGAGGTGTGGAAGCACTCGATGATCTTCGCGTCGGACAGTACGCCGGCCAGCTGCACGAGCTCGGCGTTGGCGCCGAAGAAGTGCTGGCGGATGTAGGCCACGTCGCGGGTCGCGTACGTCTGGAACTGCGCGTCCGGTACCTCGCGCAGGCGGCGTACCAGGGCGCCCGTGGTGTCGAGCTGGAAGAGCTCGTCCCAGGCGGAGCCCCACAGGGACTTGATGACGTTCCAGCCGGCGCCGCGGAACTGGGCTTCCAGCTCCTGCACCACGCGGAAGTTCGCGCGGACCGGACCGTCGAGGCGCTGCAGGTTGCAGTTGATGACGAAGGTCAGGTTGTCGAGCTGCTCGCGGGAGGCCAGGGCCAGGGCGGCGGTCGACTCCGGCTCGTCCATCTCGCCGTCGCCCAGGAAGGCCCAGACGTGCGAGTTGGCGGTGTCCTTGATGCTCCGGTTGTGCAGGTAGCGGTTGAACCGCGCCTGGTAGATCGCGGAGAGCGGGCCGAGGCCCATGGAGACCGTCGGGAACTCCCACAGCCAGGGCAGGCGCCGCGGGTGCGGGTAGGACGGGAGGCCGTTGCCGCCCGACTCCTGCCGGAAGAGGTCGAGCTGCTGCTCGGAGATCCGGCCGTCGAGGAAGGCGCGGGCGTAGATGCCGGGGGAGGCGTGGCCCTGGATGTAGAGCTGGTCGCCCGATCCGTCGGCCTCCTTGCCCCGGAAGAAGTGCTGGAAGCCGGTCTCGTAGAGCCAGGCCGCCGAGGCGAAGGTGGCGATGTGGCCGCCGACGCCGTACTTGGAGCCGCGGGTCACCATGGCGGCCGCGTTCCAGCGGTTCCAGGCGGTGATCCGGGCTTCCATCGCCTCGTCACCGGGGAACTCCGGCTCCGCGGCGGTGGGGATGGTGTTGACGTAGTCCGTCTCCAGCAGCTTCGGCAGCGCGAGGCCGGCGGCCTCGGCGTGCTGGAGCGTGCGGCGGAGC
This sequence comes from Streptomyces sp. NPDC098789, assembly GCF_044759975.1. Lineage (NCBI taxonomy): Bacteria > Bacillati > Actinomycetota > Actinomycetes > Kitasatosporales > Streptomycetaceae > Streptomyces > Streptomyces sp. NPDC098789. The sequence goes on from NZ_JBIWAJ010000016.1 coordinate 81,720, forward strand.
AGGTATTCGGCGCGGCGCGTACCGGCGGCCTGTGCGACGGCGTCGAGGGAGGCCGCCCATTCGGCGGTCTCCTCGGTGTCGCGGTCCGGGAGCTGGTCGAGCTCGCTCGGAAGCTTTCCTACGGGGTCGGACATCGGTGTGCGCCGCCTTCCGGACAAAGGAGAGGTGGTGGAGAAAATCCCTGACGGGCAGGACAGGGTCGTTGGACCCGGGTGGGGTCCGCGGATGACTGTAAATCGCTGATCGATGATCGATCAAATGAAAGTGGCGAAAAAATGGCCATGTGACAAAAGTCGGCACCGGGTGCCATGAATCAAGGCACCCGGTGCCGGGCAAATCAGGTCAATTCAGGCGCGCGGAGCGCACCCCAGGACGTGCCGCTTCACCAGCAGACCGATCTCGGGGTCGCGGTTGCGGAAGGCCTCGACGAGCGAGGCGTGCTCCTCGGCGTACGACTTCTGCACGGTTCCCAGCCAACGGATCGACAGGGCCGTGAACACCTCGATGCCCAGGCTCTCCCAGGTGTGCAGCAGCACGCTGTTCCCGGCGGCCCGCACCAGCTCCCGGTGGAAGCCCACGGTGTGCCGCACCTGCGCCGTGCCGTCCTCGCTGCGGTCGGCCTCCCACAGGGCCGCCACGTGCGGCTCCAGGGCCGTGCAGTCGGCCGCCAGGCGGGGCGCCGCCAGCTCCGCGGCGATCTGCTCCAGGCCCGCGCGGACCGGGTAGATCTCCTCCAGGTCGGTCGCGGAGAGGTTGCGCACCCGCACGCCCTTGTTCGGCGCCGACTCGATCAGCCGCAGGGTCTCCAGCTCGCGCAGGGCCTCGCGCACCGGCGTCTGGCTGACCTCCAGCTCGACGGCGATCCGGCGCTCCACGATCCGCTCGCCGGGCTTCCAGCGCCCGCTGACGATCCCCTCCACGATGTGCTCGCGGATCTGCTCGCGCAGCGAGTGCACCACGGGTGGCGTGATCATCGGGTCTTCATCTCCTGATCGGTGTACAGGGCCGTGCGGACCGGACTCGGACCGGACTCGGACCGGACTCGGGCCGCCCGAGGGGGGAGCCGCCCGATGCCCTAGAGAATACGGCGGCGCCCCCGCCCGGAAGTATTCCGGACGGGGGCGCCGACGGTGAGGCTCGTTACAACAGCGGTGCTGCTAGAGGCCGAGCTCGACCTCGAACTCGCCGGCCTCCAGGATCGCCTTCACGGCCGAGAGGTACCGGGCCGCGTCCGCGCCGTCCACCAGACGGTGGTCGTAGGACAGGGTCAGGTACGTCATGTCGCGGATGCCGATGTTCGTGCCCTCGGCGGTCTCGATGACCACCGGGCGCTTGACCGTGGCACCGATGCCCAGGATGGCGACCTGGTTCGGCGGCACGATGACGGTGTCGAACAGCGCACCGCGCGAGCCGGTGTTGCTGATGGTGAAGGTCGCGCCCGACAGCTCGTCCGGCGTGATCTTGTTGCCGCGGACCTTGGCGGCCAGCGAGGCGGTCGCCTTGGAGATGCCCGCCAGGTTGAGGTCACCGGCACCCTTGATGACCGGGGTCATCAGGCCCTTCTCGGAGTCCACGGCGATGCCGATGTTCTCCGAGTCGAAGTAGGTGATCGTGCCCTCGTCCTCGTTGATCCGGGCGTTGACGACCGCGTGGGCCTTCAGCGCCTGGGCCGCGGCCTTGACGAAGAACGGCATCGGCGAGAGCTTGACGCCCTCACGGGCCAGGAACGAGTCCTTGGCCTGGCCGCGCAGCTTCATGATCTTGGTGATGTCCACCTCGACCACGGAGCTGAGCTGCGCCTGCGAGTGCAGCGCCTTCATCATGTTGTCGCCGATGACCTTGCGCATGCGGGTCATCTTGACGGTCTGACCGCGCAGCTCCGAGACGGCGGCCGGGGCGGCGGCCTTCGGAGCGGCGGCAGCGGCGGCCGGAGCCGGCGCGGCGGCGGCCTTGGCGGCCTCGGCGGCGGCCAGGACGTCCTGCTTGCGGATGCGGCCACCGACACCGGTGCCCGTCACGGCGGACAGGTTGACGCCGGACTCCGAGGCGAGCTTGCGCACCAGCGGGGTCACGTACGCGCCCTCGTCACCGGCGGAGACCGGCGCGACCGGGGCGACGGGCGCCGGAGTCGCGACCGGAGCCGGAGCGGCGACGGGGGCCGGAGCGGCCGGGGCGACCGGAGCCGGGGCCTGGACGACCGGGGCCGGAGCGGCGACCGGAGCCGGAGCGGCGACCGGGGCCGGAGCGGCGACCGGGGCCGGAGCGGCGACCGGGGCCGGAGCCGCGACCGGAGCCGGAGCGGCGGCGGCCGGAGCGGCCGCGGGAGCCGCGCCCGCCACGCCGATGACGGCCAGGCGAGCGCCGACCTCGGCGTTCTCGTCCTCGGCGACCAGGATCTCCAGCAGGGTGCCCGAGACGGGCGCCGGGATCTCGGTGTCGACCTTGTCGGTGGAGACCTCCAGCAGCGGCTCGTCGGCCTCGACCGACTCACCGACCTGCTTCAGCCAACGGGTGACGGTGCCCTCGGTGACGGACTCGCCCAGGGCGGGGAGCACGACGTCGGTGCCGGACGCGGGGGCCGCGGCGGCGGGGGCGGGGGTCTCGGCCACGGGGGCCGGAGCCGCCGGGGCCTCGGCGACCGGAGCCGGGGCCGCGGGGGCCTCGGCGACGGCCGGCTCTGCGGCGGGGGCCGCGGCCGGAGCCGGGGCGCCGCTGCCGTCGTCGATGACGGCCAGCTCGGCGCCGACCTCGACGGTCTCGTCCTCGGCCACCTTGATGGAGGCCAGGATGCCGGAGACGGGGGAGGGGATCTCGGTGTCGACCTTGTCGGTCGAGACCTCGAGCAACGGCTCGTCGGCCTCGACGCGCTCGCCCTCGGCCTTCAGCCAGCGGGTGACGGTGCCCTCGGTGACGCTCTCACCGAGCGCCGGAAGGGTTACGGAAACCGACATGGTTTCAGTTGCTCCTAACGGAAAGTGCGGAAGTGGTCGTCGCGCCCGTGACTGTGGATTAGTCGTGGGAGTGAAGCGGCTTGCCGGCCAGGGCCAGGTGGGCCTCGCCGAGCGCTTCATTCTGGGTCGGGTGCGCGTGGATGAGCTGCGCGACCTCGGCCGGCAGAGCCTCCCAGTTGTAAATCAGCTGGGCCTCGCCGACCTGCTCGCCCATCCGGTCGCCGACCATGTGGACGCCGACCACGGCACCGTCCTTGACCTGGACGAGCTTGATCTCGCCCGCGGTCTTCAGGATCTTGCTCTTGCCGTTGCCCGCCAGGTTGTACTTGAGGGCGACGACCTTGTCCGCGCCGTAGATCTCCTTGGCCTTGGCCTCGGTGATGCCGACGGACGCGACCTCGGGGTGGCAGTACGTGACGCGCGGGACGCCGTCGTAGTCGATCGGGACGGTCTTGAGACCGGCCAGACGCTCCGCCACCAGGATGCCCTCGGCGAAGCCGACGTGCGCGAGCTGGAGGGTCGGGACGAGGTCACCGACGGCCGAGATGGTCGGCACGTTGGTCTGCATGTACTCGTCGACCAGGACGTAGCCGCGGTCCATCGCGACGCCCTGCTCCTCGTAGCCCAGGCCCTGCGAGACCGGGCCGCGACCGATGGCGACCAGCAGCACCTCGGCGTCGAAGGTCTTGCCGTCGGCCAGCGTGACGCGCACGCCGGTCTCGGTGTACTCGGCCTTCTGGAAGAAGGTGCCGAGGTTGAACTTGATGCCGCGCTTGCGGAACGCGCGCTCCAGGATCTTCGAGCTGTTCTCGTCCTCGACCGGGACGAGGTGCTTGAGGCCCTCGACGACGGTGACGTCGGTGCCGAAGGACTTCCACGCCGAGGCGAACTCGACGCCGATGACGCCGCCGCCCAGGATGATCGCGGACTCGGGCACGCGGTCCAGGACCAGCGCGTGGTCCGAGGAGATGATGCGGTTGCCGTCGATCTCCAGGCCCGGCAGCGACTTCGGCACGGAGCCGGTCGCCAGCAGGACGTGGCGGCCCTGGACGCGCTGGCCGTTCACGTCGACGGAAGTCGGGGAGGAGAGGCGGCCCTCTCCCTCGATGTAGGTCACCTTGCGCGAGGCGACCAGGCCCTGCAGACCCTTGTACAGGCCCGAGATGACCTCGTCCTTGTACTTGTGGACACCGGCGATGTCGATGCCCTCGAAGGTGGCCTTGACACCGAACTGGCCCGCTTCGCGAGCCTGGTCAGCGACCTCGCCCGCGTGCAGCAGAGCCTTCGTGGGGATACATCCGTTGTGCAGGCAGGTGCCACCGAGCTTGTTCTTCTCGATCAGGGCAACGTCGAGACCCAGCTGGGAGGCCCGCAGCGCCGCGGCGTAACCGCCACTGCCACCGCCGAGGATCACTAGGTCGAAAACGGTGCTGGCGTCGTTCGCCACGTCACGTCCTCCATGCATGTGCGCCGGGCGCCGGTCCTCTGGGACCGGGCGGCGGCTGGTAATCGGCCGCTTTTCTTCGGCCCTGTGGTGGGGGCCCTGTCCTGCCGAGAACCCATCTTCGCATTTGTCGGGGGAACACGGGACGCCGGGCCCGGGGTGGGACGGGGCGTTCCGCCCGAACCGACGGTTACCGAGGCGTAGAAACCTACGGAGCGCAGCGGATTTTCGTCGAGAGTGAACAGGGCGGAGGTGAACGCCGGGCGAAGAGCGCCCCCGGGACCTCGATCAGGTCCCGGGGGCGCGTCCTCACCATCCGTTCACCAGGGGTGAGCGGTGCGTCAGCCCAGGTCGCCCGTGGCCGTGCGCTCGGCCAGCCGCACCAGGGTGCGGACGGCGGAGCCGGTGCCGCCCTTGGGGGTGTAGCCGTACGGGGCGCCCTCGTGGAAGGCGGGACCCGCGATGTCCAGGTGCGCCCAGGTGATGCCCTCGCCCACGAACTCCTGGAGGAAGAGGCCGGCCACCAGGCCGCCGCCCATGCGCTCGCCCATGTTGGCGATGTCGGCGGTGGGGGAGTCCATGCCCTTGCGCAGGTCGGCGGGGAGCGGCATCGGCCAGGAGGCCTCGCCGACCTCCTCGGCGATCTCGTGGATCGAGGTGCGGAAGGCGTCGTCGTTGGCCATGATGCCGAAGGTCCGGTTGCCCAGGGCCAGCACCATCGCGCCGGTCAGGGTCGCGACGTCGACGATCGCGTCCGGGTTGTCCTCGGAGGCCTTGGTCAGCGCGTCGCCCAGGACCAGGCGGCCCTCGGCGTCCGTGTTGAGGACCTCGACGGTCTTGCCGCTGTACATGCGCAGCACGTCACCGGGGCGGGTGGCGGTGCCGGAGGGCATGTTCTCGGCGAGCGCGAGCCAACCGGTGACGTTGACCTGGAGGCCCAGCTTGGCGGCCGCGACGACGGCGGCGAACACGGCGGCGGCGCCGGACATGTCGCACTTCATCGTCTCGTTGTGGCCGGCCGGCTTCAGCGAGATGCCGCCCGAGTCGTAGGTGATGCCCTTGCCGACGAAGGCGAGGGTCTTCTCCGCCTTGGCGTGGGTGTAGGAGAGCTTCACCAGGCGCGGCGGGTTCGCGGAGCCCTGGCCGACGCCCATGATGCCGCCGTAGCCGCCCTTGAGGAGCGCCTTCTCGTCCAGCACCTGGACCTTGATGCCGTTCTCCTTCGCGGCCGCGGAGGCGACCGCGGCGAAGGCCTCGGGGGTGAGGTCGTTCGGCGGGGTGTTGATCAGGTCACGGGCGACGTTGACCTCGGCGGCCACGACCGCGGCGCGCTCGGCCGCGGCCTTGTGCTCCTTGTCGCGGGGCTTGGCGCCGAGCAGCGCGATCTCGGCGAGGGGCTGCTTGGGACCGGAGCCCTTCGCGCCCTTCTTCTCGCCGCCCTGGTACGCGGTGAAGGCGTACGCGCCCAGCAGCGCGCCCTCGGCGACCGCGGTCACGGCGGAGGCGTCGTCCAGGGGCAGCGCGAAGGCGGCCTTCTTGGTGCCGTGCAGCGCGCGCGCCGCGGCGCCGGAAGCGCGGCGCAGCGCCTCCTCGTCGTAGGACTCGTCCGTGTCCGGGACCGAGCCGAGCCCGACCGCCAGCACGACCGGGACCTTCAGGCCGGCCGGGGCGGGCAGCTTGGTGATCTCGCCTTCGGCGCCGGAGGCACCGAGGGCTTCGAGCACGGTGCCCAGCTTTCCGTCGAACGCCTTGTCCACGGCCTCGGCGCCGGCGGCGACTACGGGGCCCTTGGGGCCCTTCGCCACGCCGACCACGAGGGCGTCGGCGCGCAGCGTCGCAGCGCCGGCAGTGCTGAGAGTCAGAGCAGTCACGGTGGTGAAGTCTCGCTTCCGTCTATGTGGTGTGGGGCTGCGGTCGGGTCGGGGTCGCCGGCCGTTCCGGCAGCGATCGTATTCCGGCTCGGCGGCCGCCAGAAATGAGCCTACGCGTACGCACTCGTCCGTACGCCACTCGAAGGTTTGGCAAGTTGTTCGATCAAGGCGCTGGACGGTTCACCCATCTGTGGCCTGTGTTACAGGTTTGCCGATTAGACCTGACGAGGTCCGAGAGACTCGAGCCACTCTCGCAAGGGGACGCGGGGTCCCTTTGCATGATTTCCACAGAGCCTCCTCGATTCGGCCGTCCGCCATGGCCGTGGTCGTGGGGAGCCTGCGGGGGGAAAGGCCGAAATGGTCAACAAGAACCGGATGAACAGGGTTGCCGCCGCCATGGCTGCGACCGCCCTGATGTCCGTCGTAGTACCCGCCGCGACCGCCCAGGCGGCCACGGCACCACGGATCGACCTGAAGGTGCTGGTCGTCGACGACGGCGGCAGCTCCGTCCAGGCGATCACCGCGGAACTCACCAGCACCGGGGTTCCGTTCACCCGCGTCGACCTGGGCAGCAGCAGCCGCCCGGTGATCAACGCGGCGTACCTCGCCGATACGGTCGACGGCCGCCCGCGCGCCAAGTTCCAGGGGGTGGTGCTGCCGAACGAGAACCCGTTCGGAGCGGGCTCGGCCGAAATGACCGCGCTCAGCGCCTACGAGACGACGTACGGCATCCGCCAGGTGGACGCCTACACCTGGGCGCACCCGGAGGTCGGTCTGGAGTACACGGACAACGGCGGTTACGGCGGGACGCTCGACGGCACCCAGGCGGCCGTCACGACGGCCGGCAAGGCCGGTCCCTTCGGGTACCTGGGGGGCCAGGTCGCCTTCGAGGACAACTCGCCGCTGATCCCCGAGAGCTACGGCTTCATGGCCAAGCCGCGGGCCGGCTACACCAGTTACCTCGACGCCCCGGTCGGCTCCGGGCGGGCCTCGCTCCTCGGCGAGTACGCCCACGACGGGCGCAAGGAACTGGTGGTCACCTTCGGGTACAACCAGTACCAGCAGCAGTTCCGGCTGCTGGCCCGGGGCATCGTCGAGTGGCTCACCCAGGGCGTGCACCTCGGCCAGAGCCGGAGCTACTTCGCGGTCCACGTCGACGACGTGCTGGCACCGGACGCGCGCTGGAGCAAGGACCTCAACTGCACGCCGGGCGACTACGCCTGTGCGGGCGGCGCGGGCCAGGAGAGCACCATCCGGATGACCGCCGCCGACGCGCAGTACCTCGCGCAGTGGCAGACGAGCAAGAGCTTCAAGCTCGACATGGTCTTCAACGCCGGCGCGGGCGAGGAGTGGAAGAGCGAGCACGCGGGCGCCGACCCGCTCGCCACCCAGCTGATCGCGGACAAGGCGAAGTACCGCTGGGTGAACCACACCTACACGCACCTCTTCCTCGGGTGCCTGCAGAACGTCGACACCAACCCCTGGACCTGCAGGACCACCGCCCAGGGCGCGATCCAGTGGACCACCCGGGCCGACATCTCCAAGCAGATCAGCGACAACAACAACTGGGCCGCGTCCAAGGGCATCACCACCGACCGCTCCGAGCTGGTCACCGGCGAGCACTCGGGCCTCAAGGTGGCGCCCCAGCAGCCCGTGGACAACCCCAACCTGGCCGGGGCGCTCGCCGACAACGGCGTGAAGTGGACCGCGAGCGACAACTCCCGCGAGCCGGAGATGCGGGCCGTCGGCGCCGCCCAGACCGTCCCCCGGTACCCGATGAACGTGTACTACAACACGGGCACCAACGCGGAGATGGCCGACGAGTACAACTGGATCTACACCAGCCGTGCCGACGGCGGCAGCGGCCTGTGCGAGGACAACCCGGCGACCTCGACCTGCCTGCCGGCCCCCCTCGACGCGAACACCGGCTTCCTGAACTACATCGTTCCCCAGGAGACCCGGACCGCCCTGCGGCACGTGCTCTCCAACGACCCCCGGCCGCACTACGTCCACCAGGCCAACCTCGCCGAGGACCGCACCCTCTACCCGGTGCTCAACCAGGTCCTGGACACCTACCGGACCCTGTACGCGCCCAGCACCCCGATCGTGAACCAGAGCCAGAAGGACTCCGGCGTCGAGCTGGGCCGCCGGACCGCCTGGGCCAAGGCGATCGCCGCGGGCCAGGTCACCGCCTACCGCATCGGCACCGACGTGACGGTCAAGGCCCCCAGCGGGGTCGTCGCGCCGGTCACCGTCCCCGAAGGCACGAAGAAGCAGCTGCTGCTCGGCACCTCCGTCTTCGGCACCGCCTACGCGGGCAACCGGTCCGACTGGACCGCGCCGGAGGCCCTCCAGTCCGCGGTGACGCTCAAGCTGCCCAGCTGAACCGTTCCGGCCGGCTGAACCGCTCCGGCCGCTCGGTCCGGCCCACCCGGCCGGACCGGCCCGCCCAGCCGACCTGCCACGGCTGAACGGCGCCCGCACGACACGCGGCACGCACCACGCGACAAGCACGCAGCACGCCGCACGCAGCACGCAGCACGCAGCACACGACAAGCACGCCGCACCACAGCGCCGGCGCTCCGCGAACCCACGGGCGCCGGCCCCTTTTCCGTCCTGGGGGGACACACCGCATGAGCCATGGGCGTCATGTCACCATGCTCACCGAAGGCACCTATCCGCACGTCCACGGGGGCGTCAGCACCTGGTGCGACCAGCTCGTCCGGGGGATGCCGGAGGTGGACTTCAACGTCATAGCCCTCACCGGCTCCGGTCGCGAGCCGGTCACCTGGGAACTGCCGCGCAACGTCTACCGGCACACCGCCGTACCGCTCTGGGGCCAGACCCCCGTCCGCGGCCGCCACTGGGCCCCGCGGGGCAAGGGCCACCGCCGTTTCACCGAGACCTACGAACAGTTCCTGCTCTCCCTGCTCGATCCCGGACCCGGCCCCGGCAACGCCGCCTTCTCCGCCGCCCTGCGCGAACTCGCCGTGCACGCCCGGGCCGGCCGGCTCACCACGGCCCTGCGCTCCGAATCCGTCCTGCGCACGCTCATGACCGTGTGGACCCGCCCGGAGCTGCCCACCGCGGGCGCCGCCCCCACCATCCACGACGCGCTCACCGCGACCGACCTGCTGGAACACGCGCTGCGCCCGCTCGCCGTCCGGATCCCGCCCGACAGCGTCGCGCACGCCGTCAGCAGCGGCCTCGCCACCCTCCCGGCGCTCGCCGCCAAACGCCTGGACGGGGTCCCGTTCCTGCTCACCGAGCACGGCATCTACCTGCGCGAGCGCTACCTCGGCTACCGCACCGCCGCCCAGAGCTGGCCCGTCAAGGCCCTGCTGCTCGCCTTCTACCGCGAGCTGAACGGCGAGGGGTACCGCCAGGCCGACCTGATCACCCCGTGCAACCAGTACAACCGGCGCTGGGAGGAGCGCGGCGGGGCGCCCTCCGAGAAGATCCGCACGGTCTACAACGGCGTCGACCCGCACGCCTTCCCCGACGCCGGACCCGAACCCGCGGTCCCCACCCTCAGCTGGTGCGGGCGCATCGACCCGATCAAGGACCTCGAAACCCTCATCCGCGCCTACGCGTTCATGCGCGAGGAGCTCCCCGCCCTGCGGCTGCGGCTCTTCGGGCCCGTCCCCGCGGGCTGCGAGGACTACCGGCTGAGCCTGGAGAAGCTCGCGGTCGAACTCGGGGTCACCGACGGGATCTCCTACGAGGGCCGCATCGACGACGTCGCCCGGGCGTACGCGGCGGGCAGCATCGTGATGCTCTCCAGCATCAGCGAGGGCTTCCCCTTCAGCATCATCGAGGCCATGTCCTGCGGGCGCACCACCGTCTCCACCGACGTCGGCGGGGTCCGCGAGGCCGTCGGCGACACCGGCCTCGTCGTACCGCCCCGCGAACCGGAGCTGATGGCCAAGGCCACCCTCGCGCTGCTGCGCGACGACGGCCGCCGCGCGGAGTTGGGCCGCAGGTCGCGCAAGCGGGTCGTGGAGAAGTTCACCCTCCACCGGTCCGTGGACGGCTTCCGGCACATCTACCGGGAGCTCGCCGGCCAGCCCGTGCTGCCCGTCCGCGCCGGCGACGACTGGACCCAGCGGCTCGCCGACCCCTGGTACCGCGAACTCGCGTCCGACGGGAGCCTGTGGTGAGCGGCTCCCTCTGGCTCAAGACCCCGGGCGGCGACACCCTGCCCGCGATCCCCCGGCCCCGGCGCGCCGGGGCGGGGGCGCCCGCCGGCGACCCGATGGAGGAACTCGCCGAGCGGCTGGCCCCCTTCATCGCGGCGGCCGTGCACCCCGACGAGATCGCCGCCGTCCTCGAATCCGACGGCATGACCGACGAGCACATCCGGCTCGCCTACGGCCGCCACGACTCCTTCGGCCTCGCCGAGGAGCTGTACGCCCGGGTGCCCCGGTCCTTCCCCGAACCCGCCGAGACCCCCGACCCCTGGAAGGTCTCCCTCACCGCCTGCCTGCTGCGCGGGCTGATCTTCGCCCTGCCCGGGCTCGCCTACGTCCTGGGCGCGCCCCTGTTGGAGGGGCCGCCCGACCGGCTCGGGCTGCCCGCCGGGACGCTGACCCTGCTCGCCGGGGCCCTGATCGGCTGGGTCTGGGACCAGACCCTGTCCCACCGCGCCTACTCCTGGCTGGGCCTGGGCGACCGGGCCGCCGCCGGGCGGACCCTGCTCGTCGGCGCCCCGGCGGGCGCCCTGCTGGGCGGTGCGGCGGCCCTGGCGGTGCCCGGCGGCCCCGCCTTCTCCTACGCCTTCGCCGCCGGGCAGGCGCTCTACGTCGGGGCCGCGACGGTCCTGCTCGTGCTCGGCCGGGAACGGCTGCTGCTGTGCGCGCTGGCGCCGATGGCGGTGGGCGCGGTGGTGTCGCTGGTCGTGGGGCTGGCGACGCCGCTGCGGGTGGCCCTGCTCCTGCTGTCGCTGCTCGGGGCCTGCACCCTGGCGCTGCGGGAGCTCCCGCTGGTCGAGGGGGTGCGGACGGCGGCCCGCCGGGTCCGCGACCGGCTCCGGCGGGGGCCCGGCGAGGGGACGGTCCGCTGGCGGATGCTGCGGGGCGCCGAGGAGGAGTTCGCGCCGCGCGGCCCCCGGCTCGGGGATTCGGTGCCCTTCGGTGTCTTCGGCCTGGGCACCGGCCTCCTCGTGCTCTACGCCGCCCTCGGAGAGGTGCTCGCGGGCGGCCCCGCCGAGGCGGTCGCGGCCCCCTCGGCGGTGGCCCTCACGCTCAGCATGGGCCCCGCCGAATGGCTGCTCCACCGCTTCCGCAGCGGCTCCCTCGCGGGGCTGCGGGCCGCCCGCTCGCCCCGGGCGTTCTGGGGGCGGATGGCGGCGACCCTGGCCGAGTGCCTGGCCTCGTACCTGACGGTGCTCCTCGCCCTGGGCATCGCCGGAACCCTGCTGTGGACCGGGGCGCCCGGGCTCACCGGGGTCCGGGTGGCGACCTTGCTGCTGCTCGGCACCGTGATGTGGACCGGGCTGCTGCTCCAGTCCTTCGGCGCGGTCCGGGCCGCCGCCGGGGTGTGCGCGAGCGCGGCCGGGGCGCAGAGCCTGGCCCTGCTGACCGGCTTCGGCCAGCCCCGGCTGGTCCAGCTGGTGGTGGCGGGGGCGGCGGCAGCGGCGCTGGCCGGGCTGGTCTGCGTACTCCTCGGCCGTGCCACGGCGCACCGCTGACCCGACCAGAGGGAAGTGAAGGAAGACATGTTGCTGGTGCCCCTGTACGAGCACCCCGCCGACCGGCCCGAGGCCTGGGAGGCCCTGATCCGCTCCGCGGGCCGGCTGCACTCGGTGGTGCTCAACCCCGACAGCGGTCCGGGCGCCGCTCCCGACGAGCGGTTCGCCGCGGTCGCGGAGCGGCTGCGCGCGGCGGGCGTGCCCGTCCTGGGCTACGCCGACACCGATTACGGACGGCGCCCGCACGCGGCCGTCGTCCAGGACCTGTTGCGCCACCGCGAGTGGTACGGAACGGACGGGGCCTTCCTCGACCAGGCGTCCGCCGAGGGGGACCAGCTGGCCCACTACCGGCGGCTCGCCGTCGCCTCCCGGGCCGCCGGTGCCCGTACGCTCGTACTCAACCACGGCGTGCACCCGCACCCCGGGTACGCCGAACTCGCCGACCTGCTGGTCACCTTCGAGGGTCCGTGGGACGCCTACCGGGACGCGGCGGCGGTCCCGCCGTGGACCGCCGACCATCCCGCCCAGCGGTTCTGCCACCTGGTGTACGCGGTCCCGCCGGGCGCCCCCGCGGCCGAACTGGCCGCGCAGCGCGGGGCGGCGGTGCACTGCGCGGTCCCGGGCACCGGGGCGCACCCGTGGGGGACCTTGCCGTACGCGTTGGAGGCCGCAGGATGAGGAGACCGCTGCTCTGGCTCGTGCTGCCGCTGCTGCTCCTCGCGGCCTGCACGGCGGGCTCGGACGACGACGGCGGGGACGGTGGGGACGGTCCCGGCCCGGGCCCGGCGCCCAGCCGGGCGCCGGGGGAGCGGTGGCAGCCGAAGCCGGGCCTCGGCTGGCAGTGGCAGCTCACCGGGAAGCTGGACACCTCGGTGGACGCGCCGGTCTACGACGTGGACGGGTTCACCACGACCAAGGAGCAGGTCGCGGGGCTGAAGAAGGACGGCCGGGAGGTCATCTGCTACCTGTCGACCGGCGCGTGGGAGGACTTCCGGCCGGACGAGGGGGACTTCCCCAAGGACATGCTCGGCAAGGGCAACGGCTGGGAAGGGGAGCGCTGGCTCGACGTCCGGCGGCTGACCGAGCTGGAACCGCTGATCGCCAAGCGCTTCGACATGTGCCGGGACAAGGGCTTCGACGCGGTGGAACCGGACAACATGGACGGCTACCGCAACGCGTCCGGCTTCCCGCTGACCGCCGAGGACCAGCTGCGCTACAACCGGCTGATCGCGAAGCTGGCGCACGACCGGGGGCTCGCGGTCGGCCTCAAGAACGACCTGGACCAGATCCCGCAGCTGGTGGGCGACTTCGACTTCGCGGTCAACGAGCAGTGCGCGCAGTACGGGGAGTGCGAGCGACTGAGCCCCTTCGTGGCGGCGGGCAAGGCGGTCTTCCACGTGGAGTACGAGCTGCCGCTCGGCCGGTTCTGCGCGCGCTCCAAGGAGCTGGGGATCAGCTCGCTGCAGAAGAAGTACGACCTGGACGCCTGGCGCAGGACCTGCTGAGCCGGCCCGGGGCCCCTCTCACATCGGCAGGATGACGTGCACCCGGTAGCCGCCCCCGTAGCGGGGCCCGGCGAAGCAGGAGCCGCCCAGCGCGCCCGCCCGCTCGCGCATGCCGAGCAGCCCGTGGCCGCCGCCCGGGTCCACGGGCTGCGGCGAGGGGTCCGCGCCGCTGCCGCCGTCGTCGAGCACGGTGACCTCGGCCGAGGCCCCGACCCGGACCACGCTCACCTCGGCGCGGGCGCCCGGCCCGGCGTGCTTGCGCACGTTCGTCAGCGCCTCCTGGATCACCCGGTACGCCACCAGGTCCACGGCGGCGGGCAGCGCGGGCTCGGGGTCCGGGCCCAGCTGGACGATCACGTCCACCGGCAGCCCGGCGTGTCGGAAGGTGTCCACCAGCGCGTCCAGCACGGCGAGTCCCGGCGCGGGCTCGGTCGGGGCCTCCGGGTCGCCGGACTGGCGCAGCAGCCCGACGGTGGCCCGCAGCTCGTTCAGTGCGGAGCGGCTGGCCTCGCGGACGTGCGCGAGGGCCTCCTTGGCCTGGTCGGGCCGCTTGTCCATGACGTGCGCGGCCACCCCCGCCTGCACGTTGACCAGTGCGATGTGGTGCGCCACCACGTCGTGCAGGTCACGGGCGATCCGCAGCCGCTCCTCGGCCACCCGGCGCCGGGCCTCCTCCTCGCGGGTGCGCTCCGCGCGCTCGGCCCGCTCGCGGATCGCGTCGATGAAGGCGCGCCGGCTGCGCACGGCGTCCCCGGCCGCCGCGGCCATCCCGGTCCAGGCGAACACCCCGAGGTTCTCCTGCGCGTACCAGGGCAGCGGCCCGGCGAGCATCGCCACGCCCGTCAGCGCGGCCATCGTGAGCAGGCCGACGCGCCAGGTCGTGGGCCGGTCGGTGCGGGAGGCCAGCGTGTACAGGGCGACCACCGCGCCCATCGCGACGGGCGCCCGCGGCTCCCCGGTGACCAGCTCGGTCAGGGTGAGCGCACTGGTCGCGGCCAGCACGGCGCGCGGGTGGCGGCGGCGCAGCACCAGGGCCGCCGCCGCCAGGACCATCAGGACCAGGGACAGCAGGTGGGGGACGCGGGTGCCGAAGGTGGGCTGCCCGTGCGGTCCGTGCGGGTCGGCGAAGGACCCGAGGAGCATCGTCGCGAACGCCCCGAGGGCGACCAGGGAATCGGTGACGAGGGGGTGCGCGCGCAGCCACTGCCGGGTGCCGGCCACGGACGGCCCGAAGGGTGTGGTCACGGGAACCTACGGTACGGCCTGCGGCCCGCCCGAAGCGGAACGGGCGGGCGGGGCCGGGGGCCTACGGCCCGGAGGGACGTTTCGCCGGTCCGGGCCCCACTTCGCGCGGACCAAGCACACCACCATCACGGCGGCGATGGCCGCCAGGTGTTCCTTGCCCGCCAGGTTGTTCTTCACGATCACCTCGATGATCATGACGGCGATCACCAGCCCCCCGGTGACGTACGCCCGGTAGCGCCAGCACACGAACACCGCGAGCCCGACCACCGCCGCCGACGGCCCGGTGTCGTTCACCACCCGGTCCGTCAGCGGCAGCCCGAAGGGGTGCTCGGGGCTCAGCGACAGCCCGATCCGCGCGTACGTCGTACCGGCCAGCGTGGCCACGTACCCGATCAGCAGCGTCCGCCACCAGCCGATGCAGATCTCCGCGATCCCGAACACCAGCAGCATCTGGGCCAGCGCGCCCCACACCGGCAGGTCGAGCGCGGGCACGAACAGCGACAACGGGGTGCGGATCAGGCCCAGCCACATGGGGTCGGCGGCCTTCACCGACCCGAGGTTCTGCACCGGCTGGAAGCCCCACGACTGGTTCTGCACGATCTGGAAGATCGAGGTCAGCGCGACCGCGCCGAGCGACATCGGGACCGCCCGCCACCTCTTGGCGACGAGCGTGTCCCGAACGGTCCAGTACAGGGGCCCCCACTCGCGGCGGGCGAACCGCCTCAGGGAGGCTGTGGTCGGCAGGGTCAACGGCGCGTCTCCAGGTGTCTGCGGTGCAGCCACTTCGGCAGGCCGGGAGCCTCCAGGAAGCCCTCGGCGCGGCCCGCGGCGATACCGATCCGCAGCAGGTCCGAACTCTTCTCGAAGAGCATGAACCGCGGTTCCCAGATCGGCCGGTATTTGGCGTTGGCCCGGTAGAGGGACTCGATCTGCCACCACCGCGAGAAGAAGCTGAGCAGCGAGCGCCACATCCGCAGCACCGGCCCCGCGCCGAGCTTGGATCCGCGCTCGAAGACGGAACGGAACATCGCGAAGTTCAGCGAGACCTGGGTGACCCCGATCTCCTTGGAACGCTCCAGGAGTTCGATGACCATGAACTCCATCAGGCCGTTCTCGGAATCCCGGTCACGGCGCATCAGGTCGAGCGAGAGGCCCTTGGGCCCCCACGGGACGAACGACAGCACGGCCCGCAGGTCGCCGTTGCCGTCGGTGCACTCCAGCATCACGCACTGGCCGTCCGCCGGATCACCCAGCCGGCCCAGCGCCATCGAGAAGCCGCGCTCGGTCGCACCGTCGCGCCAGTCGTCGGCCCGCCGGAGCAGGACGTCCATCTCGTCGGCCGGAATGTCCGCGTGCCGCCGGATCCGGACCTCGTACCCGGCCCGCTTGACCCGGTTGTAGGCCTGCCGGACGGTCCGCATCGCGCGGCCCTCCAGCGTGAAGTCGGCGGTCTCCACGATCGCCTCGTCGCCCAGCTCCAGGGCGTCCAGACCGTGCCGGGCGTAGATCGTGCCCGCTTCCTCGCTCGCACCCGTCACCGCGGGCACCCAGCCGTGCTCCCGGGCCTCGGCCAGCCACGGCTCGATCGCCCCGGGCCACGCCTCGGGGTCGCCGATCGGGTCGCCGGAGGCCAGCGAGACCCCGCCGATCACCCGGTAGGTGACCGCGGCCTTGCCGGTGGGCGACCAGATGACGCTCTTCTCCCGGCGCAGCGCGAAGTAGCCCAGCGAATCGCGGTCGCCCTGCTTGGCGAGCAGCGCGCGCAGCTGCTCCTCGTCGGCCTCGGTGATCGGATCCACCGCCCGGCGGGAACGGAAGGCGGCGAAGAGCACCGCCAGCAGCAGCACCGTCGACATCACGTTGATGAAGACGTCCACCCAGCCGGGCGTGGTGATCCCGCTCAGCGCCTGGTCGTCGGGGGCCAGGGTGACCAGCCGCATCGCGCCGTAGCGCCAGCGGGTCAGGAACGTCACCCCGGACTGGTCCGGAGCGTGGTTGGTCGCACCCACCAGCAGCGCCGCGATCAGCGAGGTCAGCAGCAGGCCCACGGCGCCGACCACGGTCGCGAGCTTCGGGTTCGAGCGGTCACCGCGCGCGTAGAACTCCTTGCGCCCCAGCAACAGCGCCCCGACGAAGGCGGCGGTCAGCGCCAGCGACACCCAGTTCTGGGTGTGTTGACGGAACTCGGGGTAGTACGAGGTGAAGGTCACCAGGGCGAAGGCGAGCAACAGCAGCCCGCTGAGCACCAGGTTGAGGATCCACGCGGCCCGCTTGCGGCGGCCCATCGTCACCGCGAGCAGCAGCGAGAACAGGCCGGACGCGAAACCGGCCGTGAGCAGGTACGGCGTGTAGAAGTCGGCGGTGTTGTGGTCGCGCAGGTCCTGCCCGAGCGAAAGCCACACCGCACTGAGGAAGTTGACGAAGGTGACGGCGCGCAGGTACCACACCGCGAACGCGGCACTGCGCCGTGATCGGGCGCTCCCCCTGCCGGTCTCCCGGCCGCCCCCCGATTTTCCGGCGTCCGCGCCGGAGTCTTTCCTGCCGCTCGGATCGCCGCCGGGTCCTCGGTCGGTGTTCCGGACGGAATCTGCGCTGGTCAAACGGACCTCTCCCATGGAAAGCGATGATATGGGGCCCGCCTTCCCCTGGAGCGTCGGAAGACCCCGGCCTGGTCAGGGCGCTGAGGTTTCCCGACCCCTTACTCCGGCAACGGACCGGGCGACGGCACGGCCTCTTCGGCCGGCCCGTCGGACCCGGTCGTCCGCTCCGGGAGGTCCGCCGCGAGCGCGGCGGCCGCCTGGACCAGGGGGAGGGCGAGCAACGCCCCGGTTCCTTCTCCCACGGAGACGCCGTGGTCGAGCACCGGGTTGAGTGCCATCCGGTCCAGTGCCTTCGCCTGTCCCGGCTCGCCGCTCGCCTGTCCCGCCAACCACCAGTCCGGGGCCCGGAAGGCGGCCCGCTGGGCCACCAGCCCGCAGGCCGCCGAGACGATCCCGTCGAGGATCACCGGCGTGCGCCGCACCGCGCACTGGAGCAGGAACCCGGTCATCGCGGCGACGTCCGCCCCGCCGACCGCCGCGAGCAGCGCCACCTGGTCCCCCAGGACCGGGCGGGCCCGGCGCAGCGCGTCACGGATCGCCGCGCACTTGCGCATCCAGGTCAGGTCGTCGATGGGCGCGCCACCGCGCCCGGTGACCACGGAGGCGTCCGTGCCGCACAGCGCGGCGACGAGGGTGGCGGCGACCGTGGTCCCGCCGACGCTGAGGTCACCGAGGACCACGAGGTCCGTACCGGAGTCGGCCTCCTCGTCGGCGATGGCGATGCCGAGGCGGATGGCGTCCCGGGCCTCCTCGACCGTCAGCGCGTCCTCGGTGTCGATGCGACCGCTGCCCCGCCGGACCCGGTGCTTGACCACGTCCTCGGGCAGCAGCCCCGGATCGCAGTCCAGGCCCGCGTCCACGACCCGCAGCCCCGCGCCGAAGCGGGCGGCCAGGATCGACACGGGGCTGTTCCCGTCGAGCACGGACCGCACCAGCAGGTGGGCGGAGGAGGCGGGGCGCGCCGAGACGCCCTGGGCCGCGATCCCGTGGTCGGCGGCGAACAGCACGACGCGCGGCCGCACGATCGGAGCGACCGGTACGCGGCCCTGCGCGGCCGCCAGCCACTCGGCGAGCTCGTCGAGCCGCCCGAGCGCCCCGGCGGGCACGGCCAGCCGTTCGCGGCGATCCTCGGCGTCACGCCGGACGCCCCCGTCGGGGCGCTCGATCAGATCGGAGAAGTCGTCGAGATTCAGCGTGGTCATCTGCCGAAGGGTACCCGTGCCCGCGCGCCGGTTCGTGCCCCGCCCGCCCGCGGGTCCGCGCCCCGCCCGGCGGCTCCGGCGGGCGGCCCCCGGGGGCCCTGGCCGAGACCTGACGGGGCCTTGGCCGAGACCTGACGGGACCTCGGCCGAGACCTGGCGGAGCGTCAGTCCTTGAGGGTCAGTGGCTGGCCCGACACCACCAGCAGGACGTGCTCGCACTCCGCCGCGACCGCCGCGTTCAACCGTCCCAGCTCGTCGCGGAACCGCCGCCCCGAGGAGGTCGCCGGGACGACCCCGGCGCCGACCTCGTTGCTGACCAGGACCACCCGGCGCCGGGTCGCGCGGACGGCCGCCACCAGCGCGGCCGTGCGCCGGCGCAGCTCCTTCTGCCCGCCGCCCGCCCACGTCCCGTCGTCCCAGGCGCCGGCCCGGTCCATCGCGTCCGTCAGCCACAGCGCCAGGCAGTCGATCAGCAGCGCCGGGCCCTGCGCGTCATCGGCTTCGAGCAGCTCCACCAGCTCGCAGGTCTCCACGGTCTGCCAGCTGCCGGGCCGCCGCTCCCGGTGCAGCCCGACCCGGGCCGCCCACTCCGGGTCGCCCTCGCGGGTGCCGCTCGTGGCGACGTAGAGCACCTCGGGGAAGGCGGCCAGCCGCCGCTCCGCCTCCAGCGACTTCCCCGACCGGGCCCCGCCCAGCACCAGCGTGCGCCGGGGCAGGTCCGGCACCGGGTGGTAGGCGCCGACGGTCAGCGTGGTCCCGTCCGGCACCGCCCGCGCACCGGTCGCCGTGCACCGCCGGGCCAGCTCGTGGCCCGGCGGCACGTCGTGGTCGAGGTGGACGGCGATCACGTCGGTGGCCGGGCCGACCGCGCCGCTCGCCCGCAGCCGGGCCAGCGCCTCGGGCCGCCCCAGCACGTCCAGCAGGACCATGTCGTACGGCTGCTCCGCCGTCCCGTTGGTCCCGGCCGGCGCCCCGCCGGGCGGCAGGTACAGCATCCGGTCCCCGTGGGGTCCGATCACCTCGTACCCGGTGCCCGGCGCGTCCATCGCCACCGCCCGCACCCGGTGCCCGCTGATCACCGACAGCCGCTGGCCGTCCGGCACCCGGCCGGCGGCGGGCAGCCCCGGCGGCAGCTCGACCGCGGGCCCGTCGTGCGGGTGGCTCAGCAGCACCTGACGGACGCCGCCCAGGGAATGTCCGGCCCGGGCGGCGGCCAGCACGGCCCCGGGGGTGAGATCGAGCAGGAGCGCACCGTCCACCAGTACGGCGGTCGCGGCCCGCACCCGGGTGCCCACGGAGACGGCGCAGGCCGCACAGGGACAGCCGGGGCGGGGCAGTCCTTCGGGTGTGCCGGTGCCCAGCAGAGTCAGTTCCACACGGATGATCCTCCCGCGTCGGCGGGAGTGGTGCGCGCCCGGCTACTCTGCGGGCAGACTCACGGGGAGCACCCGGACGCGTACCGGACGGGTGCCGGACGAGCAACGGAGGCGGACATGGCGTGGACGTGGCGGTTCGAGACGGCCGAGGGCAGCGAGTCGACCCCGGCGGTGGCGCCGGAGGAGTTCACCACGCAGGGCGACGCGGAGTCCTGGATCGGTGAGTACTGGAAGGAACTGCTCGAAGGCGGCACGGAGAAGGTGAAGCTGTCCGACGACGGCGGCACCGAGCTCTACACGATGAGCCTGCGCGAGGCCCTGAACGCCTGAGGCCGGCCGTCCGGTCCGGGGGAGACCCCCCGGACACGGACGCTGACACGGACGCTGACCCGGATCGGGCTCCGGCCCGCGGGGGTCAGCCCCGGACCCCGCACAGGTGCAGCAGCGCCGCGACCCCGCGGTAGGGGTCGGTGCGCCCGGCCCGGTCCTCGGCGGCGAGCAACAGCTCCAGCTCGCCCTCGGGGGGCAGTACCTCGCCGGCCTCGCTGCCGTCGGTGAAGACCCGTACGCCGTACCAGGACTGCAGCGGCGCGCCGATCCCGGACAGGGTCCCGGTCAGCGCGGACAGCCGGTCGGCGCGTACGTCCAGGCCCAGCCGGTTCGTGTAGTCGACGGTGTCGAAGGCGGCCAGCGCGGCCTTCCAGTCACCGGTGAGCGCCGGGCGCATCGCGAGGGCGTCGCCGTTGCGCACCAGCAGGGACAGCAGTCCGCCGTGCGCCAGCATCCGGGCCAGCCCGGCGAGCATGCCGTCCGACTCCGGTACGTACATCAGCACGCCGTGGCAGAGCACCACGTCGAAGCTGCCGGGCAGGAAGTGCGCGCCGGTCTCCCGGCCGTCGCCCTCCATCAGCCGGACCCGGTCCCGGATCCCGGCCGGCTCGGCGTCCAGCGCCTCGCGGGCCACGGCCAGCATGCCGGGGTCCTGCTCCAGGCCGGTCACCATGTGCCCGGCCCGGGCGAGGCGCAGGGCCTGGGTGCCCTGGCCCATGCCGACGTCCAGGACGCGCAGGCGCTGCCCGACGGGGAAGCGCTGGGCGATCTGCTCGTCGACCTGACGGCCCACGAGCTCCTGACGGACCGCGTTGCGCAGGCCCCCCAGTCCCTCCAGCCACATCCGGGCACCGCCCGCGAAGCCGTCGCCCGCGGCTGCGGGCGACGCTCCGGTCAGGGCCGTTCCCCGCGCTTGACCTGCGGCTTCGGCAGGCGCAGCCGGCGCATCTGGAGGGTGCGCATCAGGCCGTAGGCGACGGCGCCGCGCTTGGGCTCGTCCGGGAAGCGGGTGTTCAGCGCCTTGCGCAGGCGGATGAACAGGCCGATCGAGTCGACGATGATCAGCGCGATCACGCCGAGCCACAGGAGCAGGGCGATGTTCTGGATCGACGGGACCCGGACCATGCTCAGCACCAGGATGATCACTGCGAGGGGCAGGAACATCTCGGCGACGGAGAAGCGGGAGTCGACGAAGTCGCGGGCGAACTTGCGCACCGGGCCCTTGTCACGGGCGGGCAGGTAACGCTGGTCGCCGTTGGCGAGCGCCTCGCGCTGCTTGGTCATCGCCTCCCGGCGACGTTCACGGTTGCGCTTGGCATCCTCCTTGCGGTTGCCGGTCGAGGCCACGACGGCCTTGCGCTGCGACTGGGCCACAGCACGCTTCGGCGTCGGGCGGCCCTTCGGGGCCTGCGGGTCACGGGTCTGCGAGAGGTCGGCGCTCACCTTGTCGGTGGCGGCGGCCTTCTCTTCCTTGGAGGAGCGGCTACCAAACACGAAACCAAGCCTACGTGGTTGCGGGCATGGCCCCCACCCCGGCGGGGAACGATCCCGCAACGGCGGGCGTCTTAACCGGTGACGGGTCCGCCCGCCGCGCCCGCCTCCCGGGGGGTCACCTACTCCTTCAGCCTGACGGTGGGGAGCGGAGGTCGTCCTGGAGGAGGAGCGCAACCGCACTCGAACAGTGCGGTAATGGAGACAGGGCCCGTAGTGTGGGTTCTGTAGGTCACCACGAGCCGAAGTCCTTCAGAAGGGGGCGCGCGAAGCCCATGAGCGGTGTCATGAAGCGTATGGGGATGATCTTCCGCGCGAAGGCGAACAAGGCCCTTGACAAGGCCGAGGACCCGCGCGAGACCCTCGACTACTCGTACCAGAAGCAGCTGGAGCTGCTCCAGAAGGTGCGCCGCGGAGTCGCCGACGTCGCGACCTCCCGCAAGCGCCTGGAGCTCCAGCTCAACCAGCTCCAGGGACAGTCCGCCAAGCTGGAGGACCAGGGCCGCAAGGCCCTCGCGCTCGGCCGCGAGGACCTGGCCCGCGAGGCCCTCTCCCGTCGCGCCTCGCTCCAGCAGCAGGTCAGCGACCTCGAAGTGCAGCACCAGACCCTCCAGGGCGAGGAGGAGAAGCTGACCCTCGCGGCGCAGCGCCTCCAGGCCAAGGTGGACGCCTTCCGCACCAAGAAGGAGACCATCAAGGCCACCTACACCGCGGCCCAGGCGCAGACCCGGATCGCGGAGTCCTTCTCCGGCATCTCGGAGGAGATGAGCGACGTCGGCCTCGCCATCCAGCGCGCCGAGGACAAGACCGCGCAGCTCCAGGCGCGCGCGGGCGCGATCGACGAGCTGCTCGCCTCCGGCGCCCTGGACGACCAGAGCGGCCTCGGCTCCAAGGACGACATCCAGCTCGAACTGGACCGCCTCTCCGGCGGTACGGACGTGGAGCTGGAGCTCGCCCGGATGAAGCAGGAACTGGCGGGCGGCCCGTCCGCCCAGCAGCAGGCCATCGAGGGCGGCGGCGCGGGCAACGCGCAGCAGCCGCACCGCTTCGACAAGCAGTAGAACGGGGTCCGTCATGATCGTCCGCATCATGGGGGAAGGCCAGGTACGGCTCGCCGACGAGCACCTCGTGGAGCTCAACGCGCTGGACGACGAGCTGCTGTCGGAGATGGAAGCGGGGGACGAGGAAGGCTTCCGGCGGACGCTGGGCGGCCTCCTCGACGCCGTGCGCCGGCTCGGCAGTCCGCTGCCGGACGCGGAGCTGGCGCCCTCCGAGCTGATCCTGCCCGCGCCGGACGCGAGCCTGGACGAGGTGCGGGAGATGCTCAACGACGACGGCCTCATCCCGGGCTAGGGAGAGGCCGTCGATCGGCGTCCCCGCGTCAGGGTGGTGGGGCCCGTGCCGGGGTGGGGTGTCCCCGCAGGACGAGCGGTCACCACCGGACGCAGTCTCCGACCGGCCCGCAGCCGCGAGCCGAGGAGACACCCCACCCCGGCACGGCACCGCCGCCCTGACCCACCCCGACCCGGCTCAGGACTTCGTGTCCTTCGTTCCCTTGATCCGGGCCCGCACGGCTCGGGTGACCTTGCCGGGGCCGTGGCCGGGGCCGTGGTCGGGGTCCGGCGTGCCGCCGATGAAGTTCTCGAAGCGACGCCGGGGCGCCGCCCAGCGCCGGTCGTGATGGAACGCCCGCAGCCCGGCCTTGGCCCGGGCCCGCGGGCGGTTCGTGTAGAAGCGGCGCGCGTACGGCGAATCCGGCCGGGCCAGGCGGACCGCGCCGACCAGCGCCACGAACGGGATCACCGTCCCCAGCAGCGCGGTGCGCGGTTTGCCCTTCCACAGGGCGACCAGGGCCAGGAAGAAGTTCGTGGCCGTGTTCATCACGACCAGCCCGCGGTTGTGCCGCTCGTCGACGGTCAGGTCGTTGACCCCGAAGGGCAGGAACCCGCCGAGCACCAGCGCCACCAGCGCCGCCGTCAGCACCACGATCTCCACGCTCTTGCGGCCCTGCTCGCTCCAGTACACGTCGTCCAGGTGCAGGACCAGCGCGAACTCGTCCAGCACCAGCCCGGCGCCCAGCCCGAAGAGCACCGCCGAGATCAGCGCCCCCACGCCGTGCCGGCCGCTGCCCACGGCGCCGAATCCGCCGATGATCGTCAGCACCACGCCGGGCACCACGTGGTGGACGTGCACGCCGCCCGGGGTGATGTTCTTGAAGGGGCCCCGGCCGGCCCGGATCAGGCGGGTGATCGTGCGGGTGACCAGGAAGGACAGCACGAAGGAGAGCAGGGCGAGGAACAGCGGGAGCTTCCCCGGTTCCACGATGTTGCGGTACCACCAGTGACCCATGACACCAGCTCCCCATTTGGCATGTATTGGGTAATTTACCTTCCGTGTTGAGCGGGTACCGTTCCGGCGGTGAACGATCCGCTCCCCGAACCGCCCCCGGAGCCCCTGCCGGGCCCGCCGCTGAGCCCGCCCGACGAACGCGCCTCGCTCCGCGACGGCCTGCGCTTCGCCTTCGGGACGCTCACCGTGCTGCCCGCCCGCATCACCCGCTGGGACCGCCCGGCCGCCCGCACCGGCATGGCCTGCGCCCCGCTGGTCGGGCTGGTCGTCGGGCTCTGCGCGGCCGTGCCGGGCTGCCTGCTCCTCCTCCTCGGGGCGTCGCCGCTGCTGGCCGCGGTCGTCACCGTGGCCGTGCCCGCCGCCCTCACCCGCGGGCTGCACCTCGACGGCTTGGCCGACACCGCCGACGGCCTGGGCAGTGCCAAGCCCGCCGACACCGCGCTGCGCATCATGAAGCAGTCCGACATCGGGCCGTTCGGCGTCATCTGCCTGGTCCTGGCCCTCCTGGTGCAGAGCGCCGCGCTCGCCCAGGCCTACGCCGACGGCTGGTTCCGCGGCGCCCTCGCCACCGTGGTCGCCGCCGTCGCCGCCCGGACCGCCCTGACCCTGGCCTCGCGCGACGGGGTGCCCCCGGCCCGCCACGAGGGCCTCGGCGCGGCCGTCGCGGGCGTGGTGCCGATCCGGTCGGCGGCCGCGGTCGCCGCGCTCGCCGTCGCCGCCGCGGCGGTCGCCGCCCTGCCGTCGGGGCTGCCCGCCGCCGCGCAGCACGCCGTGGCCGTCCTCGCCGGGCTCGGCGCCGCGGAACTCCTGCTGCGCCGGTGCGTGCGGCGCTTCGACGGGGTCACCGGTGACGTCTTCGGGGCGCTGGCCGAGGTCGCGGCGACCACGACACTCCTGGCCCTGTCCCTGGGCTGACCGCCCCGAAGTCCCGTCAGCCCCGCCAACCCAGCCTCGCCGGAGCCCATCCAGCCTCGCCGGCGTTTGAGGCGCGGGTCCGGGCGGAGCCCCGCCGGGCCCCTGCCGCCTCAGCCTCGCCGGCGTTTGAGGCGCGGGGTCTGGGGCGGAGCCCCGGGAGCCCCGCAGGGGGCAACGGCCCTGGCGGGCCGCCCCGGGCTCCGCCCGGACCCGCGCCTCAATCGCCGGCGAGGCTGAGGCGGGCTCCGCCGGGCCCGCGCCGCAAAGGCCGGCGAGGCTGGGCAGGCCACGGACCGCCGGACGGGCCAGGCGACGTACGCTCTCTTCCCGTGGAACACACGCCGAGCGACCCGCAGCCCCCCGCCGCGCCCATCCGGGTGCTCCTCGCCGACGACCAGGCCCTGCTGCGCAGCGCCTTCAAGGTGCTGGTCGACTCCGAGCCCGACATGGAGGTCGTCGGGGAGGCCGCCGACGGCGCGCAGGCCTACGCGCTGGCCCGCGAGCGGCGCGCCGACGTGGTCCTCATGGACATCCGGATGCCCGGCACCGACGGGCTCGCCGCCACCCGGATGATCAGCGCCGACCCGGAACTCTCCGGCGTGCGCGTGGTGATGCTGACGACCTTCGAGGTCGACGAGTACGTCGCCGCGGCCCTACGGGCGGGCGCCTCCGGCTTCCTCGGCAAGGGCGCCGAGCCCGACGAGCTGCTCAACGCCATCCGGATCGCGGTCGCCGGCGAGGCGCTGCTCTCCCCGGCCGCCACCAAGGGCCTCATCGCCACCTTCCTCGCCCAGGGCGGCGGGGCCCCGCCGGCCGCCGCCGCGGGCGCCCACGCCGAACGGCTCGCCGCCCTGACCGGCCGTGAGCGCGAGGTGCTCGGCCTGGTCGCGGGCGGCCTGTCCAACGACGAGATCGGCGGCCGGCTGGAGGTCAGCCCGCTCACCGTGAAGACCCACGTGAACCGCGCGATGGCCAAGCTCGGCGCCCGGGACCGGGCCCAGCTGGTCGTCATCGCGTACGAATCGGGGCTCGTGCGGCCCCGTGCGGAGTAGTTCCGAGTGGGCGCGTGTACTGCGGACGCGGTACACGCGGGATAAGGACGGGACCTGCGGGCGACGTCCGGGCGCCGCCGCGGGGGAGAAGGTGGGACGACCCTCGCTCAACTCGGCAGAGAGATCTCATCCATGTCCTGGCTGTCCCGCTTCAGCCTTGCCCAACGGGCACTGGTCGGCCTCGTGTCGATCGTCGCGCTCCTGTTCGGCGCCATAGCCATCCCCCAGCTCAAGCAGCAACTGCTGCCCTCCATCGAGCTGCCGATGGTGTCCATCCTCGCGCCGTACCAGGGCGCCTCGCCCGACGTGGTCGAGAAGCAGGTCATCGAACCGATCGAGGCCACCCTCAAGGGCGTCGACGGCATCACCGGCATCACCTCCACCGCCAGTGAGGGCAACGCCCTCATCATGGCCAAGTTCGACTTCGGCGACAGCGGCACCAAGCAGCTCGTCGCCGACGTCCAGCAGGCCGTCAACCGGGCCCGCGTCCGGCTGCCCGCCGACGTCGACCCGCAGGTCGTGGCCGGCTCCACCGACGACATGCCCACCGTCGTCCTCGCCGCCACCTCCGACAAGGACCAGCAGGCCCTCGCCGACCAGCTTCAGCGCAGCGTCGTCCCCGTCCTGGAGGACATCCCGGGCGTCGGCCAGGTCAGCGTCAACGGCGTCCAGGACCTCCAGGTCACCGTGACCCCGGACCGGGCGAAGCTGGCGGCCGCCGGCCTCGACACGGCCGCGCTCGCCAAGGGCCTGGAAGCGGGCGGCGCCACCATGCCCGCCGGTTCCTTCGACGAGGAGGGCAAGAACCGCACCGTCCGCGTCGGCGGCGGCTACACCTCCCTCGCCCAACTGGAGGACCTGCGCCTGAGCGTGGGCGCGGGAGCCGCAGCGGGAGCGGGCGGCGCGGCGCCGAGCGGCAAGCCGGCGGTCCGCCTCGGCGACGTCGCCACCGTCAAGCAGGAGCCCGCCAAGGCCGTCTCCATCACCCGCACCAACGGCAAGCCCAGCCTGGCCGTCGTCCTCACGATGGACAAGGACGGCAGCTCCGTCGCCATCTCCGACGCCGTCAAGGACAAGCTGCCCGAGCTGCGCACCGCCCTCGGCGCCGGCGCCGGCCTCACGATGGTCAGCGACAACGGCCCGGCCGTCGCCACCGCCATCTCCAGCCTCACCACGGAGGGCCTGCTCGGCCTGGTCTTCGCGGTGATCGTGATCCTGGTCTTCCTCGCCTCGATCCGCTCGACCCTGGTCACCGCGGTCTCCATCCCGCTGTCCATCGTGCTCGCGCTGATCGTGCTGTGGACCCGCGACCTGTCGCTGAACATGCTGACGCTGGGCGCGCTCACCATCGCCATCGGCCGCGTGGTCGACGACTCCATCGTCGTCCTGGAGAACATCAAGCGGCACCTGTCCTACGGCGAGGAGCGCGAGGCCGCGATCATCACCGCGGTCAAGGAAGTGGCCGGCGCGGTCACCTCCTCGACGCTCACCACCGTCGCCGTCTTCCTGCCGATCGGTCTGGTCGGCGGCATGATCGGCGAGCTGTTCAGCTCCTTCTCGCTCACCGTGACCGCGGCCCTGCTGGCCTCGCTGCTGGTGTCCCTGACGGTCGTACCGGTCCTGTCCTACTGGTTCCTCAGCGCTCCCAAGGGCGTGGGCGGCGCCCCGGTCGATGTGGAAGCCGTCCGGCGGGCCGCCGAGGAGAAGGAGTCGCACAGCCGGCTCCAGACCTTCTACGTGCGGGTGCTGCGCTTCGTGGCGCGCCGCCGCCTGGCCACCGTGGCCGTCGCGTGCGTGCTCCTCGTCGCCACCTTCGCCATGGCCCCGTTGCTGAAGACCAACTTCTTCGACAAGGGCGAGCAGGACGTCCTGACCATCAAGCAGGCGCTGGCCCCCGGCACCTCCTTGTCCGCCTCCGACGAGGCGAGCCGCAAGGTGGAGAAGGTCCTCGCCGACACCGCCGGCGTCAAGGACTACCAGGTCACCGTCGGTTCCTCCGGCTTCATGGCGGCCTTCGGCGGCGGTACGGGCACCAACCAGGCGTCCTACCAGGTGACCCTGAAGGACGCCAAGGACGGCGAGGCCGTCCAGAAGCGCATCGAGACCGACCTGGCCAAGCTCGACGGCATCGGCCGCACCACGGTCTCGGCGGGCGCCGCCTTCGGCAACACGGACCTCAGCGTGGTCGTCAAGGCGGGCGACGCCGGTGTCCTCGCCAAGGCCGCCGAGCAGGTCCGCGCCGAGGTCGCCAAGCTCAAGGACGTCAGCGACGTCCAGAGCGACCTCTCCCAGTCGGTGCCCCGCATCTCGGTCACCGCCAACTCCAAGGCCGCCGACGCGGGTCTGAACCAGGCCGCCCTCGGCGGACTCGTCGCCCAGGCCGTCCAGGGCACCCCTGCGGGCAAGGCCTTCCTCGGCAACACCGAGCGCAACGTGGTCATCGCCTCCGGGCAGCCCGCCAAGACCCTCGCCGAACTCCAGGCGTTGCCGGTCGGCCCGGTCAAGCTCGGTGACATCGCCGACGTCAAGGTGGTCCCGGGCCCGGTCGCGATGACCCGGATCGACGGCGCCCGCGCCGCCACCATCACGGCCAAGCCGAACGGCGACAACACCGGCGCGGTCAGCACCGAGCTCAGCGCCAAGCTCAAGGCCCTGCACCTGCCCGACGGAGCCACCGCCACCATCGGCGGCGTCTCCTCCGACCAGGACGACGCCTTCGGCTCGCTGGGCCTGGCCATGCTCGCGGCCATCGCGATCGTGTTCATGCTGCTGGTGGCGACCTTCCGCTCGCTCGTCCAGCCGCTGATCCTGCTGGTCTCGGTGCCCTTCGCGGCGACCGGCGCGCTCGGCCTGCTCCTGGTCACCGGCACTCCGATGGGCGTGCCCGCGATGATCGGCATGCTGATGCTCATCGGCATCGTGGTGACCAACGCGATCGTCCTGATCGACCTGGTCAACCAGTACCGCGCCCAGGGGCTCGGGGTCGTCGAAGCCGTCGTCGAGGGCGGTCGCCACCGCCTGCGCCCGATCCTGATGACGGCCCTGGCGACCATCTTCGCCCTGCTCCCGATGGCGCTCGGCGTCACGGGCGGCGGCGGCTTCATCTCGCAGCCGCTCGCCGTGGTGGTCATCGGCGGCCTGGTCAGCTCCACCCTGCTGACCCTCCTCCTGGTCCCGGCCATCTACACGATGGTGGAACTGCGCAAGGAGCGCCGCGCGGCGAAGCGCGCCTCGAAGCGCGCGTCCCGCCCGACGGTCGTCGCCCCCGCCACCACGCAGGACGACGAAAGCCCCGTCCGGGTCTGATCTCACGGACGCGCATCCATGCCGAAGGGCCGCCCCCCACGTGGGGGGCGGCCCTTCGGCGTCGGCGGGGGGCTCGGTTACGGGAGGGCGAGCATGCGCTCCAGGGCGAGCTTGGCGAAGCTCTCGGTCTCCTTGTCGACCCGGATCTGGTTGACGAGGTTGCCCTCGGCCAGGGACTCCAGGGTCCACACCAGGTGGGGGAGGTCGATGCGGTTCATGGTCGAGCAGAAGCAGACCGTCTTGTCGAGGAAGACGACTTCCTTGTCCTCGGCGGCGAATCGATTCGCCAGGCGGCGGACCAGGTTGAGCTCGGTGCCGATGGCCCACTTGGAGCCGGCCGGGGCCGCCTCCAGCGCCTTGATGATGTACTCCGTCGAGCCGACGTAGTCCGCGGCGGCCACGACCTCGTGCTTGCACTCGGGGTGGACCAGCACGTTCACGCCGGGGATGCGGGCGCGGACGTCCTCGACCGACTGCACGGAGAAGCGGCCGTGCACCGAGCAGTGCCCGCGCCACAGGATCATCTTGGCGTTCCGCAGCTGTTCGACGGTCAGGCCGCCGTTCGGCTTGTGCGGGTTGTACAGGACGCAGTCGTCCAGGGACATGCCCATGTCGCGGACGGCGGTGTTGCGGCCGAGGTGCTGGTCGGGCAGGAAGAGGATCTTCTCGCCCTGCTCGAACGCCCAGTCCAGGGCCCGCTTCGCGTTGGAGGACGTACAGATCGTGCCGCCGTGCTTGCCGGTGAAGGCCTTGATGTCGGCGGAGGAGTTCATGTACGAGACGGGCACCGTGACGTCGGCGATGCCGGCCTCGGTCAGCACGTCCCAGCACTCCGCGACCTGCTCGGCGGTGGCCATGTCGGCCATCGAGCAGCCGGCGGCCAGGTCCGGCAGGACGACCTTCTGGTCGTCCGTGGTCAGGATGTCCGCGGACTCGGCCATGAAGTGGACGCCGCAGAAGACGATGTACTCGGCCTCCGGCTTGGCGGCCGCGTCCTTGGCCAGCTTGAAGGAGTCGCCGGTGACGTCGGCGAACTCGATCACTTCGTCGCGCTGGTAGTGGTGGCCGAGGATGAAGACCTTGTCCCCGAGCTTTTCCTTGGCCGCGCGGGCGCGGGCCACCAGGTTGGGGTCCGAGGGCGAGGGCAGGTCGCCGGGGCACTCCACTCCGCGCTCGCTCTTGGGGTCGGCCTCACGGCCGAGCAGCAGCAGGGCAAGGGGCGTCGGCTGGACGTCCAAAGGCTGGGCGGTGGTCACGACACGCACCCTTTCTGTTCTGCGACTAGGGACTTCTGGAGAGAAATCGCCGATGAGTACTGCGGGGCACTGCGGCACGCTGCGGGGTACTGGTTGGTACGACTTCTCGTCTATTTGACGTTATCTATCATAACCGCTTCACGTCACTTTGACGATGCCGATAGTGTCGATGTGACGCATTCGCCCGGCCGACGGGTGTGCGAGCATGAATGTCTGGAACAAGCGCCGGACCCGGAATGAATCGGCGGCCGCGCTCGTTGCCACCGACGGCAAGAGTCCGACCGACGTTTCCCTGCCCCCGCCGGGAAGCCGCCCACTTCGGGAGTGAATGCAGATGTCCGTTCAGGACGAAAAGACCACTGTGAGCGACGGCATCCTCCTGTCCGACGCCGCCGCCGAGAAGGTCAGGACGCTGCTGGAGCAGGAAGGCCGCGAGGACCTGGCGCTTCGCGTCGCCGTCCAGCCCGGCGGTTGCTCCGGCCTGCGCTACCAGCTCTTCTTCGACGAGCGCTCGCTCGACGGCGACGTGGTCAAGGACTTCGACGGCGTCAAGGTCGTCACGGACCGGATGAGCTCCCCGTACCTGCACGGTGCGTCGATCGACTTCGTCGACACGATCGAGAAGCAGGGCTTCACGATCGACAACCCGAACGCCACGGGCTCCTGCGCCTGCGGCGACTCGTTCAGCTAACCCCTGAGCCGTCAGGCACACATGCACGGAGGGGCCCGACCGCCTGATGACGGTCGGGCCCCTCCGTGCATATGGGTGGCCGGTCCCCGGCTACTGGCGGGGCAACGGCTTGCCCGTGGTCCCGTCGACCACCTTCCGGGCGCCCAGCGGCTGCTCCAGCGTCACCGACACGGACCTGTCCTCGGCGAGCAGGATGCAGGCCCCGCCCGGGTTCGTCGGGGTGTCCGTGATCTTCACCGTCACCGCGTCGGCGCTCTCCCGGGCCTCGGCGGCGTAGGTACTGCACGCCCCGCCCCAGAAGTTCACGGTCAGCTTCCGGTCGGCCGCGGAGTACGAGAACCCCGGCACCGTACGCCCGGTCCGGGGCGCGGGGGCCGCGTCCCGCGCCGCGGGCTGGGCCACCGTGCGACCCGCGCCGCCCCCGGTGCCCGCCACCTCGAAGAGCCAGGCGGGCACCAGCCCGCGGGCGCCGTCCACGGTCCCCCCGACCAGGCCCAGCACCGCCGTGCGGACCGTCTCCGTCCGCGGCGGCTTCATCGGGCGCGGCTCCGGGTTGCACGGCGGGGTCTCGCCCGGCGCGATCGGGGCCTCCGGCTCCAGCGGCACGGACGTGGCGCACCCGCTCGGCCCGGTCCCGGGACCGGGGGCCGACGCGGCGTTCAGCCGGTCCAGGGCCTCCTGCGCGCCGACCACCTGCTGCTCGGTCGACCGCACCGGGGCCTTCAGCTCGCCGCCGGCGGCCACCACCTGGCCGTCCGCGCCCACGCTCACCGTGCTCTGCCAGCCCTGTGTGGGCAGCCCGCCGACCACCGGGTCCGCGGTCACCACCCGCACCGAGCCCTTGAGCTGCCGGGCGTCCAGCTTCGCGCCCTGCTGGCCCACCGCCGCGAGCAGCGGAGCCGCCGCGGCCTTCGCCGCCTCCTCGCTCACCGGCTTGCCCGCGTCCGAACCCGCTCCCGCTCCCGCTCCCGTACCCGCACCCGCGTCCGAACCGGACACCGCGGCGGGGCCGGGGCCCTGGCCCCCGCTGGGGGCCTGCGCGCCGCCGCCGGGCAGGGTGGCGGGCCCGCAGGTGTCCTTGCCGCGCCGGCAGTCGTCCGAGCCGCCCGCCAGGTGGCGGGTGAAGGTCCAGGTCCCGGGCGCCTTGAGGTTCACCTGGAGGCGCGGGCCGGACGGATCCCCGACCACCCCCGCCTGCCAGAGCTCGCCCACGAGCCGCGGGGCGGCCGTGATGCCCAGTGAGCTCGCGAGCCGGGCCACCTCGGCCTCGGTGACCTCGCCGCCCGCGGCGAAGGTCGGCGCGGCGGCCGGACCCTGCGGGAGGGGCCCTTCGGCCCGGTAGGTCACCCCGGACCCGTTGGGGTTCGGCTCACCCGGCGCGATGCCGGGGGCCGATGGGCCGACGGAGTCGGGGGCGCCGGGGGAGGCCGCCCTGGCGGCGTCGGCCGCGGACAGCGACGCCGCGGCCGCGCCCGTGCCGCCGTGGGCCGTGGTGGCCCAGTACGCCGTACCGCCGCCGGCCAGCAGGACGGCGGCCGCGACCGAGGCGACGGCCCAGCGGGGGCGCCGTCGCAGGGCGCCGCCCGGCCGCGCCGCGACGTCGGCCGGTTCGGCCGAGCCGGCCGCTTCGGCCGGTTCGGTGTTGTCAGTCGGACCGGAATGCTCGGTGGTCACCGGATCGCTCCTTCGCCTGCCTCGCCGTGCGTGATGCGAGTGGGACGGAACAGGAGCGAAACCGGTTCCCCGGACCCGCGGAGGGGATCAGTACCCGTACTGCGCGGTGGAGGCGATGAGCTGCGCGGAGGCCGGCGGCACGCGGACCCCGTGGATCTGCGAGGGCGCCACGGGGGCCGGCCGGGGGACCGCCGGGACCGACCAGTGGGGCGCCATCCGGGCGCAGTCGCCCAGCAGCCGGGCGAAGCCTGGCTGGCGCGAGACTTCCGTGGTCCGCCCGGGAGCGGTGTACTGCGGGTACCCGAAGCCATCGGTATAGGTCATGGGGGCACCGTAAGCAGCGGTCCGGGTGCGAAGAAAGACCTACTACGGGGTAGTTTCGGCCGGTCGGCCTCGCGGCGTCTACCGGGTAGGTTTGATTGTCAGCCCGCCGCCCTCCGCAGGAGCATCCACGCCGTGCGTATCGCAGTCACAGGCTCCATCGCCACCGACCACCTCATGACCTTCCCCGGCCGCTTCGCCGACCAGCTGGTCGCGGACCAGCTGCACACGGTCTCCCTCTCCTTCCTCGTCGACAACCTCGACGTGCGACGGGGCGGTGTCGGCCCGAACATCTGCTTCGGTATGGGGCAGCTCGGAAGCCGCCCGGTCCTCGTCGGCGCCGCCGGCTACGACTTCGACGAGTACCGTGCCTGGCTCGACCGCCACGGCGTGGACACCGAGTCCGTCCGGATCTCCGAAGTGCTGCACACCGCGCGCTTCGTGTGCACCACGGACGTCGACCACAACCAGATCGGCTCCTTCTACACCGGCGCCATGAGCGAGGCCCGGCTGATCGAGCTGAAGGCCGTCGCCGACCGCGTGGGCGGCCTGGACCTCGTCCTGATCGGCGCCGACGACCCCGAGGCGATGCTGCGCCACACCGAGGAGTGCCGGACGCGCGAGATCCCCTTCGCCGCCGACTTCTCGCAGCAGATCGCGCGGATGGACGGCGAGAACATCCGGACGCTGATGGAGGGGGCGACGTTCCTCTTCTCCAACGAGTACGAGAAGGGCCTCATCGAGGCGAAGTCCGGCTGGACCGACGCGGAGATCCTCACCAAGGTCGGCACCCGCGTCACCACGCTGGGCTCGAACGGCGTCAAGATCGAGCGGGTCGGCCACGACCCGATCGTCGTCGGCTGCCCCGAGGAGACCGCGAAGGTCGACCCCACCGGTGTCGGCGACGCCTTCCGCGCCGGTTTCCTGACGGGCCTGGGCTGGGGCGTCGGGCTGGAGCGCGCGGCGCAGGTCGGCTGCATGCTGGCGACCCTCGTCATCGAGACCCTCGGCACCCAGGAGTACACCCTGGCCCGCGCCCACTTCATGGAGCGCTTCGCCAAGGCCTACGGTCCGGAGGCCGCGGCCGAGGTCCAGGCGCACCTGGCGTAGCGCCCGCGCGCCGACCGTACGGGCGGCCGCGCGCGGCCACCCGTCACACCAGGCGCCGCACCGTGTGAGCGACCCCCACCCCGCCCGGGGCGGGGGTCGCTCCCACGTACTCCTGGCCCCGCATCCCGCACCACGCCGGAATGTCCAGCCGCGCCACCTCGTCGTCCGACAGGACCGTGACCGTCCCGCCGACCGCGACGCCCCCGATCGCGTTCCCCAGCTCGATCACCGGCTGCGGGCACCGCAGCCCGAGCGCGTCGACGACCAGCGAGTCGGCCGACCCCGCCGGCCCGGGAGCCGGCGCCACGCCGAGCCGCGTCCGCACCCCGGCCACCACCCCCGGCAGCACGTCCAGGAAGCCGTTCACCTCCTGCGCCGTCGTGCCCACCGGCAGCGAGATCCGGACGTTCCCCTCCGAGAGCACCCCCATCGCCTTGAGCACGTGGCTCGGGGTCAGCGTCGAGCTCGTGCACGAGGACCCGGACGACACCGAGTACCCGGCCCGGTCCA
This sequence comes from Streptomyces sp. NPDC098789, assembly GCF_044759975.1. Taxonomy (NCBI): domain Bacteria; kingdom Bacillati; phylum Actinomycetota; class Actinomycetes; order Kitasatosporales; family Streptomycetaceae; genus Streptomyces; species Streptomyces sp. NPDC098789. The sequence goes on from NZ_JBIWAJ010000016.1 coordinate 116,608, forward strand.
GCTCGTGCAGCAGGATCTCCCCGTCGACGTAGAGGCAGGAGAAGGTGACCAGGTGCGGCAGCCGCCGCAGCGGATCGCCGACCACCTCGACGTCTGGCACCAGCCGCGCCACCCGCCGCCGGATCCGGTCCACCAGGACCGCCAGCCGCTCGGACTCGGCCCGCGCCTCGGCCCGTACGGCCCTCAGCGAGGCCGCGGCCGCCACCACGGCCGGGATGTTCTCGAAGCCGGGGGAGCGGCCCGACTCCCTTTCCCCGCCCGGGCCTTGGGGAGCGAAGCGGACCCCCTTGCGGACGGCCAGCAGGCCGACCCCGGGCGGGCCGCCCCACTTGTGCGCGCTCGCGGTCAGCAGCGACCAGCCCTCGGGCGCCGGACCCCAGGGCAGCGACTGCGCCGCGTCCACGAGCAGCGGGACCCCGGCCGCCCGGCAGCGCTCGGCCACTTCCGGCACCGGCTGGACCGTCCCCACCTCATGGTTGGCGGACTGCAGGGCGGCCAGCGCGGTGTCGGGGCGCAGCGCGCGTTCGAACACCTGCGGATCCACCGCTCCGGTGCGATCGACCGGGACTTCGGAGAAGGAGCCCCCGCGTGACTCGACTGCCGCCGCCGAATGGAGGACAGAACTGTGTTCGACCGCGGACACCACGAGGTGCGCGCCGACGCGCCGACGGCCCGCCAGGGCGCCTTCGACGCCCGCGTGAACGGCGTGCGTCCCCGAAGGAGTGAAGACGAGTTCGTCCGGGCGGCACCCGACGGCCTCGGCCGCCGCCTCCCGCGCCGCGTCCAGCAGCAGCCTGGCCCGCCTGCCCTCCCGGTAGAGCCGGGCCGGGTCGGCCCAGCCCTCGTCCAGCGCGGCCTGCAGGGCCTGCCGGGCGACCGGGTGCAGCGGAGCGGCGGAGGCGACATCGAAGTACGGCATCCGCCCACGCTATCCGGCGGCCCCGCGCGGCCGGACGTCCGCCGAGGTCAGGGGCCGTCAGATGCCGTCCGGACACCGCCATTCAGGTGTACGGAGGCCTTCCCCCGTACGGCGGATCCACCCCTTCGGGCGCAGTAGCGGCGCGTTGGGCACCCTCCCCGCGCGACCCCAAATAGCGTCCAGTAGGGTTTGGTCCGCATAAACATCCAAACCCCTGCCTGCGTCAGGGCCGGCGACCGACCCGAACACGGCCGCGGCCGACCGCGCGGGCCGAGACTCTCGGGAAGGCGCTACGTGAGTCCCTACGGCTCCGACCGCTCGCCGCGGCGCCCGATGCGGCGGAAGCTGCTGCAGGCGCTGACTGCGGGCGTGGTCCTGGCGACCGCCACTGGTTGCTCGTATTCATATAAGAACTTCCCCAACCTCGGTATGCCGGACCCGGTCACCAAAGAGGCGCCGATCATCCTGTCCCTGTGGCAGGGGTCGTGGGCGGCAGCGCTGATCACGGGCGTCCTGGTCTGGGGCCTGATCATGTGGAGCGTCATCTTCCACCGGCGTAGCCGGACGAAGATCGAGGTTCCGCCGCAGACCCGGTACAACATGCCGATCGAGGCCCTGTACACGGTGGTCCCGCTCATCATCGTCTCGGTGTTGTTCTACTTCACCGCGCGTGACGAGTCGAAGCTGCTCTCCCTCTCCGCCAAGCCGACGCACACGATCAACGTGATCGGCTACCAGTGGAGCTGGGGCTTCAACTACATCGAGAACGTCGACGGCGACGCGGCGACCCCGAAGGCGGGCACGGTTCCCAAGGAACTGGCCTCCATCCCGGACCGCTTCACCAAGGACTTCCCCGCGGGCGCCGAAGGCGTCTACACCAAGGGTGTCCCCGGAGACGTGAACCCGGACAAGGCTGCGGAGGGCGTCAAGTGGCCCGGCCCGACGCTTTGGCTGCCCAAGGGTGAGAAGGTTCGCTTCATCCTGTCGTCCAACGACGTCATCCACTCCTTCTGGGTGGTCCCCTTCCTGTTCAAGCAGGACGTCATCCCGGGCCACACCAACGTCTTCGAGGTCACCCCGACCGAAGAGGGCGTCTTCATGGGCAAGTGCGCCGAGCTGTGTGGCGTCGACCACTCCCGGATGCTCTTCAACGTCAAGGTCGTCTCCCCCGAGGAGTACCGCAAGCACCTCAAGGACCTGGCGGAGAAGGGGCAGACCGGTTACCTCCCGGCCGGCATCAAGCAGACCGACCCGGCCCGCAACGCTGAGGTGAACAAACTGTGAGCATCCTCAACCAGCCTCAGGGTGCCGCCGCCGACTCGTATGAGAACGAGCTCCCGGTACGGCGCAAGCAGCCGGGCAACGTCGTCGTGAAGTGGTTGACCACCACCGACCACAAGACGATCGGCACGATGTACCTGGTCACGTCGTTCGTGTTCTTCATCATCGGCGGGATCATGGCGCTCTTCATGCGCGCCGAGCTGGCCCGTCCGGGCACGCAGATCATGTCGAACGAACAGTTCAACCAGGCGTTCACCATGCATGGCACGATCATGCTGCTGATGTTCGCCACCCCGCTGTTCGCCGGCTTCGCGAACTGGATCATGCCGCTGCAGATCGGCGCGCCCGACGTGGCGTTCCCGCGGCTGAACATGTTCGCGTACTGGCTGTACCTCTTCGGTTCGACCATCGCGGTGGCCGGCTTCGTCACCCCCTCGGGTGCCGCCGACTTCGGTTGGTTCGCCTACTCCCCGCTGTCGGACGCCGTCCGCTCGCCGGGCATCGGCGCCGACATGTGGATCATGGGTCTGGCCTTCTCCGGCTTCGGCACGATCCTCGGTTCGGTCAACTTCATCACCACGATCATCTGCATGCGCGCTCCCGGCATGACGATGTTCCGCATGCCGATCTTCGTCTGGAACGTCCTGCTGACCGGTGTGCTGGTCCTGCTCGCGTTCCCGGTCCTCGCCGCCGCGCTCTTCGCGCTGGAGGCCGACCGGAAGTTCGGTGCGCACGTCTTCGACGCGGCCAACGGCGGCGCCTTGCTGTGGCAACACCTCTTCTGGTTCTTCGGGCACCCAGAGGTGTACATCATCGCCTTGCCCTTCTTCGGCATCATTTCCGAAGTGATCCCGGTCTTCTCGCGCAAGCCGATGTTCGGTTACATCGGCCTGATCGCCGCGACGATCGCGATCGCCGGCCTCTCCGTGACCGTGTGGGCCCACCACATGTACGTCACCGGTGGTGTGCTGCTGCCGTTCTTCTCCTTCATGACCTTCCTGATCGCGGTACCGACCGGTGTGAAGTTCTTCAACTGGATCGGCACCATGTGGAAGGGCTCGCTGTCCTTCGAGACCCCGATGCTCTGGGCCGTCGGCTTCCTGATCACCTTCACCTTCGGTGGTCTGACCGGCGTCATCCTGGCCTCGCCCCCGATGGACTTCCACGTCTCCGACTCGTACTTCGTCGTCGCGCACTTCCACTACGTCATCTTCGGCACCGTGGTCTTCGCGATGTTCTCCGGCTTCCACTTCTGGTGGCCGAAGTTCACGGGCAAGATGCTGGACGAGCGCCTGGGCAAGATCACCTTCTGGACGCTGTTCGTGGGCTTCCACGGCACGTTCCTGGTGCAGCACTGGCTGGGTGCCGAGGGCATGCCGCGTCGTTACGCGGACTACCTCGCCGCCGACGGCTTCACCGCGCTGAACACGATCTCGACGATCAGCTCGTTCCTGCTCGGCCTGTCGATGCTCCCCTTCATGTACAACGTCTGGAAGACGGCGAAGTACGGCAAGAAGGTCGAGGTCGACGACCCGTGGGGCTACGGCCGCTCGCTCGAGTGGGCGACGTCCTGCCCGCCGCCGCGGCACAACTTCCTCACCCTGCCGCGGATCCGTTCCGAGTCCCCGGCGTTCGACCTGCACCACCCGGAGATCGCGGCCCTGGACCACCTGGCGGACCACGGCACGGCTCCCTCGGCGGTCACCGGCGGCAAGGAGTCCGGCAAGTGAAGATCCAGGGCAGGATGTTCCTCTGGCTCTCCCTGTTCATTCTGATCATGGCCGTCGTGTACGGCGTCTGGTCGAAGGAACCGGTCGGGACCACCGCTCTCTTCCTGGCCTTCGGCCTGAGCGTCATGATCGGCTACTACCTGGCCTTCACGGCCCGGCGCGTGGACGAGATGGCCCAGGACAACCTGGAGGCCGACGTCGCGGACGAGGCCGGCGAGCTGGGATTCTTCTCCCCGCACAGCTGGCAGCCGCTCTCCCTGGCCATCGGTGGCGCCTTCGCCTTCATGGGCGTCATCTTCGGCTGGTGGCTGATGTACTTCTCGGCGCCGCTGATCCTGATCGGTCTGTGGGGCTGGGTGTACGAGTACTACCGGGGCGAGAACGCCAACCAGTAGTCGGACCCGCCGCGTGACCCACTTGGGGCCCGGACACCTCGTCAAGAGGTGTCCGGGCCCCTCGTTTGCATGCACCCCGCGCGCCGTAATAGTCATATCTTCATAGCGTGGACTCATGAACCACTCACCGCGTCTTTGGACGGTAGTCGGCTGCTCCCTGCTGGTCGCGTCCCTCGGGGCCGGCGCCACCGCATGCGGGTCCGGCGACAACAACCCGCTGTCCGCCCGCCCCTACGACGCGGGCGACGAGGTCGCCTTCAATCAGGCGTCGGGCGGCCGGCCGGTCGACCCCGACCGCCCGCTCGAAGTCACCGCCAAGAAGGGCGACGGCCGGATCACGGACGTGAGCGCCGTCGACACCCACGGCCGTCACCTCGCCGGCGAGCTCTCCGCCAAGGGCGACCGCTGGCACAGCACCGCGCCGATGGCCGCGGGCGTCCGTTACACCGTCACCGTCGGCACGGAGGACGAGCGCGGCGCCCAGGGTCAGCGCACGCTGAACTTCGAGACCACCCCGGCCAAGAAGGTCGTCCACATCGAATTCGGCCCGGAGGCGGGCAAATACGGCGTCGGCCAACCCCTGACGGCCGAGCTCACCGAACCGGTCAAGGACAAGGCCGCCCGCGCCGTCATCGAGCGCGGCCTGGTCGTGGAGTCCGCGGGCAACGTCCAGGGCGCCTGGCACTGGGTGGACGACAAGAAGCTGCACTTCCGGCCCAAGGACTACTGGCCCGCCAACACCGAGGTCTCCGTACGGAGCAACCTGGAGGGCATCAAGATCGCGGACGGGCTCTACGGCGCCGCCGCGGGCTCCCTCAAGCTGGAGATCGGCGACCGGGTCGAGGTCACCACGGACGCCTCCTCGCACTACCTGACCTTCAAGCGCAACGGAGAAGTGATCAACACCATTCCGGTCACCACCGGAAAGCCCGGCTTCTCCACCCGCAACGGCGTCAAGGTCGTGCTGGGCAAGCAGTACTTCGTCCAGATGCGCGGCGACACCGTCGGCATCGGCGGCAGCGAGTACTACAACCTCCCGGTGTACTACGCCACCCGGGTGACCTGGAGCGGTGAATACGTGCACGCCGCGCCGTGGTCCGTCGGCTCCCAGGGCTACGAGAACGTCAGCCACGGCTGCACCGGCATGAGCACCGGCAACGCCGCCTGGTTCTACGAGAACATCAGCGAGGGCGACATCGTCCGGGTGATCAACAGCATCGGCGACGACATGGACCCCTTCGGCAACGGATACGGCGACTGGAACCTCGAATGGAAGGAGTGGCGCGAAGGCAGCGCCCTCCTCAAGGGCACCCAGGACGGCCGCAGTCCCGTCGACGCGGCCCGGCTGCGCCCGCAGGTCTGAGGCACCGTCGGATCCCGCGGGACGCCCCTGAGAGCCCGACCGGCGCCACGAGCGACACAGCGGCCCCTGGAAGCCCGTAGGACGGCTTCCAGGGGCCGCTGTGCGATCTCCCGGCCCGAGCGGGCCCGTTTGCGGGCGCTCGGGTGCTCAGGCGTTCAGGGACAGGCGCGAGCGCAGCACGTCCGCCAGGGCCTCGGGGAAGTCCACCGGGTCGACCGGCAGCGTCACCGCGCGGTCGGCGCGGCTCCAGGTGGCCAGCCAGGCGTCCTGCGGGCGCCCGATCAGCAGCAGCACCGGGGGACACCGGAAGATCTCGTCCTTGATCTGGCGGCACACGCCCATGCCCCCGGCCGGTACGGCCTCGCCGTCCAACACGCAGGCGTCGATGCCGCCCGCGTCCAGCTCCTTCAGGACGGCGTCCATGGTGGCGCACTCCAGGAACTCCACCGGCGGCAGGTCCGCTGCGGGCCTGCGCCCGGACGCCAGCCGCACCTGCTCCCGGGTGTTGGCGTCATCGCTGTAGAGCAGAACCCGCGCAGTCGCCCGCATTTCGTTCCTCCACGTGTCACATGAATCACGTTGATGATGTCGCGGATGCTACTCCGTCCGACACCCTGTCAACATCGGTTCGCAGGGGCCTCCGATGGGCCGTTCGGGCCTTGCACACGCCCCGGACACTCCGAACGGCACCCCCCGGGGTGAGGGCGGGATAAGCGACCGACATAATGTCGGTCGTGGCGACAGCAACGACAGTAGATACCGGGCACGCGCACCCGACGGTCAACAGGCCGAACCTCGTCAGCGTCGGAACGATCATCTGGTTGAGTTCCGAGCTGATGTTCTTCGCGGCCCTCTTCGCGATGTACTTCACCCTGCGATCGGTGATGGGCGCCGAGCATTGGGCAGAACAGGCCGAGGCCTTGAATCTGCCCTTCTCGGCGACGAACACCACGGTCCTGGTGCTTTCCTCGCTCACCTGCCAGCTCGGCGTATTCGCCGCCGAGCGCGGTGACGTGAAGAAGCTCAGGACGTGGTTCATCATCACGTTCGTGATGGGTGCGTTCTTCATTGGCGGGCAGGTGTTCGAGTACACCGAGCTGGTCAAGAAGGACGGCCTGAGTCTCTCGTCAGACCCGTACGGCTCGGTGTTCTACCTGACCACCGGCTTCCACGGGCTGCACGTGACGGGCGGCCTCATCGCCTTCCTCCTGGTCCTCGGCCGGACGTACGCGGCCAAGAGGTTCACCCACGAACAGGCCACGTCGGCCATCGTCGTGTCCTACTACTGGCACTTCGTCGATGTCGTCTGGATCGGCCTCTTCGCCACGATCTACCTGATCAAGTAGCGAACACGTCGCCGGGCCGGGCCCGGCACTCCATCCAGACACACCGACGCAGAAGATCCTGACACCGGGGTAATCCGTGAAAAAGCTCTCCGCACGACGACGCCATCCGCTGGCGGCGATCGTCGTTCTACTCTTCGCACTGGCGGTCACTGGGGGGCTGTACGCCGCCTTCGCGCCCGCGGGCGACGCGCAGGCAGACGAAACCTCCCAGTCCCTCGCCATCGAGGAGGGCAAGAAGCTCTACGCCGTGGGCTGCGCAAGCTGCCACGGAACCGGCGGTCAGGGTTCCTCTGACGGCCCGAGCCTGGTGGGCGTCGGCGCCGCAGCCGTCGACTTCCAGGTGAGCACGGGCCGTATGCCCGCCCAGCAGCCCGGCGCGCAGGTGCCGAAGAAGCCCGTCATCTACTCCCAGGCGCAGACCGACCAGCTGGCCGCGTACATCGCGTCCCTCGGTGCCGGTCCGATCACGCCGACCGAGAAGCAGTACGACCCGGCGGGCGCCGACATCGCCGCAGGTGGTGAGCTGTTCCGCAACAACTGCGCGCAGTGCCACAACTTCACCGGTGAGGGCGGCGCGCTGACGCACGGCAAGTACGCCCCGAACCTTGAGGGCGTCGAGCCGAAGCACATCTACGAGGCCATGCTCACCGGCCCGCAGAACATGCCCTCCTTCCCGGACAGCACCATGCCGGAGAAGCAGAAGAAGGACATCATCGCGTACCTCCAGAACGTGAACGGCGAGAAGTCGACCAGCCCCGGTGGGCTCAAGCTCGGTGGCCTCGGCCCCGTTTCCGAGGGTCTCTTCGGCTGGATCTTCGGACTGGGTGCGCTGATCGCTGTCGCCGTCTGGGTCGCGGCCCACACCGCTAAGGCCAAGAAGTCATGAGTAGCCAAGACATTCCCGAAGAGAAGCACCTGCCGAGCGAGCAGGGCGACGCGCACCACGGTGGCGTAGCGCTGGCGGACGACCCGTTCGCCGACCCGGGCCTGCCGGCCCACAAGCCCCGTATCCAGGACATCGACGAGCGGGCGGCCAAGCGCTCCGAGCGCACGGTCGCGATGCTGTTCACGCTGTCGATGCTGGCCACGGTCGGCTTCATCGCCTCGTACGTGACCCTGCCGGTCGACAAGATCGTGTACATCTTCCCCATCGGGAAGGTGAGCGCGCTCAACTTCGCCCTCGGCATGACCCTGGGCACGGCGCTCTTCTGCATCGGCGCGGGAGCGGTCCACTGGGCCCGCACCCTGATGTCCGACGTCGAGGTCGCCGCCGAGCGTCACGAGATCGCCGCTCCGGCGGAGGTCAAGGCGCAGGTCCTGCAGGACTTCGCCGACGGCGCCAAGGAGTCGGCCATCGGCCGGCGCCCCCTGATCCGCAACACGATGCTGGGCGCGCTGGCCATGCTGCCGCTCTCCGCCGTCGTGATCCTGCGCGACCTGGGTCCGCTGCCCGAGGACAAGCTCCGCAAGACGCTGTGGGCCAAGGGCAAGCTGCTCATCAACGACAACACCAACGAGCCGCTGCGTCCCGAGGACGTCATCGTCGGCTCGCTGACCTTCGCCCGGCCCGAGGGCCTGGAGGAGGACCAGCACGACTTCCAGACGCAGATCGCCAAGGCTGCCCTGATGATCGTCCGCATCAAGCCGGAGGACATCAAGGACAAGCAGGAGCTGGAGTGGTCCCACGAGGGCATCGTGGCCTACTCGAAGATCTGCACCCACGTCGGCTGCCCGATCAGCCTGTACGAGCAGCAGACCCACCACGTGCTCTGCCCGTGCCACCAGTCCACCTTCGACCTCTCCGACGGCGCCCGTGTCATCTTCGGCCCGGCCGGCCACGCGCTTCCGCAGCTGCGGATCGGCGTGAATGCCGAAGGCTTCCTCGAGGCGCACGGCGACTTCGAAGAGCCCGTCGGTCCTGCATTCTGGGAGCGCGGATGAGCACTGCCACTGAAACGACGGAGCGCAAAGCGCCTGCCGGTGAGCGCGTAGCCGACTGGGCGGACGGTCGCCTGGGCATCTACAGCCTCGCCAAGGCGAACATGCGCAAGATCTTCCCGGACCACTGGTCCTTCATGCTCGGTGAGATCTGCCTCTACAGCTTCATCATCATCATCCTCACGGGTGTGTACCTGACGCTGTTCTTCCACCCGAGCATGAACGAGGTCGTGTACCACGGCTCGTACGTGCCGATGCAGGGCGTCCAGATGTCCGAGGCCTTCGCCTCGACCCTGGACATCAGCTTCGACGTGCGCGGCGGTCTGCTGATCCGCCAGATCCACCACTGGGCGGCGCTGATCTTCGTCGCCGCGATGGTCGTGCACATGATGCGCGTGTTCTTCACCGGTGCGTTCCGCAAGCCGCGTGAGGTCAACTGGGTCTTCGGCTTCCTGCTGCTGTTCCTCGGCATGTTCACCGGTTTCACCGGTTACTCGCTGCCGGACGACCTGCTCTCGGGCACCGGTGTCCGCTTCATGCAGGGCGCCATCCTGTCCGTCCCGGTCGTCGGCACGTACCTGTCGATGTTCCTGTTCGGCGGGGAGTTCCCGGGCGGCGACTTCGTCGCGCGCTTCTACTCGGTGCACATCCTGCTGCTGCCGGGCATCATGATGGGCCTGCTGGTGGCCCACCTGATCCTGGTCTTCTACCACAAGCACACCCAGTTCGCGGGCCCCGGCAAGACGAACAACAACGTCGTCGGCATGCCGCTGCTGCCGGTCTACATGGCCAAGGCCGGAGGCTTCTTCTTCCTGGTCTTCGGTGTCATCGCGGCCATCGCGGCGATCGCCTCGATCAACCCGATCTGGGCGCTCGGCCCGTACCGCCCGGACCACGTGTCCACCGGTGCGCAGCCCGACTGGTACATGGGCATGCCGGAAGGCCTCATCCGCGCGATGCCGGGCTGGGAGATCAACCTCTGGGGCCACACGCTGGTCCTGGGCGTCTTCATCCCGCTGCTGCTCTTCCCGCTGGTGCTGTGCTCGATCGCGGTCTACCCGTTCATCGAGTCTTGGGTCACCGGGGACAAGCGCGAGCACCACATCCTGGACCGCCCGCGCAACGTCCCGACCCGGACGGCCTTCGGTGTCGCCTGGATCGCGGAGTACATCGTGCTCCTCGTCGGCGGCGGCAACGACATGTTCGCCCAGTACTTCCACCTGTCGATCAACTCGATCACCTGGTTCGTCCGGATCGGCTTCTTCGCCGTCCCGGTCCTCGCCTTCATCGCCACCAAGCGGATCTGCCTCGGCCTCCAGCGCCGGGACCGGGACAAGGTGCTGCACGGTCGCGAGACCGGCATCATCAAGCGCCTGCCGCACGGTGAGTTCGTCGAGGTCCACGAGCCGCTCTCGCAGGGCAAGCTGCACACGCTCACCTCGTACGAGCAGTACAAGCCGGTCGAGATCGGCCCGACGGTCGACGAGAACGGTGTCGAGCGCAAGGTGAAGGGTCTGGAGAAGCTCCGCGCGAAGCTGAGCAAGGGCTTCTACGGCGAGAACAACCAGATCCCGAAGCCCACGGCTGAGGAGTACAAGGAGATCCAGAGCGGCCACGGCCACCACTGACTCCGCATGACGGACTGATTCCGGTCAGTCTTCGCGTCGCCACGGCAAGAGCCCCGTCCAGTCACTGGACGGGGCTCTTTGCCGTCCGCTCCGGCTGGATAGGCTGGGGCCTCACCCATCGACTGTGGACCCATCAGGAGCGGACCATGAACGTTGTGACCCCGGCAGGCGGCGACAGCGTGGCGGCCCGTACCTGGCCGGGCGTACTGGACGCCCTGCTGGACGGCCGCGACCTCGGCGCGGACGACACGGCGTGGGCGATGGACCGGATCATGAGCGGCGAGGCCACCGACGCCCAGATCGCGGGCTTCGTGGTCGCCCTGCGGGCCAAGGGCGAGACCGTCGCGGAGATCAGCGGCCTCGTGCGGACCATGTACGAACACGCCAACCTGATCGAGGTACCCGGCCGCACGGTCGACATCGTCGGCACCGGTGGCGACGGCGCCAAGACGGTCAACATCTCGACGATGTCCGCGATCGTGGTCGCCGGTACGGGCGCCAAGGTGGTCAAGCACGGCAACCGCGCCGCGTCCTCCTCCAGCGGCGCCTCGGACGTCCTGGAGAAGTTGGGCGTCAACCTCGAACTGACCCCCGCGCGGGTGGCCGAGGTGGCCGAGGAGGCGGGCATCACCTTCTGCTTCGCCGTCAAGTTCCACCCGGCGCTGCGCCACGCGGCCTCCGCCCGCAAGGAACTGGGCATCCGCACCACCTTCAACGCGCTGGGCCCGCTGACCAACCCCGCGCGGGTACGGGCCCAGGCGACCGGTGTCGCCGACGCCCGGCTGGCCCCCATCGTCGCGGGCGTGCTCGCCGAGCGGGGCTCCTCGGCGCTGGTCTTCCGCGGCGACGACGGCTTCGACGAACTGACCACGACGGCGACCTCCCGGGTGTGGTGGGTGCGCGACGGCGCGGTCACCGAGCTGGGCTTCGACCCGCGCGACATCGGCATCCCGCTGGTGGACGTCTCCGCGCTGCGGGGCGCGGACCCGGCGTTCAACGCGGACGTGGCCCGCCGCCTGCTGGCGGGGGAGACCGGGCCGGTGCGCGACGCCGTCCTGCTGAACTCCGCGGCCGCCCTGGTGGCCCTGGACCCGGGCAGCGGCACGCTGGAGGAGCAGCTGGCGGCGGGTGTGGCCCGCGCGGCGCAGTCGATCGACTCGGGCGCCGCCCAGGCCGTCCTGGAGCGGTGGGTGAAGGCGAGCAACGCCTGAACGGCCGCGCGCCCGCCCGCACGGCTCCCGTCGAGCGGCGATTTTCCGCCAAGCCCCGGTCCCGACATGCGGACCGGGGCTTGTGCGTGGCGGATCTTGTGGCAGGATGCTGACCAGGTCACGAGTGACAGCGTTTAGGCCCCGGCTTGCTGTCCGGCAACCCTCCTTCCGTGGCGGGGTGCCCCGGGTGATGACCAGGCCGTAGGCAGCGAGGCTTACGGCAAGCGCGGATCCCTCGACACCAGGGGTCCTGGTCTCTCGAGGAGCTTTTTCCGTGAGCAAGCGAATGCGATAGGGCGACTCGCCCCTTCTTCACCCCCGGAAACAGGGTCCTGTCCGCGTACCCCCAGGTACCGCCGGCGCCACCCCTTCCTCCCGGGGCCTTTCCGTACCCCGCCGCACCCGGCCGCGTACGGCCCCTTGAAGCCATTCACCCCTGCCTGCCGGGAGATTCCGCCATGTCCGCTTCCCTGAACACCGCCGCTGCCGCTGCCACCGCCACCGCGACCGCCGACGCCGCCTGCGACGCCGCTTGTGTCGAGCCGCTCCAGGTGCTCGGCCGGGACGTCACCGTGCCGCTCGTCACCGGCGGCGAGGTCACCTACGCGGCCCTGGACTACGCGGCCAGCGCGCCGGCCCTGCAGCGGGTCTGGGACGACGTGGCCGCCTACGCCCCGTACTACGGCAGCGTGCACCGCGGGGCCGGATACCTCTCGCAGCTCTCCACCGACCTCTTCGAGCAGAGCCGGGCCACGGTCGCCGAGTTCCTCGACTGCCGCCCCACCGACCAGGTCGTCTTCACCCGGTCCACCACCGACTCGCTGAACCTCCTCGGCCAGGTGCTCCCGGCCGACTGCCAGGTCTTCGTCTTCGAGACCGAGCACCACGCCTCGCTGCTGCCCTGGCGCGACGCGCAGGTCACCTACCTCAACGCCCCGCGCACCCCGGGCCAGGCCGTCGCCACGCTGGAGCGCGCGCTGGCCGACCGCGAGCCCTACGGTCCGGCGCTGGTCTGCGTGACCGGGGCGTCCAACGTCACCGGTGAGCTGTGGCCCGTCAAGGAGCTGGCCGCCGCGGCGCACGCCCACGGCGCGCGGATCGTCCTGGACGCCGCCCAGCTCGCCCCGCACCACCCCGTGTCCGTCCAGGAGCTGGACGTCGACTGGGTCGCCTTCTCCGGGCACAAGCTGTACGCGCCCTTCGGCTCGGGCGTGCTCGCCGGGCGGGCCGACTGGCTCCAGGAGGCCGAGCCGTACCTCGCGGGCGGCGGTGCCTCGCGCAAGGTGGCGCGGCGCGAGGACGGCGGCGTGGACGTCGAGTGGCACACCACCGCGGCCCGCCACGAGGCCGGTTCGCCGAACGTCATCGGCGTCTACTCCATCGCCTCCGCCTGCCGTGCGCTGACCGAGGCCGGCTTCGACAGCCTGGTGGCCCGGGAGCAGCACCTGATCGCCAAGGTCCGCGAGGGCCTGGCCGAGGTCCCGGCGGTGCGGATCCTGTCGCTCTTCGGCGACGACGCCCCGCGGGTCGGCGTCATCTCCTTCGTGGTGGACGGGTGGAACAGCTCGCACTTCGCCGCCGCGCTGTCGGCCGAGTACGGCATCGGGGTCCGTGACGGGCTCTTCTGCGCCCACCCGCTGGTGCGGACGCTGCTGGGCAGTGCGCCGCAGGAGCCGGGCGAGTGCGGGGCGCCGGAGGCGGAGCCGGGCGAGCGCTCGCTGAACGCGATCCGGGTCAGCTTCGGTGCGGGTACGCCCGACGAGCACGTGGAGCGGTTCGTGGGGGCCGTGCGGGAGCTGGTGGCCCAGGGTGCGCAGTGGACGTACCGGACGGAAGAGGGCCGCTGCGTCCCGGCCGTCTGACGGTCCGCCTCAAACGCCGGCGGGGCTGGGGTGTGCACCCCTGACCGGGGGTGGGGTGGGCGGGGCGGGGGCGGGGCGGGGGGGGGGGCGGGGGGGGGGGGGGGGGGCGGGGGGGGGGGGGGGGGGGGGGCGGGGGGGGGGGTGGGGGGGGGGGGGGGGGGGGTGTGGGGGGTGGGGGGGGTGGGGGGGGGGGGGCGGCGGGGGTGGGGGGGGGGCCCCCCCCGGGGGGGGGGGGGGGGGGGGGCCCCCGGGGGGGGGGGGGGGGGGGGGGGGGCCCGCGTCCGGGCCGGTGGCACGCACGAGTGTCTCCTCGGCTCGCGGCAGCGGCCCGGTCGGACAGTGCGTCCGGCGGTGACCGCTCGTCCTTGCGGGGACACTCCTGCGTGCCCCCGTCCCGGCCGCGCCCCGCGCGGTGGCCGCGCGTCAGGGTGGTGGGGTCGTGACGGGGTGGGGTGTCCCCGCAGGACGAGCGGTCACCACCGGACGCAGACTCCGACCGGGCCGCAGCCGCGAGCCGAGGAGACACCCCACCCCGCCGCGGCACCGCCACCCTGACCCACCCCGACCCCGGTCAAGGGTGGACATCCTCAGCCCCGCCGGCGATTGAGGCGGTCCGACCGGGCCGAGCCCGCGAGCCGAGGAGACGCCCCCCCCCGGCTCACCGCTAGGTGTTACGCGTCGAGGCCGATCGCGAACGCCGCTTCCAGGTCGTGCTGGGAGTACGTGCGGAACGCCACGTGGGTGTCCGTCGCCTCCACGCCCGGGATCTTGCTGATGCGGCCCGGGATGATGTCCGCCAGGTTCTCGTGGCGCGGCACCCGGACGAGGGCGATCAGGTCGTAGGTCCCCGTGACGGAGTAGACCTCGCTGACGTTGTCCAGCGCGGCGATCGACTCGGCGATCTCGGGGATGCGGTCCACGCTGGTCTTGATGAGCACGATCGCGGTGATCACGGCTGGCTGTCTCCCTCGGTGGCCGTCGCTGGTCGCCTCACTCTAGTCGTACGCCGATATCGCACCCACGCGTAGAGGAACCCGAGCGAGAAGCCCACCACGTGGGCCAGGTAGGCCACCCCGGGCCCGCTCCCCGCGCGCTGCGCCGCCAGCCACTGGAGGCCGAACCAGAACATCAGCACGATCCAGGCGGGGAAGCGCAGCGGGACGAAGAAGAGGAACGGGAAGAGACTGGTGACCCGGGCCTTGGGGAAGAGGCACAGGAAGGCCCCCAGGACGGCCGAGATGGCCCCGGAGGCGCCGACCAGGGTCTGGTCGGAGGAGGTGTTGGCCGCCGCGTACGCGGCCAGGGCGAGGTAGCCGGTGGTCGTGTAGAAGACGAGGAAGTGCAGGCGCCCCATGCGTTCCTCGGTCATCGTGCCGAAGACGTACAGGAAGAGGCAGTTGCCCAGCAGGTGCAGCCAGCCACCGTGGACGAAGAGCGCGGTCAGCGGGGTGAGGGCCGCGCGCAGGGTGCCGGTGAAGAGTTCGTCCGGTACGACGCCCCAGCGGCGGAAGTACGCCGTCCCGGTCGCCACCAGGTCCTCGCCGGTGCCGTAGACCGGGTTCATCCCCGAGGCGGGGGACAGGATGAAGACGACCGCGCAGGCCGCGATCAGCGCGTACGTCACCACCGGGCCGCGGGTGACCTCGCGGACGGCCGGCCACCTTGCGCTCATGGGACAGAGCATGGCGTAAGAGGAGGGATCGGGACGGCTCGCCCCGCCGCGTCTCGCATGGAGGACTGCACCCCACGCGAGGGGGACGTCAGGCCGTAGGGTTACGAACCACGGTCCCGCCGAGAGGCGCGGACCGCTTTAATTGAAAGAGCGACGAAGGAGTGAGCGGCCTGATGACGGTTCCCCTGCCGACGGAGACGACCCGGTGGCGCTGCACGCTGTGCGGCAACCTCACGCGGTTCGACGTGACCCGTTCGTCGAAGGTCGTGGAGTACGTCCACCTGGACCTCGCCGGGGAGCCCAAGGTCGAGGAACGCGAGGTGGTCAATGAGACCATCGAGTCGGTCCGCTGCCGCTGGTGCAACGCGGTGGACCAGATCGAACTCGTGGACCGGCCGGGTACGGACTCCTGAGGGAGCCGGTGCCCGCGGTCGAGAAGTAACGGTAGGGGTGACGGATTGTGGAGCCAGCAAGCGGCGCTGAGCCGGCCGACGCGGCCGGCGACGCCGCGGAGGTGCTCGACCGCCCGCTGCCCGAAGGCGTGCGGCGCCGGGTGGTCGCGCTGGTCTCGGACGCCTTCGGCGGGTTGACGGTCGCCGACCTTCCGGGCCAGTTGCGCCAGTACGCCCGGTTCACCCCCACGCGGCGGGCGAAGTTCGCGGGCAACGCGATGGCGGCGGCCGTGGAGACGGACGCCGTCTTCCGCGGCCGGGTCGCCGAGAAGCTGCGCGAGGCCCAGCCGGAGCTGTCGGCCGCGCTGGAGTCCGGCGCGCCGCCGGCGGCCGCGGACCCGCTGGACGTGGCGGCCGCCGCGTACGTCCTGCGGCCCGCGGGTTGGGTCAAGCTCGTGGCCGCGGCCGGCGAGGAGGCGCAGCGCGCCGACGCCGAGCGGGTCGGCGAGGAGACCCAGCGCGAGCTGGAGCGGCTGCGTGAGGAGCTGGCGCAGCTGCGCGAGCAGCAGCGCACCGGCGGCGAGCAGGTGCGCACCGAGCTGGAGGCCTCCCGCAAGGAAGCGGAATCGCTTCAGCGCAAGCTGCGCAGCGCCCTCAACGACGTCAAGCGCGGTGAGGCGGCCCTGCGCAAGGTGATCGCCGAGATCGACGGGATCCGCAGCGAGACCGGCGCCCGGGTGGTGGCGGCCGAGAGCGAGTCCCGGCGGCTCAAGTCCCGGCTGGCGGAGGTGGAGTCGGCGCTGGAGACCTCGCGCCGGGCCACCCGCGAGGGCCGCAGCATCGAGGACATGCGGCTGCGGCTGCTGCTCGACACGGTGCTCGACGCGGCCCAGGGGCTGCGCCGGGAGCTGGCGCTGCCGCCGGTCTCGACGCGTCCGGCGGACACGGTGGAGGCGGTGGAGCCGGGCCGGATGACCCCCAAGGACATCGCGGCGCGGGCGCTGTCGGAGACGGATCCGGCGCTGCTGGACCAGCTGCTGGCGCTGCCCCAGGCCCATCTGGTGGTGGACGGCTACAACGTCACCAAGACCGGCTATCCGACGATGCCGTTGGAGAAGCAGCGGCTGCGGCTGCTGGGCGGGCTGTCGATGTTGGCCGCCCAGAGCGGCGCCGAGATGACGTGCGTCTTCGACGGGGCCGAGCTGGCCGCGCCGGTGCTGCTGGCGCCGCCGCGCGGGGTCCGGGTGCTGTTCTCCAAGGCGGGCGTCACGGCGGACGAGTTGATCCGCCAGCTGGTGCGCGCGGAGCCGCCGGGGCGGCCGGTGGTCGTGGTCTCCACCGACCGGGAGGTCGCCGACGGCGTGGCCAAGGCGGGGGCGCGGCCGGTGACGTCCGCCTTGTTGCTGAAGCGGCTTTCGCGCGTTTCGTAACTCCTGGCCGTGATTGGTTGTTTGTCGGGATTTTCGGAACGTACCGTCAAGTGACCGCTACGGGGCGTGCGATGTAGGTAAAGAAGCTGGTCGGTGACCGATTTTTTTCTCGTCAGGATTTGAACTGATCACGGGAGGGTCACTAGGGTCGGCCCAAACCTTCGTGCGATGGATCACTCATTCGGGGTGCCGGGCGGAGGGGCTGCCGAGTGTGCGTACTGCGGTGGCTCTAGGAAGAAGGAGCTCGCCCCCGTGGCGTCCCACCGTCGACCCAAGCAGCCGAGCCGCCTCCGCGTGACCGTCCTGACGGCCACCGCCGCCGCGGCCGTCGTCCTCTCCGCCAACGGCGCCTCCGCCGCCCCGCAGCCGAGCAAGGACGAAGCCAAGGCCAAGGTCGACGCGCTCTACGAGGAGGCCGAACAGGCCACCGAGAAGGCCAACGGGGCCAAGGAGCGCCAGGACAAGCTGGAGAAGGAGATCGGCCAGATCCAGGACCAGGTGGCGAAGGGGCAGGACGAGCTCAACACCCTGCGCACCGCACTCGGTTCGATGGCCAGCGCCCAGTACCGCACCGGCGGCATCGACAACTCGCTGGCGCTGTTCCTCTCCGCGAACCCGGACGACTACCTCGACAAGGCGTCCACCCTGGAGCAGTTGAGCGGCCAGCAGGTCGAAGCCGTCCAGAAGATCCAGGCCAAGCAGCGCAGCCTGGCGCAGAAGCGGCAGGAGGCCTCGGGCAAGCTCACCGACCTCGACGCCACCCGCAAGGAACTGAACGAGAAGAAGAAGGCCTCCCAGGACAAGCTCGCCGAGGCGCAGGCGGTCCTCAACTCCCTCTCCGCGGAGCAGCGCTCGCAGCTCGGCACCGACGAGAAGCGCGCCAGCGGCGGCGCCGCCGACAAGGCGAACGCCGGCGGCGGGGCGAAGGGCTCGGGCCGGGCCGGAGCCGCCCTGGAATACGCCAAGCAGCAGCTCGGCGACGCCTACCACATGGGCGACACGGGCCCCGACTCGTGGGACTGCTCGGGGCTGACCCAGTGGGCCTACGGCCAGGCCGGTGTGGACATCCCGCGCGTCACCTACGACCAGGCGAACGCGGGCCGCCGCCTGAGCCTGAGCGAACTCCAGCCGGGCGACCTGATCCTCTTCTACGACGACCTGCACCACGTCGGCCTGTACGCGGGCAACGGCATGACCCTGCACGCCTCCAACCCGCGCGGCGGCGTGAAGTACGAGGCCGTCGCCAACATGCCCTTCCAGTTCGGCGTCCGGGTCTCCGGCTAGACACCCACTGACTTCGCGGCGCGCCCCGAACACCGCCCATCCGGGCGAATTACCGGGGCGCGCGCCGCCCCCTCGCCCCGCCGGTGACCTGCGTCATAGGCGGGGCGTCACTGTGCGTGCCCACCGGCGGTCGTTGGTCGGGGCGTGGTCGCGCCGCTACTGTCTGCCAGCGCGGAACCCGGCACACGGCCGTCCACGGGGGGCGGACCCGGGCCCCGCGCTAGCGGAAGGGCGGCTCCACGTGGCATCCCATCGCCGGCCCGCGCCCACGGGCCACGACCGGAACAGCAGGGTCACGGTCCTGACCGCCGCCGCGGCCACCGCCGCGGTCGCGATGACCGGCGTACCGGCCAGCGCGGCCCCCGCCGACCCGCCCGGCGGGAGCCGGGCCCAGGTGGACCGGCTGTTCGAGGAGGCCGAGCAGGCCACCGAGCGGTTCAACGCGGCGGGCGAGCGCAGCGCGAAGCTGCGCGCCGAGGTGCTGCGCGCCCAGGACGCCGTGGCGCGCGGCCAGGACCGGATCAACACCATGCGCGGGGTGCTCGGCAGCTTCGCCGGGGCCCAGTACAAGTCCGGCGGCCTCGACCCGGCCGTCGAGCTGATGCTCTCCGAGGACCCCGACGAGTACCTCGACAAGGCCAGTGCCCTCGACCGGCTGACCGGCCGCCAGACCCGCCAGCTCGACGAACTGCGCGAGGAGCAGCGCAAGCTGGACCAGGAGCGGCACGTCGCCTCGGGCAAGCTCGCCGAACTCGACGAGCTGCGGGCCGACACGGCGCGCCAGAAGCGCTCCGTGACCGCCAAGCTCGCCGCGGCCCGGCGGCTGCTGAACGCGATGCCGACCGAGGAGCGGGCCTCCTTCGAGCGCTCTTCGCGCTCCGGCGGGCGCGCCGACGCGCTGCCCGAACTCCCCGGCTCCGGCGCCGCCTCCTCGGGACGCGCCGCGACCGCCGTGATGGCGGCCCGGGCCGCGGTCGGGCGCCCGTACGTCTGGGGGGCCACCGGGCCCTCCGGCTTCGACTGTTCCGGGCTGATGGTGTGGTCCTACCGGCAGGCGGGCGTCTCGCTGCCGCGGACCTCGCAGGAGCAGCGGCACGCGGGCCGCAGGGTCTCCCTCTCCGAGGCCCGACCGGGTGACCTGGTGACCTACCGCTCGGACGCGAGCCACGTGGGCATGTACGTCGGCAACGGCCAGGTGGTGCACGCCCCCTACCCGGGGGCCGCCGTGCGGTACGACCCCGTCGGGATGATGCCGGTGTCCTCGGTGACCCGACCCTGAGGTGACCGCGTCCCGGGGGTGAGCGGCTCCCGGGGCGCCGGTGCCTGGGGCGCCGGCGCCCGTGGTGCCCGTGGTGCTTCCCGTGCTCGGGGTGCGTGGCGCGCGCGTACGATCGCCGGATGGTCCGGGGTCCCCTACGCGCGCTGCTCCCGCTGCTGGCCGTGCTGCTGTTGGCCTGCGGGTCCGGCTGCACCCGACCCGGGGCGCCGCCCGACGGCGCCGAGCGGGCCGTCAGGGCGGCGGTGTCCGCCTGGTCGGCCCGGCCGCCCGCGGCGCTCGCCGCGGTCCCGCTGGAGGGCTGGAGCTACGAGGTCACCTCGGTGCGCCGGGACGGCGCCCGGGCCTCCGTGCGCGCGGAGCTGCGCTACCGGCTCACCGGCTACGACTCCGCCCCGGCGGGCTCGGCCCGCTCCCTGACGCTGGGGGAGGACTCCGGCGGCTGGCACGTCACCGGTGACCGGCCCGCTCCCGGGGCCCTGCCGCAGCTGTGGGACCAGGGGCCGGTGTCCGTGGTGCGCGGGGAGCGGGCGCTGGTGCTGGGCGGTCGGGGGCGCTCCCGGGAGAGCCTGGAGGAGATCGCGGTGGTCGCGGGGCGGGCCGTGCCCGCGGTCGGCGCGGCCTGGCCGCGGCCGTGGGCGGGCCGGCTGGTGGTCGTGGTCCCCGCGGACGTGGACGCGATGGCCGCCCTGTTGGGGCGGCCCGCCGACGCCTACCGGGGACTGGCGGCGGTGACCAACGGGCTGGTGGGCGTGGACCCGGCCCCGGCGGACCGGGTGGTGGTCAACCCGCAGGCGTACGAGGGCCTCAGCGAGCTGGGTCGCCAGGTGGTCATCACCCACGAGAGCACGCACGTCGCCACCCGCTCCGCGACCACCGCCTCGACCCCGCTGTGGCTCTCCGAGGGCTTCGCGGACTGGGCGGCGTACCGCTCGACCGGGCGCACCCCGGCGGAGGCCGCACCGACCCTGCGCCGGTCCGTGGGCCGGGGTGAACTTCCGTCCGCGCTCCCCCCGAACGAGGCGTTCACCTTCGGGGGTGACGCGCAGGCGATGGCCCGCGCCTACGAAGGGGCCTGGTTGGCCTGCCGCTTGATCGCGGACCGCTGGGGCGAGGCGGCCCTGGTCAGGCTCTATGTCGAAGCCGGCCGGAATCCGCTGTCGACGGCCCTGCGGAGCAGCCTGGACACCGACCTCCCAAACCTCACCCAAACGTGGCAATCGACCCTGCGGGAGGAGCTGCGGTGAGCGGTAGCCTCGCCGCACGATGCACAAGACGCTGATCGTGACCAACGATTTCCCGCCACGCCCGGGTGGCATCCAGGCCTTCCTCCACAACATGGCGCTGCGCCTGGACCCGGACCGGGTCGTCGTCTACGCCTCCACCTGGAAGCGGGGCGCGGAGGGCGCCGCGGCCACCGCCGCCTTCGACGCGGCGCAGCCCTTCCCCGTCGTGCGGGACGGCGCGACGATGCTGCTGCCCACCCCCCGGGTCACCCGCCGGGCCACCGTCCTGCTGCGCGAACACGGTTGCGAGTCGGTCTGGTTCGGGGCCGCCGCCCCCCTCGGGCTGATGGGTCCGGCGCTGCGCCGGGCGGGCGCCCGCCGGGTGGTGGCGACCACGCACGGGCACGAGGCGGGCTGGGCCCAGCTGCCCGGCGCCCGCGGCCTGCTGCACCGGATCGGCGAGGGCACGGACACGGTCACCTACCTCGGCGAGTACACCCGGTCGCGGATCGCGGGCGCGCTGAGCGCGGCGGCGGCGGCGCGGATGGTGCGGCTGCCGCCCGGGGTCGACGAGAAGACCTTCCACCCCGGGTCGGGCGGCGACCTGATCCGGGCCCGGCTGGGGCTGACGGACCGCCCGGTGGTGGTGTGCGTGTCCCGGTTGGTGCCGCGCAAGGGCCAGGACACCCTGATCCGGGCGCTGCCGCTGATCCTGGCCGAGGTGCCGGGCACGGTGCTGCTGATCGTGGGCGGCGGCCCGTACGAGGGCGCGCTGCGGGCGCTGGCCGCGTCGAGCGGGGTCACGGACTCGGTGCGGTTCACCGGGGCCCTGCCGTGGGGGGAGCTGCCCGCGCACTTCGGGGCGGGGGACGTCTTCGCGATGCCGTGCCGGACCCGGCGGGGCGGGCTGGACGTGGAGGGCCTCGGGATCGTCTACCTGGAGGCCTCGGCGACGGGCCTGCCGGTGGTCGCGGGGGACTCCGGGGGCGCGCCGGACGCGGTGCTGGACGGGGAGACGGGCTGGGTGGTCCGGGGCGGCTCCGCGACCGACGCGGCGGAGCGGATCGTCACGCTGCTGCGCGATCCGGCGCTGGCCCGGGCGATGGGGGAGCGGGGCCGGGCCTGGGTGGAGGAGCGGTGGCGCTGGGACCTGCTGGCGGACCGGCTGCGCGGGCTGCTGTGACACCGAAGTGATCGAGGCGATCGAGGCGATCGCGATGATCGCGTACAGGCCGTAACAAGGCCGGTCCCGGCCATATCTGACTGTCACTCAGAAATCTGTCAATACGACGTCTGGGTGGACGATAGCATTCCGCCCATGATGCGACCATGACATCACAGCTGACGCGCCGTCACCTCCTGGGGATCGGCGCCCTCCAGACCGCCGCGGCACTCGGGTTCACCAGGATCGGACTGTCCTCCGCGGCCGCCGCCGAACCCGCCGCCGCGCAGTACGCCCCCGCCATCGTCGTCGGCTCCGGCTACGGCTCCGCCGTGGCCGCCCTGCGGCTCGGACAGGCGGGCGTGCGCACCGTCGTCCTCGAAATGGGCCGGCTCTGGGACACCCCGGGCCCCGACGGCAAGGTCTTCCCCTCCACCTCCGCGCCCGACCAGCGCTCCATGTGGTACCGCACGCGCACCGAGGCCCCGCTCGCCCAGTTCCTCTGGCTCGACGTGGTCAACCGCGACATCAGCCCCTACCCGGGCGTCCTGGACCGGGTGAACTACGGCGACATGTCCGTCTACGTCGGCCGCGGCGTCGGCGGCGGCTCCCTCGTCAACGGCGGCATGGCGCCGACCCCCAAGCGCTCGTACTTCACCGAGGTGCTGCCCCGGGTCGACGCCGACGAGATGTACGGCACCTACTACCCGCGGGCCCGCCAGATGCTCGGCGTCAACGACATCGACCCGTCCTGGTTCGAGTCCACCGAGTGGTACCGCTTCGCCCGGATCTCCCGCAAGCACGCCCAGAACACCGGCCTGAAGACCACCTTCGTGCCCAACGTCTACGACTTCGAGTACATGAAGCGCGAGGCGGCGGGCACCGCCACCAGGTCCGCGCTCGCGGGCGAGGTGATCTACGGCAACAACCACGGCAAGAAGAGCGTCGACAAGACCTACCTCGCCGCC
Organism: Streptomyces sp. NPDC098789; assembly: GCF_044759975.1. Lineage (NCBI taxonomy): Bacteria > Bacillati > Actinomycetota > Actinomycetes > Kitasatosporales > Streptomycetaceae > Streptomyces > Streptomyces sp. NPDC098789. Next base: position 139,691 of record NZ_JBIWAJ010000016.1, read on the forward strand.
GCCCTGGGCACCGGCAACGTCACCATCGAGACCATGCAGCGCGTGGTCGCCGTACGCCCGGACCCGGCCGGGGGCTACGTCCTGACCGTCCAGAGCAGCGACCTGACCGGGCGGGTCACCCGGACCCGCGAACTGGGGTGCAGGCAGCTCTTCCTGGGCGCGGGCAGCCTCGGCACCACCGAGATCCTGCTGCGCGCCCGCGAGACCGGCGCGCTGCCCGCGCTCAGCGGGGAGGTCGGCCGCGGCTGGGGCCACAACGGCAACGTGATGACCGCCCGGGCCAACCACCTCTGGGACACCGTCGGCGCCAACCAGGCCACCATGCCCGCGCTGGGCATCGACGACTGGGACAACGCCTCGAACCCGGTCTTCGCCGAGATCGCCCCGCTGCCGATGGGGTTCGAGCACTGGATATCGATGTACCTGGCGATCACCAAGAACCCCGAGCGCGGCCACTTCACCTACGACGCGGCCAGCGACTCGGCGAAGCTCCAGTGGACCCGGGACCAGAACACCCCGTCCGTGAACGCCGCCAAGCGGCTCTTCGACCGGATCAACCGGGCCAACTTCACGATCTACCGCTACGACCTGTTCGGCGACAACAAGAACTTCGCCGACAACTTCACCTACCACCCGCTCGGCGGCTGCGTGTTGGGCGCCGCCACCGACGACTACGGCCGGGCCAAGGGCTACCAGGGGCTGTACGTCGTCGACGGCTCGCTGGTGCCCGGCTCGCTCGGGGTGAACCCCTTCGTCACCATCACCGCGCTCGCCGAGCGGAACATGGCGCGGATCCTCGCCGAGGACCCGCGCTAGCACCGCCACCGCCACCGCCATCGCGGCCAAGGGCCGGCCCGGCCGGGGGATCAGCCCCGGTAGAGGGCCTCGACCTCGTCCGCGAAGTCCTTCGCCACCACGTTGCGCTTCAGCTTCAGCGAGGGCGTCAGGTGGCCCGACTCCTCCGTGAACTGGGAGGGCAGAATGCGGAATTTCCGCACCGATTCCGCCTTGGAAACCGCCGCGTTGCCGTCGTCCACGGCCTGCTGGACGGCGGCGTTGAGGTCCGCGTCCTCACGCAGCGAAGCCGCCGTCGAACCCGCGGGCTTGCCGTGCTCCGCGGCCCAGCGGCCGAGGAACTCCTCGTCGATGGTCACCAGCGCGGCCACGAACGGCCTCGCGTCGCCGACCACCATGCACTCGGCGACCAGCGCGTGGGCACGGATCCGGTCCTCGATCACCGCGGGAGCGACGTTCTTGCCGCCCGCGGTGACGATGAGTTCCTTCTTGCGCCCGGTGATCGTGAGGTAGCCGTCCTCGTCGAGGGTGCCGACGTCGCCCGTGCGGAACCAGCCGTCGGCCAGCGCCTCGGCGGTCGCCGTCTCGTTCTTCCAGTACTCCTGGAAGACGTGCTCGCCGTGCAGCAGCACCTCGCCGTCGTCCGCGATGCGCACGACCGATCCCGGCAGCGGCTGGCCGACCGTACCGATCTTCGTCCGGTCCCACGGGTTGAAGGCGGTCGCGGCGCACGACTCGGTCAGGCCGTAGCCCTCCAGCACCGTGAAGCCGATCCCGCGGAAGAAGTGGCCGAGCCGCTCGCCCAGCGGGGCGCCGCCGGAGATCGCGTACTCGCCGCGCCCGCCCAGCACCGTGTGCAGCTTGCTGTAGACGAGCTTGGCGAAGACCTTGTGCTTGAGCTTGAGCCCGAAGGACGGGCCGCCCGGGGTGTCCAGCGCGCGGCTGTAGGCGATGGCGGTCTCGGCCGCCGCGTCGAAGATCTTGCCCTTGCCGTCGGCCTGCGCCTTGGCGCGCGCCGAGTTGTAGACCTTCTCGAAGACCCGCGGCACACCCAGGATGAGGGTCGGCCGGAAGGACTGGAGCTCGTCGGTCAGGTTCTTGATGTCCGGTACGCAGCCCAGCCGGATGGGGGCCAGTACGGCGGCCACCTCGACCAGGCGGCCGAACACGTGGGCCGCCGGGAGGAAGAGCAGGACCGAGCACTCGCCGGTGCGGAAGAGCGGGCTGAGCCGCTCCACCACGTTGCCGCACTCGGCGAAGAAGTTGCGGTGGCTCAGCACGCAGCCCTTGGGGCGGCCGGTGGTGCCCGAGGTGTAGACGATCGTGGCCGGGTCGTCGGCGTTCGCGAGGCCGCTGCGCTCGTCGACCTCGGCGTCGGTGACCCCGGCGCCCGCGGCGCGCAGGGTCTCCAGGGCGCCCGCCTCGATCTCCCAGACGTCGCGCAGCTCGGGGAGCCGGTCGCGCAGGGCGTCGACGGACGCGCTGTGGCCCGGGCTCTCGACGATCACGGCGCTCGCGCCGGAGTCGCCGAGGATCCACTGGATCTGCTCGGGCGAGCTGGTCTCGTACACGGGGACCGTGACGGCGCCCGCGCTCCAGATCGCGAAGTCGATCAGCACCCACTCGTAGCGGGTGCGCGAGATGAGCGCGACCCGGTCGCCGGGCCGCACGCCGGCCGCGATCAGGCCCTTGGCCGTGGCCCGGACCTCGGCCAGGAACTCGGTGGCGGTCACGTCCTGCCAGCCGCTGCCGACCTTGCGCGCCATGACGGCGGTCTGCGGATGCTGAGCGGCGTTGCGGCGGATGAGATCCGTCAGGTTCCCGTCCGACGGGACCTCGTACAGGGCCGGAAGGCTGAACTCGCGCAAGACTGCTGCTCCTCTGGGCGCCATCGCCACCATGTGGACCGACCGGACGTTACCCACGAGTAGTGGGTTCCCGATAGGGGGAACCGGCCAGATGTTCCGTGCGTCACATGACACGGCCATACCGGGCCGACATTAGTCGACGCCTTCCACGACTCGGAAGTAACCGCAGGTCCGGGCAGCTGTACGAGATCCTCCCCACCCCGTCTATGCCCCGTTCCCGCACGCCCCTAGGGTGACGTCATGGGTGGTACGAAAAGCGGCAACGAGCGCACGGAGCGCAAAGGGATCAAGAGCGGCACACGGGTCAGCCGGGTGCACGTCGTCAGTGACGTGCACGGCAACGCGGAGGCGCTCGCCCGGGCCGGCGAGGGCGCGGACGCCCTGATCTGCCTGGGCGACCTGGTCCTCTTCCTGGACTACGCCGACCATTCGCGCGGCATCTTCCCGGACCTCTTCGGCGTGGAGAACGCCGACCGGATCGTGGCCCTGCGCACCGAGCGCCGCTTCGACGAGGCCCGCGCGCTGGGCCGCGAGCTGTGGGCCGGCCTGGACCGCGAGCAGGTCATCGAGGGCGCGGTGCGCCGGCAGTACGAGGAGATGTTCGCCGCCTTCCCCACCCCCACCTACGCCACCTACGGCAACGTCGACATCCCCGCGCTCTGGCCGCAGTACGCCCGCCCCGGCACCACCGTCCTGGACGGCGAGCGCGTGGAGATCGGCGGCCGGGTCTTCGGCTTCGTCGGCGGCGGCCTGCCCACCCCGATGCGCACCCCGTACGAGGTGGACCTGGAGGAGTACGCGGCCAAGGTCGAGGCGATCGGCGAGGTCGACGTGCTCTGCTCGCACATCCCGCCCGAGGTCCCCGAGCTCTGCTACGACACCGTCGCCCGCCGCTTCGAGCGCGGCAGCGCGGCCCTCCTCGACGCCATCCGCCGGACCCGCCCCCGCTACGCCCTGTTCGGGCACGTGCACCAGCCGCTGGCCCGCCGGATGCGGATCGGCGCCACCGAGTGCGTGAACGTCGGGCACTTCGCGGCCACGGGGAGGCCATGGGTCCTGGAGTGGTGAGGTCCACCCGCGCGGTAGCCTTCACGCGGCGGCCGTAGGCCGCCACACTTCTGAACTTCCCCAGCTGCCGCTGGGAGGTGAGACCAGCCCGGAGGAGCGCCCGCGATGGCGGAACACACCAGCTCGAGCATCACGATCGAAGCGGCGCCGGCTGACGTCATGGCCGTGATCGCGGACTTCGCGCGCTATCCCGAGTGGACCGGCGAGGTGAAGGAGGCCGAGGTGCTGGCCGCCGACGCCGCGGGCCGTGCCGAGAAGGTGCGCCTGCTGCTCGACGCCGGGGCGATCAAGGACGACCACACCCTCAACTACACCTGGAAGGGTGCGGACGAGGTCAGCTGGACCCTCGACAAGTCGCAGATGCTGCGCCAGCTCGACGGCTCCTACCGACTGGCCCCGCTGGACGGGGGCAAGCGGACCGAGGTCACCTACCAGCTGACCGTGGACGTCAAGATCCCGATGCTCGGCATGATCAAGCGCAAGGCCGAGAAGGTCATCATCGACCGCGCGCTGGCGGGCCTGAAGAAGCGCGTCGAAGCCGTCTGAGCCCGCCGGCCCCTCCGCGGCCCCGCCGTACCTGACGTAGTCGCCGTACCGAACCGGAGCCGTCGCTCGTGCACACCTTGCTGATCACCGGCCCCGGCGGGGCGGGACGCACCACCGTCGCCGCCGCCACCGCCCTCGCGGCGGCCCGGCGCGGCCGGCGGACGCTGGTCCTCTCCGGGGACCCCGGCGACCCGCTGGGCGCCCTCCTGGGCCCGGCCCTCGGGGCACCGGTCGAGGCGGCCCCCGGACTCACCGCGGTCCCCGTCGCCGAGGACGGCCTGTGGGCCGCCCGGATCGACTCCGCGGACGAGTTCCGCGCCGAGCTGGTCAGCCTCCAGGAGCGCGGCTCCACCGTTCTCGGGATGCTCGGGGCACGGCCGCTGGGCGGCGAGGAGCTCACCGAACTCCCCGGCGCCGAACAGTTCGCCCTGCTGCGCGCCCTGCGGCGGGCGGCCGGGGCCGCCGCGGCGGGCGCCTTCGACCTGGTCGTGGTCGACATGCCGCCCGTCCACCAGGCCATCGCCACCCTCGCGCTCCCGGCCCAGCTGCGCCGCTACCTGGCCCGGCTGCTGCCCGCCCAGCGGCAGGCGGCCCGGGCGCTGCGGCCCGTACTGGCCCAGCTGGCGGGCGTACCGATGCCCGCGCAGTGGCTGTACGAGGCGGCCGCGCGCTGGGACGAGGAGCTGGCCGGCGTCCAGGCCGTGGTGGAGGCGGACACCACCTCCGTACGGATGGTCGCCGAGCCGGGACCGGGCGCCGACGGCGCGCTGCGGCTCGGGCTGCTCGGCCTGGCCCTGCACGAGCTGCCCGTCGGGGCGGTCGTGGCCAACCGGCTGGTCCCCCGTGACAGCGCGGACCCCTGGCTGGCCGGACTGGCCGCGCAGCAGGACAAGTACGTCACCACCTGGGCCGGGGACCTCCCCGACGCGGCCCGGCCCGCCCTGGAGCACCTGGGCGCGGACCCGCGGGGGCCGCGGGACCTGGCCGCGCTGGACGCGCGCGGCGAGCTGGCGGACGTACCCGCGGGGCCGCGCGTGCCGTGGGCGGTCGAGGACCGGCTGACCGAGGACGGGGTGCTCGTCTGGGTGGTGCCGCTGCCGGGGGCGACCAAGCGGGACCTGGACCTGGTGCGGCGCGGGGACGAGCTGCTGCTGACGGCGGGCCCGTTCCGCAGGATCGTTTCGCTGCCGTCGGCGCTGCGCCGGTGCACCGTCACGGGCGCGGGCCTGCACGAGGGGACCCTGCGCATCCGCTTCACCCCGGACCCGGGTCAGTGGCCGCTTACGCCCTGAACGCGGTGCCGCCGTTCGGGTACCGTCGAGAGTGTTCCCACCGCCCCGCAGCCTGCCCAGGAGAGTCCGCCATGAGCGAGGCCACCGACCGTCCCGCAGACGACGACGCCTGGGCCAGGGCGTGCGCCGAGGACCTGGCCGCCGAGCGCGAACGCCGCCGCTCGCAGGGCGGGGGAGGTTCCGGGACCGGGAGCCCCGCCGAGGAACTCTTCAAGCTCTTCGAGGCCGTCGCCGACAAGGTCGCCGGGCTGGGCAACCCGCTGATCGGCACGGCCGCGCAGGGCGCCGCCCGCCAGTTCGTCAGCCAGGCCAAGAGCGCCGTCAAGCCCGTGATCGAGCGCAACCCCGAGGTCTTCGACCACCTGGCCGCCGCGGGCTCCGAGCTGCTGGCCGCCTACCGCACGGCCGTCGAGGGCCACGAGCGCCGCTGGACGCGGGACGAGCCCTCGCCGCGCACGGACCCCGGGGCCGGATCCGGCCCCAAGGGCGAGGACGGCGGGGCCGGATCCGGTCCCGGCGAGCGCATCGATCTCGACTGACTCTCGTCCAGCGCTCGGGTACCGTGGGCCCCGGCGGGGTTTGACCGGAAACCGAGGGACTAATGGGACTCACCATCGGCGTCGACATCGGCGGCACGAAGATCGCGGCCGGCGTGGTCGACGAAGAGGGCACCATCCTTGAGACGTACAAGGTGCCCACCCCGCCGACCGCGGACGGCGTGACCGACGCGATCTGCGCCGCAGTGTCCGAAGTCGGCAGCAGCCACACCATCGACGCCGTCGGCATCGGCGCCGCCGGATACGTCGACGACAAGCGCGCGACCGTGCTCTTCGCACCCAACATCGACTGGCGCCACGAGCCGCTCAAGGACAAGGTCGAGCAGCGCATCGGCCTGCCGGTCGTCGTCGAGAACGACGCCAACTGCGCCGCCTGGGGCGAGTACCGCTTCGGCGCGGGCCAGGGCCACGACGACGTCATCTGCATCACCCTGGGCACGGGCCTGGGCGGCGGCATCATCATCGGCAACAAGCTGCGCCGCGGACGCTTCGGTGTCGCCGCCGAATTCGGCCACATCCGGGTCGTCCCCGACGGCCTGCTGTGCGGCTGCGGCAGCCAGGGCTGCTGGGAGCAGTACGCCTCCGGGCGCGCGCTCGTCCGGTACGCCCGGCAGCGGGCCAACGCCACCCCCGAGAACGCGGCGATCCTGCTCGCGCTCGGCGACGGCACCCCCGAGGGCATCGAGGGCAAGCACATCAGCGAGGCCGCGCGTGCGGGCGACCTGGTGGCTATCGACTCCTTCCGCGAGCTGGCCCGCTGGGCCGGAGCCGGTCTGGCCGACCTGGCCTCCCTCTTCGACCCGTCCGCCTTCATCGTGGGCGGCGGCGTCTCGGACGAGGGCGACCTCGTCCTCGACCCGATCCGCAAGTCCTTCAAGCGCTGGCTGATCGGCGGCGCCTGGCGTCCGCACGCGCAGGTCCTTGCCGCCCAGCTCGGCGGCAAGGCCGGACTCGTCGGCGCGGCCGACCTGGCCCGCCAGGGCTGAGCCCGCACCGCACGTACGTCTGCCCGTCGCGCCCCCTGGGGGAGCGGCGGGCAGCTGCGTAGGTTGGCCCGCATGGACCTGCCTGTGGACCTGCCCGCGGCCGTGGCGCCGTTGCCGTGCTCGCGCACCGAACCGGACGGCTCCGCCGTGGTCCGGGTGCTCGGGTACAACGTGCGCTCCTTGCGCGACGACGAGGAAGCGCTGGTCCGGGTCATCCGGGCGTGCGCCCCCGACCTGGTCTTCATCCAGGAGGCCCCGCGGTTCTTCCGCTGGCGCAAACACGCGGCGCGCCTCGCCTCGAAGACGGACCTGGTGGTCCTGAGCGGGGGCGCGACGGCGGCCGGGCCGCTGCTGCTGTGCTCGCTGCGGGCCTTCGTCGAACGCACGCAGGACGTGCTGCTGCCGCTGCGCCCCGGGGAGCACCGGCGGGGCTTCGCGACGGCCGTGGTACGGATCGGGGGCGTGCGGGTGGGGGTGCTCAGTGCGCACCTGTCCCTGCGGGCGGAGGAGCGGTACGCGCAGGCGGGGATGCTGCTGGAGCGGCTGGCCGGGATGGACGTCCCCTACGTGGTGGCCGCCGGTGACATCAACGAGGGGCCCGAGGGGTCCGCCTTCCGGCGGCTGGCGGGGGAGCTGCAGGACTGCTGGGCGGTGGCGCCGTGGGGCGGGGAGCACACGTGGGTGCGGGCGGGGGGTCCCGGGCGGCGCATCGACGCGGTGTTCGCTTCGCGGGGGGTGGAGGTCCTGGGGGGCGGGGTCCCGGTGGGGCTGCCCGGGGTCAGCGTCGCGGACCTCCGCGCGGCGACGGACCACTACCCGGTCCTGGCCGCCCTTCGCCTGCCGGCGGGGTAGCCGCCCCCGTCCGGTGCCCCGACGACCTCCCTCGGGCCCCGGCCCCGCGCCGCCCCTGCCCTCAATCGCCGGGCGGGCTGGATCGGGCCCGGGCTCTCGTGCATGCCCCCGGCCGGTGGTGCCCTCAATCGCCGGGCGGGCTGATACGTGCCCGGGCTCTCGTGCATGCCTGCGGCCGCGGGGGCGCCTCCGGCGGGTGCCCTCAATCGCCGGGCGGGCTGGATTGGGCTCGGGTTTTCGTCCCTGCCTGCGGCCCGGTGGCGCCCTCAAACGCCGGGCGGGCTGATCGTGGCGGGGGTCTGCGGTGCCCTCAGACGCCGGGCGGGCTGGGATCGGTCGGGGTTTGTCGTTGCCCGCGCGGCGCTCCGGGCTGATTCAGCCTGCCCGGCGTTTGAGGGCGCCACCGGGCCGCGGGCTTCGGGGCAGCCGGAGCGAATTCAGCCCGCCCGGCGATTGAGGGCGGTCGGGCAAGGGGTGCCGGGCCAGGGGTGAGCCCGCCCGGCGGTTGAGGGCGACCGGGTGGGGTCAGACGACCGCGCCGCGACCCGGGTGGTCGTCCTCGTCGTCGTCACCGCGAGTCATCCGCGCCACCAGCGTCGCGAACCCGCCCAGGAAGCCGCCGATGCCCAGGGCCGTCAGCCACCACGTCATCTCCCACTGCAGCAGCACCGCCACCAACAGCAGCAGCGGCCCGCCCACCACCGCCAGCCACGCGAAGCGGGACGTGACGTCGCCCGACGGGAGCGGCGGCGGCTCCGGCGGCACGAAGTGCCCCTCGTCCGCCGCGTCCCCGGTCCCGTCCGCCGCCGTCGGCTCCGGCTCCGCCAGCGAGTGGTCGCGCGGGCCGACCCCCACGCCCGGGGCGAAGACCACCGAACTGCCCAGGACCGGCGGCCCGGCCGGCCCCGCGTCCTTCTCCGGCGGCTTCGGCGCCACGGCCGGTTCCGGCTGGACGTCCTCCTCCGGCAGCATCAGGTTCTCGATGGGTCTGAAGGGCCGCGCCCCCGGCGGGTCCGGCGGCTCCTGCCCGTACCCGGCGACGATGGCCGCCCACGCCGCCTCTTCGTCCAGCGGCGGTACGCCTCCTGACGACTCCTCGTGCTCAGCCACCGCTGGCCGCCCCCTCCCTGCCGATGCTCTCCGCGAGCCGCCCGATGAACGCATAGCTGTCCGCGAAGATCTGCTCCGCGTCATGGTCCAACGTCGCGACGTGGTAGCTCTGTTCCAGCAGGGTTTCGGTGACGTCGGTGGACGACACCCGGGCGAGGATCCGGGCCGAGTCGACCGGCGGGACGACGTGGTCCTGGGGGCTGTGCAGGAGCAGCACCGGCTGGGTCACCTGCGGCAGCTCGGTGTCCACGATCCGCAGGAACTGGCGCAGCGAGTGCGCGGCGCGGGTCGGCACCCGGTCGTACCCGACCTCCTCCGAGCCGCCCTTGGCGATGTCGCTGGCGATGCCCGGCGTGGAGCGCAGGAAGTGCTGCGCGACGGGGAGCGCGAAGGCCAACGGGTCGTGCACCTTGTTGGCCGGGTTGACGAGGACGACACCGCTGATCGCGTCCCCGTGCTTGGCGGCCAGCCGCAGCGTGAGCGCCCCACCCATCGACAGGCCGAAGACGAAGACCTGCTCGCACCGCTCCAGCAGCTCCCGCAGCGCGCGGTCGACCTCCGCGTACCAGTCCTGCCAGCCGGTGAGCTGCATGTCCTGCCACCGCGTTCCGTGCCCGGGGAGCAACGGAAGCGACACCGTCAGCCCGCGCTCGGCCAGATACTCGGCCCAGGGGCGCAGGGACTGCGGGGAACCGGTGAAGCCGTGGCAGAGCAGGACGCCGACCTCTCCGCCCTCGTGGCGGAACGGCTCGGCTCCAGGGAGGACGGGCACCTGAATCTCCTTGATCATCACGTTCTGGGGGTGGGTGCGGTGTGCTACTTCACCGTACGCGACCGCGCTGACACCGACCAGGGTCGTCGGGCCGCCACAGGGGCGGTCACGGGTTAAGGTCTGTTCGACGGACAAAGGAAGGCTTTCGAGTTGATCTACGGCGCAATGAAGTTCTCCATCGGCGGTTCCCTGAAGCTCGCCTTCAGGCCGTGGGTGGAGGGCCTCGAGAACATTCCCGCCGAGGGGCCGGCGATCCTCGCGAGCAACCATCTGTCCTTCTCCGACTCCTTCTTCCTGCCTGCGGTGCTGGACCGGAAGGTCACCTTCATCGCCAAGGCGGAGTACTTCACTTCGCCCGGCGTCAAGGGCAAGCTCACGGCCGCCTTCTTCAAGGGCGTCGGCCAGCTCCCGGTGGACCGCTCCGGCGCGCGCGGTGCGGGCGAGGCCGCCATCAAGAGCGGCATCGAGGTCATCGAACGCGGGGAGCTGTTCGGTATCTACCCCGAGGGGACCCGTTCACCCGACGGGCGCCTGTACCGGGGCAAGCCCGGTGGGCTGGCCCGGGTGGCGCTGGCCACCGGCGCCCCCGTGATCCCCGTGGCGATGATCGACACCGAGAAGATCCAGCCGCCCGGCAAGGTCGTCCCGAAGCTGATGCGCCCGGGCATCCGGATCGGCAAGCCGCTCGACTTCAGCCGCTACCACGGCATGGACGGCGACCGCTTCATCCTGCGTTCGGTGACCGACGAGGTCATGTACGAGATCATGAAGCTCTCCGGCCAGGAGTACGTCGACATCTACGCGACCGCCGCCAAGCGGCAGATCGCCGACGCGGAGAAGGCCGCCAAGGCCGACCACGCGGCCCTTGCCAAGGACGCCAAGGAAGCCAAGGACGCTCAGGACGCCAAGGAAACGGGCGCCGAGCAGAGCTAGCGCGCGGCCCGGGCGAGGGGCCGGGGGCCGGGGCGAGGGGTGCGGGGCGGAGCGGGCGGTGCCCGCCGCCCGTGAGGGGTGGGGGAGATGGCGAAGCGCGAACGCGTCGTACGCATGTCGGTCGAGCTGCCGCTGTGGCGGGCGCTGACCGCCTACCGGCTGCTCACCGCGGTCTACGCGGTGCTGCTCTTCGGCTTCGCCCACCGGGAGTTCGAACACCCCTGGGTCGCGGCCTGCTATCTCGGCTTCCTCGTGCTGTGGACCCTGGTCACCTTCTCCAGGGTCTCCAGCGCGGCGAGCTGTACGAAGCCCTTCCTGGCCGCGGACCTCACGGTCGCGGTCGTCGGGATCCTGCTGACCCCGCTCGCCGACGCCCAGGCGCGGATCGCCGACGGCGGCCCGACCCTCCCGTCGATCTGGAGCGCGGGCGCGGTCCTCGCCTTCGCCATCAAGGGCGGTTGGCGCTGGGCGGGATTCGCCTCCTCCTTCGTCGCCGTCGCCAACATCGTGATCCACGGCGGCGAACCGACCCGGGACACCTTCCACAACGTGCTGCTGGTGTGGGTCGCCTCGATCGCCATCGGGTACGTCGTCGAGGTCGCCCGGGCCAGTGAGGCGACCCTCGCGCGCGCCCTGGAGATCGAGGCCGCCACCCGCGAACGCGAGCGCCTGGCCCGGGACATCCACGACGGGGTCCTCCAGGTCCTCGCCATGGTCCAGCGGCGCGGCGCGGAGGTCGGCGGCGAGGCCGCCGAACTGGGCCGGATGGCCGGGGAGCAGGAGGTGGCGCTGCGCACCCTGGTCTCCAGCGGCCTGGTGCCGCCCTCCCGGATCTCCCGCGACGAGTCGCGGGGCGCGTTCGTCGACAGCGTGGACGTGGCGGAACCCGGCGCGGACGAGGGGGAGCTGGACCTGCGTTCCCTACTCGCCCCGCACGCCGGGTCGCTCGTGAGCTTCGCGGAACCGGGCGCCCCGGTCCCGCTCCCGGCGCCGGCGGCCCGGGAACTGGCCGCCGCCACGGCCGCCGCCCTCGACAACGTCCGCAAGCACGCGGGAGCCGGGGCCCGGGCCTGGATCCTGGTCGAGGACTGGGGCGACGAGGTGATCGTCACCGTCCGGGACGACGGTCCGGGCATCGCGGCGGGCCGGCTCGACCAGGCCGCGGGCGAGGGCCGCCTCGGAGTGGCCCAGTCGATCCGGGGACGGTTGCGGGACCTCGGCGGCACGGCCGAGCTGGTGTCCGTACCGGGCCAGGGCACCGAAGTGGAACTGAAAGTACCGAGGGGGAGGACGGGTTCGTGATGAACACCGAACACAGCGCGGGGGACCGGTCGGCGGCCGACATCAAGGTGATGGTCGTCGACGACCACCCCATGTGGCGGGACGCGGTCGCCCGCGACCTCGCCGCCGCGGGCTTCGACGTGGTCGCCACGGCGGGCGACGGACCCGAGGCGGTCCGCCGGGCCCGCGCCGCCGCGCCGCAGGTCCTGGTCCTCGACCTCAACCTGCCGGGCATGCCCGGGGTGCAGGTCTGCAAGGAACTGGTCGGCGCCGATCCCGCCCTGCGCGTGCTGGTGCTGTCCGCCAGCGGCGAGCACGCCGACGTGCTGGAGGCGGTCAAGTCCGGTGCCACCGGCTACCTGCTGAAGTCCGCGGGCGCCGGTGAACTCATCGACGCCGTGCACCGCACCGCGGTCGGCGACCCGGTCTTCACCCCGGGCCTCGCCGGGCTGGTCCTCGGCGAGTACCGCCGGCTGGCCACGGACCCGGCCCCGGCCGCCGCCGATCTGCCGAAGGCCCCGCAGCTGACCGACCGGGAGACCGAGGTGCTGCGCCTGGTGGCCAAGGGTCTGTCGTACAAGCAGATCGCGGAGCGGCTCGTCATCTCGCACCGCACGGTGCAGAACCACGTCCAGAACACCCTGGGCAAGCTCCAGTTGCACAACCGGGTGGAGCTCGTCCGCTACGCCATCGAGCGCGGCCTCGACGACGCGTAGGGCGCGGGTGGGGCGCGGGCGGGGCGTGGACGGGCCGCGGGTGGGTCGCGCGTAGATCGTACGAATTCCCGTACGAGTGAACGAGAGCGCGCAACCACCCTTCAATTCACCGGAATTGACTCTTTCGACGTGGGTCGGGTGACCTGCGTCACCACTAGCGTGGCCGCCGTGCGGGCTCAGCGGGCCCCTTGGCGAAGGGAAGATTCCATGAAGGTCGGAGTGCTGACCGGCGGCGGCGACTGCCCCGGACTCAACGCGGTCATCCGCGCGGCGGTGCGCAAGGGCGTCCAGGAGTACGCGTACGACTTCATCGGCTTCAAGGACGGCTGGCGCGGGGCGGTCGAGGGCGACACCGTCCCGCTCGGCATCCCCGAGGTCCGCGGCATCCTGCCCCGCGGCGGAACGGTCCTCGGCTCCTCGCGCACCAACCCCTTCAAGGTGGAGCAGGGGGTCCGCCGGATCAAGGAGAACCTCACCAAGTACGAGGTCGACGCCCTGATCGCGATCGGTGGCGAGGACACACTCGGGGTCGCGGCCCGACTGTTCGACGAGTACGGCATCCCCTGCGTCGGCGTGCCGAAGACCATCGACAACGACCTGTCGGCGACGGACTACACCTTCGGCTTCGACACCGCCGTCGGGATCGCCACCGAGGCCATCGACCGGCTGCACACCACCGCCGAATCGCACATGCGGGTCCTGGTCGTCGAGGTCATGGGCCGGCACGCGGGCTGGATCGCCCTGCACTCGGGACTGGCCGGCGGCGCCAACGTCATCCTCATCCCGGAGCAGCGCTTCGACGTGGACCAGGTGTGCGCGTGGGTGACCTCCCGGTTCAAGGCGAGCTACGCGCCGATCGTGGTCATCGCCGAGGGCGCCATGCCCAAGGACGGCGAGATGGTGCTCAAGGACGCCACGAAGGACTCCTTCGGGCACGTCCGGCTGTCCGGCGTCGGCGAGTGGCTGGCCCTGGAGATCGAGAAGCGGACCGGCAAGGAGGCCCGTACGACGGTGCTCGGCCACGTCCAGCGCGGCGGCACCCCGAGCGCCTTCGACCGCTGGCTCGCCACCCGCTTCGGCCTGCACGCGATCGACGCGGTGCGGGAGCGGGACTTCGGCAAGATGGTCGCGCTCCAGGGGACGGACATCGTCCGGGTGCCGATCGCCGAGGCCACGGCGAAGCTGAAGACCGTGGATCCGGCGCTGTACGCCGAGGCCGGGGTCTTCTTCGGCTGACCGGCCACCGCCGGCCACCGCTCGCGCCCGGCGGCCACCGGTCGGCGGACGGCGGGCGGGCGGGCCCGGAGCATGGGTCGTATCGTGACGAAAGGTGTGCGGGGCACCCGGCGCCCGGTACACGGCACGGGTGCGACCCATGGTCCGGCGGACGGAGCGAGCGTGGAGATCCTGGCATTCGGTGTGACGGCCGACGAGAAGCCGCTGATGGAGCGTGCCTTCGCGGGGGACCACGAGGTCCGCTGTCTGGACGTCTTCCTGAGCGAGGACACCGCGCCGATCGCGGCGGGCTACGAGGTGGTCTCCACCAGCGTGAACGCCGACCTGAACGGGCGGGTGCTGCGCACCCTCGCCGCGGGCGGCACGCGGATGATCGCCCAGCGCTCCACCGGCTTCAACAACATCGACCTGGAGGTCGCGGGCCAGCTGGGCCTGACCGTCGGCCGCGTCTCCTACTACTCGCCCTATTCGGTCGCCGAATTCGCCTGGGCCCTGGCGATGGCGGTCAATCGGCGGATCGTGCGCGCCTCCAACCGCACCCGCGACTTCGACTTCCGGCTGAACGGTCTGATGGGCCGGGACCTGCGGGGCCGTACGGCGGGCGTGCTGGGCACCGGGAAGATCGGCGAGGCGTTCACCCGGATCGCCCACGGGTTCGGGATGAACCTGCTGGGCTGGGACGTCGCGCAGAACCCGGCGTGCGTGGAGCTGGGGATGAAGTACGTCGAGAAGGACGAGCTGTTCGCGGCGGCGGACCTGATCAGCCTGCACGTGCCGCTGCTGGACTCGACGCACCACATCATCGACTCGGCGGCGCTGCGGACGATGAAGGACGACGCGATCCTCGTGAACACCAGCCGGGGCGGGCTGGTGGACACCGACGCGCTCGTCAGCGAGCTGCGGGCCGGGCGGTTCTCGGGGGTGGGGCTCGACGTGTACGAGGCGGAGGCCGGGGTGTTCTTCCTGGACAAGTCCCTGGACGCGGTGGAGGACGACACGCTGGCGCGGCTGGTGACCTTCCCGCACGTGGTGGTCACCTCGCACCAGGCGTACTACACGCGGGACGCGGTGGAGCAGATCATCACCACGACCGTCGCCAACGTGCGCGACTACCTGGCGGGCCGCCGCTCGGAGAACACCCTGGTCCCCCGGGCCTGAGCGGCCCCGGGGCCGGGCCCCGGGGCGGCCCGACCCGGGGGCCGTTCAGGCGCCCCCGGGTGCCCCTGCGCCCCCGGCGGCCACCGGGCGCATGGCCGCCAACAGGTCGCGGACCACGTCCGCGCCCCGCAGGCTCAGCACCGACTCCGGGTGGAACTGGACCCCGGCGAAGCCGCCCGCCGCGCTGCGCAGGGCGTGCACCTCGTACGTCGCCGGGTCGCGGGAGACCTCCACGCCCGCCGCGGCCAGCCGGGCCGCCGCCGCGTCGTCGCAGCGGGCGGTGTAGGTGTTGTAGAAGCCCACCACCTCCGGGCTGCCGAACAGGTCGACGGTGGTCTGCGCCCCCTGCGCCGGCTCGGCCTTGCGCACCAGCGGCAGTCCCAGCTCGGCGGCCAGCAGCTCGTGGCCCAGGCAGACGCCCAGGATCCCGCCCCGGTGCGTGGCCAGCAGCTCCCGGGCCAGACCCCGCAGGAGCCGCATCCGGGGGTCGGCGGCGTCCGCCGGGTCGCCCGGGCCGGGGCCCAGCACGACCGGGCCCGTCCACGCGAGGGCGGCGGCGCGCAGCCCCGGATCGTCGTAGCGGCGTACGGTCACGTCCAGCCCGCAGACCCGCAGCACGTGCGCCAGCATCGCGGTGAAGGTGTCCTCCGCGTCGATGACCAGCGCGTGCCCCGCGGCCACCGCGGGCCGGTCCTGCATCCGGAGCCAGAACGGCGCCAGGTCCCGGCGTCGAGCCGCCAGCGCCGCCTGCACCCGGGGGTCCTCGCCGAGCCGGACCGGGCCGGCGACGGGCCGGGGCGCCGCCGGTCGCACCCCGAGGGCGGCCAGTACCCCGGCGGCCTTGGCGTGCGTCTCGGCCACTTCGCCCGCCGGGTCGGAGTGCCGCACCAGCGTCGCGCCGACCGGGACGCGCAGGGCGCCGTCGGCGTCGATGTCGGCGGTGCGGATCAGGATGGGGGAGTCCAGGCTCTGCGTCCCGTCGGCGTCGCGGCCCAGCAGGGCGAGCGCGCCCGCGTAGTAGCCGCGGCCGCCGGACTCGTAGCGCTCGATGACGCGGCAGGCGTTCTGCACCGGTGAGCCGGTGACGGTCGCCGCGAACATCGTCTCGCGCAGCACCTCCCGCGCGTCCAGGGTCGAGCGTCCGCGCAGCTCGTACTCGGTGTGCGCGAGGTGGGACATCTCCTTCAGCCGCGGTCCGACGACGACCCCGCCCCGGTCGGCGACCGTGCACATCATCTTGAGCTCCTCGTCGACGACCATCGACAGCTCCTCGGTCTCCTTGCGGTCGCCGAGGAAGGCGAGCAGGGACTCGGCCGTGGGTCCGCCGGCGGGATAGCGGTAGGTCCCGCTGATCGGATTCATCACCACCGTGCCGCCGGTCATCCGCACGTGGACCTCGGGGCTGGCCCCGACCAGGGTCCTGGTGCCCGTGTGCACGACGTACGTCCAGTACGCGCCCCGCTCGGCCACCAGCAGCCGCCGGAACAGCGCGAGCGCGTCGGCCCGGCCGAAGTCCGGGATGCTGCCGCCGTAGGTGCGCCGGATGACGAAGTTGGCGCCCTCGCCGCGGCCGATCTCGTCCTCGATGACCCGCCGCACGGTGGCGGCGTAGTCCTCGTCCGATACGTCGAAGCCGCCGCCCTCGACCCGCACCTCGTGGTCGGGCAGGGCCGCCAGGGCCTCGGCGAGCGGGACCGCGTGCAGCTGCTCGGCGACCAGCACGCTCAGCGGGGTGCCGTCGTCGCGCACGTCGAAACCGCGCTCGCGGATCTGCCGGAACGGCACCAGGGCGAGCGTGGGCAGGTCCCCGAGCGGGAGGTCGGCGAGCCGCTCCACCTCGTGGACCGGGCCGGTCAGCACCTCGACGGTGTCGTGGTCCAGGCCGGGGGTGCGCCGGCGCAGCAGGGCGAAGGGCGGGGCGTCGTCGTCGAGCAGCCGGTCGAGCAGCTGGCTGAAGGGGTGGTGGTTCATGGGTCGGGCTTCCTTCCGGTGGGGTACGTGGAGGGAGCGGCCCGGAAAACACCGAAGGCCGCCCCCGGGGGCGGCCTTCGCGTCTGTTCGGTGGGTACGCGAGTCAGTGGGCCGCCAACGGAGCGGTCCACCACCAGTTCTGGTTCGAGTGCGCGTACATGTCCGGCACCCTAGCCCATGCCCCGCGGCGCGCGGCAGATCTCCGTCTCACGATCTGATCGCCGGGCTGGACGGTGCGTGTGACGACGTAATGTGTACGAGGTGACCGTGAACGCTGAAAACCAAGCCCCCGCCGCCAAGGCGACCTGGCGAGACCTTCCCGCGGCGCAGCAGCCTTCGTACCCCGATGCCGAGGCTCTGCGCGCTGTCGTCGCGGACCTCGAGTCGTATCCTCCGCTCGTCTTCGCGGGCGAGTGCGACCAGCTGCGCGCCCGACTGGGAGCCGTCGCCAAGGGCGAGGCGTTCCTGCTCCAGGGCGGCGACTGCGCCGAGGCATTCGACGGGGTCTCCGCCGACCACATCCGCGCCAAGCTGAAGACGCTGCTCCAGATGAGCGCCGTCCTGACCTACGCGGCCTCGGTGCCCGTGGTCAAGATCGGCCGCATCGCGGGCCAGTACTCCAAGCCGCGCTCCAAGGACACCGAGACCCGCGACGGCGTCACGCTGCCGACCTACCGCGGCGACTCGGTCAACGGCTTCGCCTTCACCGAAGAGGCCCGGATCCCGGACCCCGAGCGGCTGAAGCGGATGTACCACGCCTCCGCCTCGACCCTGAACCTCGTGCGCGCCTTCACCACCGGTGGTTACGCGGACCTGCGCCAGGTGCACGCCTGGAACCAGGACTTCGTGAAGGCCTCCCCGTCCGGGCAGCGCTACGAGCAGCTCGCGCGGGAGATCGACAACGCGCTGAACTTCATGAAGGCCTGTGGCACCGACCCGGCCGAGTTCAAGGCCGTGGAGTTCTACGCCTCCCACGAGGCGCTGCTCCTCGACTACGAAGGTGCGCTGACCCGCACCGACTCGCGCACCGGCAAGCTCTACGACACCTCGGGCCACATGGTCTGGATCGGCGAGCGCACCCGCCAGCTGGACCACGCCCACATCGAGTTCTGCGCGCAGATCGCCAACCCGATCGGCATCAAGCTCGGCCCCACGACCACCGTGGACGAGGCGCTGACCTACATCGACCGCCTCGACCCGGAGCGCATTCCGGGCCGGCTGACCTTCGTCGTCCGCATGGGCGCCGACAAGGTCCGCGACAAGCTCCCCGAGCTGGTCGAGAAGGTCACCGCTTCGGGCACGACCGTCGCGTGGATCACCGACCCGATGCACGGCAACACCTACGAGGCGGCTTCCGGCCACAAGACGCGCCGTTTCGACGACGTGCTCGACGAGGTCAAGGGCTTCTTCGAGGTGCACAAGGAGCTCGGCACGCACCCGGGCGGCATCCACGTCGAGCTGACCGGTGACGACGTCACCGAGTGCGTCGGCGGCGGCGACGAGATCTTCGTCGACGACCTGCACCAGCGCTACGAGACGGCCTGCGACCCGCGGCTCAACCGCAGCCAGTCGCTGGACCTGGCGTTCCTGGTGGCCGAGATGTACCGCGACCAGTAGGGGTCGCGATCAGTAGGTGGCTTCCCATGAGGGTGGGGCGCGGATCGATGTGATCCGCGCCCCACCGTCGTATCCAGGCCTTTTAGGGAACCCTAAGTTTGGGTAGGGTTAGGTAAGCCTCACCGAATCGGGGGGTTGCCCCAGGTCCGGGAGGTGAACCGCGTGTACGTCTGCTCTTGCTTCGGCATCACGGACAAGCAGGTCAAGGCCCACGCGGACGCGGGCGCGTGCACGCCCCGCCAGATCGCCTCGGCCACCAAGGCCGGAACCGACTGCGGCTCGTGCGTACGGACCATCCAGGGCATCCTCGGCCGGGGCGCGTGCCCCCGCCGCGAGCTGCTGGAGAAGGGCGACGCCGCCGCCGTGCTGGCCGCCGACCCGATCCTCACCGTCGCCGACGAGGTCCTCGCCCCGGCTGCGTGACGCCCGCGGCGTTTTTCCCCTCCGCGGTGCCCGTTCGGTCCGCGCCACCCGTTCGGGCTAGCTCTCCGGCTGCTCCAGCAGCTGCGCGATGTAGAGCGGCTCGCCGATCTGCTCGATGATCTCCAGCTGGGTGTCGAGGTAGTCGATGTGGTGCTCCTCGTCCTCCAGGATCTCCTCGAACAGGCGCGCCGAGGTGATGTCGCCCTTGCCGCGCATGACCTCGGCGCCGCGCTTGAGGCGGTCGATCGCCTCGACCTCGACCTGGCGGTCCGCCTGGAACATCTCCGTCAGGGTCTGGCCGACCCGGACGTGGAAGAGCCGCTGGTAGTTCGGCAGGCCGTCGAGCATCAGGATGCGCTCGGTGATCTTGTCCGCGTGCTTCATCTCGTCGATGGACTCGGCACGGGTGTACTTGGCGAGCTTGGTCCAACCCTTGTTGTCCTGGATGCGGTAGTGCAACCAGTACTGGTTGATCGCGGTCAGCTCGCCGGTCAACTGCTCGTTCAGGAATTCGAGAACCTCGGGGTCGCCCTGCATGGCAGCGGGCTCCTTCCAAGTGGTGTGACGGGGCAGGTGCGCGCATCCTCGCACCGCCGTCCGGGGGCGTCCAGTAAGTGCCTCCTTAGTGGGAGTTACTCGGACTTGCCCGAATCGGTCCAGACCTGGTCATGACCACCCCGGCCAGTCTGTCACCATGGAGTCATGGGTCAGCCGGAAAGCCGCGAAACTGCGGAAGCAGCGCAGCTTGAGCTTCCTCCGGGACAGCGATTGCAGCGGGGCTGGCCGGTCACCCACTACGGTCCCGTGCCCAAGTTCAAGCCGGACCGCTGGGAGTTCAGGGTCTTCGGCGCCACCGCCGACGGTGACAAGCACTGCTGGAACCACGAGGAGTTCTCGGCCCTGCCGTTCTCCTCCGTGACGGCCGACCTGCACTGCGTGACGAAATTCAGCATGGCCGGAGCCGAATGGGGTGGTGTGCTCACCCGTGCGCTGCTGGAGCTGGCGCCGCCCGCGCCGACGGCCACCCACGTGATGGTGTGGGCCGAGTACGGCTTCAGCTCGAACCTGCGGCTCGCCGATTTCGCCTCCGAGCGGGCCCTCTTCGCCACCCACCAGGGCGGCGAACTCCTGACCGCCGAACACGGCTTCCCGCTGCGGCTGGTCGTCCCGCACCTGTACGCCTGGAAGGGCCCCAAGTGGGTCCGCGGCATCGAGTACATGACCGCCGACCGGCGCGGTTTCTGGGAAGAGCGCGGCTACCACAACATCGGCGACCCCTGGCGCGAGCAGCGCTACTCCTACCAGGAGGAGCCGGGCGACGGCCCGGAGCTCTGACCGAAGAGCGGGTCCCTCGACCCCCGCGCGTCAGTGCAGCTCGCGCAGCTCCTTGAGCAGCGCGACGTCCGCCGCGTGCCCCTCCTTGCCGCCCGGCGTCTCGATGACCAGCGGTACGCCGTCCATCGCCGGGTGCGAGAACAGCTCGGCGAAGGCCTCGCGCCCGATGTGCCCCTGGCCGATGTTGGCGTGCCGGTCCTTGTGGGCCCCCACGCCCTCCTTGGAGTCGTTCGCGTGGATCAGCTTCAGGCGGCCCTCGCCCACCGTGTCCACCAGCAGGTCCAACGTCTGCTTCGTCCCGCCCGGTTCCGCCAGGTCGTGTCCGGCCGCGAAGATGTGGCAGGTGTCCAGGCAGATCCCGAGCTTGGGGTGGGCGTCGAGCGCCTCGAAGTACGGGCCGAAGTCCCAGGTCCGTGAGCACAGCGAGAAGCCCTGCCCGGCCGTCGACTCCAGCAGCAGGAAGGGGTCGTCGTCGTGCGTCAGCTCGTCCAGCAGCGGCAGCATGTGCTCCCTGACCTGCGCGTACGCCAGCTCGCGCGGGCGGCCGCCGGTCGCCGAACCGGTGTGGACGACCACGCCGCGGGCGCCGATCTCGCGCCCCCGGCGCAGCGAGTGGCGCAGCGACTCCACCGACTTCTCCACCGTCGCCTCGGTGTGCGAGCCGAAGTTGATCAGGTACGGGGCGTGCACGTAGACCGGGATCGCGTCCTGCGCGCACCCCTCGCGGAACAGCTCGTCCTGCGCCGGGTTGCCGACCGGGGTCGCCCAGCCCCGCGGGTTGGCGACGAAGACCTGGACGGCCTCGGCGTCCATCTCCCGGGCGTACGTCAGCCCGACCGAGGCGAGCCCGCCCGCGACGGGCACGTGCCCGCCCACCGGATTGCGCACCGCGCCCGGCGCGTGCGTCCGCTGCGTCCCGGTCCCGCTCATCCCTACAGCCCCTTGGTCTTGACGGTGATCGTGCTGCCCTCGGGGGCGCTCTGGCCGGCCGGCACCGACTGGGTGTCGACGGTGTTGCTGAAGGAGAGGAACGGCCGTTCCACCTTCACCTTGAAGCCCGCGCCCTCCAGCGCCCGCTTCGCGGCGTCCGCGTCCTGGCCGACGACGTTCGGCACCGGGACCTGACGCGGCCCCTTGGAGACCGTCAGCGTCACCGTGTCGCCCGCGGCCGCCTGGGCGCCCGCGCTCAGCGACTGGTTGGCGACCGAGCCCGCCGGGCTGGCCGAGTTGACCTGCTCCGGCGCGACCTCGACCTTGAGGCCGAGCCCTTCCAGCCCGGCGCGGGCCTGTTCGACGCCCGCGCCGACCACGCTGGGCACCTGGACCGGGCGGCCCTTGCTGACCACCAGCGCCACCGCCGCGTCCGGGGCCAGCGGCTTGCCGCCCTCGGGGTCGCTGCTGATCACCGCGCCCTGCGGGAGGTCCTGGCTGAAGGCCTGGCTGACGATGCCGGGCGCGAGGCCCGCCTTGGTCAGCTCCGCCTTCGCGGCGTCGAGCGGCTTGCCCTTGACGTTGGGCACGAGGACGACCTGCGGGCCGCGGGAAATGACCAGCGTCACCGCGCCGTTGCCGCGGATCCGCGCGCCGCTCTCCGGGTCGCTGTTCATCACGGTGCCGCGCTCGACGGTGTCGCTGAACTTGCGGTCGACCCCCTTCACCCCGAGGCCCGCCGCCGACAGCTGGGCGCGGGCCTGCTCCTCGGTCTTGCCGAGCAGCCGCGGGACCTGGGTGAACTGACCCGCGCTTATGTACCAGACCCCGGTGCCCAGGCCCAGGGCCAGCAGGATCCCGGCGATGACCAGGTACGTGCCGCGCCGGGGGCGGGATCGGCGCACCGCGCGCGGGCGCCCGGTCCCGGGCGGCGGGCCGGGGTGCTCCAGCCGGGAGGTGTGCTCCGCCGGCGCGGCCGTCGGGGCGGTGCGCGGGATCACACCGGTCCGGTCCTCGGCCGCGGTCCGCTCCTCGGCGCGCGCCTGCGGCGGTACGGTGTCCAGCTCGCCGTCGGTCAGCGCGGACCGGGCCTCGCGGACCAGGGCGAGCAGCGCCACCGCGTCGTAGGGGCGCAGCTCGGCGTTGCGGGCGCAGGCGGTGGCGACCAGCTCGTCCAGCGCCACCGGAAGCCCGGGGACGGCGGCCGACGGGGGCGGCACGTCCTCGCCCAGATGGCGGAAGATGACCTCGGCCGGGGTGCCGCCGGTGTGCGGCTTGGTGCCCGTGAGCATCTCGTACAGGACGACGCCGCAGGCGTAGACGTCGACGCGGGCGTTGGTGAGCCCGTTCTCGATCTGCTCGGGGGCGAGGTAGGAGACCGTGCCGAGGACCGAGCCGGTGGTGTCGGTGACGGAGTCGACGCTGCGGACCAGGCCGAAGTCGGCGACCTTCACCCGGCCGTCGTCGCCGATCAGGACGTTCTCGGGCTTCACGTCCCGGTGCACCAGCGCGGCGCGGTGGGCCGCGCCGAGTGCGGCCAGCATCGGCTCCAGGATGTCCAGCGCGGCCCGCGGCCGCAGCGCGCCGCGCTCGCGGAGCACGTCGCGCAGGGTGCAGCCGGAGACGTACTCCATGGCGAGGAAGACGAACGGGCCGTCCGTGCCCTGGTCGAAGACGCCGACCACGTTGGGGTGCGCGAGCCGGGCCACGGACTTGGCCTCGCGGATGAACCGCTCGACGAAGGCGCCGTCGGCGGCGAGGGCCGGGTGCATCACCTTGAGCGCGAGCACGCGGTCGAGGCGGGTGTCCACGGCCCGGTAGACCGTGGCCATCCCGCCGACCGCGATGCGGGCGTCGATGCGGTAGCGGCCGTCGAGCACGCGCCCGACGAGGGGGTCGTCCAGGGTCGTATCCACCCGGCGATTCTACGAGGGCCCCGCCGGCCCCGATCGCCGGTCCCTTCCTCTTGCGCACCTGTGACGGTGCGGCCCCCTCAGAACGCCGGGCGCTCCGGGTCCAGGGTCGCGCGGCCCTCGGCGGGGGAGGAGGCTTCGGCGAAGTGGCGGCGCGGGATCCGGCCGGCGCGGTGGGCCAGGCGACCCGCCGTCACGGCGTCCCGCATGGCCGCCGCCATCAGCACCGGCACCTGCGCCCGGGTCACCGCCGAGGCCAGCATCACCGCGGCGCAGCCCAGCTCCATCGCCAGGGCCGCGTCGGACGCGGTCCCGGCCCCGGCGTCCAGGACCACCGGCACCCCGGCCCGCTCCACGATCAGCTCGAAGTTGTGCGGGTTGCGGATGCCCAGCCCGGACCCGATCGGCGAGCCGAGCGGCATGATCGCCGCGCAGCCCACGTCCTCCAGCTTGCGGGCGAGCACCGGGTCGTCGTTGGTGTACGGCAGGACCGTGAAGCCCTCGTCGACCAGGGTCTCGGCGGCGTCGAGCAGTTCGACGCCGTCGGGCAGCAGGGTCCGCTCGTCGGCGACGACCTCCAGCTTGATCCAGTCGGTGCCGAGCGCCTCGCGCGCGAGGCGCGCGGTCAGCACGGCCTCGCCCGCGGTGAAGCAGCCCGCGGTGTTGGGCAGGACGGCGATGCCGAGCCGGTTCAGCACGGACAGCACGGATCCCTGGACGGTGGGGTCCAGGCGCCGCATCGCGACGGTCGTGAGTTCGGTGCCGGAGGCGATCAGGGACCGTTCCAGGACGTCGAGGCTGGGAGCGCCGCCCGTACCCATGATCAGGCGGGACGAGAAGGTCCGGCCGCCGAGGACGAAGGGGTCGTCGGTCGTGGTGGCCGTCGTGTCGGGGGTCATGGTTCAGCCTCCCTGGACCGCGGTGAGGACCTCGACGCGGTCGCCGTGGCCCACCGGGGTGGCGGGCCACTGGCCGCGCGGGACCACGGTCTCGTTGAGCGCGGCGGCGACCCCCTTGGGCGCGGCGGTCAGGGTGGCGACGACCGCGTCGAGGGTGGTGCCCGCGGGGAACGCGCGGGGCTCGCCGTTGACGGAGACGACCGGGGCGCCGGGGGTGCCGGGGGTGTCTGAGGTGCCGGAGACGGTCATGCGGGGGACTCCTCGCGTACGGCGTAGAAACGGCGCGGGCTGAAGGGGCGGGCCACCTCGGGCAGTTCCCCGGTGGTCAGTACGTCGGCCAGCACGTCGCCGGTGATCGGGGTGAGCAGCACGCCGTTGCGGTAGTGCCCGGTGGCCAGGTGCAGCCCCGGCAGCTCGGTCGGGCCGAGCAGCGGGGCGTTGTCGGGGGAGCAGGGGCGCAGGCCCGCGCGGGTCTCGGTGAGCGGCAGCTCGGTGATCCCGGGCACCAGCTCGTGCGCGTCGCGCAGCAGCTCGTACACCCCGCCCGCGGTGACGGTGGTGTCCCAGCCCAGCTCCTCGCTGGTGGCGCCGACGACGAGCTCGCCGTTCTCGCGCGGGACCAGGTAGACGTGGCTGCCGCGGACCACGGCCCGCACGGTCCGGGACAGGAAGGGCGCGTAGGCGGGCGGCACGGAGAGCCGCAGCACCTGCCCCTTGACCGGGCGTACGGGGGGCAGCGCCCGCGGCGGTACGCCGGCCAGCCTGCCGCTGAGGCTGCCCGCGGCCAGCACCACCTGGTCGGCGGCCAGCGCGGTGCCGTCGTCGAGCAGCGCCCCGGCGGCCCGGTCGGCGGTGACGGTGAGCCGGGTGGCGGCCGCCCGGTGGATGTCCACGCCGGCCCGTTCGCAGGCGGCCAGCAGGGCGGCCGCGAGCCGCCGGGGGTCGACCTGGTGGTCGCCGTCCACGCGCAGCCCGCCGCGCACGCCCGGCGCCAGCATCGGCTCCAGGCGGCGGCACTCGCGGCCGGTCAGCCACTGCGCGTCCAGGCCGCAGCGGCGTTGGAGGGCGTGCAGCTCGCGCAGGTGGACCCGGTCGTCGGCGTCGAGGGCGACGGCGAGGGTGCCGCAGGCGCGGTAGCCGATGTCCAGGCCGCCGCTCGCGTCGGCGAGCTCCGCGGCGAAGGCCGGGTAGCGCTCGGCGGAGGCGAGGTTCAGGCCGAGCAGGGTCTCCTCGCCGTAGTGCAGCTCGGTGACGGCGGCGAGCATGCCGGCCGCGACCTGGGCGGCGCCGCCGCCGGGCGCCGGATCGGCCAGGGCGGTGCGCAGCCCGCGCCGGGCCGCCCGCCAGGCGGTGACCAGGCCGATGATGCCGCCTCCGATGACGAGGACATCACGTCCCCGGCCGGAATCTCCGCCGGAATTTCCGTAAGAATGCATGGGCGTCCAGCCCCTCCCTTCGCCGGCATGACCCGGATCAGGTTCGTACGGTCGGAGGCCGTCCAGCCTCCCTCTCAGCCCGGTCCGCCGGACTCCCGCGATAGGTACGGTGGCCAGACTAACCCCGCTGCCGGGGCCCGGTAAGGCTGCCTCCCTATTCCTGACGGACCGTCAGATGATTAGGCTGGGCGCCGTGAACGAGCAGACGTACGAGCAGGCGCACGAGCAGACCGAGCGGACGCGGGAGCGGACGGACCCGGCCCGGGCGGCCGCGGCCCCACCCGCCGTGGTGATCGTCGGCGCCGGCATGGCCGGGGTGCAGACCGCGGTGGCCCTGCGGGAACAGGGCTTCACCGGCCCGGTGACCCTGCTGGGCGCCGAACCCCACCAGCCCTACGACCGGCCCCCGCTCTCCAAGGCCGTCCTCCTCGGCAAGGCCGAGGGCGCCGCCTTCGACGTGGACTTCGAGGGCCTCGACATCGACCTGCGGCTCGGCGTCGAGGTCACCGCCCTGCGCGCCGCCGACCACGCGCTCGACACCACCGCGGGCCCCGTCCCCTACGGCGTCCTGGTCCTGGCCACCGGCGCCGAGCCGCTCACCCTGCCCGGCACCGAGGGGGTCCCCGGCGTCCACCTGCTGCGCACCCTCGACGACGCCGAACGGCTGCGGCCGGTGCTGGCCACCGGGCCCGAGGTCGTGGTGGTCGGCGCCGGCTGGATCGGCGCCGAGTTCGCGACCGCCGCCCGCGGGGCGGGCTGCTCCGTCACCGTGGTCGAGGCCGCCGACCGGGTCCTCGCCGGGGCCCTGCCCGCCGAGGTCGCCGCCCCCATGGCCGACTGGTACGCCCAGGCCGGGGCCCGCCTGATCACCGGGGCCAAGGTCGCCGGCATCGAAGCGGGCGCGGCCGGCGCCCCGGGCCGGGTGCTGCTCGCCGACGGCCGCGAGCTGCCCGCCGCCGCCGTGGTCGTCGGCATCGGCGCCCGCCCCGCCACCGGCTGGCTGGCGGGCACCGCGGTGGAGCGCGGGAGCGACGGCTCGATCACCGCCGACGCCCACCTGCGCACCTCCCTCCCCGACGTGTACGCCGTCGGGGACTGCGCCTCCTTCCCGTCCGCGCGCTACGGCGCCCGGCTCCTCGTCCACCACTGGGACAACGCCCTGCAGGGCCCGCGCACGGTCGCCGCCCACATCCTGGCGGAGCTCGCCGGGGAGCCCGCCGCCGTCTACGACCCCGTCCCGTACTTCTGGTCCGAGCAGTTCGGCCGCTTCGTCCAGTACGCCGGGCACCACGCCGGGGCCGACGCCCCGCTGTGGCGCGGGGACCCGGCCGACGCCACCTGGTCGGTGTGCTGGCTGCGGGCCGGGGCGCTGGTGGCGGTGCTCGCCGTGGGCCGCCCGCGCGACCTGGCGCAGGGCCGCAAGCTGATCGAGTCCGGGGCGCGGGTGGATCCGGACAAGGTGGCGGACCCGACCGTTCCGCTCAAATCCACGGTCCTGTAGCGCGCCGGAGGGCCGGGCGGGCCCCCACCCGGCCCGCCCGACTACCGACTGTCAGCCCCGGATGGCAGGCTTGTCCTCGTGACCGAGATTGACGCAAAGATCGAAACCCTCGTCCCCGCCTGGCTCTACCTCCCCGACATCGCGGAGATGCTGGGCGTCGAGGTGACCAAAGTCCGACAGATGGTGAAGGAAGGCCAGCTCATCGCGGTGCGCCGCGGCGAGAACCGTTCCCTCCAGGTGCCGGCCGCCTTCATCGACGGCGACAAGGTCGTCAAGGGCCTCGTCGGCCTGCTGACCGTGCTGCGCGACGACCGCTTCTCCGAGGACGAGATCCTGGAGTGGCTGTTCACCGCCGACCCCACCCTGCCCGGCACCCCCGTGCAGGCCCTGAGTGAGAATCGGGGCACGGAGGTGAAGCGCCGCGCTCAGGCGCTCGCCCTCTGACCTGATCCGCTCCACGTGGCGTGCGGGCCCGCCCACGGCCCGTACGCCACGACCATCACGGGGGTTTTCCCATGCAGCAGCTGTCCGATGCCCGGCTCTACCTGTGCACGGACGCCCGCAAGCGGCAGGGTGACCTCCCCGAGTTCCTCGACGCCGTCCTCGCGGGCGGGGTCGACATCGTCCAGCTGCGCGACAAGGGCATGGAAGCGGGCGAGGAGCTGGAGCACCTCCAGGTCTTCGCCGAGGCCGCCCGGCGGCACGGCAAGCTCCTCGCCGTCAACGACCGCGCCGACGTGGCCCACGCCATCGGCTCCGACGTCCTGCACCTGGGGCAGGGCGACATCCCCGTCCCCGCCGCCCGCGCGATCCTCGGCGCCGGCGTGCTGATCGGCCGCTCCTGCCACGCCGAGTCCGAGGTGGACGCGGCCGTCGCCGAGCCCGGGGTCGACTACTTCTGCACCGGTCCCTGCTGGCCCACCCCGACCAAGCCCGGCCGCCACGCGCCGGGGCTCGACCTGGTCCGCTACACCGCCTCCCTCGGCCAGGACCGCCCCTGGTTCGCCATCGGCGGGATCGACGCCACCAACCTCGACGAGGTGCTGGACGCGGGCGCCGACCGCGTAGTGGTGGTCCGCGCGATCACCGGGGCCGACGACCCGGGCGCGGCCGCCGCGGCCCTCGCCCAGCGGGTCCGCGCACGCCTGAGCTGACGTACTGCCCGCCGCCGCCCCGCCATTTCGCCCCGACATCTGTCCAAAAACGTGTCCAATCGGTGGACACCGCTTCGGTCGCCGCGGGACCGCGTCTAACCTGCGCGTATGGCCCTAGGTACCGCTTCCACCCGCCCGGACCGCGCTCGCACCGTCCGCGACATCCTCGCGTCCGGGGGCCCGTCGTACTCCTTCGAGTTCTACGCGCCCAGGACCGAGCGGGGTGAGCACAGCCTCTGGAACGCCCTGCGCCGGATCGAGGCCGTCGCGCCGAGTTTCGTCTCCGTGACCTACGGGGCCGGCGGGTCCACCCGCGGCGGCACGGTCAAGGCGACCGAACGGATCGCCGCCGACACCACCCTCACCCCGGTCGCGCACCTCACGGCCGTCGACCACTCGATCGCCGAGCTGCGCAACGTCCTGGGGCAGTACGCCGACGCCGGGATCCGCAACATGCTCGCGCTGCGCGGCGACCCGCCCGGCGACCCGCTGGGCGAGTGGATCGAGCACCCCGAGGGCGTGCTCTACGCCGCGGACCTGGTCCGGCTGATCAAGGAGTCCGGCGACTTCTGCGTCGGCGTCGCGGCCTTCCCCGAGATGCACCCGCGTTCCCCGGACTGGGACACGGACATCCGGCACTTCGTGGACAAGTGCCGTGCGGGCGCCGACTATGCGATCACACAGATGTTCTTCGATCCGGAGAACTACCTGCGGCTGCGCGACCGGGTCGAGAAGGCGGGTTGCGAGACCCCGATCATCCCTGAAGTCATGCCTGTTGTGAACGTGAAGACCTTGGACCGGCTGCCGGAACTGAGCAACGCAGTCTTCCCCGCGGAGTTGAAAGAGCGCATGCTCGCCGTCAAGGACGATCGCGCCGCTGTACGCTCCATGGGCATCGAGTTCGCCACGGAGTTCTGCGCGCGGCTGCTGTCCGAGGGTGTCCCGGGACTGCACTTCATCACGCACAACTCCACGGCGACGCTGGAGATCTACGAGAACCTGGGCCTGCATCAGCGGGCCTGAACGGCCGTACCCGTGGGCGGCCTACCCGAGAGGGGCCTTGCATGGGAATGACGGTCCTCTACATCGCGTTCGGCTTCGTCGCGCTGTGGCTGCTTGCTGAGGTACTGCTCCAGTACAAGGCCAGGCTGCGCTGGAGGCTGCTCGCCTTCACCGGCTTCGTGGGCGTGGTCGTCGGCGTCGTGCTGCCGTCGGTGCTGGTCATCGCGGCCGGCGCGACCGCCTTCGCGGCCGGACAGACCCTGGTGACGCTCTCCTTCCGCAAGGGCTTCGTGGCCGGTTGGGCACTGCGCCGGGGCGGCGCGCCCGTCAAGGCCGCCAGCAAGCGGCGGCGCGGGGCGAACGGCGCGGACGGCGAGCCGGCGCTGCGGGTGAGCTCCCTGGAGTACGGGGCGCAGGGCGCGGCCGCCGGGCAGGGCGCGGACGGCTCCGCGGACCCGGCTCCCGCGGGCCCGCTCACGGACGAGGTGGGGACGTACGGCGCCGGCGAGGCCCAGCCGACCCAGGCCTTCGCCTCCCCCTTCGCGGCGGCGGAGCAGGACGCGCACCAGTACGCGGCCTACTACGACCCCCAGTTCCCGCAGGCACAGCCGCAGCCCCAGCCGCAGTCCCAGGGCGACGGGTACGACTACAACAGCGGCTATCCGGTGGCGGGGGAGCAGCAGGTGTACGCCGCCTACTCCGACCCGTACATCGGCACGGGCGGGAGCGCCCAGCCCGCGGGGTACGGGGACTACGCGCCGTACGTCGACCCGTACGCGGCCCAGAACCAGGCGGCGCAGCAGCAGTACTCCATGGACACCCCGCCCGGCGGCGTGTGGGTGCCGCAGCAGCGCTACACGGAGCAGGACGCCCAGCAGCAGCAACAACAGCAGCCGCAGCAGGGCGACCCGGCGGACCCGCAGCAGCCCTACCCGTACCCGTACCCGCAGCAGGGCGCGGGCGGCTACGAGCCGTACCGCTACTGACGCGGAACCAGCGGAACCAGCGCTACCGGCGGTACTAGCGGGAGCCGCGGAAGTCGGCGCCCTCCACGATCAGGCCCGCCACCAGGGCCCCCGTCATCCCGGCGTGCGCCAGTCCGCCGCCGGGGTGGGCCCAGCCGCCCGCCAGGTACAGGCCCGGCAGGGCGGTGCCGTTCGCGGGGTAGAGCATCCGGCCGGCCGCGCCCGCGAGGGCGGGCGGCGGCACCGCGCCGTCCACCGCGCCCGTGTCCCGGGCGACGTCCGCCGGGGTGCGGCCCTCCTGCCACAGCAGCCGTTCCCGCAGCCCCGGTACCGCCCGCGCGGCCGCCGCCAGCAGTTCCGCCGCCGGGATCCCTGCGGCGGAACAGGCGACGCTCACGGTGACCGCCTCGTGGTCCGCGTCGGGTCGGGTGGCCGGGTCGTCGGGGCGCAGCACCGTGACGGGCCGGGCGTCCGGGGAGTGCACCACGGTGCGGTGGACGGCGTCGGCGGGCCGGGGGCCGCGCAGCGCGAGGAAGAGGGTGCTCCGGCTGAGGGCGTCGGTGCGCGGGGGCACGGCGTCCGCGGGCCAGGGCAGGGCGCCCGGCAGCAGCGGGGCGAGGAGCCGGCGGGGATCGACCGCGCAGACCACCGTGTCGGCCTCGGCCCGGGTCCCGTCGGCCAGCAGCACCCCGGCCGCCCGGCCGTCCCGCTCCAGCACCTCCTGGACCGGGGTGTCGAAGCAGAAGTCGACCTTCCGCTCGCGGCAGCGCTCGTACACGGCGGTGGCCAGCTCGCGCAGGCCGCCGCGGACGTACCAGCTGCCGAAGGTCTGCTCCATGTACGGGAGCGCCACGGCGGCGGCGGGGGCGGTGCGCGGGTCGATCCCGTGCCCGAGGACCATGGCCTCCAGCAGGGCCGCCAGCGGCCCGCCCAGCTCCCGCCCGGCCATCTCGGCCAGGGTCGGCGGGCGGCGGCGCAGCAGCCCGCTGCCGCGCAGCGCCGGGTAGGGGTCGCGGCCCAGCACCTGCCAGTCGGGCCACAGGGGCTCTTCCAGCAGTGGCCGGCGGGTGGCGTCCCAGGCGTCGCGGGCCCGGCCGAGGACCCCGCTCCAGCGGTCGCCCGAGCCCGCGCCGAAGGTCGCGTCGAGGACGGCGGCGACGCCGCCGCGCGAGGCGTTCGGCAGGGTGAGCGCGGTCCCGTCGGCCAGCAGGTGGCGGGCGGCCGGATCCACCTGGGTCAGCTCGACGCACTCCTCCAGCGGGCGCTTGCCCGTCTTGACGAAGAGGTCACGGTAGACGGCCGGCAGGTGCAGCAGCCCCGGTCCGGTGTCGAAGGAGAAGCCGGCGCGCTCGAAGCGCCCCAGCGCCCCGCCGTAGGTCGCCGAGCGCTCGTACACCGTCACCCGGTGGCCTGCCACGGCCAGCCGGGCGGCCGTCGCCATCGCGCCCATCCCGGCGCCGATCACCGCAATTCGTGCCATGCGTCCGACCCTACCGAGTCACCCCGGCGGTCCCGTCGGCGCCTGTGCCAGCCGCTTCTCCTCGCGGCGCTGGGCCCGGCGGCGCAGGAAGCGGCGGATCCGGGACCACAGGTAGAGCAGCAGCACGAGGCCGATCAGCAGCAGCACCCCCGCGATGACGGCGGCGGCCTGCGGATTGAACATGGCGAAGGTGACGATCCCGCCGACCCCGAGGTCCTCGGCCGTGCTCATCGCGATGTTGGTGAAGGGCTCGGGCGAGGTGTTGATCGCCATGCGCGTGCCGGCCTTGACGAAGTGGCTGGCCAGCGCCGTGGAGCCGCCGACGGCCCCGGCGGCGATGTCGGAGAGCGAACCGCTCTGCCCGGCGAGCAGCGCCCCGACGACCGCCCCGGAGACGGGTCGGATGACGGTGTGCACGGTGTCCCAGAGCGAGTCCACGTACGGGATCTTGTCGGCGACGGACTCGCAGAGGAACAGGATGCCCGCGATCACGAGGACGTCGGTGCGCTGGAGCGATGCGGGCACCTCGTCGGTGAGCCCGGTCGCGCCGAAGATGCCGAGCAGCAGGACCACGGCGTAGGCGTTGATCCCGCTGGCCCAGCCGCTGGTGAAGACCAGGGGGAGGACACTCACCCGGTCATCATGCAGCACGCCGCCCGGTCGGGCGGGGAAACCCGCAGACGAGTGAGGGGACGTGCGCCGGCCGGCGTACGTCCCCTCACCCCAGGTCTTGCGGGACCTACCGGTCCTGCTGGCCCTGCTCGTCGCGGCGGCGCTGCCAGCGCTGCTCGATCCGGTTCATCATGGTGCGGCGCTGCCGGTTCTGGCCGTGGCCACGCTCACCGGCACTGCCGGTCACGGGCTGCTCGCCAGGTTTGGGTGCTTTGCGCCATCCGGTGACCGCGAGAACCGCACAGCCCAGCATGACGAGGAATCCCACCACACTGACCCAGATCAGGTTCTGAGCGACCATTCCGGTCATGAGGAGCGCGATACCCACCAGAAAGCCTGCGACTGCCTGGTAGACCCGTCGCCGGGTGTACGTACGCAGCCCGCTTCCCTCAAGCGCTGTCGCGAACTTGGGATCTTCGGCGTACAGCGCTCGCTCCATCTGCTCGAGCATTCGCTGCTCGTGCTCCGAGAGCGGCACGGGAGTCCTCCTCATCCGTCGGTCGCGCGGGGTAGCGACCGGGGGTCCCCTCCAGGATAGGCAGGGAATCGCCCCCGTGAAACCCGCCCCTCTACGCCATTTCGCCAAACCGTACCGTCGTAAGGCCGGTCGTTGAGGCGCTTATTCCCCAACGGTCCGTCCACCATGCCCGCCGGTGTCCCCCGATCATACGGGGCCGACCGGCTGAACGGGGTGTTCTGGGCGCTACTCCGTATCCGACAGCGCCGCAGATCAGCCCAGATCAGGCCCGCTTCTCGCCCAGGACGTGCAGCTGCGTGGCGACCGCGTGGAAGGCGGGCAGCTCGGCCGCGGCTTCCTCCAGGCGCAGCAGTGCCTCGACCGCTCCCGGCTCGGTGTCCACCAGGACTCCGGGGACGAGGTCGGCGAAGATCCGGACCCCGTGCACGGAGCCGACTTCGAGGCCGGCTCCACCGACCAGCTCGCTGAGCTGTTCGGCGGTGAAGCGGCGCGGCACCGGGTCCCCGGAGCCCCAGCGGCCCGCCGGGTCGGTCAGGGCCGTGCGGGCCTCGGTGAAGTGGCCCGCCAGCGCGCGGGCCAGGACGGCCCCGCCCACGCCGGCGCCGAGCAGGCTGAGGACGCCGCCGGGGCGCAGCGCGGCGACCGCGTTGGCCACGCCCTCGGCCGGGTCGTCGACGTACTCCAGCACGCCGTGGCACAGCACCACGTCGTAGGCGTCGCGGTCGACCACGTCGAGCAGGCCCTGGGCGTCGCCCTGGACCCCGCGCACCAGGTCGGCGACCCCGGCCTCGCCGACCCGGCGCTCCAGCCCGAACAGGGCGTTGGGGCTGGGGTCGACCACGGTGACGCGGTGGCCGAGCCGGGCCACCGGGACGGCGAACTTGCCGGTGCCGCCGCCGGTGTCCAGTACGTCCAGCACGTCCCGCCCGGTCGCCTTGACCCGGCGCTCCAGGGCGTCCTTGAGGACCTCCCACACCACGGCGGTGCGAAGGGAGGCGCGGGGGCGGGAAGTGTCCGACACGGCTGATGGCTCCTCGGCGCGGAAAGGGATGAGCGGTCAGTGACCCACCCTATTGCCTTCGCCGCGCGTTGCCCTCGCCGGTCGGCCGGGTCATCCCAGCTGGGGCGCGTCCTAGGGGCGGTCCGGCCGGGGTGTCGGGAGCAGCGGTTGCAGTCCCAGCATCCGGTCCACCAGGCGCAGGAACATCGCGGTGGCACGCACCAGGTCGTCCGCGTCGCGGTTGCTCGCGGCATCCGCTATGCCCGCCTCGGCCCGGGCCCGGCGGGCTGCGCCCGAGGCGAAGAGGGCGCTCCACTCGGTCAGTTCCGGAGCGACCTGGGGGAGCACCTCCCAGGCGCTGCGTATCCGGGGTCGACGGCGCGGGTGCACGGGCTCGGGCCGCCCGCGCGCGGCCAGCACGGCCGCGGCGGCGCGCAGGGCGGCGAGGTGGGCGGTGGCGTACCGCTCGTTGGGGGCGGGCAGCAGGGCCGCCTCCGCGAGTCCGCGCCGGGCCTTGTCGAGCAGCTCGGCGGCGGCTGGAGGGGCGGTCGATGAGCGCAGGACGGGGTGGACAGGGGACGGGGACGGTGTGGCCATGACGAACCTCCTGTCGTTGCGTGGTGCGTGCTTCTGCTCCCCATCGTGAGGGCACCCACTGACAATCGCCCTGACCAGCAGTTTTCCCGGCAAGCGCGGCATAACACCCCCCAGACGTGCGGGGGATGGGCGGATGCTGCTAGTTTTTGAACTGACCAGTCAGTTCAAAAAAAGGGGGAGGGTGTGGACAGCCCGCACGGAGCGGCCGTCAAGGCCGAGGACTTCGGACTCAAGGGGCCGCGCGGTTGGGTCTTCCGAGGCGTGTCGCTGAACGCCCCGGCCGGCTCGCTGATCGCCGTCGAGGGGCCCTCCGGCAGCGGCCGGACCTGCCTGCTCCTCGCACTGACCGGCCGGATGAAGCCCACCGAGGGATCCGCCGAGATCGCCCGCCACCGGCTGCCGAAGAAGATGGCCGCGGTCCGCCGCATCACCGCCCTCGGCCCGGTCCCCGGGGTCACCGACCTCGACCCCGCGCTCACCGTGGCCGAGCAGCTGCGCGAGGGCGCGCTGCTCCAGCGCCGCTACGACGGCCCGTTCCGCGCCCTGCTGCGCTCCCGCGCCGAGCGTGCCTCGGGCACCCGGGCCCGGATCGACGCCGCGCTGGCCGCCGTCGGGCTCCGCCTGGACACCCTGCCCAAGGGCCCGCGCACTTCGGTCCGCGACCTGGAGCGGCTGGAGGCGCTGCGCCTCTCGGTGGCCATCGCCCTGCTCGGCGGTCCCCGCCTGCTGGCCGTCGACGACACCGACCTCAAGCTCTCCGACGCCGAGCGCGCCGAGGCCTGGACGCTGCTGCGGCACATCGCCGACTCCGGCACCACGGTCATCGCGGTGTGCAGCGAGGCGCCCGCCGACGCGGTGGTCCTGCGCACGGGCGCCAAGAACGCCGCGGTGGAGAGCGGCGCGGTGGAGAACGCCGCGATGGAGAGCGGCGCGGTGGAGAGCGGCGAAGCGGAGAACGACGCCGCGGAGAACGAAGCGAAGAACGACGAAGCGAAGAACGACGACACGAAGAACGACGACACGAAGGGGACGGACGATGCGATCGCCGAAGCTCGCCGCGCTTGAGCTGAAGCGGTTCGGCCGGGGGAAGCTGCCGGCCGCCGCGCTCGTGGCCCTGCTCCTGCTCCCGCTGCTCTACGGCGCCCTGTACCTCTGCTCGTTCTGGGACCCGTACAGCCGCCTCGACAAGATCCCGGTCGCGCTCGTCAACGCCGACAAGGGCGCCGACGCCGCCGGCAAGCACATCGACGCGGGCGCGGAGATCACCAAGAAGCTGCGCGAGAGCAAGACCTTCCAGTGGCACGAGGTCGACTCCGGCGAGGCGGCCAAGGGCCTGGAGAAGGGGAAGTACTACCTCTCCCTCACCATGCCCGCCGACTTCAGCAAGAAGATCGCCTCCAGCTCCGGCGAGGACCCCACCACCAGCGCCCTCCAGGTCCGCACCAACGACGCGAACAACTACATCGTCGGGTCGATCTCGCGCACCGTCTTCGCCGAGGTCCGCTCCGCCGCGTCCACCAACGCCTCCCGCGGGTTCCTCGACAAGATCTTCGTCTCCTTCTCCGACCTGCACGACAAGACGGCCGAGGCCGCCGACGGCGCCGCCAAGCTCAAGGACGGCGCGGGCAAGGCCAAGCAGGGCGCCGAGGACCTCGCCAACGGTCTCGACACCGCCAAGGAGAAGACCGGCGAGCTGGCGGGCGGGATCAAGAAGCTCGACACCGCCGCCGGAAAGCTGGAGACCGGCACGAAGGACATCGCCTCCGGCACCCAGGCCCTCGCCGACAAGGTGCACGGCGCCGCCGACAAGGCGCGCCCGCTGATCAAGGACCCCAAGCAGCTGTCGGACACCGCCGAACTGGTCGCCGACACCGCGCACACGGTCAACAACCACCTGGACGCCTTCGCCAAGAAGGCGCCGGACGCCGCCCGCATCAGCCAGCGGGTCTCCACCGGCGCGGCCTCGGTCTACACCGACGTGTGCACCAAGGCGACCGGCCCGCAGCCGGCCTCCTGCCCGCAGCTCAAGAAGCTCAAGGACGATGCGGCCGAGGCGGCCGAACTGAGCTCCGACGTCAACACCCTGGTCAAGGACGCCAACGGCGACCTCGGCAAGCTCAAGGGCCAGCTGACCACCCTGGAGAAGCAGGCCCGCGACCTGGCCGCCAAGGCCCCGGCGCTCTCCTCCGACCTCGACGCGGCCGTCGCCAAGGTCGACGCCCTCAACACCGGGGCCCACAAGGTCGCCACCGGCACGGCCCAGCTGCACACCGGTCTCGGCACCGCCGCCACCGGCTCCTCCGGCCTGGAGAGCGGCGTCGGCAAGCTCGGCGACGGCGCGCACAGCCTCGACGGCGGCATGTTCAAGCTCGTCGACGGCACGGGCGACCTCGCCACCGGCCTCAGCGACGGCGTGAGCAAGATCCCCGACTACGACCAGCCGCAGCGCGACGCGCGCACCGAGGTCATGGCCGACCCGGTCAAGCTCGCCAACCAGTCCCTGCACAAGGCGCCCAACTACGGCACCGGCTTCGCCCCGTACTTCATCCCGCTCTCCCTCTGGGTCGGCGCGATGGTCGCCTACATGCTGATCGCCCCGCTCAACAAGCGGGCCCTGGCCGCGGGCGCCTCGCCCTGGCGGATCGCCTTCGCGGGCTGGCTGCCGGTGGCCGGGATCGGTGTCCTGCAGGTGGGCGCGCTGATGTCCGTACTGCACTGGGGCCTCGGCCTGGAGATGGCCCGACCGGCCCTCACCCTCGGCTTCCTCGCCGTGGTGACCGCCTGCTTCGCGGCGATCGTGCAGTGGCTGAACGCCAAGTTCGGGGCGGCCGGGCGGATCCTCGTCCTCGTCGTACTGATGCTCCAGCTGACCTCGGCGGGCGGCACCTACCCCGTCCAGACCAGCCCCGGCTTCTTCGGCGCGATCCACCCCTACCTGCCGATGTCCTACGTCGTCGAGGGCCTGCGCCGCCTGATCACCGGCGGTGACCTCGCTCCGGTGTGGACGGGGTTCGCCGTCCTGGCCGCCTTCACCGCCGGAGCCCTCGCCCTCACCGCGCTCGCCGCCCGCGGCAAGCAGGTGTGGACGATGGACCGGCTCCACCCCGACCTGAGCCTTTAGGGAGCCGGAGACCTGTGAGAATCAGCGCCATGGACAGCAGCAGCACCGGTACTGGCACCGGTCGACGCCAGGCCACGCGGCAGAAGCTCTACGAAGCGGCCGTCACCCTCATCGCCGAACAGGGCTTCTCCGCGACCACGGTCGACGAGATCGCCGAGCGGGCCGGGGTGGCGAAGGGCACCGTCTACTACAACTTCGCGAGCAAGACCGACCTCTTCGAGGAGCTCCTCAAGCACGGGGTGGGGCTGCTGACCGTCTCCCTGCGGACCGCCGCCGAGGAGACCGAGGCGCGCGGCGGCACCCGGGTCGAGGCGCTCGACCAGATGATCCGGGCCGGCCTCGTCTTCATCGACCGCTACCCGGCCTTCACCCAGCTGTACGTCGCCGAACTCTGGCGGACCAACCGCGCCTGGCAGTCCACCCTCATGGTGGTCCGCCGGGAGGCGGTGGCCGTGGTCGAGAACGTGCTGCGGGAAGGGGTCGAGCGGGGGGAGCTGAGCGCCGAGATCGACGTGCCGCTGACGGCGGCGGCGCTCGTCGGGATGGTGCTGGTGGCCGCGCTGGACTGGCAGTCCTTCCAGAGCGAGCGGTCGATCGACGACGTGCACTCGGCGCTGTCGTTGCTGCTGCGGGGGCGGGTCAGCGGGAGCCGGTGACCCGGTCGGCGGTGTCCGCCGTGCCGGGTGGTCGCATAGAACTGAGTATCCGTACCTAGGCGTGGAAATGAGTACGCGCACGGATGGGCCCCCACCTGCGGTGACCGCAGAATGGGGGCGACGGACGGGCCTCGGCCCGCACCGCGGACACGGGGCCGCGGAGCGGGCCGGGATGCCTGCCGCCGGGTGCGGGGCGGGGGGCTCAGCAGTCGGAACGGGACGCCGGTGCGTTCCGGCTCGGGGGGATCGAGCCGGAAGGCACCTGCGTTCTGCGTTTCCCTGCCGGGGGCGCGTGGCCAGCCTGCCCGGCGTGTGCGTGCCGGTCGGTGTGCCTCCGGCGGGTCCTCAATCGCCGGACGGGCTGAATTTTCGGCCCGGCTTGGCATGGCTGTGCCTCCGGCGGGTGCCCTCAATCGCCGGGCGGGCTGGATTCAGCCTGCCCGGCGTTTGAGGGCACCTCGCCGGAGGCGTCCCCCGGGGCCGGGTGGGAGTTCAGCCTGCCCGGCGTTTGAGGGCACCTCGCCGGAGGCGTCCCCGGGGCCGGGTGGGAATTCAGCCTGCCCGGCGTTTGAGGGCACCCCCCGGGCGGGGCGGAAATCCAGCCCGCCCGGCGTTTGAGGGCACGCATCCGGAGGCGCCCCCGCGGGGTCAGGTGCGGCGGGGGCGTAGGCGTTGGGTCAGGGTGGTGGCGCGCGCGGTCAGGGTGGACCAGCGGGCCGAGGCCGCCCAGGCCACGCGGGCCGCCGAGCGGGGGGCCAGCAGGGCCCGTAGCCGGGCGGGCCGGGAGAGCGCGGCCAGCAGGGCCCGGCGGACCGCCAGGACGTCCGAGGCCGACCCGCCCCCCGCGGGGGCCACCGCGTCCGGGCGCGCGTACAGCTCCCGCTCCACCGCACCCGCGACCCGCCGC
This sequence comes from Streptomyces sp. NPDC098789, assembly GCF_044759975.1. Classification (NCBI taxonomy): domain Bacteria; kingdom Bacillati; phylum Actinomycetota; class Actinomycetes; order Kitasatosporales; family Streptomycetaceae; genus Streptomyces; species Streptomyces sp. NPDC098789. The sequence goes on from NZ_JBIWAJ010000016.1 coordinate 178,918, forward strand.
ACGGCCTCGGCGGCATCCGCCTCCAGCCGTCCGCCCGCCACGATCCGGGCCGCCGCGGCCCGTGGGGAGAGCGCCTCGTCGGGGGCGATGCCGACGTCCCAGGCCGCGTCCCCGAGCTCCCGCCACGCTTCTAGCGGATCCCCGGAGCGCAGCCGCCGCCCCCGTACCCGGCCCCGCCACAGCAGCGGCACCAGGGGAACGGCCAGCAGCAGGACGGCCAGGGCCGACCAGGCGAGTACCGCGCCGACCGGGACGCCGCCACCGCCGCCGCCCGCGCCCGCGCTCGCCGCCGCGTTCCCGCAGTCGCCGAGCTGCTTCTGCTTCGGCGTGCAGTCCTCGGACTGCGAGGGGGCGGGCGTCGGGGCGGAGGCCGATGCCGAGGGCAGCGCCGCCGAGGCGGACGGCTGCGAGACCGGGGTCTCCGGCCGGGTGTACGCGGGCGCCGTGCCCCGCTGCGGGGTCGGCTCGAAGCGGGTCCAGCCCACGCCCTCGAAGTACAGCTCGGGCCAGGCGTGCGCGTCCCGCATCGTCACGACCACGCTGCCGTCACCCTGCTTGGTGCCGGGCGCGAAGCCCACGGCGACCCGGGCCGGGATCCCGAGGGAGCGGGCCATCGTCGCCATCGAGAAGGAGAAGTGGATGCAGAAGCCGCGCTTGTCCGCGAGGAACTTCGAGATGGCCTGCGAACCGCTGCCCGAGGCGACCTTGGTGTCGTAGGTGAACCCGCCGTTGACGGCGAAGTAGTCCTGGAGCTTCACGGCCTTCGCGTAGTCGCCGCGCGCGCCCTGGGTGACCTTGCGGGCCGTCTCGGAGACCACCGACGGCAGGTTGTCCGGCAGCCGCGTGTTCTCGCCGAGGACCTCGGGCGCGGCGGGCGGGGCCGCCGCGAGCTGCTCGGCCGTCGGCCGCAGCTCGACGCTGCGCACGGTGTACTGCGCGCCCTGGGCGTTCTGGTACTTGTCCTTGCCCAGCTGCTCGCCGACCAGGGTCCGCCCGACCGGTTCGAAGCGCCAGCGGCCGCGGACGTCCACGCCGGTCGCCGGGTAGGGCATCGGCAGGTAGCGCTGCGCGTAGGTGCCCGACGCCGAGATGCTGGTGCGGATCTCGGCGGAGGTGGCCAGGAGGTCCCGGGCCAGCCCCGGCGGGTTCGGCAGCTGCGACGGGAGGTCGCTCAGCGGGCGCGCGGAGGCCTCCCACTTGACGCCGTCGAACTGGTCGAGGGAGAGGATCCGCAGGTATTGGTCGGAGAGCTGCTTGCCGTCCGTGCGGTACTTGAGCACCTCGCGGTTGTCCTGCGTGTTGAGGCTGTCCTGGAGGGCCACCAGCGGGTTGACCGCCTGCCCGACCCCGGTGCCCACGCCTCCGCCGCCCCCGCCGCCCCGCGCGTCCAGCAGTCCGCTGCTGAGCGCGGGCAGGGCCGCCGGGACCGCGAGCGCGAGCCCGAGGGCGAGCGCGCCGATGCGCCGCCCGGTCCGTACGGGGGCGAGCGGGCGGTTCCCGGCGCCCAGGCCGGTCTGCGACGGGCGCCCGCCCGGCGCGGCGCCGCCGAAGACCCGGCCCCACTGGGCCAGCCGGTCCCGGCTCTCGGCCAGCAGCATCAGCAGGTAGCCGCAGCCGGCCAGCACGAACCACAGCCAGGACGCGCCGCCGCCACCGCTCAGCCCGGCGGCCACCGAGTACAGCGCGAGCAGCGGCAGCCCGGCCGCCGCGGCGGCCCGTACGGTCACCGCCAGCATGTCCACGAGCAGCCCGATCACCAGCACGCCGGTGATCAGCAGCAGCCGGATGCCGTCGGTCAGCGGTGCGGGCATCGCGAACTCGCCGACGTCCCGCACCCCCTGCCCGTACAGTCCGCCGAAGTCCGTCACCAGGTACGCCAGCGGGCCCGAGCCGGTGGAGGCTCCCCGTCCGGCGAAGAGCAGCATGAGCAGCAGCAGCGACACCAGCAGCTGCGCGGCCACCGTCAGCGGGCGCGCCAGGGGCACCCGCCGGGCCGCCGCGCCCACCCCGCTCTGCACGGCGGCCAGCGCGGCGGCCTGGAAGATCCAGGTCGCCGGATGCACCAGCGGCAGCAGGGCGCCCGAGGTGAGCAGGGTCGCCAGCAGCGCGAACAGGGTCAGTCTCGCCCGGCCGCTCATGGCCTGCCTCCGGAAGTGTTCGCGTCGTGGCCCTGGCCGGTGGCCGCCTGCCGCCACAGGTCGGCGAAGGCCGTCCCGGGAGGTACGGCGACCGCGGTCCAGCCCGCGTCGCGCAGTTGTCGCAGTCGTTCGGCCAGGGGGGCGGGCGGCCCGGCGGCGGCCGCCGCGGGGTCGGCCCAGGCGTCGGTGTCCACCACGAAGGCGATCGCGCCGCCGGTGCGGCCGCGCATCTTCGCCGCCATCGCGGTCTGTACGTCGTCCAGCTCGCCCAGGAAGGCGATGAGCAGCCCGTCCTGGCCGCCGCGCACCGCGTCGTGGGCGCGCGAGAGCCCGGCGCCGTCGGAGTGCCCGACGATCGCGAGGGTGTCCATCATCAGCCCGGCCGCCGTGGCGGACTCGTGGCCGCCGGAAGAGAAGCCGCCGGCGCCCTCGCTGGGCACCGCGTTCCCGGTGTCGGTCAGCAGCCGCACGGAGAAGCCCCGCTCCAGCAGGTGGACCAGGGTGGAGGCGGCGCCGGAGACGGCCCATTCGAAGGCCGAGTCGGGGCCCGCGCCCTCGTAGGCCAGGCGCCGGGTGTCCAGCAGCACGGTGGCCCGGCTGCGCTGCGGCTGCTCCTCGCGGCGCACCATCAGCTCGCCGTAGCGGGCGGTGGAGCGCCAGTGGACGCGGCGCAGGTCGTCGCCGTGCCGGTAGCCGCGCGGGATCACGTCGTCGTCCCCGGCGAGCGCGAGCGCGCGCAGGCTGCCGTCGCCGTAGCCGGAGGACTCCCCGGCCAGGCGCACGGGCGGCAGCGGCTCGGTGCGCGGGACCACGGTGAGGGTGTCGAAGGTGCTGAACGAGCGGGTCAGCTCGACCAGCCCGAAGGGGTCGGCCAGGCGCAGCTGGAGCGGGCCGAGCGGATAGCGCCCGCGCAGGTCGGAGCGGACCCGGTAGGACACCTCGCGGCGGCCGCCCGGCTCGACCCGGTCCAGCACGAAGCGGGGCCGGGGCCCGAGCACGTACGGCACCCGGTCCTGGAGCATGAGCAGGCCGGTGGGCAGCCGGGAGACGTTGTCCATCCGCAGCTGCACCCGGGCCTCGGCGCCCGCGGGCACCCGCACCGGGGTCAGCCGGCGGCTGCCGGAGACCCGGTAGCGGGTGCGGTGCAGGGCGAAGACGCAGATCAGCGGGAGGACGGCGAGGAGCAGCCCGACGCGCAGCAGCTCGGACTGGCCCAGGACGTAGGCGCATATGGCGGCGGCGACGCCCGCGGCCAGGAAGGACCGGCCGCGCGTGGTGAGGCCGGAGAGCGCCGCGAGCACTCCGGCGCCCTCGCCGCCGGCACCGCCAGGGGTACCGGCGCCCATCAGAAGCCCCGGACGCCCGCGCCGGGCGGCTGCTCGCCGCGTGCGCCGGCGGCCGGGACCGGGGTGCGCTGGATGATCTCGGCGATCACCTGTTCGGAGGTGCGGCGGCTGAGCTGGGCCTGCGCGGTGGGCAGCAGGCGGTGCGCGAGCACCGGGGCGGCCAGGCCCTGGACGTCGTCGGGCAGCACGTAGTCGCGGCCGGTCAGGGCGGCGGAGGCCTTGACCGCGCGGAGCAGGTGCAGGGTGGCCCGGGGCGAGGCGCCCAGGCGCAGCTCGGGGTGGCTGCGGGTCGCGGAGACGAGGTCCACGATGTAGCGCCGGACGGGCGCGGCGACGTACACCTCGCGGACGGCCTCGATCAGCTTGAGGATGTCGTGGGCGTGGGCGACGGCGGTGAGGTCGTCGAGCGGGGAGAGCCCGCCGTGCACGTCGAGCATCTCCAGCTCGGCCTCGGGGCTGGGGTAGCCGACGGAGACGCGGGCCATGAAGCGGTCGCGCTGGGCCTCGGGGAGGGGGTAGGTGCCCTCCATCTCCACCGGGTTCTGGGTGGCGACGACCATGAACGGCGCGGGCAGCCGGTAGGTCTGCCCGTCGCTGGTGACCTGGCGCTCCTCCATGGATTCCAGCAGCGCCGACTGGGTCTTGGGCGAGGCCCGGTTGATCTCGTCGCCGATCACGATCTGGGCGAAGATCGCGCCGGGCTTGAACTCGAACTCGTGGCGCTGCTGGTCGTAGATGCTCACGCCGGTGATGTCGGAGGGCAGCAGGTCCGGAGTGAACTGGATCCGCTGCACCGAGCAGTCGATCGACTTGGCCAGCGTCTTGGCCAGCATGGTCTTGCCGACGCCGGGCACGTCCTCGATGAGGAGGTGCCCTTCGGCGAGCAGGACCGTCAGCGCGAGGCGGACGACCTCGGGCTTGCCCTCGATCACGCTCTCGACCGAGCGGCGGATCCGCTCCGCCGTCGTGGTCAGATCAGCGAGGTTCGCTCGGTCGTCATACGTGGTCACCTGGTTCTCCTGTGCCCTTTCACCGGGCCGACGCCCATTGCGCATGTCCGGCCCACCCCGAAAGACACATTGTTGACGGCGTTACGGCCCGGTGTCACTCAGGAGAGGGGACTGATCTCGCGCAGCAGCCCGGTGTGCACGTCGAAGACGAAGCCGCGCACGTCGTCGCGGTGCGGCAGGAACGGGTTGGTCCGCACGCGCTGCATGGACTGGCGGACGTCCTGGTCCACGTCCCGGAAGGCCTCGACGGCCCAGGCGGGGCGCTGGCCGACCTCGTCCTCCAGCTCGTGCCGGAAGTCCTCGGTCAGGCTCTCCAGGCCGCAGCCGGTGTGGTGGATGAGTATCACGCTGCGGGTGCCGAGCGCCCGCTGGCTGATGGTGAGCGAGCGGATGGTGTCGTCGGTGACCACGCCGCCCGCGTTGCGGATGGTGTGGCAGTCGCCGAGGTGGAGGCCCAGGGCGGCGTGCAGGTCGAGGCGGGCGTCCATGCAGGCCACGACGGCCACCTTCTGGACCGGCCGGGCGTCCATGCCCGGGTCGGTGAACTGCGCGGCGTAGCGGGCGTTCGCGTGCACCAGACGGTCGGTGATCGACTCGCCCTCGGTGTTCTGGGGCGCGGACTCGGCAGGCAGGTGTGCGGAGGTCGTCATGTCTACGACGGTAATGGTCACCGCTGGTGTAGGCAGGGAGAGAGGATGGACAAAGAACGTCAATGGACCTTGTTGTGAGCTAACCCACAAGGGTGGGGCGGGCGCGGCCGTCCGGGTGATTCGCACCATTTGCCGGTTCATCGGGAGAGCGGCGCACGGCGCGCGGGGCGGTTCGTTGACCGCGGCGACCGTTGGACTAAAGTGGCGCGAACCGGCCGGGGCCCGGCCCTCACCGGCCCCCCGGCCCCCGAACGAAACTCCGCGTGCGCGGCGCGTACGCACGGCCCGGCCTCCTCCGGCTCACCGGCCGGCCCGGTGGTGCGTACGCCTGCCGCGCCGTTACCTGAGAGGGCGCTTTGACTAGCGAGTCCCGACACGTCCCGGTGATGCTCCAGCGGTGCCTGGACCTGTTGGCCCCGGCGCTGGAGAGGCCCGGGGCCGTCGTCGTCGACTGCACCCTCGGCCTCGGCGGCCACAGCGAGGCCCTGCTGACCCGGTTCCCCGAAGCGCGCCTGATCGCGCTCGACCGCGACAAGGAAGCACTACGGCTCTCCGGCGAGCGGCTCGCGCCGTTCGGCGACCGCGCGACCCTGGTGCACGCGATCTACGCCGACCTGGCCGAGGTGCTCGACGGCCTCGGCACGCCCACCGTCCAGGGCATCCTCTTCGACCTCGGTGTCTCCTCCATGCAGCTGGACGAGGCCGACCGCGGCTTCGCCTACGCGCAGGACGCGCCGCTGGACATGCGGATGGACCAGACGACGGGCATGAGCGCCGCCGAGGTCCTCAACACCTACCCGCCGGGCGAGCTGGTGCGGATCCTGCGCCAGTACGGCGAGGAGAAGCAGGCCAAGCGGATCGTCTCCGCGGTGGTGCGCGAGCGCGACAAGGAACCCTTCAGCAACAGCGCGCGGCTGGTCGAGCTGATCCGCGACGCGCTGCCCCAGGCCGCCAAGCGGACCGGCGGCAACCCCGCCAAGCGGACCTTCCAGGCCCTGCGCATCGAGGTCAACGGCGAGCTGTCGGGCCTGGAGCGGGCGATCCCGGCGGCCGTGGAGCGCATCGCCGTCGGCGGTCGCATCGCGGTGCTCTCCTACCACTCGCTGGAGGACCGGCTGGTCAAGCAGGTCTTCGCGGCCGGCGCCGCGAACACCGCGCCGCCCGGACTGCCCGTGGTGCCGGAGAAGTACCAGCCGAAGCTGAAGCTGCTCACCCGCGGCGCGGAACTGCCGACGGAGGAGGAGATCGCGGAGAACCGCCGCGCGGCCCCGGCCCGCTGCCGCGGCGTCGAGCGGATCCGGGCGGAACACCTGTGACCGCGGGCGGGCGGCGGGCGCACCGGGAGGAGATCGGGTGAGCAAGGCCGGGCGGACGCCCTTCGTGCTGCTGGTCGTCGTACTGCTCGCGGGCGGGCTGATCAGCCTGCTGCTGCTCAACTCGGCGCTCAACCAGGGTTCCTTCCAGCTGAGCAAGCTGAAGAAGGAGACCACCTCGCTCACCGACGAGCAGCAGGCCCTCCAGCGCGACGTGGACGCCCAGTCGGCGCCCGACGCGCTGGAGCGCCGGGCCCGCGAGCTGGGGCTGGTACCCGGCGGCAGCCCCGTCTTCCTCGGCCCCGACGGCAAGGTCAGCGGCACGCCGACCGCCGCCGAGGTGCCGCCGCCGCCCTCCCCGCCGCCCGCGGCCGCCTCGGGCGCGCCGCAGTCCGCGCCCCCGTCCGGCGCGCCGTCCACCCCGCCGTCCACCCAGCAGTCCGCAGCGCCGGCCGCCGGCGCCTCGGGCGCCCCGCCCGCCGCGGCGCCGGGCGCCGTCCCGCCCCCGCCCTCCACGGGCAAGCCCACCCCGAACCCCGGCAGGTGAACGAGTGAGCCCCAAGGAACCTCCACGGCGCCGGGTCCCCGGGCCGCCCCGGCCCCGTACGACCGCGCGCCCCGCCGGTCGGCCGGCTTCGCGGCCCGCCACCCGCCGCCCGGCCGCGCCCCGCGCGCCGCACACGATCAGGCTCGGCGCCCCCAAGCCGCGGCTGCGGCTGGTCGGCGTCGGGCTGACGCTGGTCATGGTCGCCTTCGTGATCCGGCTGCTCCAGGTCCAGGCGGTCGACGCCTCCTCCTTCTCCGCCGAGGCGTCCAAGAACCGCTTCGCCAGCTACACCCTGGCCGCCGAGCGCGGGAACATCACCGACCGCAAGGGCGTGGCCCTGGCCACCAGCGTCGACGCGCACGACATCACCGCCGACCCCTCGATGTTCACCCCGCAGGAGAGCAAGGCCCCGGACGCGCCCGCGCAGGCGGCGGCCCTCCTCGCCCCGATCCTCGGCAAGGACGTCAAGGAGCTGACCGACCGGCTCGCGACGAAGAACTCCCGCTACGTCGTCCTCGCCCGCCGCCAGACCCCCCAGGTCTGGAACCAGATCAAGGACCTCAAGCGGGTCTTCGCCGAGAAGGCCGCGGCCGACAAGAAGAACAACGGCCCCGGTGCGAACGTCCTCGCGGGCGTCTTCCAGGAGCCCAGCAGCAAGCGGGTGTACCCCAACGGGGACCTGGCCGCCGGGATACTGGGTTACGTCAACGCCGAGGGCAAGGGCGCGGGCGGGCTGGAGTCCTCCCTCGACAAGAAGCTCTCCGGCAAGGACGGCGAACTGACCTACGCCCAGTCCGGCGGGCGCCGCGTCCCCACCGCCGGATCCAGCGAGAAGCCCGCCGTGCCCGGCGAGGACGTCGAGCTGACCATCGACCGCGACATCCAGTGGGCGGCCCAGAGCGCCATCGCCGAGCAGGTCCAGAAGTCCGAGGCCGACCGCGGGTACGTCATCGTCCAGGACACCCGCACCGGCGAGGTGCTGGCCATGGCCAACGCCCCCGGCTTCGACCCCAACGACCTCGGCAAGGCCCGTTCCGCCGCCATGGGCAACGCGGCCCTCCAGGACGTCTACGAGCCCGGATCCACCGCCAAGGTGATCTCGATGGCGGCCGTCCTGGAGGAGAAGAAGGCCACGCCCACCACGCACGTCACGGTCCCCAACCGGCTGCACCGCGGCGACCGGCTCTTCAAGGACGACATCGACCACCCGACCTGGAACCTGACCCTCAACGGGGTCCTCGCCAAGTCCAGCAACATCGGCACCATCCTGGCCACCGGCCAGCTCGGCGCCAACCAGGCCGAGGCCAACAAGGTGCTGTACTCCTACCTCGACAAGTTCGGCATCGGATCGCCCACCGGCCTCGGCTACCCGGGCGAGTCCCGCGGCATCCTGGCCAAGCCCGGGGCCTGGTCCACCTCCCAGCAGTACACGATCCCCTTCGGCCAGGGCCTCTCGCTCAACGCCATGCAGGCGGCCTCCGTGTACTCGACGATCGCCAACGGCGGTGTCCGGATCACGCCCACCCTGGTCCGCGGCACCAAGGGCCCCGACGGCCGGTTCACCCAGGCCGCCGCGCCCGCCAAGGAACGCGTGGTGAGCGCCGAAACCGCCAAGACCCTCGCCGAAATGCTCGAATCGGTCGTCGACGACCAGGAGGGCACCGGCACCAAGGCCCGCATCCCGGGCTACCGGGTCGGCGGCAAGACCGGAACGTCCAACCGGGTGGATCCGGCCACGGGCCGCTACAAGGGCTACACCGCGTCGTTCGCAGGTTTCGCCCCCGCGGACGATCCGCGCATCACCGTGTACTGCGCCATCCAGAACCCCACCAAGGGCAGCTACTTCGGCGGACAGATCTGCGGGCCCATCTACAAGAAGGTCATGGAGTTCGCCCTCAAGACCCTCCAAGTCGCCCCCAGCGGCACCGCCCCCGCCGGGCTGCCGGTCACCTTCGAACCCGGCCAGTGAGCAGACCACCGCGCCACCAGACCGTGAGGCACCATCAGTGACAACGATCACCCCGAAACCCGGGAACCGGCCCGTCGCGAACCCCACGACCGGGCCCTCGCTTCGCAACGGGCCCGCCGCGCCCGGTACGCTCACCGCCGTGCCCCACGCTGATCAGCCCAGAACCACCCAGAAAGACGCCCCGGCAGCGCTGCCCGGCGCGCCCCGGCCGCTGGCCGTCCGACCGACCCCGCTCGGCGATCTGGCCGCGCTGCTCGGCATCGAGACGCCCGTGCCCGCCGAGGCGCCGGAAAGCCCCGGACGTCACGGCCAGCACGGCCGTCCCACGGGCATCACCGGCATCACGCACGATTCGCGTGCGGTGCGCCCCGGCGATGTCTACGCGGCCCTGCCCGGAGCGCGCCTGCACGGCGCCGACTTCGCGCCACAGGCCGCCGATCTGGGCGCGGCCGCGGTCCTGACGGACCCGGCGGGCGCCGCCCGCGCCGCCGCCACCGGACTGCCGGTCCTCCTGGTCGAGAACCCGCGCGACCGGATGGGCGAGCTGGCCTCCGCGATCTACGGACGGCCCGGCGAGGACCTGCTCCAGATCGGCATCACCGGCACCTCCGGCAAGACCACCACCGCCTACCTCATCGAGGGCGGGCTGCGGCGGGCCGGACGGACGACCGGACTCATCGGCACCGTCGAGATGCGGATCGGCGACACGGCGATCAAGTCGGAGCGCACCACCCCCGAGGCCCCCGACCTGCAGGCGCTCTTCGCGGTCATGCGCGAACGCGGTGTCCGGGCCGTGGCCATGGAGGTCTCCAGCCACGCGCTGGTGCTCGGCCGGGTGGACGGCTGCGTCTTCGACGTCGCCGTCTTCAACAACCTGAGCCCCGAGCACATGGAGTTCCACTCCGACATGGAGGACTACTTCCAGGCCAAGGCGAGCCTCTTCACCGAGCGCCGCGCCCGCCTGGGCGTGGTGAACCTCGACGACGAGTACGGCCGCCGCCTCGCGAAGGAGGCGCCGATCCCGCTGCTCACCTTCTCGGCCACGGGCGACGCGGCCGCCGACTGGCGCGCCGAGGACGTGGTCTCGGGCCCCGTCGGCTCCACCCTGACCCTGGTCGGTCCGGACGGGGAGCGGATCTCGGCCACCGCCCCGCTGCCCGGCCCGTTCAACGTGGCCAACACGGTCGCCGCGATCGTCACGCTGGCCGCCGCCGGGATCGACCCGCAGACCGCCGCCGACGGCGTCGCCGCCGTCCCCGGCGTCCCGGGCCGCCTGGAGCGCGTGGACGCGGGCCAGCCGTACCTCGCCGTCGTCGACTACGCGCACAAGACCGACGCCGTCGAATCGGTGCTCCGGGCGCTGCGCGAGGTCACCGAGGGCAAGCTGCACGTCGTCCTCGGCTGCGGCGGCGACCGCGACACCACCAAGCGCGCCCCGATGGGCGCCGCGGCGGCCCGCTACGCCGACACCGCGCTGCTGACCTCCGACAACCCGCGCTCCGAGGACCCGCTCGCGATCCTCGCCGCGATGTTCGACGGGGCGGTCTCCGTGCCGGCCGCCGAGCGCGCCACCGTCCTCGTCGACGCCGACCGGGCGGCGGCCATCGCCGCCGCCGTCGCGCGCGCCGAACCGGGCGACACCGTCCTCGTCGCGGGCAAGGGCCACGAACAGGGCCAGGACACCGGGGGCGTCGTACGGCCCTTCGACGACCGCGCGGTGCTCCGCGCCGCCATCGAGGCGCGCCGCGGCGCACCGCACGGCGCCACCGCGCCGGACCAGAACCCGCCCGCCCGACAGGCCGAGGTGAACCAGTGATCGACCTCTCCCTCGCCGAGATCGCCGGCATCACCGGCGGGCTTGCGCACGACATACCGGATCCGTCCGTACGCATCACCGGGCCGGTGGTCATCGACTCCCGCCAGGTCGAGCCGGGCAGCCTGTTCGCGGCCTTCGACGGCGAGCACGTCGACGGCCACGACTACGCCGAGCGCGCGGTCGCCGCGGGCGCGGCGGCCGTCCTCGCGGCCCGGCCCGTCGGCGTACCCGCGATCGTCGTGCCCGACGTCGAGAAGGCGCTCGGCGCCCTCGCCGGGGCCGTCGTCGAGCGCCTGGGCACCGACGTGGTGGCCCTGACCGGCTCCGCCGGCAAGACCTCCACCAAGGACCTCATCGCCCAGGTGCTCCAGCACCACGCGCCCACCGTGTGGACCCCGGGCTCCCTCAACAACGAGATCGGCCTGCCGCTCACCGCCCTCAAGGCCACCGCCGACACCCGGCACCTGGTCCTGGAGATGGGCGCGCGCGGCATCGGCCACATCGCCTACCTCACCGGCCTCACCCCGCCGCGGATCGGCCTGGTGCTCAACGTCGGCACCGCCCACATCGGCGAGTTCGGCGGCCGCGAGCAGATCGCGCAGGCCAAGGGCGAGCTGGTCGAGTCCCTGCCGGACGAGGCCGCGGGCGGCGTCGCCGTCCTCAACGCCGACGACCCCCTCGTGCGCGCCATGACGGCCCGTACGAAGGCCCGTACGGTCCTCTTCGGCGAGGCCGAGGACGCCGACGTACGCGCCACCGAGGTGCGGATGACGCCGGCGGGACAGCCCTCCTTCACACTCCACACACCCACCGGGTGCGGCGAAGTGACCTTGCGGCTGTACGGTGAGCACCACGTGTCGAACGCGCTCGCCGCGGCCGCCGTCGCCCATGTGCTGGGCATGTCCGTCGCCGAGATCGCCACCGCGCTCTCCGGGGCGGGCACGCTGTCCCGGTGGCGGATGGAGGTCACCGAGCGGGCGGACGGCGTGACAGTCGTCAACGACGCCTACAACGCGAATCCGGAGTCCATGCGGGCCGCCCTGCGCGCACTTGCCGCGATGGGCGGCGGCGCACGGGCGAACGGGGGCCGCACGTGGGCGGTGCTCGGTCCCATGGCCGAGCTGGGCGACGAGTCGCTCGCCGAGCACGACGCGATCGGACGGCTCGCCGTCCGGCTCAACGTGAGCAAGCTCGTCGCAGTCGGGGGCAGGGAAGCGTCCTGGCTGCAATTGGGCGCATATAACGAGGGTTCGTGGGGTGAGGAGTCGGTGCTCGTGTCCGACGCGCAGGCGGCGGTCGACCTGTTGCGCAGTGAACTGCGCCCGGGAGACGTCGTGCTGGTGAAGGCGTCCAGGTCCATCGGACTGGAGCGGGTCGCGCTGGCGCTCCTTGAGCGCGAGGGCGAGGTCACCGGCCGATGAGGCAGATCCTGTTCGCGGGAGTCATCGGACTCTTCCTGACTCTCGTCGGCACTCCGCTGCTGATCAAGGGGCTGGCCCGCAAGGGTTACGGCCAGTTCATCCGCGACGACGGGCCGCGCGGCCACGCCGGGAAGAAGGGCACGCCCACCATGGGCGGCATCTCCTTCATCCTGGCCACGCTGGTCGCGTACGCCCTGACGAAGGTGATCACGTCCAGCCAGCCGACCTTCTCCGGTCTGCTGGTGCTCTTCCTGATGGCGGGAATGGGCGTGGTCGGCTTCCTGGACGACTACATCAAGATCGTCAAGCAGCGTTCGCTGGGTCTGCGGGCCAAGGCCAAGATGGCCGGCCAGCTGATCGTCGGCATCGCCTTCGCGGTGCTCGCCCTCCAGTTCGCGGACGGACGCGGGCTCACCCCCGCCTCCAAGCGGCTCTCCTTCGTGACCGACTTCGGCTGGTCCATCGGGCCGGTGCTGTTCGTGGTCTGGGCGCTGTTCATGATCCTGGCGATGTCCAACGGCGTGAACCTCACCGACGGCCTCGACGGACTGGCCACCGGCGCGGCCGTGATGGTCTTCGGTGCCTACACCTTCATCGGCGTCTGGCAGTACCAGGAGTCCTGCGCCAACGCGCAGACCCTGCCGAACCCGTCCGCCTGCTTCGAGGTCCGTGACCCGCTCGACCTCGCGGTCGTCGCCTCGGCCCTCATGGGCGCCTGCTTCGGCTTCCTGTGGTGGAACACCTCGCCCGCCAAGATCTTCATGGGCGACACCGGTTCGCTGGCGCTGGGCGGCGCGCTCGCCGGCCTCGCGATCTGCTCCCGCACGGAGTTCCTGATCGCCCTGCTCGGCGGCCTCTTCGTCCTGATCACCATGTCCGTGGTCATCCAGGTCGGCTCCTTCAAGATGACCGGCAAGCGGGTCTTCCGGATGGCGCCGCTCCAACACCACTTCGAACTCAAGGGGTGGTCCGAAGTCCTTGTCGTGGTCCGCTTCTGGATCATCCAGGGCGTGTGCGTGATCGTCGGACTCGGACTCTTCTACGCGGGATGGGCAGCGGACAAGTGACCGCCTGGAACGGCAAGAACATCACCGTCGCCGGCCTCGGCGTGAGCGGCATCAGCGCCGCCCGCGCCCTGGCCGGCCTCGGCGCGTCCGTCACCGTGGTGGACGGCGGCGACAGCGAGGGCCACCGGGCCCGCGCGGCGGAGTTGGAGGCGGCGGGCATCTCCGTGCGCCTGGCCGACGCGCAGACCCTCCCCGAGGGCACCGAGCTCGTCGTCACCTCGCCCGGCTGGCAGCCCGGCAGCCCGCTCTTCGCGGCCGCCGCGGCGGCCGGGGTCGAGGTCGTCGGCGACGTCGAGATCGCCTGGCAGCTGCGCGGCGAGAACGCCCCGCCCTGGCTCGCGATCACCGGCACGAACGGCAAGACCACCACCACCCAGATGCTCGCGTCGATCCTGCGCGCCGCCGGTCTGCGGACCGCCGCCGTCGGCAACATCGGCACCCCGATCATCGACGTGGTCACCGGCGCGGACCCGGAGTACCGCGACCTCGACGTGCTCGCCGTCGAGCTCTCCAGCTACCAGCTGCACTGGGCGCCCTCCGTACGGGCCCACTCGGCGGCCGTGCTGAACCTGGCGCCCGACCACCTCGACTGGCACGGCACCATGGAGGCGTACGCCGCCGACAAGGGCCGCATCTACGAGGGCAACACCGTCGCCTGCGTCTACAACGTCGCCGACAAGGCCACCGAGGACCTCGTCGTCGAAGCCGACGTCGAAGAGGGCTGCCGCGCCATCGGCTTCACCCTCGGCGCCCCCGGCCCCTCCATGCTCGGCGTCGTCGACGGCATCCTGATCGACCGCGCCTTCGTCGAGAACCGGCAGAAGAACGCCCAGGAGCTGGCCGAGGTCTCCGACGTGGACCCGCCGGCCCCGCACAACATCGCCAACGCCCTCGCCGCCGCCGCCCTGGCCCGCGCCTTCGGCGTGCCGCCGCGGGCCGTCCGCGACGGCCTGCGCGACTTCCGCCCCGACGCGCACCGGATCGCGCACGTCGACGTCGTCGACGGGGTCACCTACATCGACGACTCCAAGGCGACCAACACGCACGCCGCCGAGGCCTCCCTGGCGGCCTACGAGCCGGTCGTGTGGATCGCGGGCGGCCTCGCCAAGGGCGCCACCTTCGACGAGCTCGTGATCCGCTCCGTGAAGCGGCTGCGCGGCGCCGTCCTGATCGGCGCCGACCGGGCCCTGATCCGCGACGCGCTGGCGCGACACGCCCCCGAGGTCCCGGTCGTCGAGCTGGAACGGACCGACACTGGGGCGATGCTCGCGGCGGTCCGGGAAGCGGCGCGGCTGGCCGAGCCGGGCGACACGGTCCTGCTGGCACCCGCCTGCGCCTCGATGGACATGTTCGCGAACTACAACAAGCGCGGGGACGCGTTCGCCGACGCCGTCCGCGAACTCGCCGCGGCGGGCGCCTAGCGACGCAGGGGTCGGACCCCTCCGGTCGGCTGCTCGTACGAGTGGAGGGGAAGATCACACCATGCCGGCCAAGCAACTGCTCCCCGGGCGGCGGCCGTCCGCCCCGAAGCCGAAGACGCAGGGCCGTAGACGGCCCGTGCCGAGCGCCCCGAAGCGGAGCCCCGGGCGCGGCTCGCTGGACGGGCTGCGGCGCACGCAGCGGCAGGTGCGCCGGGCCTGGGACCGTCCGCTCACCGCGTATTACCTGATCTTCGGCAGCGCCCTGCTGATCACCGTGCTCGGGCTGGTGATGGTCTACTCGGCCTCCATGATCAAGGGCCTCCAGCTCGGCCTGGGCGCCTCGTACTTCTTCAAGAAGCAGTTCCTGGCCGCCTCCATCGGCGCCGTCCTGCTGCTGGCCGCCTCCCGGATGCCCGTCAAGCTGCACCGGGCGCTGTCCTACCCCGTCCTCGCCGGAACGCTCTTCCTGATGGCCCTGGTCCAGGTTCCGGGGATGGGGGTGTCGATCAACGGGAACCAGAATTGGATCTCCATTGGCGGCCCGTTCATGCTCCAGCCCAGTGAGTTCGGCAAGCTGGCACTGATCCTGTGGGGCGCCGACCTGCTGGCCCGCAAGGGCGACAAGGGGCTGCTGAGCCAGTGGAAGCACCTCCTGGTGCCGCTGGTGCCGGTGACCTTCCTGTTGCTCGGGCTGATCATGCTCGGCGGCGACATGGGCACCGCGATGATCCTGGGCGCCATCCTCTTCGGCCTGTTGTGGTTGGCCGGGGCCCCGACCAGGATGTTCGTGGGCGTGCTCGCCTTCGCGGGTGTGATCGTCGCCGTACTGATCCGGACCAGCCCGCACCGGATGGACCGCCTCGCGTGCCTGGGGGCGACAGATCCGGGCAAGAACGACCTCTGCTGGCAAGCCGTGCACGGAATCTATGCCTTGGCGTCCGGCGGATGGTTCGGTTCCGGGCTCGGTGCGAGCGTGGAAAAATGGGGCCAACTGCCAGAAGCCCACACGGACTTCATCTTTGCCATCACCGGTGAGGAACTGGGACTGGCGGGGACGCTGTCGGTACTCGCCCTGTTCGCGGCCCTAGGCTATGCGGGTATCCGCGTGGCCGGACGTACGGAGGACTCCTTCGTCAGGTTTGCCGCGGGAGGCGTGACCACCTGGATCACGGCGCAAGCCGTGATCAACATCGGTGCGGTGCTCGGTCTGCTGCCGATCGCCGGGGTCCCGCTCCCGCTGTTCTCCTACGGGGGGTCCGCCCTGCTGCCGACGATGTTCGCCGTGGGACTGCTCGTCGCGTTCGCGCGGGAGGAGCCCGGGGCGCGCGCGGCGCTCGCGATGCGACAGCCGAAGTTCGGCTGGAAGCGGGCCGGGCTGAGATGGAAATCGATGAGACGGCGCGTCAAGAAGCGTCCGTCCGGAGAGCGGTGAATTTCGGTGCATGTCGTACTCGCCGGTGGGGGGACCGCCGGCCACATCGAGCCGGCGCTCGCCCTCGCGGACGCCCTGCGCAGGCAGGACCCCTCCGTGGGCATCACCGCCCTCGGAACGGAACGGGGCCTTGAGACCCGCCTGGTGCCGGAGCGCGGCTACGAGCTGGGACTGATCCCCGCCGTACCGCTGCCCCGCAAGCCCACCCCGGAGCTGATCACCGTCCCGGGACGGCTGCGCGGGACCATCAAGGCCGCCGAGCAGATCCTGGAGCGCACCAAGGCCGACTGTGTCGTCGGCTTCGGCGGCTACGTGGCCCTGCCCGGCTACCTGGCGGCCAAGCGGCTCGGGGTGCCGATCATCGTCCACGAGGCCAATGCCCGGCCGGGCCTCGCCAACAAGATCGGTTCGCGCTACGCGGCCGCCGTCGCGGTCTCCACGCCCGACAGCAAGCTGCGCGGCGCCCGCTACGTGGGCATCCCGCTGCGGCGCTCCATCTCGACCCTGGACCGCGCCATGGTCCGGCCCGAAGCGCGGGCCGCCTTCGGGCTCGACCCCAACCTGCCGACGCTGCTGGTCTCCGGCGGCTCGCAGGGCGCGCGCCGGCTCAACGAGGTCGTCCAGGCGGTCGCGCCGACCCTCCAGCGCTCCGGCATCCAGATCCTGCACGCGGTCGGCCCGAAGAACGAAGTGCCGCGTGTCGACAACATGCCCGGTATGCCGCCCTACGTGCCGGTACCGTACGTGGACCGGATGGATCTCGCGTACGCCGCCGCCGACATGATGCTGTGCCGCGCGGGTGCGATGACCGTCGCCGAACTGTCCGCCGTCGGGCTGCCCGCCGCCTACGTCCCGTTGCCGATCGGCAACGGTGAACAGCGGCTCAACGCCCAGCCGGTGGTCAAGGCCGGTGGCGGCCTGCTCGTCGACGACGCGGAACTGACGCCCGAGTGGATCCTCAGCCAGGTCCTCCCGGTACTGGCCGATCCGCACCGTCTGTACGAGATGTCGCGCGCCGCGGCGGAGTTCGGCCGCCGGGACGCCGATGATCTGTTGGTCGGCATGGTCTACGAGGCGATCGCCGCACACCGAGCCCGCTGAGCCGGGAAGGCACCGACGCAGGAGGCACCGCAGTGGCCGGAGCGACGACCGCACGCAAGGGCGTCAAGTCCCCGAAGCCGGCCAAGGCGCCCAGGCCTCCCAAACCGCCCAAGCCCGGCAAGACGGCGAAGGCGGCGCGGAGATCGCCCTTCCGGGGCCCCGGCGGCCCCCGGTCCGCACCGGGGCGCCTGCGCCGGGGCCCGGTGCTGCTCGCGGCCGCCCTCGCCGCCGTCCTGCTCGGCGCGGGCGGTACGTGGGTCCTGTACGGGTCCAGCTGGCTGCGGGTCGAGCAGGTCACGGCGGGCGGCACCGAGGTGCTCACTCCCGCACAGGTGCTCGCCGCCGCGGCCGTTCCGGTCGGGGCGCCGCTCGTCGGCGTGGACACCGACGAGATCGAGAGCCGGGTCCGGGCCAAGCTGCCGCGGGTCGACACCGTGACGGCCACCCGGTCGTGGCCGCACGGAATCGGACTGAAAGTGACGGAGCGCAAACCCGTCCTGCTCATCAAAAAGGGCGCGGACTTCGTGGAAGTGGACGCTTCGGGTGTGCGATTCGACACGGTGGCGAAAGCACCCGCGGGCGTTCCGGTCCTCGAACTGTCCGCCGGACAGTCGCCGAGCGCGCGCCGCTTCGACGAGGAACGGCTGCTGCGCGAGGCGGTGGCCGTCGCGGGCGACCTCCCCAAGGCCGTGGCCAGGGAGACCTTGCTGGTCAAGGTCGGATCGTACGATTCGGTCGTCCTGGAGCTGACCCGGGGGCGCGAGGTCGTCTGGGGGAGCGGCGAACAGGGTGAGGCGAAGGGCCGCGCGCTGACCGCGCTGCTCAAGGCCGTGCCCAAGGCTGACCACTTCGACGTGAGCGCGCCCACGGCGCCTGCGGTGTCCGGGAGTTGACGTCGAGTCGAACAGCGACGCACCCTGGTTGGCCAGCGATATGGGTGATCACATAGGGTGAAAAGAAAAACGGGAGGTTCGGCGTGTTCGTTGAACGCGCACCACTTGTCGACTTAGTGTCCTGTTCGGAGAGTCCAGGGAACAGACACACTCTTAACCCTAAACTTCAGGGTTAGGGTTCGGGTCGGCGTGTTGGACCGTCCCACTTTCGGCATCAGTCGTCGCACCGCAGGCCCGCGAGGCGGCGACACGTAACTCGAGGCGAGAGGCCTTCGACGTGGCAGCACCGCAGAACTACCTCGCAGTCATCAAGGTCATCGGTGTCGGCGGCGGTGGTGTCAATGCCATCAACCGAATGATCGAGGTCGGTCTCAAGGGCGTCGAGTTCATCGCCATCAACACCGACGCCCAGGCGCTGTTGATGAGCGACGCCGACGTCAAGCTCGACGTCGGCCGCGAACTCACCCGGGGCCTCGGCGCCGGAGCCAACCCGGCCGTCGGCCGCAAGGCGGCAGAGGACCACCGCGAGGAGATCGAGGAGGTCCTCAAGGGGGCCGACATGGTCTTCGTCACCGCCGGCGAAGGCGGTGGCACCGGTACCGGTGGCGCCCCCGTGGTCGCCAACATCGCGCGCTCGCTGGGCGCGCTGACGATCGGTGTGGTCACCCGGCCCTTCACCTTCGAAGGACGCCGGCGCGCCAACCAGGCGGAGGACGGCATCGCCGAACTCCGCGAAGAGGTCGACACCCTCATCGTCATCCCCAACGACCGGCTGCTGTCCATCTCGGACCGCCAGGTCAGCGTCCTCGACGCCTTCAAGTCGGCGGACCAGGTCCTGCTGTCGGGCGTCCAGGGCATCACCGATCTCATCACCACCCCGGGTCTGATCAACCTCGACTTCGCGGACGTCAAGTCCGTGATGTCCGAGGCGGGCTCGGCCCTCATGGGCATCGGCTCCGCCCGCGGCGACGACCGCGCCGTGGCCGCCGCCGAGATGGCGATCTCCTCGCCGCTGCTGGAAGCGTCCATCGACGGAGCCCGCGGCGTGCTGCTCTCCATCTCCGGTGGATCCGACCTCGGTCTCTTCGAGATCAACGAGGCGGCCCAGCTGGTCAGCGAGGCCGCGCACCCCGAGGCGAACATCATCTTCGGTGCCGTCATCGACGACGCGCTCGGCGACGAGGTGCGGGTCACCGTCATCGCGGCCGGGTTCGACGGTGGACAGCCCCCGGCCCGCCGGGACAACGTCATCGGCGCCGCGTCCACCAAGCGCGAGGAGCCGGCCCCGCCGGTCCGTGCCGCGGAGCCGGTCCGTCCGGCCTTCGGCGGACTCGGTTCGGTCACCTCGCGCGAGGACGTGCAGGTGCCGGTCGAGCCGGCGCCGGTCGAGACCACGATCCCCGTGGCCCCGCAGGTCCCGACGGCCCGTCCGTACCAGGACAGCCCGGCCGAAGAGCTGGACGTCCCGGATTTCTTGAAGTGACGATAGAGCAGCACAACGTGAGCGGCGCCCACTTCGCTTTCACCGACAGGTGGGGCGGGGGGAGCGCCGTTCCGTATGAGGAGCTCAACCTCGGCGGGGCGGTGGGGGACGACCCCGAGGTCGTACGGGCCAACCGGGCGAGCGCCGCGCGGACCCTGGGCCTCGACCCGGACCGGGTGGTCTGGATGAACCAGGTGCACGGGCGGGACGTCGCCGTGGTCGACGGTCCGTGGGCCGGGAACGGTGCCGGTGGCGGTGCCGGTGGCCAGGAGGTTCCGGCCGTGGACGCGGTGGTGACCACCCGTCGGGGGCTCGCCCTCGCGGTCCTCACCGCTGACTGCACCCCCGTCCTGTTGGCCGACCCCGTCGCCGGGGTGGTGGCCGCCGCCCATGCCGGGCGGCCCGGACTGGTCGCCGGGGTGGTGCCCGCCGCGGTGGCGGCGATGGTCTCGCTCGGCGCCGAACCCGGGCGGATGGTGGTCCGTACCGGACCCGCCGTCTGCGGTCGGTGCTACGAAGTGCCCGCCGCCATGCGGGACGAGGTCGCCGCGGTCGTGCCGGCGGCCTTCGCCGAAACCAGCTGGGGGACCCCCGCCGTCGACGTGGTCGCCGGGGTGCACGCCCAGCTCGCCGAGGCGGGGGTGGTGGACGCCCGGCGTTCCCCGGTCTGCACACTGGAGTCCGGGGACCACTTCTCTTACCGCCGCGACCGGGTGACCGGGCGGCTCGCCGGATACGTCTGGTTGGGGTCCCCCCGGACGGAACGTGGGGGATCGACGGATGACTGACCGTGGCGCGGAGCTGGCCGCCAACCTGAAGCAGGTGGAGGAACGCATCTCCACCGCGTGCGCGGCGGCCGGGCGGGAGCGGGACGAGGTGACCCTCATCGTGGTCACCAAGACGTATCCCGCGAGCGACGTACGACTGCTGGCGGACCTGGGGGTCCGTCATGTGGCGGAGAATCGCGACCAGGACGCCGCCCCCAAGGCCGTGGCCTGCGCGGATCTGCCGCTCAACTGGCACTTCGTCGGTCAGTTGCAGACCAACAAAGTCCGTTCGGTGGCGGGATACGCGCACGTCGTGCAGTCCGTCGACCGGGCCCGGCTGGTGCCGGCGCTCTCGGCGGCCGCGGTGAAGACCGGACGCGAACTCGGCTGCCTCGTACAGATCGCGCTCGACGCCGAGTCGGGCGAGCGCGGGGAGCGCGGCGGCGCCGCGCCGGACCTGTTGCCGGAACTGGCGGCGCTCGTCGCGGCGGCGCCCGGACTGCGGATCGACGGCCTCATGACGGTCGCGCCGCTGGCCGGTCCCTACGCGGGCCGCGAACAGGCCGCCTTCGAGCGGTTGCTGGAATTGTCATCCCAGCTGCGCGCGGACCATCCGGCTGCCACGATGGTCTCGGCCGGGATGAGCGCCGACCTGGAACAGGCCGTCATGGCCGGTGCGACACATGTACGCGTCGGCACTGCGGTACTCGGTGCGAGGCCCCGGCTCGGGTAACGTCGCGAAGAAAGTCGGACCACAGCAGAAAATATGGTCATTTCCGCTGATGAGCGGACAGACCACGTGGATCGCAGGCAGTTGGTGACTTTGGTGACAATGCGACACGACACCTGCGACACCTGCGACAGGGCGATCCACCACAGAGCGGAGGACTCAGAGAATGGCCGGCGCGATGCGCAAGATGGCGGTCTACCTCGGCCTCGTGGAGGACGACCGGTACGACAACCCGGGGTACGACCCCGACGACGAGTTCGAACCCGAGCCGGAACCGGAACGAGCCCGCGACAGGGACCGCCGGCAGCAGGCCGTATCGCACCAACCGCCCGTACAGGACGAACCGGTACGAGTCGTACAGCCGCCGGCGCAGCGCGAACCCATCGCAATCCCGGTAGAAAACGGACGATCGCCGCGTATCGCACCCGTGGCATCTATCACACCTGAACGCCCCACCATGGAGAAGAACGCCCCCGTGATCATGCCCAAGGTCGTCTCCGAGCGGGAGCCCTACCGCATCACCACGCTGCACCCCCGGACGTACAACGAGGCCCGTACCATCGGGGAACACTTCCGCGAGGGCACCCCCGTGATCATGAATCTCACGGAGATGGACGACACCGATGCGAAGCGCCTGGTCGACTTCGCGGCCGGTCTCGTGTTCGGTCTGCACGGCAGTATTGAACGCGTGACACAGAAGGTGTTCCTGCTGTCGCCTGCTAACGTCGATGTCACGGCGGAGGACAAGGCCCGCATCGCGGAGGGCGGGTTCTTCAACCAAAGCTAGACCGACGAGTTAAGACACGGGACCGTAGGCGACGACCCGGCCGGCAGGCCGGACAGCGACAGCAAGGGGAGAGGGAAGCGCGGGATGGGCGTGGCTCTGGAGGTTGTCTACATCGCGCTGATGTGCTTCCTCATCGTGCTGATCTTCCGACTGGTCATGGACTACGTCTTCCAGTTCGCCCCTTCATGGGCCCCTGGCAAGGCGATGGTGGTCGTTCTGGAGGCCACCTACACCGTCACCGATCCACCGCTCAAGCTTCTTCGGCGGTTCATCCCGCCGTTGCGTCTCGGGGGCGTGGCACTCGACCTGTCCTTCTTCGTTCTGATGATCATCGTTTACATCCTCATCAGTTTCGTGAGCACCGCTGCGAGAAGCGTGTGAACGATACGGTCTTGCCGACTGCCGACGACTACGTAGAGGTGAAGAAGAGATGCCGCTGACCCCCGAGGACGTGCGGAACAAGCAGTTCACGACCGTTCGCCTCCGAGAAGGCTACGACGAGGACGAGGTTGACGCCTTCCTCGACGAAGTCGAAGGCGAACTGACGCGCCTGCTCCGTGAGAACGAGGATCTGCGCGCCAAGCTGGCGGCCGCGACGCGTGCCGCCGCGCAGAACCAGCAGCAGCAGGGCATGCGCAAGCCGGAGCCGCAGGACCAGCGAGGCCCGGGCGCCCCGGTTCCCGCGGCCATATCCGGCCCGCCGCAGCAGCAGCAGCCCCAGCAGATGGGTCCGCCCCAGCTGCAGGGTGGGCAGCCGCAGCTGCCGGCCGGCCCCGGTGGTCACGGACCGCAGGGTCCGGGCCCGATGGGTGGCCCCATGCAGCAGCACCCCATGGCCGGACAGCAGTCCATGGGCGGCCAGAACCAGCTCGGCCAGCCGATGCAGCAGCAGCAGATGCAGCAGCAGATGGGCCAGCCGATGGGCCAGCAGATGCAGCCCATGCAGCAGCAGCAGATGGGCCAGCCGATGGGGCAGCAGATGCAGCCCATGGGCCAGCAGATGCAGCCGATGCACCAGCAGCAGCCGCAGCTCCCGCAGCAGGGCCCCGGTGGCGACAGCGCCGCCCGCGTCCTGTCCCTGGCGCAGCAGACCGCCGACCAGGCGATCGCGGAGGCCCGTTCCGAGGCCAACAAGATCGTCGGCGAGGCCCGTTCGCGCGCCGAGGGCCTGGAGCGGGACGCCCGTGCCAAGGCCGACGCGCTGGAGCGGGACGCGCAGGAGAAGCACCGCGTCGCGATGGGCTCCCTGGAGTCCGCCCGCGCCACGCTGGAGCGCAAGGTCGAGGACCTGCGGGGCTTCGAGCGCGAGTACCGCACGCGTCTGAAGTCCTACCTGGAGAGCCAGCTGCGTCAGCTGGAGACCCAGGCCGACGACTCCCTCGCGCCGCCGCGCACGCCGGCCACCGCCTCGCTGCCGCCGTCGCCGGCGCCGTCGATGGCCCCGGCCGGAGCGATGGGTCACTCCATGGGTGGTCCGTCCCCCATGGGCGGTCCCTCCCCGATGGGTGGTCCGTCCCCGATGGGCGGCCCCTCCTACGGTGGCCAGCAGCAGATGTCTCCCGCGATGACGCAGCCGATGGCTCCGGTGCGGCCGGTTGCGCCGCAGCCGATGCAGCAGGCGCCGTCGCCGATGCGGGGCTTCCTGATCGACGAGGACGACAACTAGGCGCGCCTCACCCGTCGGCAGACGGTCGGGCCGGGCCCCGGGTTCCTTCTGGAACCCGGGGCCCGGCCCGTTTGCGTTGCCCGATGGGTGGCGCCCGCCGATGGCTCCGGTGCCTCCGGCGGCGCCTCAATCGCCGGCGGGGCTGAGGTTGGCCGGGGCCGGCCGCCCGGGCACATCCAGCCTGGCTCGGTGGCGAGGCCGCCTGTGCACATCCGGTCTGGCTCGGTGGCGAGGCCGCCTGGGCATATCCAGCCCGCCCGGCGTTTGAGGGCCCGCCGGAGGCGTCAGTGGATCGCGCCGGTGGGGGGGGGTGCCTCCGGCGGCGCCTCAAACGCCGGCGGGGCTGGAAGTGGCGGGACGGCCGGCTGGGGAGATTCAGCCTGCCCGGCGTTTGAGGGCCCCCCGGAGGGATGGGTAGCCGGGCCTGGGTACGGGTGTGGCCCGGGCCTCCTGGGTGAAGGGCCGGGCCACGGTGGGGTGGGGGTTATGCCTTGCGGAGGCGGAAGGTCAGGGACAGGGGCTCGTCCTCGAACGGGTCGCCGTACGCGGCGTCCGCCTCGCCGGAGGCGTAGTCCGTCGAGAGGACCTCGTCCGCGATGAGACCGGCGTGGTCCGTCAGGGCCGTCACGACCTCCGGGTCCGTGGAGGACCAGCGCAGGGCGATCCGGTCGGCCACGTCGAGGCCGGAGTTCTTCCGGGCCTCCTGGATCAGCCGGATCGCGTCACGGGCCAGGCCCGCCAACCGCAGCTCCGGCGTGATCTCCAGGTCGAGGGCCACCGTCGCGCCCGAGTCGGAGGCCACCGACCAGCCCTCGCGCGGGGTCTCCGTGATGATGACCTCCTCCGGGGTGAGCGCCACCGTCTCGCCGTTCACCTCGACCTCGGCCGTACCGGACCGCAGCGCCAGCGACAGCGCCGCCGCATCGGCCGCCGCCACCGCCTTCGCGACGTCCTGCACGCCCTTGCCGAAGCGCTTGCCCAGCGCCCGGAAGTTCGCCTTCGCCGTCGTGTCCACCAGGGACCCGCCGACCTCCGACAGGGAGGCCAGCGAGGAGACGTTCAGCTCCTCCGTGATCTGCGAGTGCAGCTCCGGCGAGAGCGCGTCGAAGCCGACGACGCCGACCAGCGCGCGCGACAGCGGCTGGCGGGTCTTGACGCCCGACTCGGCGCGGGTCGCCCGGCCCAGCTCGACGAGCCGGCGCACCAGCAGCATCTGCCGCGAGAGTGAGGCGTCGACCTGCGCGGCGTCCGACTCCGGCCAGCTGGAGAGGTGCACCGACTGCGGGGCGTCCGGGGTCACCGGCACGATCATGTCCTGCCACACCCGCTCCGTGATGAAGGGGGTGAGCGGGGCCATCAGCCGGGTGACCGTCTCGATCACGTCGTGCAGGGTGCGCAGCGCGGCCGCGTCGCCCTGCCAGAACCGGCGGCGCGAGCGGCGCACGTACCAGTTGGAGAGGTCGTCCACGAAGGAGGAGAGCAGCTTGCCCGCCCGCTGCGTGTCGTACGCCTCCAGCGCCTCGGTGACCTCGCGGGTCAGCGTGTGCAGCTCGGAGAGCAGCCAGCGGTCCAGCACCGTGCGGTCGGCCGGGGCCGGGTCCGCGGCGCTGGGCGCCCAGTTCGACGTACGGGCGTACAGGGCCTGGAAGGCCACCGTGTTCCAGTACGTGAGGAGGGTCTTGCGCACGACCTCCTGGATCGTGCCGTGGCCGACGCGGCGCGCCGCCCACGGGGAGCCGCCCGCCGCCATGAACCAGCGCACGGCGTCGGCGCCGTGCTGGTCCATGAGCGGGATGGGCTGGAGGATGTTGCCCAGGTGCTTGGACATCTTGCGGCCGTCCTCGGCCAGGATGTGGCCCAGGCAGACGACGTTCTCGTACGAGGACTTGTCGAAGACCAGGGTGCCGACCGCCATCAGGGTGTAGAACCACCCGCGGGTCTGGTCGATCGCCTCCGAGATGAACTGCGCCGGGTAGCGCTTCTCGAAGATCTCCTTGTTCTTGTACGGGTAGCCCCACTGCGCGAACGGCATCGAACCCGAGTCGTACCAGGCGTCGATGACCTCGGGCACGCGGACGGCGGTGAGGGTGCAGCCCTCCGCGGTGCAGGGGAAGGTGACGTCGTCGATGTACGGGCGGTGCGGGTCCAGGTCGGAGAGGTCCGTGCCCGTCAGCTCGCTCAGCTCCGCGCGGGAGCCGATGCAGGTGAGGTGGTCCTCCTCGCAGCGCCAGATCGGCAGCGGGGTGCCCCAGTAGCGGTTGCGCGAGAGCGCCCAGTCGATGTTGTTGTTCAGCCAGTCGCCGAAGCGGCCCTGCTTGACCGAGTCCGGGTACCAGTTCGTCTTCTCGTTCTCCCGCAGCATCGCGTCCTTGACGGCGGTGGTGCGGACGTACCAGGACGGCTGCGCGTAGTAGAGGAGCGCGGTGTGGCAGCGCCAGCAGTGCGGGTAGCTGTGCTCGTAGGCGATGTGCTTGAAGAGCAGGCCGCGCGCGTCGAGGTCGGCGGTCAGCTTCTCGTCGGCCTTCTTGAAGAAGACGCCGCCGACCAGCGGGACGTCCTCCTCGAAGGTGCCGTCGGGACGGACCGGGTTCACGACCGGCAGGCCGTACGAGCGGCAGACCGCGAGGTCGTCGGCGCCGAAGGCGGGGGACTGGTGGACCAGACCGGTGCCGTCCTCGGTCGTGACGTACTCGGCGTTCACGACGTAGTGGGCGACGGGCCCGGGGCTTCCTCCATCGGTTCCCTCGCTGACGCTCGGGAACTCGACCAGGTCGAAGGGGCGCTGGTAGGTCCAGCGCTCCATCTCCTTGCCGGTGAAGGACTCGCCGGTGGTGACCCAGTCCTCGCCCAGCGCCTTCTCCAGCAGCGGTTCGGCGACGACGAGCCGCTCGTCGCCGTTGGAGGCGACGACGTAGGTGACCTCGGGGTGCGCGGCCACGGCGGTGTTCGACACCAGGGTCCACGGGGTGGTCGTCCACACCAGGAGGGCTGCCTGACCGGCGAGCGGACCGCTGGTCAGCGGGAAGCGGACGAAGACGGAGGGGTCGACGACCGTCTCGTAGCCCTGGGCCAGCTCGTGGTCGGAGAGGCCGGTGCCGCAGCGGGGGCACCAGGGGGCGACCCGGTGGTCCTGGGTCAGCAGGCCCTTGTTGAAGATCTCCTTGAGCGACCACCACACGGACTCGATGTACTCGGGGTCCATGGTCACGTAGGCGTCGTCGAGGTCGACCCAGTAGCCCATGCGGGTCGTGAGCTCGGCGAAGGCGTCGGTGTGGCGGGTCACCGAGTCACGACACTTGTCGTTGAACTCGGCGATGCCGTAGGCCTCGATGTCCTTCTTGCCGTTGAAGCCCAGTTCCTTCTCGACGGCAAGTTCGACGGGCAGGCCGTGGCAGTCCCAGCCCGCCTTGCGCGCCACGTGGTAGCCGCGCATCGTGCGGAAGCGGGGGAAGACGTCTTTGAAGACGCGGGCCTCGATGTGGTGCGCGCCGGGCATGCCGTTGGCGGTGGGCGGGCCCTCGTAGAAGACCCATTCGGGGCGGCCCTCGGACTGCGCCAGGGTCTTGGCGAAGGTGTCGTTCTCGCGCCAGAAGTCCAGGACGGCGTGTTCCAGGGCGGGCAGGTCGACCTGAGCGGGCACCTGGCGGTATTGCGGCGGGGTGGTCATGAGGCGTCTTCCTCCGGCGGCGTGAGATCTCCGTCGGAGGGACGAGAGCAGTGCTCCCGCGGTACCACCCTCCTTGGCCCTCGGACGGATCCGACGACCCCCTCATTGGGGTGCGAGCCGGGTCTAGTCGCCCTGCCGGCGCCCGGGGGCACCTGCGGACTTTCTTCCGGCGGCTCCGGGGTGATCCTTCGCATCGCGCTCGCCCCCGGGCTCTCACCGTCCCCGGGTCGCTCCTGGCTGCGTCCGACGCTACTCGTCCCCATCCATGCCTTTCGCTGGGCTCAGTGTACGGGCCGGGGGGCCGCTCGGCAGACCGGTTTCCGGGGGGCGCGAGGGGGGCGTGGAATTGACCCGAACGGGCTGACGCGCCCGCCCGGGCTCCGGCGCGCCGGTAGGACCGGATTATCGGGCCCGGAGCTGGGCACAACGGATGCAGTCGGCCTCGGCCGACGCGTGCCCCGTTGCCGCGGAGCCGAAGTCGATTTATCGTCCCACCACGATTCGCGTGCAATATCACAGTATGTGAAGGGGTCGCGGCCATGGTGGCGAAGAAGACCGCCGCGAAGAAGACGGCGTCAGTGAACGAGGCGTCCGCGGAACCGGTGCAGCCGATGGATTCGGTGCAGCCGGTGAAGAGGGCCGCGAAGAAGGTCGCGGCCGCCAGGAGCACGGCCGGAACCGGTACGAGCGGGACCAGCACCGCCAAGAAGAGCACCGCCAGGACC
Organism: Streptomyces sp. NPDC098789; assembly: GCF_044759975.1. Classification (NCBI taxonomy): domain Bacteria; kingdom Bacillati; phylum Actinomycetota; class Actinomycetes; order Kitasatosporales; family Streptomycetaceae; genus Streptomyces; species Streptomyces sp. NPDC098789. The sequence continues at coordinate 206,867 of NZ_JBIWAJ010000016.1, forward strand.
AGCACCGCCAGGACGTCCGCGAAGAAGGCCTCGGCCGCACCGGCCGCGGAAGAGACGGGAGCCGGGAAAGTGGTTGCCAAGAAGAGCACGGGCACGGCCAGGAAGACGGCCACGGCCGCGACGAGCGGCCTGCCCAAGACGCGCGCCGCGGCCACCGCGACCGCGACCGAGCCGGGCGGCCTCGCCGTACGGCCGGGCGAGGAACCGTGGACCCCGCAGGAGGCCGCGGAGGCCCGTACGGAGCTGACCTCGGAGGTGCTGCGGTTGCGCGGCGAGCTGGCCGCCTCCGAGCAGGCCATCTCGGGCCTGATGCGGGACTCCGGCGACGGCGCGGGCGACGATCAGGCCGACACGGGGACCAAGAACATCACCCGCGAGTCGGAGATGGCCCTCGCCGCCAACGCGCACGACATGCTGGAGCAGACCGAGCGGGCCCTGGAGCGCCTCGAAGCGGGCACCTACGGGCTCTGCGAGAACTGCGGGAAGGCCATCGGCAAGGCCAGGATGCAGGCGTTCCCGCGGGCCACGCTGTGCGTCGAGTGCAAGCAGAAGCAGGAGCGCCGTCACTAGTGCTGTGACCGGCCCGCGGGCGGCCCTCGTGATCGGGGCGGCCTGGGGCGGCGCGGGAAGGGGAGCCTGACGTACCCTCTTGTTCTGTTCAGGGTCCCCGGGAGCCTGGCAGCTTCCTGGTCGAGCTAGTTCGAGGGACTCACGTGACAGAGGCGGAGCGCATCATCGGTACGCCCGAGGTCGGGGACGACACTCCCCAGCCGGAGTCCGAGCAGCCCAAGGGGCACCGCCGGATCGCGGCGCTGCTCATCGTGGCGGTGTTCGCGTACCTCCTCGACCTCGGCAGCAAGATGCTGGTGGTCGCGAAGCTGGAGCACCAGGCGCCGATCCGGCTGGTCGGCGACCTGCTCAAGCTCGACGCGATCCGCAACCCCGGCGCGGCCTTCGGCTTCGGCGAGGCCTTCACGATCATCTTCACCTGCATCGCGGCCGGTGTGATCGTCGTGATCGTGCGCCTGGCCCGCAAGCTGTACAGCCTGCCCTGGGCCATCGCCCTCGGCCTGCTGCTGGGCGGCGCGCTCGGCAACCTCACCGACCGGATCTTCCGGTCCCCGGGGGTCTTCCGGGGCGCCGTCGTCGACTTCATCGCGCCCGCGCACTTCGCCGTCTTCAACCTCGCCGACTCGGCGATCGTGTGCGGCGGGATCCTGATCGTGCTGCTGTCCTTCAAGGGCCTGGACCCGGACGGCACCGTCCACAAGGACTGACCGGGGACTGACCGGGGGCCGACCGGGGCGTGGCGGGGGCCGCCCCGAGCATGATCGCGGAACGGGTGTGCGGTCTCGTCCGGCATACTCGACGGGTGAGTACGATTCCCGAGATCCGAACCCTGCCCGTGCCCGATGGCCTCGAAGGCGAGCGCATCGACGCCGCCATCGCCCGTATGTTCGGGTTCTCCCGGACGAAGGCGGCCGAGCTTGCCTCGGCCGGGAAGGTGTCGGTCGACGGCAGCGTCGTCGGGAAGTCCGAGCGGGTGCACGGTGGCGCCTGGCTCGAAGTCGAGATGCCCGCCCCGCCGCGCCCGGTCGAGCTGGTGGCCGAGCCCGTCGAGGGCATGGAGATCGTCCACGACGACGACGACATCGTGGTCGTCATGAAGCCCGTGGGCGTCGCCGCCCACCCCAGCCCCGGCTGGACCGGCACCACCGTCATCGGCGGCCTCGCCGCGGCCGGGTACCGGATCTCCACCTCCGGCGCCTCCGAGCGCCAGGGCGTGGTGCACCGCCTCGACGTCGGCACCTCCGGCCTGATGGCCGTCGCCAAGTCCGAGCGCGCCTACACCTCCCTCAAGCAGCAGTTCCGCGAGCGCGTCGTGGACAAGCGCTACCACGCGCTGGTCCAGGGCCACCCGGACCCGATGAGCGGCACCATCGACGCCCCCATCGGCCGGCACCCGTCCTCGGACTGGAAGTGGGCCGTGACCCAGGAGGGCAAGCCCTCGGTCACCCACTACGACCTCATCGAGGCGTTCCGGGCGGCCTCGCTGCTGGACATCAAGCTGGAGACCGGCCGTACGCACCAGATCCGCGTGCACATGTCGGCGCACCGGCACCCCTGCGTGGGCGACCTCACCTACGGCGCCGACCCGACCCTCTCCAAGCGGCTGGGGCTGACCCGGCAGTGGCTGCACGCGGTGCGGCTCGGCTTCGAGCACCCGGCGGACGGCCAGTGGGTCGAGTTCGAGAGCACCTACCCGGCCGACCTGCAGCACGCGCTGGACGTGATCCGCGCCGAGAGCGAGTGAGCGTGGCGGGGGTCGGGTCCGGGGCCGGGTCCGCCGGGGTCGCGGGGTACGAGGTTCGGGTCGTGGCGTCGGAGGCCGATCGCGCGGCCTGCTTCGCGGTGCGGACCGAGGTCTTCGTGATCGAACAGTGCGTGCCGGAGTCGCTGGAGTACGACGCCTACGACGCGGGTGCGGTGCACGTCCTGGCGGTGGGGCCGCAGGGTCCGCTGGGCACCGGGCGGCTGCTGCACGGCGCGGCCGCGGTCGGCAAGACCGGCTCCCCGGACGTGGGCTCGCTCGGCCGGCTGGCCGTGACGAAGGCCGCGCGCGGGCTCGGCGTCGGCGCGGCGCTGGTGCGGGCCATCGAGGCGGAGGCGCTGCGGCTGGGGCTCGGCGCGGTGGATCTCGGGGCGCAGACGCATGCGCTCGGGTTCTACGAGCGGCTCGGGTACGTCGCGTACGGGCCGGAGTTCGACGATGCGGGGATGCCGCACAGGTCGATGCGGCGGGCGCTGCGCTAGCCGTTCCGGTCGTCGCCCTCAATCGCCGGGCGGGCTGGTCTTGCCCCCCGGCGCCGCCGGTCTCGCCTCAAACGCCGGCGGGGCTTGATCGTGCCCTCGAACGCCGGGCGGGCTGAGATCAGCCTCGCCGGGCGGACCGGGCCGACATCCAGCCTCGCCGGCGTTTGAGGCGCCGCCGGAGGCGTGGCGGGCCGGGGTGGAATTCAGCCCCGCCGGCGATTGAGGCGTCGGGGACGTAACCGGGACCACAGGTTCGGGTCCGCATGCCTGAGGGCGTCGCGGGGGGTGATGCGGCAGGGTGAGGGAGTGGACCAGCTCGCCCTTCTCTTCGTGCTCCTGCTCGGGGCCGTCGTCTCCGTGCCGCTCGGCGATCGGCTCGGGCTGCCCGCGCCGGTGCTGATGACCATCGGCGGGGTGGTGCTGGCGCTCGTGCCGGCCGTGCCGAACGTCGACATCCCACCCGAGTACATCCTGCCGCTCGTGTTGCCCCCGCTGCTCTACGCCTCGGTGCAGCGGACCTCCTGGCGGCAGTTCGCGGCCAACATCCGGCCCATCTTCCTGCTCGCGGTGGCGCTGGTCTTCGTGACCACCGCCGCCGTGGCCGCCGTCGCGCACGCCGTCGTGCCCGGGCTGCCGATCGCCGCCGCCGTCGCGCTCGGCGCGCTCGTGGCCCCGCCCGACCCGGTCGCGGCCACCGCCGTCGCCGGCGCGCTGGGGCTGCCCCGCCGGATGGTGTCGATCCTGGAGGGCGAGGGGCTCTTCAACGACGTGACCGCCATCGTGCTCTACCACGTGGCCATCGCCGCGGCCGTCGGCGGCAGTTTCTCCTGGCCGGCCGCGCTCGGCGAGTTCGTGCTGTCCGCGGTCGTCGCCGTCGCCGTCGGGCTGGCGCTGGGCTGGGCCGCCAACCGGCTCATGGGGCGGCTCGGCGACGCCACGCTCCAGATCGGGCTCACCCTGTTGGTGCCGTTCGTCGCCTACGTGGTCGCCGAGGAGTTCCAGGGTTCGGGCGTGCTGGCCGTGCTGACCACCGCGCTGTTCCTGGCCGAGTACGCCACGGACGCCGACGACGTGCTCGGCCGGCTCGCCGGGCACACCTTCTGGGAAGTCGTCGACATGCTGGTCACCGGCGTGGCCTTCGGGCTGATCGGCCTGGAGCTGCACCACGTCTTCGGTACGGCGTCGGGCCGCGAGTGGGCGATGGTCGGCTGGGCGGCGGCCGTCATCGCGGTCGTGGTCGGGGTCCGACTGCTGTGGCTGATGCCCGCGTCCTGGCTGGCGCAGAAGCTGCACGACCGGCGCGACGTCGACGAGGAGATCCCGCTGACCTGGCGGGAGAGCGTGGTCATGTGGTGGGCCGGGATGCGCGGGGTGGCCTCGGTGGCGCTGGCCCTGGCCATCCCGTACAAGACCGACGACGGCGGCCCCTTCCCGGCCCGCGACGAGATCGTCTTCATCGCCTTCGCCGTGATCATGGTGACGTTGGTGCTCCAGGGGCTGACCCTGCCGTGGCTGGTGCGCCGCCTGGGGGTGGAGGCGGACGTGGACGCGGAGCGGGACTACGAGCGCGCCCTCGCCATCCGCGCCGCGAAGGCCGCCAAGCGGCGGCTGAAGGAGATCGAGCAGATGGAGGAGCTGCCGGACGAGCTGGTCGAACAACTGCACCGGCGGGCCTACGACGTCGGCGCCAGGATCAGCCCCGACATGGTCGACGAGGAACGGCGCGAGGCGTACGCGAAGCGGGTGGAGCGGATCCGGGACATCCAGCGCATCCAGCGGGAGATGATGTCCGCCGCCCGCCACGAGGTGCTCGCGGCGCGCAGTGAACCCGGCGCCGATCCGGAGATCGTCGACCGGGTCCTGCGCCACCTGGACGTGCGCAGCCTGCGCAACCCGTGAGGCCTACACCTGGTAGCGGTCCGGGGCGAAGAGGTGCAGGTGGTCCGCGATCCAGTCCGAGGTCAGGGCCAGGCCCTGGGTGAGGGAGACCTGCGGCTGCCACCGCGCCCACTCGCGGGCCCGGGAGTTGTCCGACAGCAGCCGCTGGACCTCGCTGCCCGACGGGCGCAGGCGCGCGGGGTCGACCACGACCTCCGCGTCCCGCCCCGAGGCCGTGATCAGGGCCGCGGCGAGCTCCCCGATGGAGATCTCCTGCCCGGAGCCGAGGTTGACCACCTCGCCCAGCGCCCGGTCGCACTCCGCGACCGCGAGGAACCCCTCGGCCGTGTCCGTCACGTAGGTGAAGTCCCGCGTCGGGGTCAGCGAGCCGAGGCGGACCTCCCGGGAGCCGGAGTGCAGCTGCGCCAGGATCGCCGGGATCACGGCCCGCGCCGACTGCCGTGCGCCGTAGGTGTTGAAGGGGCGCACCACCGTCACGGGCAGTTCGAAGGCGTGGTGGAAGGAGAGCGCCATCATGTCGGCGCCGATCTTCGACGCGGAGTACGGCGACTGCGGCTGGAGCGGGTGGGCCTCGGAGATCGGCGCGGTCAGCGCGGTCCCGTACACCTCGCTGGTCGAGGTGTGCACCAGGCGGCGCACCTCGTGCCGGCGGCAGGCCTCGGCGACGTTCTCGGTGCCGGTCACGTTCGTCTGGACGTAGGCGCCCGGCGAGACGTAGCTGTACGGGATCCCGATCAGGGCGGCCAGGTGGAAGACGGTGTCGCAGCCGGCCACCGCGTCGCTGACCCGTCCCGCGTCGCGGACGTCGCCCGCCCACATCTCCACCGGCCCGTCCGGATCGGCGAGGTAGCGCGCCAGGTGGCCCTTGTCGGCGTACGGCTTGTAGTGGACGAAGGCCCGCACCCGGGCGCCCCGCGCCACCAGCAGGTCCACCAGCGTGGAGCCGATGAAGCCCTCCGCTCCGGTGACCAGTACGGTCCGGCCGGTCCAGTTCATGCGCTCGGTCGTCATGCGTGCTCCAAGGGGGAGTGGGTGGAAGAGGGGGAGGGCAGGGGGAGGCCGGAGACGCGCAGGACCTCGGCGGCCAGGAGTTCGGCGGCCCGGGCGTGCGGACCGGGTGCGGCGGCGCCGGCCATGGCGGCCAGCCGGACCGGATCGCCGAGCAGCGGCCCGACCAGCGAGGCCAGCCGCTCCGCCGTGGTGTCGGCGTCGGCCAGCAGCAGGCCGGCGCCCGCGTCCGACAGCACCCGGGCGTTGTGCGTCTGGTGGTCGCCGGGAGCGTGCGGGTAGGGCACGAGCACGGCCGGCACCCCGGTCGCGGCCAGTTCCGCGACGGTCGCCGAACCGGCCCGGCACACCACCAGGTCCGCCGCCGCGTAGACCAGGTCCATCCGGTCCAGGTACGGAACGGCCCGTGCGATCCGGTGCCCGCCGGTCGCCGCCAGCTCCGCGAGCGTCCCGGGCAGCGTCTTCGGCCCGGTCTTGACCAGCAGCTGCACGTCGTCCCGGTCCTGCCAGAGCCCGGCCAGCGCCGTCGCGGCCCCGGTCAGGCGTACGGCGCCCAGGCTGCCCCCGTTGAAGACCACGAGCCGGCGCCCGGCGGGCACCCGCAGGGCCCGCCGCGCCTCGAACCGCAGCGCGTCGCGCGCCGGGCGGTCCAGCCGCGCCAGGGCGGCCAGCGCCGCGGAGATCGGCATTCCGGTGGTCAGCGCCCGGGCGCCGCCCGACAGGTGGGCGCGGCTGCGGTCGAAGGCGACCGCGATGTGCGGGGTGAGCCGGGCCGCGAACTGGTTGGCCCGGCCCGGCACCGCATTGGATTCGTGGATCACGGCGGGCAGCCCGGCCATCCTGGCCCCCAGCACGGCGGGCGCGCTCGGGTAGCCGCCCATCCCGACGACCACCTGCGCGCCCTGGGCGCGGATGACCGTACGGGCCTGGCCCGCCGAGCGCAGCAGGGCCGCGGGCAGCAGGTAGCGCTTCGCGCCGAGCGAGGGGTCGAAGGGGATCATGTCTACGGTGTGCAGCCGGTAGCCCGCGCCGGGGATCAGCTCGGTCTCCAGACCGCGCTCGGTCCCGATGAACGAGATGACCGCCCCGGGGACGGCGGCGCGCAGCGCCTCGGCGAGCGCGAGCCCCGGGTAGATGTGGCCGCCGGTGCCGCCCGCACCGATCACGACGGAGAGTGGTGTGGTCATGGCCGCACACTCCCGGTGCGCCCTAAGAACGTTCTAAGAGGTTCGCGCCGGCGTCTTTGGCACTCTTTGTCCTATGAGTGGTCAGGCGGGCGGTCAGGTGGGCGGTCAGGCGGGTGGCGTGCAGCGGATCCTGGTGGTGGACGACGAGCCGGAGGTACGGGCCGCCGTCGAGGACGGGCTCGCGGTCGAGGGGTACGAGGTGCGCGGGGCCGCCGACGGGCTGGCCGCGCTGACCGAGGTCGGGAGCTGGCAGCCCGACGCGCTCGTGCTGGACGTGATGATGCCGGTGCTCGACGGGCTCGGGGTGTGCCGTCAGCTGCGGGCCCTGGGCGACCGCACGCCCGTACTCGTACTGACCGCGCTCGGCTCGGTCAGCGAGCGGGTCGACGGGCTGGAGGCGGGAGCGGACGACTACCTGGTCAAGCCCTTCGCCCTGGACGAGCTGGTGGCCCGGGTCCGGGCGCTGCTGCGGCGGGCCGCGCCGGATCCGGGCGGCGGGCCCGCCGAGCTGGGCTTCGCCGACCTCGTCCTCGACCCGGCGACCCGGACCGGGCGCCGGGGCGGGCGGAACGTGGAGTTCAGCCGGACCGAGGCGGCCCTGCTCGAACTGCTGCTGCGCCACCCCGGGCAGGTGCTGCCGCGCGAGCTGATCCTGGAGCTGGTGTGGGGGCGCGACTTCGGCCCCGACTCCAACTCCCTCGCCGTGTACGTCGGATACCTGCGCCGCAAGCTCGAAGCGGCGGGCGAACCCCGGCTGGTCCACACCGTGCACGGGGTCGGCTACCGGTTGGACACGGCGTGAGCGGGCAGCGGTCCGGTCCGGGGGCCGACCCCGACCGCGGGCCCGACCCCTACCGCGGGCCCGGGCAGCGGTCCGGGCGCGGCAGGCGCGGGCGCGTCGCGCCCTGGCGGCGGCGCCGCCCGCTGCGCACCCGCCTCGCGCTCGCCGTCACCGCCGCCGTGGCCCTCGTCGCGCTCGGGGTCTGCGGGGCCGCCTTCGTCGTCGTGCGCGAGGCGCTCTACCACCAGCTCGACCTGACGCTGACCCAGTCGGCCACGCTCGTCCAGCAGGGCGCGCAGGAGAAGAGGCCGGGGAACGTCGCCGGGGAGTGCCGGTTCCTCGCGGCGCCCGCCTGCGCGCAGATCGTGCCGAAGGATCCGGGCCGGGACCCGGCGAAGAGGTACCTGCTGCCGGTCGACCCCGCCACCCGCAAGGTCGCCGCGGGCGCGCGGGCCGGCTACTACACGGACATCTACTTCGCCGGATACCCCATGCGCATGCTGACCACCAGGTTCTCGGACGGGCAGGCGCTCCAAGTGGCCCTGCGCGCCGACACCGTGGAGCGGGGCATCACGGACGCCTCCCACCTGCTGCTCCTGACGGGCGCGGCCGGGGTGGTGCTCGCCGCCGGGCTCGGATACTGGGTCTCGCGCACCGGGCTCGCACCGGTCAGCCGGCTGACCGCGACCGCGGAGCGGATCGCGGCGACCCGGGACGCGCGGCACCGGATCGAACTGCCGCCGCCCGGGCGGGAGGACGAGATCACCCGGCTCGCGCACAGCTTCAACACCATGCTGGGCGAGCTGGAGGATTCCGTCAGTGCCCAGCGCAGGCTGGTCGCCGACGCCTCGCACGAGCTGCGCACCCCGCTCACCGCGCTGCGGACCAACGCCGAACTGCTGGCCCGCGCCGAGCGGCTCACCCCCGAGCAGCGGGCCCGGGCGAGCGGGGCGCTCGGGCGCCAGCTGCGGGAGGTGACCGGGCTGGTCAACGACCTGATCGAGCTGGCCCGGGACGAGGAGCCGCAGCCGCTGGTGGAACAGGTGCGGCTCGCCGCGCTGCTGGAGCACGGGGTGGCGGCGGCCCGTACGCACTGGCCCGCCGTGCCCTTCGCCCTGCGGGTGGCCGCGGACCTGCGCACGGCCGGGGAGGAGGCCGGGGGCACGGTGCCCGGCGTCCCGGCCCGGCTCAGCAGGCTGCTGGCCAACCTGCTCGACAACGCGGCCAAGTTCAGCCCGGCGGGGCTGCCGGTGGAGGTCGAGCTGACCGCTCCCGGCGGGCGTCCGGAGCTGACCGTGCGCGACCACGGCCCGGGCATCGCGGACGAGGACCTCCCGTACGTCTTCGACCGCTTCTACCGCGCCAACGCCTCCCGCGCCCTCCCCGGCTCGGGCCTCGGCCTCGCCATGGCCCGCCAGATCGCGCGGGCGCACGGGGCGGAGCTCACGGCGGAACGGGCCCCGGGGGGCGGGGCGCTGTTCCGGCTAGCCTTCGGTTCCGGTTCCGGTTCCGGTACCGGAACCGGCGGCGGTGGGGGCTTCGGTGGCCGGTGAGGTGGCGATGCGGGGGAGGGCGTAGGGGTGCTCCGCGGCCAGCCAGGCGATCAGCTCCTCCCGGACCGCGCAGCGCAGGGTCCAGATGTCGTCCGCGTTCTTCGCCGTGACCACGGCCCGGACCTGGATGGTGTGCGGGGTGGTGTCCGTGACCACCAGACCGCTGGAGCGGCCGTCCCACTCGGGGTGCTCCTTGAGGACGTCCTGGAGCTTCTCCCGCATCAGGGCGACCGGAGCCCGGTGGTCCAGGTGCAGGAAGACGGTCCCGGTCATCTCCGCACCGCCGCGCGACCAGTTCTCGTACGGCTTCCCGGTGAAGTACGACACCGGCATCGTGATCCGCCGCTCGTCCCAGGTCCGTACGACCAGGAACGTCAGGGTGATCTCCTCGACCTTCCCCCACTCCTTGTCCACGACGACGGTGTCCCCGATCCGGACGGTGTCCCCGAAGGCGATCTGGAGTCCGGCGAAGAGGTTCCCGAGCGTGGACTGCGCGGCGATGCCCGCCACGATGCCGACGACGCCGGCCGAGGCCAGCATCGAGGCGCCGACCGCCTGCATCCGCGGGAAGGTCAGCAGCATCGCGGCCAGGGCCAGCACCACGACCATCGCCGCCACGGCCCGCTGGATGAGGGTGACCTGCGTACGGACGCGGCGGACCCGGGCCTCGTCGGTGGCCCCGGCGGCGTAGCGGGCGTACACCGTCTCCACGGCCGCGGTCGCGATCCGGATCGCCAGCCAGGCCGCCGCCCCGATCAGTACGAGGTCCAGGGCGCGCCCGATGGCCGGCCATTGGTCCTTCAGCACCTTGGCCTGCGGGAACGAGGCCCGCAGCAGGGCCGCGCACAGCAGCAGGAGGAACGGCGGCCGGCAGCGCCGCAGCAGCCCCCACAGCGGGGTCTCGCGGTGCCGGGCGTCGGCCCGGCGCAGCAGGAGGTCGAGCAGCCACCCGGCGAGCAGGGTGAGCACGACCGAGCCGCCGACGACGATCAGCGGGCGCAGTACGGTCTCCATGTCCCGACCGTAGCCCAGGCACCGCGCCCGTCGTGGGCGGGAGCCCGCGGAGCTGGCACGATTGCCCCATGAACATCATGCTTTTCCACTCGACGTACGGACTGCGGCCCGCGGTGCACGCCGCCGCCGAGCGGCTGCGCGCCGCCGGGCACGAGGTGCAGGTCCCCGACCTCTTCGAGGGGCGTACGTTCGAGACGGTCGAGGAGGGCATGGCCCACCAGGAGGAGATCGGCCGCGACGAGCTGCTCAAGCGCGCGGTCCTGGCGGCGGCCCCCTTCTCGGACGGCGGTCTGGTGTACGCGGGCTTCTCCTTCGGCGGCTCGGTCGCCCAGCACCTCGCCTTCGCCGACGACAAGGCGCGCGGCCTGCTCCTGCTGCACGGCACCTCGGACATCGCGGACGACGCGGCGGTCGACGAGCTGCCGGTGCAGCTGCACATCGCGGACCCGGACCCCTTCGAGCCGCACGACTGGCTGACCGCCTGGTACCTGCGGATGCAGCGCGCCGGCGCGGACGTCGAGGTCCACCGCTACCCGGGCGCGGGCCACCTCTTCACGGACGAGGACCTGCCGGACTACGACGCGGAGGCCGCCGAGCAGACCTGGCGGGTGGCCCTGGCCTTCCTCGGCGACCTCTAGTCGGTCCCCGCTAGGCACTCTCCCGCGGTGACCGCAGCCGGGCGGCCAGTGCGGCGAGCCAGGCGCCGCGGGTGTAGGGGGCCGGGGGGTCCACCTCCATGCCGAGCGCGGTGAGGGCGAGCGCGATCCCCTCCTCCTCCAGGGGGAGGGCGAGCAGGTCGTGCAGCTCGCCCGTCAGCTGGGCGATCAGGCCGGGTTCGGTGGTGTCGAGGTAGTCGGCCAGGGCCGAGGCGTGGTCGCCGAACTCGACCGGCATGTCCTGCGAGAACCACCCGCCGAGCAGCTGGGCGAGCTCCGGGAAGCGGGCGTGCCACTCCCAGCGGGTGGCCGGCGGGGCCGGGGGCGGTGCCTGGCCGCTCTCCAGGCTCTCCGCGAGCCGGTCGGCGAGCCCCACCAGCCAGTCGTGCAGCTCTTCGTCGGGCACCCCGAGGTCCGGCGCCGCGTAGAACTCGCCGAGCCGCACGCGTACGCGGCCCGGCGGATTCGCGGCGTACTCCCGCAGCTGCTGTTCCGCGACGGCGATCGCCCACGGGCGGGTGCGCCACGCGTGGCGGAGGTACCCGGTCAGTGCCTGCGGATCGCGCGGGCCGTGCCCGATGTGGGCGCGCAGGACGTGGTCGAGTTCGCCGTACTTCCGGTCGTGCTCGGCGGGCGTCAGGGACACGGGGGAGCCTCTAGAGGTAGATCGGGAAGGTGGCGTGGACGGTGAAGCCGTGCCGGGCCGCCGGGTCCCGGCGCAGTACGACGCGGGCGGCCCGGACGTCGAGGGGTTCCTGACCGGCCAGCATCATCGCCTGGAGCAGGACCTGGCCGACGGGCAGCGGCCGGGACGGCCAGGCCGCCTCGATGGTCAGGCGCCGACGGGTGTCCTGGGCGAGCCAGCGGTGGATCAGCTGCTCGTTGCGCGTCACCACCTGTTGGGTGGCCCATTGCGCGGTCTCCCGGTCCGGGTAGCTCGCGGCCCGGTCGGCCAGGGCGGCCGCGCTGGGGAAGGTGCTCGCGGCGGTCACCTCAGCCTCCGGTCCAGCCGCGGACCGAGGCCCGCTGCGCGGCGGAGTAGTTCGCGTGGCCGGTGCTCACGAGGGAGTGCAGCCACGCCTGGGCGGCCTGGAGGTCCTGCATCTGGCGGTCCCAGGCGTCCAGTTCGTCGAGGAAGGCGCCCCGGGCCTCCCCCTTCCAGGCGAGGACGACCGGTTCGGTGCGGGCGTAGAGGACCTCCAGGCGCTCGTTGAGCTTGTGGAGGATGTCCTCCAGTTCACCCGCGATCTCGCGCAGCCCGCCGAGATCGACGGATATGGATCCGTCCTGCATGGTGCGGCCCTCCTGGTCCGGTGGTGTGTCGGTGCGTCGGCTACATGTCGAGGATCCTGCTGGTGGGACCGGCGCCCGGTGGCGCCTCCTGCGACAGCGCCCGGGCCTCGGCGGCGACGTCCACCGATGCCTGGGCCCTGCGCAGGCGTTGGAGGGTGTCCAGCTCCTGCCGGGTGAAGCCGTCGCGGCTCATCCGGACGGCCTCTCCGAGGACGACGAGGATCTCCCGGATCCGTACGGCGTCCTTGGCCACGTCGCGGTGCAGGGCGCGGTACGCGGTCGCCGCCTCGCTCTTCCACTGGGCCTCGGCCCGGTCGACGAGCGCGTCCATCCGTCGGACCTGGCCGTCCAGGTGCTGCCGCATCGCGTCGAGATCGCCCGCGAGCCGGTCCAGGTCCTCGTCGGACACGTCGAGGTCGGCGCTGGCCACCATGGTGGTTCCCCGTTCTGTCGGTGTGCTTCGGCTTCAGTGCGCTTCGGCGAAGTGCTCCAGGACCGCGTCCAGCAGCGCGCGCAGCCGCGGGTGCGTGACCTCGGGCATGACCCTCGCGAAGGCGGCGTCCAGGTCGTGCGGCCGGGGGAACATGAGGAGCGTGCGCTGGAGTTCCCCGGCCAGGGCCGCGATCCGGCCGTGGCAGTCGGAGGGGTGCTCGCTGGCGGCGGCCTCGCGGGCGGCTCCGACCAGGTCGTCGTGGTCCCCCGATTCGAAGACGTGGGTGAATCCGTCGATCAGGCCGAAGCGGGCGAGGGCTTCCCACTGGGAGAGGGGGAGCGCGTCGAGGCCCGGGGACAGCTCCCGCTCCCGGTCCCTGAGGCGCGCGGCGAGGGAGCGCAGGAAGGCCGGGGCCGGTGCGTCCCCCGCGGCCCCGGCCAGCAGGTCCCGGTGGGCGGCGGGACGGGTCCGGCCCCGGGGTGAGGCGGCGTCCTCGGCGAGCAGTTCCAGCAGGGCGGTGACCGCGGCCAGCGGCACGGCCCAGGCCAGGGTGCCCCCGTCCCGCAGGGTCCGGCAGAACCGGTCCAGTTCGTCCTCCAACGGGGCGCCGCCCGGCCGGCGGGAGGCCGCGGCCAGGTCGAGGAGCCGGGAGACCGCGCTGTTGGTGAAGAGGGCATCGGTGGGTTCGCTCACGGGGTGCATGCTAAGGCGAGGGGTAACAGGTCACGACGAAAACGCTCTTCGAGACCGGCGAGTAGGCGAGGGTGATCTTCACGGAGTGCACCGGGGTCGCCGGGGCGCCGTACCCCAGTGCGTCGTAGTCGGTGCGGCTGACCGAGGTGCCGGTCACCACGTTCGGACCGAAGGGGACGGTGTACGCCTGGGTCGAGTTGGGGTTGAAGGTGCCGTTCGCGACGTCCTGCTCCATCTTCTTGATCCAGTTGTCGATCTCCTGCTGCTTCGGCGGGTAGTTGACCGCGTCCCGGGTGAACTGGTTGGCCGAGTAGAGGTTCTCGAAGGTCGAGGCGTCCCGCGGCATCGACTGATCGCGGAGCCGCGAGGCCAGTTGCTCGGGGGTCAGGCCGATGTGCCGGTCGATGGTGTGGGCCGTCTTGCCGCGCGTATCGCCTGGCGTCCCCGTCTTGTTGTCGACGCCCTCCATTCCGGCGAGGTCGATGCCGAAGCGCTGGTTGGTGGTGATGGAGTCGAGGTCGGTCTGGACGGGGGAGCGGCTGAACTCGAAGAGGGAGCGGGCCGCGAAGGCCTCGGCGCGGGCCATTTCCGACTGGAAGGTGGGGACGGCGCGGAGCGCTTCCTCCAGCGGGGCGCGGAGCCCGGCCAGGGCCGTCTTCTGATTCCTGAGCGTGGTCTCGTAGGCGTCGACGGCGGCGTTCACCTTGGCGACGTCGATGTTGAGGAGGATGTCGGCGAGGACCTTCGCGCCGAGCGTGCCCAGCTTCATGGCGAGGCTCTTGACGTTGTCCCAGATGCTGCGGTCCGGGTCGATGAGCCGCAGGGCGTCCATGATGGCCTTGTGGAGGATGTTCCGCAGGGCCGTGCGGACCAGTTGGGCCGCCTCGGCGTAGAGCCGCAGCGCCTCGGCGGTCTTCTCGGCCGTGGTGCTCAGGACGCCGAAGACGGGATGGTTCATGCCGGGACTGGCCGCCGTGTCGTGGGACCACGTGTAGCCCTCCCGGCTCTGGCCCCAGGCCTTCGTGCCCCAGAGCGAGCTGCAGAACCACAGCATGGCGTCGTACCAGGCGCCGTTCGAGCTGTCCGTGACGGAGTTGACGGTCTGGATCAGCTGTCCCTCCACGATGCCCGCGGCGGGGACGTAGTGGAGCCAGATCTGCGAGACCTCGTTCACGCGCAGGTAGTTCGGCAGCGGAAGGATCTCCAGCGCCCGCCCGGCCCGCAGGGCTTCCTCGACCGCCCAGCGCACGACGTCTCCGGCGATGTTGCCGTCCAGGACGTCGAGGAAGTCCTCGACCGGGTTCTCGTCGCTGCTGCCCAGCGCGGGCACCTGGCCGTACACGGGCTCCGAGAACATGACCGCGGGCTGCGGACGGCGGACGAACGGGGGCTTCGGTCCCGGATGGGTGGCGGATTCCGCCTCGCCGAAGTTGTTGCCGGTCTCGTTGAAGCCGACGGCCGCGCCACCGATGGCCACCACGGACTTGGCGTGCAGGAGCAGGAAGAGCCCGGCCACGAACAGGTACTCCGTGGAGAACTCCGCCGCGGCGCTCCCCTTCCCGCCCACCTTGGCGTACGGGGCCAGCGCGTCCAGCAGCTGCTGGGCCACGGTGTGGAAGGAGTGCTGCTCGAAGGTGAGGGCGTCGGTGACCTCGTAGAGGTGCGTCGGCGTGACGTCGATGACGCCGTTCTGCCCGATGGGGGAGACCTGGGGCGCGGGCCCGGGCAGCGTCTGCGCGGGGTGGGCGGGCGCGGATGGCGGCCCGGCGGGGGAGGTCGGTGGCGCCTGGGAGACCGGTGAGGGGAGCGCGGGGCCGCTGGGCGGCTGGCCCTGGGGCGGCAGCTGGGTGGTGCCCGGGTGGGGGGTTCCGGACGGTTGCGGGGGCTGCGGCGTCGTGGTGGCGCCCGGGGTGGGGGTGCTCATCGGACGGCCACGGGTAACCCGGGCGGTTCGGCGTCCATCGACATGTGCCCCGTCCCCCTGCTGTCCGCGCGGTCCGTGATCCGGAAGAACGTAGCAACTCAGGTACGAGACAAGACAGTTGTTCGAGATGAAGTGGCCGGAAGCAGCCGATCGCGACGAGGGGGACACGGTCCGGCGCCCGCCGGACCGCGCCCCCCTCACCGCTGGTGGACTAGCCGCGGTAGGCGGTCCACATGCTCTTCATGCGGGTCACCTGGCCCGCGGTGAACTGGTACATGCACGCGTCGTACGTGTAGTCCATGAAGTTGTGGATCGGGTCCACACCGCTCGCGGTGCAGGTGTCGCGCCCGGTCGGGCACTCGAACGCGGCGCTGGACTCGGCCGGGGTGTCGGAGACCGAGTCACCGCTGCCGGAACAGCCGCCCTGGAAGGTGTGGTAGAGCCCGAGCCAGTGGCCGACCTCGTGGGTGGCGGTGTCGCCCTGGTTGTAGTTGGTGGCGGAGCCGCCGGGGATGGAGCTGTTGAGGATGACCACGCCGTCCATCTTGGGCTGCGAGGCGTAGGAGCTGGGGAAGGTGGCCCAGCCGAGCAGCCCGCCGCCGAGGTTGGCGGTGTAGAGGTTCAGCGCGTTCTTGCCGCCCTTGCGCAGGGCGTTCTTCATGTTCTTCTCGGCCGAGGTGCCGTCCGAGACGGTGTACCAGGTGGCGTTGTTCGTGGTGTCGGTGCCGGCCAGCGAGAACTGGAAGCCGGAGTTGACGTTGCCGCTGCCCTGGCCCGCGTAGGCGGCGTTCAGGACGTCGATCTGACCCTTGATCTGGGCGGCCGTCAGCTGACCGGCGCTCCCGTTGGTGATCACGTGCACGTAGACCGGGATGGTCGTCGTCGCCGCGGCGGCGGAGGACGAGGCGCGCAGGCCGTCGAGCTGCTGGGCCTTGGCGGTGGCGGCGGCCAGGCCGAGCTTCGACTTCAGGTCGGCGTCCATGGCCTTGACCTGGGAGTCCGACACCTCGTTGGGGTCGGCCGCGTGCTGCGCCTGGGGGCGCGCGACACGGGCGTTGGCCGCGGCGCCGGATCCGGCGCCCTGTTCGGCGCAGACCTCGGCGGGGGTCTTGGCGGCGGAGGCGGCGGCGACCGAGGTGGGGGCGGTCAGCGGCGCGAAGGCCAGGGTTCCGGCGAGGACGGCCGTGCCCATGAGGCGGCGGCGGAGAAGGGGGGATATGCGGGCAGCAGCGCGCACGTTGGCTCCTCGTAGCGTGGTGGGGGCGGAGGTATTTCCTCACGCTGGCGCGAAGCTTATGTGTCCATGTCATCGTCAAGTCAATGCTTGAAAGTAAAAGATTTGTTGCTTCAGGGGAGTGGGGGCCTCCGGAAAGTGGCCGAAAACCCCCACCCGCAATAAATTTGACCGTGCGTCAGCGAACCGGTCGGTCGGCCCGCTCCACCTTCTGGGTACCGCTCAAGGTCCGGTACGAGCGGTCCCACGCCGAGGTCGCGTTCGGCTTGGTCTTGTCCGAGATGACGTAGTAGTCCATCTGCGAACGCTCGGCCGTCACGTCCAGGACCCCGTACCCGTGAGCGTCCATGTCCAGCCACTTCACGTGTCGGTTGGCGGCCTTGATGGCCGTTTCCGCCACCAGCGAGGCCGTGTCGGCCGGCACGTGCAACAGGTCGTCGATGTTGTCCGAGGTCACCGAGGTGACCACGAACTCGACCGCGGCCGACTTCGAGAACGGGTACGTCGCCGCCGTCAGCGGCACGTCGTTGGCCCACGCCATGTGGATGTCACCGGTCAGGAACACCGTGTTCTTGATGTTCTGGCCGCTCAAGTGGCCCAGCAGCTCCGCCCGGTCGTCCGTGTAGCCGTCCCACTGGTCGACGTTGATCGGGATCCCGCCCGTGGGCAGCCCCAGCAGCTTGGTCAGCGGCTCCAGCAGGTGCGCCGGGAGCGCGCCGAAGGCCACCGGCGAGATCATCACCGAGGTGCCGACCAGCTTCCAGGCCGCCTGCGAGGAGGTCAGCCCCGACTTGAGCCAGTCCAGTTGGGTCCGGCCGGTGATGGTGCGTTCCGGGTCGTCGACCTTGCCGCTGCCGATGGTGGCCTGCTGGGAGCGGAAGCTGCGCAGGTCCAGCAGGAGCAGGTCGACGAGGTTGCCGAAGCGCAGCTGCCGGTAGACGGTGCCGGCGGTGGAGGGGCGGACCGGCATCCACTCGAAGTAGGCCTGCTTCGCGGCGGCGGCGCGGTCCGCCCAGTCGCCCTCGGCGCCCGGGGTGTGGTTCTCGGCCCCGCCCGACCAGGCATCGTTGGCGAACTCGTGGTCGTCCCAGATCGCGACCATCGGGTGGACCGCGTGCAGGTGCTGCAGGTCCGCGTCCGTCTTGTACTTGCCGTGCCGGGTGCGGTAGTCGGCGAGGGTGAGGATCTCGTGTGCGGGCGCGTGCTGGCGCACCACGTACTTGGGCTCCGGATAACCGCCCGTCTTGTACTCGTAGATGTAGTCGCCGAGGTGCAGCACCGCGTCCAGGTCCGTGCGGGCGGCGAGGTGGCGGTAGACGGAGAAGTACCCGGCCTCCCAGTTCGCGCAGGAGACCACGCCGAAGCGGACTCCCGGCACCTGGGCCCCGACCACCGGTGCGGTGCGGGTGCGACCGGCCGGGGAGACGGTGGTCCCGGCGGTGAACCGGTACCAGTACGCCGTCTGCGGCCGCAGCCCCCGGACATCGGCCTTGACGGTGTGGTCGGCGGCCGCCGACGTGGTCAGCGAGCCGCTCGCGGTGATCCGGGTGAAGCCCTGGTCCTCGGACACCTCCCACTCCACGCGGGTGGCGGGGCCGAGGCCCGAGCCCGGTACGGCCTCGGCGGTGGGGGTGACGCGGGTCCACAGGAGGACGCCGTCGGGCAGCGGGTCGCCCGAGGCGACCCCGTGCAGGAAGGCGGGTGCGGTCTCGGCTGCGTAGGCGGCGCTTCCCAGGGCGGCCGTCGCGGCGAACGGGGCGAGCGCGGCGACACCGGCGGCGGCCTTGACGACCGTACGGCGACGCGGCTCGGTGGCGGGAGAAGGGAGAAGACTGGTCACGGGCGGTCAGATTACTGGCCAGTAGGGCCGGAAGACAGCCTTGGGCAAGCAAAGGGCGGACGAACTCTGGGAGTCCGCCCGCCCTTTGCTCGCCCGGCCCGCGAACGGGCCCGGATCCGCCGTCGTATCAGCCCTTCAGGGCCGCGTCGATCGCCGTGTTGTACGCCTCGACCGTCTGCGGGGTCTCGATCTTCTTGCCGTCCATCTTCAGCGTCGGGGTGCCCGTCACGCCGGACTTGTCGAAGGCCTTCGACATCTCCAGCGCCCACCGGTCGTAGGTGCCGTCCTCGACCGCCTTCTTGAAGGCCGCGTTGGCCTTCAGGGCCGGGACCTGGTCCGCGATCTTCAGCAGGGCCGCGTCCTTGGCGAAGGCGTCGTCGCGCTCGTCCGGGTGGTTGGTCGTCGAGTACAGCGCCGCCTTGTACTCCAAGAACGCCTCGGGGCTGACGTCCAGCGCCGCGCCCAGGGCGCTGAGCGCGTTCTTCGAGCCCACGCCGGCGGACATGTTGTCGATGAAGGTCGCGCCGAAGTACTGGAGCTTGTACTTGCCCGCGTCGACGTCCTTCTTCACCTGGGCGCCGGAGGCCTGCTCGAACTGGGCGCAGGCCGGGCAGCGCGAGTCCTCGTACAGCTCCAGGGTCTTCTTCGCCTCGGCCTTGCCGATGACCACGGTCGTGCCGTTCTCGCCGGTCGTGTTCTTCGGCTTGACCAGCGTGGCCGTGGCCGCGGCCTCCCAGGCGGTGGGCTTGGTGTTCTGGATGACCGCGTAGCCGATGCCGCCCGCCAGGGCGAGGGCCGCGACGACCGCGCCCGCGACGATCACCTGACGGCGGACCTTGTCCTTCTTCGCCTGGCGCTCGCGCTCGGCGCGCAGCTTCTCGCGCGCGGCTGCCTTGTTGGCCTGGCTGTTGCGGGAACTCATGGGGTACTCCGTGGGGTGATGCGGTTCGGATGGGGACTGCGTGCGTCAGGCGCCGAAGAGCGGCGTCGGACGCGGCGGACCCCTGCGTCCCACGGAGTGCGCGGGGAACCGGGTACGGGCCCCCACGCCGGGGAGCACCGCCCGCAGCGCGGGTCCCACCCGGGCCGCGACCGTACCGACCGAAGCCACCGCCAGCAGCAGCGGCCGGAAGGCGCGCACCGCGATCACCCGCAGCAGCTGCCCCAGCGCCCGCTCCCCGCGGCTCAGCCACAGCGCGGCCAGCAGCCCCACCGAGACGTGCGCCCCGAGCAGCAGCCAGGGCGTCCACCAGCCGGGGGAGTCGAGCAGCAGCGCCGGCCCGGCGGCGGGCCCGGTGACCTCGGCCAGCGGCCCGCCCACCGGAGTGCCCCCGCAGAGCTCGGCCAGGCCCAGCGCGCGCAGCGGCCCGTCGACCGGGCCGCCCGCGGGGCCGTAGCAGAAGTGCTGCGCGGCGGTGAAGACCGTGTCGGCGGCCAGCTCCAGCGGAACCAGCAGCCCGGCGATGCCGCCGAAGCCGCGCTCGCGCCCGGCCAGGGCGAAGGACAGCCCGAAGACGGCCGCGAAGGCCCCGGCCAGCAGGGCGGGCGGCAGCGGCTCCCGGGACATCAGGACGTGCGAGCCGGCCGAGAGCAGCACGACGAGCGCGCTGAACAGCGCCGCCCGCAGCCCTCGGAGCCCTGCCTCTGATATGTCCATTGCGGCCGAGTGTGCCATGGGTCCCTGTGAACGAGGGACGTTGGGCCCACTGATATAAGGCGACTTTTAGGCTGTAATCCGCCCATTGCGGAAGAGGTCCACGAAGATCTGGTGGTCGGCGCGCGCCCGGGCCCCGTAGACGTGCGCGAAATCGACCAGCAGCTCGGCGAAGCCCTCCTCGTCGGCCGCGATCGCCGCGTCGATGGCCCGCTCGGTGGAGAAGGGCACCAGCGACTGCCCGCTCTCGGCCGCGTCCGCCGCCGCGTGCATGGTCGCCGTCGCCCGCCCCAGGTCCGCGACCACCGCCGCGATCTCCTGCGGGTCGTCGATGTCCGACCAGTCCAGGTCCACCGCGTACGGGGAGACCTCCGCGACCAGCTGCCCGGCCCCGTCCAGCTCGGTCCAGCCCAGCCACGGATCGGCGTGCGCCTGGAGCGCCCGCTGGGAGATCACCGTGCGGTGGCCCTCGTGCAGGAAGTAGTCCCGCACCGCCCGGTCGGTCACGTGCCGGGACACGGCCGGGGTCTGCGCCTGCTTGAGGTAGATCACGACGTCGTTCTCCAGGGCGTCGCTGTGCCCCTCCAGCAGGATGTTGTAGGAGGGCAGGCCCGCCGAGCCGATGCCCACGCCGCGCCGGCCGACCACGTCCTTGACCCGGTAGGAGTCCGGGCGGACCAGGGACTCCTCGGGCAGGGTCTCCAGGTACCCGTCGAAGGCGGCCAGCACCTTGTACCGGGTCGCCGCGTCCAGCTCGATCGCCCCGTCGCCCTCGGTGAAGCGGCGCTCGAAGTCGCGGATCTCGGTCATCGAGTCCAGCAGCGAGAACCGGGTGCGGGCGCGGGCGGCGCGCAGCGCCCCCAGCAGCGGGCCGTCGGCCGAGTCCAGGGTGAAGGAGGGCACCTCGTCGTTCTTGGCGCCGGTGGCCAGCGCGTGGATCCGCTCCCGGTAGGCGCCGGCGTAGGTCCGCACCAGGTCGCCGATCTGCTCGTCGCTGAGCGCCTTGGTGTAGCCGATCAGGGCGACGGAGGCCGCGAAGCGCTTGAGGTCCCAGGTGAAGGGGCCGACGTACGCCTCGTCGAAGTCGTTGACGTTGAAGATCAGCCGGCCGTTGGAGTCCATGTAGGTGCCGAAGTTCTCGGCGTGCAGATCGCCGTGGATCCAGACCCGGCCGGTCTGGTCGTCCAGGTACGGGCCGCCGTGCCGCTCCCGCTCCAGGTCGGCGTAGAACAGGCAGGCCGTGCCCCGGTAGAAGGCGAAGGCGGAGGCCGCCATCTTGCGGAACTTGACCTGGAAGGCGGCGGGGTCGGCCGCGAGCAGCTCACCGAACGCGGTGTCGAACACGTCCAGTATCTGTTCGGCGCGCTGCTCGTTCGTCGTCTCGGTGACCGCCATGGCGGGTTCCTCCTGGTGGCGCTGGCTCGGTCGCTTTCCGGCCCGGGGGCCGGATGTGGCTCTTGGTCCTGCAACGGATGACCGTACCCGTCGGTGCCCCGCGACCCGCACCCGGCCGCCGGCGCCGCCGACCGCCCCCGCGCGCGCCGGCCGCCCGGGACGACCCGCGATCTTCGACCCACCCGACGTAGACTTCGAGGCTGCCCCCTCACTTCCCCCCGGAGGTCTGCCGTCGTGACCAAAACGCCGTTCACGCACCTGCACGTCCACACCCAGTACTCGCTGCTGGACGGTGCCGCGCGGCTCAAGGACATGTTCAACGCGTGCAATGAAATGGGCATGTCGCACATCGCGATGTCCGACCACGGCAACCTGCACGGGGCCTATGACTTCTTCCACACCGCGAAGAAGTCCGGGATCACGCCGATCATCGGGATCGAGGCCTACGTGGCCCCCGAGTCCCGGCGCAACAAGCGCAGGATCCAGTGGGGCCAGCCGCACCAGAAGCGCGACGACGTCTCCGGTTCCGGCGGTTACACCCACAAGACGATCTGGGCGGCGAACGCCACCGGCCTGAACAACCTCTTCCGGCTGTCCTCCGACGCCTACGCCGAGGGCTGGCTCACCAAGTGGCCCCGCATGGACAAGGAGACCATCAGCCAGTGGTCCGAGGGGCTCATCGCCTCCACCGGCTGCCCCTCCGGCGAGCTCCAGACCCGGCTGCGCCTCGGCCAGTTCGACGAGGCCCTCAAGGCCGCCTCCGAATACCAGGACATCTTCGGCAAGGACCGCTACTTCCTGGAGCTGATGGACCACGGCATCGAGATCGAGCGCCGGGTCCGCGACGGGCTGCTGGAGGTCGGCAAGAAGCTCGGCATCCCGCCGCTGGTGACGAACGACTCCCACTACACGTACGCGAGCGAGTCCGTCGCCCACGACGCCCTGCTCTGCATCCAGACCGGCAAGAACCTCTCGGACCCGGACCGCTTCCGCTTCGACGGCACCGGCTACTACCTGAAGTCCACGGACGAGATGTACGCCATCGACTCCTCGGACGCCTGGCAGCAGGGCTGTGCCAACACGAAGCTGGTCGCCGACCAGATCGAGACCGAGGGCATGTTCCAGTTCCGGAACCTGATGCCGAAGTTCGACATCCCGGCCGGCTACACCGAGGTCACCTGGTTCCGCGAGGAGACCATGCGGGGCATGGACCGCCGCTACCCGGGCGGGATCCCGGAGGACCGGCTCAAGCAGGCCGAGTACGAGATGGACACGATCATCTCGATGGGCTTCCCGGGCTACTTCCTCGTGGTCGCCGACTTCATCATGTGGGCCAAGAACCAGGGCATCGCGGTCGGCCCGGGCCGAGGCTCCGCGGCCGGTTCGATCGTCGCCTACGCCATGGGCATCACCGACCTCGACCCGATCACCCACGGCCTGATCTTCGAGCGGTTCCTGAACCCCGAGCGCGTCTCCATGCCCGATGTCGACATCGACTTCGACGAGCGCCGGCGCGTCGAGGTGATCCGGTACGTGACCGAGAAGTACGGCGCCGACAAGGTCGCCATGATCGGCACCTACGGCACCATCAAGGCCAAGAACGCGATCAAGGACTCCGCGCGCGTCCTGGGCTACCCCTACGCCATGGGCGACCGGCTCACCAAGGCCATGCCCGCCGACGTCCTCGGCAAGGGCATCCCGCTCTCCGGCATCCTCGACCCCAAGCACCCGCGCTACGGCGAGGCGGGCGAGATCCGCGGGATGTACGAGAACGAGCCCGACGTGAAGAAGGTCATCGACACCGCCATGGGCGTCGAGGGCCTGGTCCGCCAGATGGGCGTGCACGCGGCCGGCGTGATCATGTCCAGCGAGACGATCACCGACCACGTGCCCGTCTGGGTGCGGCACACCGACGGCGTCACCATCACCCAGTGGGACTACCCGAGCTGCGAGTCGCTCGGCCTGCTGAAGATGGACTTCCTGGGCCTGCGCAACCTCACGATCATGGACGACGCCGTCAAGATGGTGAAGGCCAACAAGGGGATCGACATCGATCTCCTGGGCCTGCCGCTCGACGACCCCAAGACCTTCGAACTGCTCGGCCGCGGTGACACCCTCGGCGTCTTCCAGTTCGACGGCGGCCCCATGCGCTCGCTGCTGCGCCTGATGAAGCCCGACAACTTCGAGGACATCTCCGCCGTCTCGGCCCTGTACCGGCCGGGCCCGATGGGCATGAACTCGCACACGAACTACGCGCTGCGCAAGAACAAGCAGCAGGAGATCACCCCGATCCACCCGGAGCTGGAGGAGCCTCTCGAAGAGGTCCTCGCGGTCACCTACGGCCTGATCGTCTACCAGGAGCAGGTGCAGAAGGCCGCCCAGATCATCGCCGGGTACTCGCTCGGCGAGGCCGACATCCTGCGCCGCGTGATGGGCAAGAAGAAGCCCGAGGAGCTGGCGAAGAACTTCGTCATCTTCGAGGAGGGGGCCAAGAAGAAGGGCTTCAGCGACGCGGCGATCAAGGCGCTCTGGGACGTCCTGGTGCCCTTCGCCGGCTACGCCTTCAACAAGGCCCACTCGGCCGCGTACGGCCTGGTCTCCTACTGGACCGCCTACCTCAAGGCGAACTTCCCCGCCGAGTACATGGCGGGCCTGCTCACCTCGGTCAAGGACGACAAGGACAAGTCCGCGATCTACCTGAACGAGTGCCGGCGCATGGGCATCAAGGTGCTCCCGCCGAACGTGAACGAGTCCGAGCCGAACTTCGCCGCCCAGGGCGACGACGTGATCCTCTTCGGGCTCACCGCCGTCCGCAACGTCGGCACCAACGTCGTCGACTCGATCATCAAGACGAGGAAGGCCAAGGGGAAGTACTCGACCTTCCCGGACTTCCTCGACAAGGTCGAGGCCGTGGTCTGCAACAAGCGGACCGTGGAATCCCTGATCAAGGCCGGGGCCTTCGACGAGATGGGCCACACCCGCAAGGGCCTGGTCGCCCACCACGAACCGATGATCGACAACGTGGTGGCGGTCAAGCGCAAGGAGGCCGAGGGACAGTTCGACCTGTTCGGCGGCATGGGGGACGAGGGCGCCAGCGACGAGCCCGGCTTCGGCCTCGACGTCGAGTTCTCCGACATCGAGTGGGAGAAGTCCTACCTGCTCGCCCAGGAGCGCGAGATGCTCGGCCTCTACGTCTCCGACCACCCGCTCTTCGGCCTGGAGCACGTCCTGTCCGACAAGACGGACGCGGGCATCTCCCAGCTCACCGGCGGCGAGCACGGCGACGGCGCCGTCGTCACCATCGGCGGCATCATCTCCGGCCTCCAGCGCAAGATGACCAAGCAGGGCAACGCCTGGGCGATCGCCACCGTCGAGGACCTCGCCGGTTCCATCGAGTGCATGTTCTTCCCGGCGACCTACCAGCTCGTCTCCACCCAGCTGGTCGAGGACACCGTCGTCTTCGTCAAGGGCCGCCTCGACAAGCGCGAGGACGTCCCCCGCCTGGTCGCCATGGAGATGATGGTCCCCGACCTCTCCTCCGCGGGCACCAACGCACCGGTCGTCCTGACCATCCCCACCGTCAAGGTGACCCCTCCGATGGTCACCCGTCTCGGCGAGATCCTGCGCCACCACCAGGGCAACAGCGAGGTCCGGATCAAGCTCCAGGGCCCGCGCACCACCACCGTGCTGCGCCTCGACAAGCACCGGGTCAAGCCCGACCCGGCGCTCTTCGGCGACCTGAAGGTCCTGCTCGGTCCGTCCTGCCTGGCCGGATAACGTACGTCGCGGTGCGCCGTCGTCCGCCTTCGTGCGTCGCCGTACGTGAAGAAGGGCGCGCCCGGGAAAACTCCCGGACGCGCCCTTTCACATGCCGCACACGGAGGCGTCAGTTGTGGCCGAAGCGCTTCTCCCGGCCCTTGCGGGCCATGTCGGCGGGACTCGCCTGCGAGATCCGCTGCTCGGCCTGATCCTGCGGCGACGAGGACTTGGCCTGATCGCCGCCGCGCTCCGGCGTCGTGGACTTCGTCTGCTCGCGGTTCTGCTTCTTGTTCTTGGCCATGGTGGAACCTCCGTGAGGGTCTAGGGGCCAGGACCGCCTTCACCCTCACATACGCTCCGAACCACCGCATTTTGGATCATTACTGCGCGTAGTCGACCCCGCTTTCCGGCACGCCGTGAGATCCGCCACGCCGATGATCGAGTTCCGGCCGTCAACGCCCTTGCGTTCGGGCAGACTCGGGGAAAACCCAGACCGTCCCCCCGCTCGGCCGGGCGGGACCCGCAGGGAAGAGGGTGGAAGCGTGGACCGCTGCGTCGTCCTGGTGGACGCCGGCTATCTGCTGGGCGCTGCCGCGAGCCTTCTCGCAGGGGAGCCCTCGCGCTCCCGCATCACCGTCGACCACGCCGCCCTCATCCAGGGCCTGCGCGAGCGGGCCGAGGCCGACACGGAACAGCCCCTGCTGCGCATCTACTGGTTCGACGGCGCGCCCGACCGGGTGCCCCAGCCCGAGCACCGGCGGCTGCGCGTCATGCCCCGCGTCACCGTCCGCCTCGGCGCCCTGACCCGCAGCGACGGCCGCTGGGCGCAGAAGGGCGTCGACGCGGCCATGCACGCCGAGCTGACCGAGCTCGCCCGCAACCGCGCCTGCTCGGACGTCGTCCTGGTGACCGGCGACGGCGACCTGCTGCCCGGGCTGATGTCCGCCAAGGAACACGGCGTCGCCGTCCACCTGTGGGCCGTCCAGGCGGCCGACGGGGACTACAACCAGTCCGAGGACCTCGTGGCCGAGGCCGACGAACGCCGGGTCCTCGACCGCGCCTGGATCACCCGGGCCGTACGGGCCCGGGACCTCGCCGGACTGTGCGCCCCGCCGCCCGCCCCGCGCCCCGAGATCGCCGCGATCCTCTCCGCCCCGCTCCCGGAGGCGGCCCTCGCCGAAGCCACCCGCAACGGCTCCGTCCCCGGCGTCCGGTCCCGGGGCGACGAGGGGGAGGCCCCGCGCGAGGACCCGGCCGAAGGCACCCAGCCGGTGGCGCCCGGCCGCGCCGTGCCCACGCCCAAGGACCTCGCCGTCCTGCGGGCACCGGGCCAGAGCGCCGTCCCCGCCCACGGCCCGGGCGGCCAGCAGGCCTCGCCCGGAGCCCAGGCACCGAGCGCCCTGCGTTGGTCCTCCGACAAGGGCTGGATCGACCGCGCGGGTCCGCTCGGCGAACCGGCCGAGACCGCCTCGCTGCCCACCCTCGCCCAGCTCACCAGCGCCGAGCAGCGCTGGGCCGACCGCGAGGAGGACATCACCACCGTCGGCGGCGACCCCTTCGAGGTCGGCCAGGTCTTCGCCCGCCGCTGGATGGAACGCCTCCCCGAGACCGTCCACCTGCACAAGCTCTCGACCATGTACCCGCGCATCCCGCACCGCATCGACGGCGAGCTGCTGCGCTACGCCGCCCGCTTCGGGCTGCTCGCGCACAAGGACGACCAGATCGACGAGCACGACCGCTACGCCATCCGGGCCGGTTTCTGGCGCGAGATCGACGTCCGCGCCGCCGCCGAGCAGGCCATCGCCCCCGCCCCGGCCGCCACGCCCAGCGCCGCCGCGCTCTCCCCGGGCGGCGAGTGAGCCCCGCGGCCACCGGCGCACCCCGGCCGCCGCGCCCCGGGCGCGGCGGCGGCGCGGGAACCCCGTAGGCTGCTCCCTCGTGAATACGGGCACAGCACAGGCAGGACGGACGCGTTCCGCGGCAGCAGGACCGGGGGATGTCGTCTGCGCCGTGCGTGACCTGGTCAAGACGTACGCCGCCGCCCGCGGCGGGCGCGGTACCCCGGCGCTGCCGGCCACCCGCGCGAACGACGGGATCAGCCTGGAGGTCCGCCGCGGCGAGATCTTCGGACTGCTCGGCCCCAACGGCGCCGGCAAGTCCACCCTCGTGCGCCAGCTGACCGGACTGCTGCGGCCCGACTCCGGCTCGGTCACCCTGCTCGGCCACGACCTCGTCCGCCACCCCGAGCGGGCCTCCCGGCTACTGGCCTACCTGGGCCAGGAGTCCACCGCCCTCGACGAGCTGACCGTGTCCCTGGCCGCCGAGACCACCGGACGGCTGCGCGGGCTCGGCCCGCGCGAGGCCCGGGCCGAGCGGGACGCCGTACTCGACGAACTCGGGCTGACCCCGCTGGCCGCCCGGCCGCTGAAGAAGCTCTCCGGCGGTCAGCGGCGCCTCGCCTGCTTCGCCGCCGCGCTGGTGGGGGAGCGGCCCGTGCTGGTCCTCGACGAGCCCACCACCGGCATGGACCCGGTCGCCCGGCGGGCCGTCTGGAGCGCCGTCGACCGGCGGCGCGCCGAGCGCGGCGCCACGGTCCTCCTGGTCACCCACAACGTCATCGAGGCGGAGACGGTCCTGGACCGGGTCGCCGTCATCGACGAGGGCCGGGTCATCGCCTGCGACACCCCGGCCGGACTCAAGGCCGAGGTCTCCGACGAGGTCCGGCTCGACCTGGTGTGGCGCGAGAGCGCCCCGCTGCACGTCCCCGAGGTCGCGGCGCTGCGGGAGCGGGCCGAGGAATCGGGGCGCCGCTGGACCCTGCGCCTGGGCGCCGACGAGGCGCGGGCGGCGGTGGCCGCCGTCACCGGCGGCCCCGCCTTCGCCGCGCTCGACGACTTCACCCTGGCCACGCCCAGCCTGGAAGACGTCTACCTCGCCCTGGGCGGGCGCACGAAGGGTCTGGTGAAGGCGTGACCACCACCGCGCACGTTTCCGCGAGCACCGGGGCCGAGCCCCCCGAGCCCGACGGGGTGCCCGAGCCGCTGGCCCCCCGGGCCCGGTTCTTCCCTTCCCTGGCCGCCGTCTACCGGGCGCAGCTCTCCCGGGCCCGGGTCGCCCGGATCCCGCTGCTGTTCGTCGCGACCTTCCAGTCCGTCGGCATCATGATCCTGATGCGGGGCGTGGTGGACGGGGGCGGCGGCAGCGAGGCGCGGGCCGTGGTCGCCGGTTCGTCGGTCCTCGTGGTCGCCTTCGTCGCGCTGAACCTGCTGGCCCAGTACTTCGGCCAGCTGCGCGCCAGCGGCGGGCTCGACCACTACGCCACGCTGCCGGTGCCGCCCGCCTCGGTGGTGCTGGGCGCGGCCGCCGCGTACGCCTCCTTCACCCTGCCCGGGACCCTGGTCACCGCGGTGTTCGGGTGCGTGCTCTTCGGGCTGCCGATGGGCGGGCTGTGGATCCTCATCGCGGTGGTGCCGCTGGCCGGGGCCGCGCTGGCCGGGCTCGGCGCCGCGCTGGGGCTGCTGGCGCCGCGGCAGGAGCTGGCCACGCTGGCCGGACAGCTCGGCATGTCGGCGGCGCTGCTGCTGGGGGTGCTGCCGCCCGAGCGGATGCCGGACGTCGTCGTGTGGGCGCGGAACCTGCTGCCGTCGACCTACGGCGTGGAGGCCTTCGCCCGTACCTTCGCCCCGCACCCGGACTGGGCCGCGGTTGGCCTCGACCTCGGGGTGTGCGCGGCGGTCGGCGTCCTCTCGCTGTTCGTCGCGACCAAGGCCTACCGGCGGGCGGCGGTCCGCTGACGCCGGGCCGGGTTCCACCTGGCACGATGTGGGGGTGACCGAAGCCGTGACCCCGCAGCCGCCCCGAGACCCCTTCGAGGCCCCCGTGCTCGACGAGCGCGTGCTCGACCAGCCCGCAGCCACCGCCGCTCCGGCCGTGACCGCCGCCGAGGTCCGTGACGGCGCCGCCGTCGCCCTGCTCGTCGGAGTGGCCGGGGTGCTCCTCGGGCTGCTGTGGATGTGGCTCTCGCCCCGGCTCCAGTACGTCTCCAACGGGCAGGCGGTCTACCTCAAGAACACCGAGAGCGAGGCGCGGATCGGCTCGGACGGCACCTTCATGCTGCTGGCCGCGGGCCTGGGCGCGCTGAGCGCGGTCGCCACCTTCCTGTGGCGGCGTGCGGGGGGCGTGCCGCTGGCCGTCGGGCTGGGCCTGGGCTCCGTCTTCGCCTCGCTCGTGGGCTGGCGGCTGGGGCTGTGGCTCGGGCCCTCCAGCGACCTGGTCGCCCGGGCGAAGGCGGCGGGCGAGGGCGTGCCCTTCGACGCGCCGCTCCAGCTGCTGGCCTACGGGGTGCTGCTGGCGTGGCCGATGGCGGCCGTCGCGGTGCACCTGGGCCTGACGGCCCTGTTCACCCCCCGGGACCCGGTCGCCGCCGCGCCCTGGGTCGACACCTACCCCCCGGCACACGTCCACGCCCCGGCCGCCCCCGAGGACCAGGCCCCGAAGGCCGACCCGCGCCCCTGAGGCCGTACCCGCGCGGTGCCTAGCCCCGTGCGATCGGGGCGAGGACGGCGGACGTCAGGGTCGCGAGGGCGGTCGGGGGCAGCTCGACCTCCAGGCCGCGGCGGCCCGCCGACACGCAGATCGTGGCGTGCGCCGAGGCCGAGGCGTCCAGGACCGTGCGCAGCCGCTTGCGCTGCCCCAGCGGGGAGATGCCGCCGCGGACGTAGCCCGTGGTGCGCTCCGCCAGCACCGGGTCCGCCATCGCGGCCCGCTTGCCGCCGACGGCCGCCGCCAGGGCCTTGAGGTCCAGGCTCCCGGCGACCGGGACCACCGCCACCGTCAGCTCCCCGTCCACGTCCGCCACCAGCGTCTTGAAGACCCGGTCCGGGGAGACGCCCAGCGCCTGGGCCGCCTCCTCGCCGTACGACGCGTGCGCCGGGTCGTGCGCGTAGGCGTGCGTACGGAACTCCACGCCCGCCGCGGTCAGCGCCACCACGGCCGGGGTGGCGGAGCCGGAGCCGCCCTGCTTCGTCTTCTTCGCCATGTCGCCGTGCCGCTCCGCTCCGCCGTCGCTCGCCGTGCCGTCGTCAGTTCAGGTTCGTGGGAGTGCGGGTCAGGTCGATCATCGGCAGGGACGGGAGGTGGCGGATGACCGCCGTCTCCGACCGCAGCAGGGTCAGCTCCTCGGCGAGCCGCGTCGCCGTGTCCGGGGCCTGGAGCAGCCGCTGCTTGGACGGGATGTCCAGCACGGCGGCCGCCGCCACCAGGTACGACACCACCGAGGGGTCGTCCGGCAGCTCGGCGCCGGTCAGGGACCGCTCGCGGGCTCCGGCGAGCCGCTTCTGGTACGAGCGGAACGCCCGCAGCACCCCTTCCGCCAGCGCACCCGCGCTGTCGCCCGCGTCCTCGGGCAGCTCCTCCAGCTCGGCCACCAGGAAGGGGCCGCTCGCGTCCACGGACAGCAGCCGGACCCGGGAGGTCCCGGTGGCCAGCACTTCGAAGCTGCCGTCCTCGCGCTCGCGGATCGTCGCCGCGTCCGCGATGCAGCCCACCCGGTGGAAGGCCTGGATCGGGTCCGTGCCGAAGCCCGCGGCCGGGCCGCGTTCCGGCAGGGCCGTCTGGTCCGGCAGGCCGGGCGCGGTGGGCGCCACCTCGCGGCCGTCGCGGATCGCCACGACGGCGAAGCGGCGCGGTTCCTCCTCGCCCGTCTTCAGCAGGTCGCGCATCATGGCGCGATAACGCTCCTCGAAGATGTTCAGCGGGAGGACGAGTCCCGGGAACAGCACCGTATTGAGCGGGAAGAGGGGCAGGCGAACGGTGGTCACGAGGCTCAGGGTAGTGGCCGGGCGGCCACCCCCGTCACCTTGTCCGCCCACCGCGTAGCACCGGGTTCCCGCCGGGCGTGCGCCGGGATCCCGCCGCGCCGCCGCCGCGCCGCCCGCCGGCGCGGACGCTACCCGCGCCGCAGCAGCCGGGACGCTCCGGTCGCCACCGTGGTCGCCAGCACCCACCCCAGCAGCACCAGCACGGACGCGCCCCACTGCCAGCCGCCCTTGAGCAGCCACTGTCCCTGCTGTCCGAGGTCGATGACCGGGAGCAACAGGTCCAGGGCGTACAGCGCCGCGCTCCACTGAGGGTGCTCGTCCGCCTTGATCGGCTCCGGATCGTGCATCGAGAACAGCACCGCGCCCGCCGCCCACAGCACCGCCATCCACAGCGCGGCCCGCCCGGGCCGGTACCCGTAGGCCATCGTCCAGTCCTGCAGGTACCCCCACGCCTTCGCCGCGGGCGGCAGCGTCGCCCGGCGCCGGCGCATCTTGGCGAGCAGCACCTCCCGGGCGTCCGCGTCCTCACCGCTGGCCCGCAGCACGGCCGCCAGCCGCTCGTACGGCTCGGGGGAGTACTCGGCGGTGGACGCCTCCGCCCACGCCAGGCGGCGGGCGAGCGGGAAGTGGCCGCGGGGCGCGAGGTTCTCGTAGACGAACCCCTCCATCGACACCGCGCCCGGCGCGGCGGGCCAGCTGGTGGACTGGTCGACCAGCTTGACCACCTTCGCCCCCGACACCACCACCCGCCCCCGCTCCGGCTGCTCGCCCACGAACCGCAGCTCGGGGGTCTGGATCCGGCGCAGCGATATCTCCTGTTCCTGCGTGAGCACGAAGCGGGCGCCGTAGAAGTCCACCGCGTCCCCGAACCGCCCGTCGTCCAGCCGCAGTCCGCCCCGGCACTCGAAGCGCCGGGCGCGGCCGCCGCGCGTGGGCGTCTGGCCCCAGCCGTAGGGGGGAGTGGCGCCCGGGTCGCCGTTCCCGCTGGAGAGGGCGATCGAGGTCAGGTAGAGGGTCCGCTCGACGGTCAGGGTGGGCGCGTTCAGCGCGAGCCGCCCGTACGGATTGCTGAGCCTGGCCCCGCGCAGGCTCATCGACACCCCGATCTTGGCCCCGCGCAGGCTGACCTCCCCGTACGTCTTGATCAGGTCGGCCTGGAAGTCCTGCGCCACCGACATGCCGTCGGCGGCGATCGCCCGCCCGCGGTTGTCCCGCTGCACGACCAGCTCGCTGATCAGCAGGTCGGTGCCGATCTGCGCGTCGGTCAGCCGGATCCCGCGGGCCACCCGGCAGCGCAGCAGGTGCAGGTCACCCGTGGTGTGCAGGCGGGCCGCGTCGAGCCGGGGCACCGCGCAGTCGACCAGGCGCAGCGTGCCCAGCCGGGTCTCGGACAGCTGGACCTCGCTGTCGAAGCGGCAGGACTGGATCTCGACGTACGGGTCCACCGTGCCGCCGGACAGATCGAGCCGCCCGGCGATCCGCGCGCCCCGCAGCTTCAGCGACGACACCCGGCCCGGCACCGGCGGCGGCCCGTGGAGCAGCAGCAGCGCCACCACCCGTGCGCGCACGCTGCGCGCCGGCCCCCACACGTGGTCCCCGTGCGGATCGTCCTCGCCCGCGACCCGCGCGCTCAGGTCGCAGACGTTCCCGGTGCGAAAGGCGCTCCACATCCGTCGTTCCGGCTCCGTCAGGTCCTGCGGCTCCTCGCCCGGACGCGGCTCCGCCACGGCGGCCCCCCTTCAGCTGTCTTCCCCCGTCACCCCGTGTATCCGAAACGCTAGGGGACACCGGTGACGACCGGGGCGCGTATCAGCCAGTGATACGGACGAACGGTGGCGAGATGGCGTCTGAGAGAATTGGGAGGTGATCTCTCGTATCGACCTGCGCGGCGACTCCCTCCCCGAGGGGGGCGCCCTGCGCGATCTGCTGCCCCGTGCCGAGTTCGACGTAGCGGCCGCCCTGGACAAGGTGCGGCCCATCTGCGAGGACGTCCATCATCGTGGCACGGCGGCGCTGATCGAGTACGCGCAGAAGTTCGACGGGGTCGTGCTGGAGCGGATCCGGGTTCCCGAGGAGGCCATCAAGGCCGCCCTGGAGGGGCTGGATCCGGCCGTCCGCGCGGCCCTGGAGGAGTCGATCCGGCGCGCCCGGATCGTGCACGCACAGCAGCGCCGCACCGAGCACACCACCCAGGTCGTCCCCGGCGGCACCGTCACCGAGAAGTGGGTCCCGGTCGAGCGCGTGGGCCTCTACGCGCCCGGCGGCCGCTCGGTGTACCCGTCCTCCGTGGTCATGAACGTCGTCCCGGCGCAGGAGGCGGGCGTCGCGTCGATCGCGCTCGCGTCCCCGCCGCAGGCCGACTTCGACGGCCTGCCGCACCCGACGATCCTGGCCGCCTGCGCGCTGCTCGGCGTCGACGAGGTGTACGCGGCCGGTGGAGCCCAGGCCGTGGCGATGTTCGCGTACGGCACCTCGGGCCCGGACGGGTGCGCCCCGGCGAACATGGTGACCGGCCCCGGCAACATCTGGGTCGCCGCCGCCAAGCGCTACTTCACCGGCAAGATCGGCATCGACACCGAGGCCGGCCCCACCGAGATCGCGGTCCTCGCGGACTCCACGGCCGACCCCGTGCACGTCGCCGCCGACCTGATCAGCCAGGCCGAGCACGACCCGCTGGCCGCCGCCGTCCTCGTCACCGACTCCGTCGAACTGGCCGAGGCCGTCGAGCGCGAGCTGGCCCCGCAGGTCGCGGCGTCCAAGCACGTCGAGGACCGGATCAAGCCCGCCCTGGCGGGCCGCCAGTCCGCGATCGTCCTGGTCGACAGCCTGGAGGACGGCCTGAAGGTGGTCGACGCGTACGGCGCCGAACACCTGGAGGTCCAGACCGCCGACGCGGCCGCCTGGGCCGCCCGGGTCCGCAACGCGGGCGCGATCTTCGTCGGCCCGTGGTCCCCGGTCTCCCTCGGCGACTACTGTGCCGGCTCCAACCACGTCCTGCCCACCGGCGGCTGCGCCTGCCACTCCTCGGGCCTGTCCGTGCAGTCCTTCCTGCGCGGCATCCACATCGTGGACTACACCCGCGACGCCCTCGCCGAGGTCGCCCACCACGTGGTCACCCTCGCCGAGGCCGAGGACCTGCCCGCGCACGGCGCCGCCCTCAAGGCGCGTTTTGCCGAAGGCGAACTAGACCAGCACAGCGGGTGGAAGGTTCCCCAGCAGTGACCCGGCCCGTGAGCGCCGATCTCGGCATCGACGACCTCCCCATCCGCGACGAGCTCCGCGGCAAGACCCCCTACGGCGCGCCGCAGCTCGACGTACCCGTCCAGCTCAACACCAACGAGAACCCGTACCCCCTGCCCGAGGAGCTCGTCGCCCGCATCGCGGAGCGCGTCGCCGAGGCCGCCCGCACCCTCAACCGCTACCCCGACCGGGATGCGATCGAGCTGCGCACCGAGCTGGCCGCCTACCTCACCCGCACCGGCAAGCACCCGGTCGCGCGGGAGAACGTATGGGCCGCCAACGGCTCCAACGAGGTCCTCCAGCAGCTGCTCCAGACCTTCGGCGGACCCGGCCGCACCGCGATCGGCTTCGAGCCCTCGTACTCGATGCACGCCCTGATCGCCCGCGGCACCGGCACCGACTGGATCTCCGGTCCGCGCCGCGACGACTTCACTATCGACGTGGACGCGGCCGCCCGGGCGATCGCGGAGCACGCCCCGCACGTCGTCTTCATCACCTCGCCCAACAACCCGACGGGCACGGCGGTCGAGGCCGAGACGGTCCTGGCCCTCTACGAGGCCGCCCAGGCCGCCCGCCCGTCGCTGGTGATCCTGGACGAGGCGTACGTCGAGTTCAGCCACCGGGACTCG
The DNA here is from genome assembly GCF_044759975.1 of Streptomyces sp. NPDC098789. NCBI lineage: Bacteria > Bacillati > Actinomycetota > Actinomycetes > Kitasatosporales > Streptomycetaceae > Streptomyces > Streptomyces sp. NPDC098789. The sequence continues at coordinate 241,692 of NZ_JBIWAJ010000016.1, forward strand.
CTCCTGCCGCTGCTCGAAGGCCGCCCGAACCTGGTGGTCTCGCGGACCATGTCCAAGGCCTTCGGCGCCGCCGGACTGCGCCTGGGCTACCTCGCGGCGCACCCCGCCGTCGTGGACGCCGTACAGCTGGTGCGCCTGCCGTACCACCTCTCCGCCGTCACCCAGGCGACCGCACTGGCCGCCCTGGAATACACCGACACCCTGCTCGGCTACGTCGAGCAGCTCAAGGCCGAACGCGACCGGCTGGTCACCGAACTGCTCGCCATGGGCTACGAGGTCACCGCGTCCGACGCGAACTTCGTGCAGTTCGGGACGTTCGCGGACTCCCCCACCGCATGGCGGCAGATCCTCGACCAGGGCGTCCTGGTCAGGGACAACGGCGTACCAGGATGGCTGCGGGTCACCGCGGGCACCCCGGCCGAGAACGACGCGTTCCTGGAAGCGGTTCGCGCACTGAAGAAGGAGCAGCAGGCATGAGCCGCATCGGAAGAGTCGAACGGACCACCAAGGAGACCTCGGTCCTCGTCGAGATAGACCTCGACGGCACCGGCAAGGTCGACGTGTCCACCGGTGTGGGCTTCTACGACCACATGCTCGACCAGCTCGGCCGCCACGGCCTCTTCGACCTCACCGTCAAGACCGAGGGCGACCTGCACATCGACAGCCACCACACCATCGAGGACAGCGCGCTGGCGCTGGGCGCCGCCTTCAAGCAGGCCCTCGGCGACAAGGTCGGCATCTACCGCTTCGGCAACTGCACGGTCCCGCTGGACGAGTCCCTCGCCCAGGTCACCGTCGACCTGTCGGGCCGCCCCTACCTGGTGCACACCGAGCCCGAGAACATGGCGCCGATGATCGGGTCCTACGACACGACCATGACCCGGCACATCTTCGAGTCGTTCGTCGCGCAGGCGCAGATCGGCCTGCACGTCCACGTCCCGTACGGGCGCAACGCCCACCACATCGTGGAGTGCCAGTTCAAGGCCCTCGCCCGGGCCCTGCGCTACGCCGCCGAGTTCGACCCGCGCGCCGCGGGCATCCTTCCCTCCACGAAGGGCGCCCTCTAACCGTGAACGGCCTCAACACCATCCTGATCGTCCTCGGCCTCTTCCTGGCCGGCGGCGTCTACTCCTTCCAGAAGCAGAAGATGCCCAAGTCGGTCGTCATCCTGCTCGCCATCGGCTCCGCGATGTGTCTGGCCGCCGGAGTCCTGCGGATCCAAGGGATTTGGGAATGAGCGACGACACCCCCACCGGCACCGCCCGGCCCGCCCGGCCCACTCGTCCCACCAAGAAGGTCGTCGTCCTCGACTACGGCTTCGGCAACGTCCGCTCCGCCGAGCGGGCGCTCGCGCGCGTCGGCGCCGAGGTGGAGATCACCCGCGACTACGACAAGGCCATGGACGCCGACGGCCTGCTGGTGCCCGGCGTCGGCGCCTTCGAGGCCTGCATGCGCGGCCTCAAGGGGGTCCGCGGCGACTGGATCATCGGTCGCAGGCTCTCCGGCGGACGCCCGGTCATGGGCATCTGCGTCGGCATGCAGATCCTCTTCGAGCGCGGCATCGAGCACGGCGTGGAGACCGAGGGCCTCGACGAATGGCCCGGCACGGTCGAGCCGCTCAAGGCCCCGATCGTCCCCCACATGGGGTGGAACACCGTCGACGCGCCCGCCGACAGCCAGGCCTTCGCCGGCCTGGACGACGACGCGCGCTTCTACTTCGTGCACTCCTACGCGGTGCGCGAGTGGAGCCTCGAAGTCACCAACCCGCTGATCCGCGCCCCCAAGGTCAGCTGGGCCACGCACGGCGAGCCCTTCGTCGCGGCGGTGGAGAACGGCGCCCTGTGGGCCACCCAGTTCCACCCCGAGAAGTCCGGCGACGCCGGTGCCCAGCTCCTCACCAACTGGATCGAGACCCTCTGATGGCGAAGATCGCGAAGCCGGTGCACCCCGCCGGCACGCTCGAACTGCTCCCCGCGGTCGACGTCCGCGACGGCCAGGCGGTCCGCCTGGTGCACGGCGAGTCCGGCAGCGAGACCTCCTACGGCTCGCCGCTCCAGGCCGCCCTCTCCTGGCAGGCCTCCGGCGCCGAATGGCTGCACCTGGTCGACCTCGACGCCGCCTTCGGCACGGGCGACAACCGCGCCCTGGTCGCCGAGATCACCGGCGCCATGGACATCAAGGTCGAGCTCTCCGGCGGCATCCGCGACGACGCCACGCTCGCCGCGGCCCTCGCCACCGGCTGCACCCGGGTCAACCTCGGCACCGCCGCCCTGGAGACCCCGGACTGGGTCGCCAAGGTCATCGCCGAGCACGGCGACAAGATCGCGGTCGGGCTCGACGTGCGCGGCACGACCCTCAAGGGCCGCGGCTGGACCAGCGAGGGCGGCGACCTCTACGAGGCCCTCGCCCGCCTGGACTCCGAAGGCTGCGCCCGCTACGTCGTCACCGACATCGGCAAGGACGGCACCCTGACCGGCCCCAACCTGGAGCTGCTGGGCAACGTCTGCGCCGCCACCGACCGGCCCGTCGTCGCCTCCGGCGGCATCTCCTCGCTGGACGACCTGCGGGCGCTGGCCGCGCTGGTCCCGCAGGGCGTCGAGGGCGCGATCGTCGGCAAGGCCCTGTACGCGAAGGCGTTCACCCTCGAAGAGGCGCTGAAGGCGGTGGCCCTGTGAGCGAGGTGCGCAAGATCTCCTCCGGCGGTCCCTGGGAGGAAGCCGTCGGCTACTCCCGCGCCGTCGCCCTCCCCAACGGCCTGGTCCTGGTCTCCGGCTGCACCTCCGTGGTGGGCGGCCAGATCACCGCGGGCGGCCCGTACGAGCAGGCCATGAACTCCTTCAAGGTCGCGCTCGACGCGCTCGCCCAGGTGGGCCTGGGCGCCGAGCACGTCGTCCGCACCCGCATGTACCTGACGCACGCGCGGGACGTGGACGAGGTGGGCCGCGCCCACAAGGAGCTGTTCGACGCCGTCCGCCCCGCCGCCTCCCTGCTCATCGTGTCCGGCTTCATCGACCCCAGCCTGGTCGTCGAGGTCGAGGTCGAGGCCTACCGAGGAGACACCGCATGACCCTGGCCGTACGGGTGATCCCCTGCCTGGACGTGGACAACGGCCGGGTCGTCAAGGGCGTCAACTTCCAGAACCTGCGCGACGCCGGCGACCCCGTCGAGATGGCCAAGCTGTACGACGCCGAAGGCGCCGACGAGCTGACCTTCCTCGACATCACCGCCTCCTCCGGAAACCGCGAGACCACCTACGACGTGGTGCGCCGCACCGCCGAGCAGGTCTTCATCCCGCTCACCGTCGGCGGCGGCGTGCGCACCGCGGACGACGTGGACAAGCTGCTGCGCGCGGGCGCGGACAAGGTCGGCGTCAACACCGCCGCCATCGCCCGCCCCGAGCTGATCCAGGAGATCGCCGAGCGCTTCGGCCGCCAGGTCCTCGTCCTGTCCGTCGACGCGCGGCGCACCGCGGCCGGCACCTTCGAGGTCACCACCCACGGCGGCCGCCGGGGCACCGGTATCGACGCCGTCGAATGGGCCCACCGCGCCGCCGAACTCGGCGCCGGGGAAATCCTGTTGAACTCGATGGACGCCGACGGTACGAAGGACGGCTACGACACCGAGATGATCGCGGCCGTGCGTCAGCACGTCAGTGTCCCGGTGATCGCCTCGGGCGGCGCGGGCAAACTGTCCGACTTCGCCCCGGCGGTCGCGGCGGGCGCCGACGCGGTGCTCGCGGCCTCGGTGTTCCACTTCGGGGACCTGCGCATCGGCCAGGTCAAGGACGCGCTGCGGGGGGCCGGGCACCCGGTCCGCTGAGACGTCCGTCCGGCGAAGCGTCTGGGTCTGGGGGGACTCGCATGAACCGGAACGTCTGGCGCTGGCTCACGGCCTACGCCGCCTCGCTCGTCGGCGACGGGATCTACTTCCTCGCCCTCGGCTGGGCGGCGGCGCAGACCGCCGGGCCCGCGCAGGTCGGCCTGGTCATGGCGGCCGGGGCGGTGCCGCGCGCCCTGCTGATGCTGGGCGGGGGAGTGGTGGCCGACCGTTTCGGCCCCCGCCTGGTCGTCATCTCCTCCGACGCGGTGCGCTGCGCGGTGGTGCTCGCGCTGGCTGCGGTGGTCGCCCTCACCTCGCCCGGGCTGTGGGTGCTGGTCGTCGTCGCCCTGCTGTTCGGCGCCGTCGACGCGCTCTTCATGCCGGCCGTGGGGGCGCTGCCGCCGCGGATCGCCGGACCCGGGCGCCTCGTCCGGGTCCAGGGGCTGCGCAGCCTGGTCGAGCGCATGGGCAACACCGCGGGACCGCCGGTGGCCGGTCTGGCCATGGGGCTGGGCGGCCCCGCGGCCGCCTTCGCGGTGGCCGCGGCCCTCTTCGGGCTCTCCCTGGCCCTCCTGGTGGCGGTCCGCCTCGGCCCGCTGCCGACGGCGTCCGACGCGCCGGGGGAAGGGCGCCCGGAATCCCCCTGGCAGCAGCTGCGCTCGGGCCTGGCCTACATACGCCACCACGGTCTGATCGGCCCGCTGATCCTCTCCGGCACCCTCAGCCAGCTCGGTACGTCCGCCCCGCTCACCGTCGGCCTGCTGCTCCTGGCCGAGGAGCGCGGCTGGGGCGCGTCGGGGGTCGGCTGGGTCGTCGGGGCCTTCGGGGCCGGGGCGGCCTCCAGCGCCCTGCTGCTGACCCTGGTCCGCGGGGTGCCGCGGGCGGGGGCGGTGCAGAACCTCACCCTGATCGTCGGGTCGGCGGCCATCGGCGCCCTGGCCCTGGCGCCGAGCCTGCCGATCGCGGTGGCGCTCGCGGTGGCGGGGGGCCTGGTGTGCGGGATCTGCGGAGGGCTGGCCGTCGCCCTCATCCAGACGGCCACGGACCCCTCGTACCTCGGTCGGGTCAGCTCGGTGATGGCCTTCACCGCCGTCGGCCTGGCCCCGCTGGCCTACCCCGCCTTCGGCGTGGCCGTCGAGCTGTGGGGCATCGTCCCGGTGTTCCTCGCGGGCGGCGCGCTGAGCATGGCGGGCGCGGTCGTCGGCACCGCCGCACCCCTGGTCCGCCGGGCGGAACTCACCTTCGCCTAGGGGGATCTAGGACGGGATCCGTCCGCCACGCCCCTTAGCGTGGCGCCATGACCGCTACCCGGCCGAAGATCACCGACGAGCACCGCCGCGCCCTGCTCGCGACGCGCCACCTGCTGACGCCCGCGACCCGCGCCGCCACCCCCGAGCAGGTCGTCGACGCCGTGCTCGCGCTGCACGCCACCGATCCCGCCAGCGTGTACCTGAGCGCGGCCGCCCGCATGGCCACCCCCTCGGTGACGGAGCTGGAGCGGGCCCTGTACGCCGACCGGAGCCTGGCGCGGATGCTGTGCATGCGCCGCACCATGTTCGTCGTGCCCCGCGCCCTGGCCCCCGTCGTCGACGCCTCCACGGCCCGCGCCGTGGCCGCCCGCGAGCGCACCGGGCTGCTGAAGGTCCTGGCCGAGCAACTCGGGCACGACGCCGGCTGGCTGGCCCGGACCGAAGCCGCCGTGCTCGCCGCCCTCGCCGAACGCGGCGAGGCGTCCGCGACCCAACTCGCCGACGCGGTGCCCCGGTTGAAGGAGGTGATCGTGATGGCGCCGGGCAAGCCGTACGAGGCCAGGCCCCGCATCACCAGCCGGGTCCTGTCCGTGCTCGCCGCCGAGGGCCGCATCCGCCGCGGCCGCCCGCTCGGCAGCTGGGCCTCCTCGCAGTTCCGCTGGATGCCCGCCGAGCCCCACCCCGAACTCCCCGTCGACCTGGCCAGGGCCGAACTGGCCGCCGCCTACCTCGCCGCCTTCGGCCCCGCCACCACCGCGGACCTCAAGTGGTGGACCGGCTGGACGCTCACCGACACCCGCAAGGCGCTGGCCCGGATCGACACCGTCGACGTCGACCTGAGCTGCGGGCCGGCCCACGCCCTGCCCGCCCAGCTGGAGGCCCCCGCCGCCCCCGAACCGGCCGCCGCCCTGCTGCCCTCGCTCGACCCCACCGCCATGGGCTGGATCCAGCGCGACTGGTACCTGGACCCGGCCCACGTCCCGGAGCTCTTCGACAACAACGGCAACATCGGGCCCACCCTGTGGTGGGGCGGCCGGATCGTCGGCGGCTGGACGCAGCGCCCCGACGGCGAGATCGTCACCGAGCTCCTGACCGGATCCGACCCCGGTCGCGGAGCCCGCGGCGCCATCGCGGCGGAGAGCGCACGCCTGGCCGCCTTCTTCGGCGACCTGCGCGTGCGCCCCAGCATGCGCACCCCACTGGAGCGGCGGCTCTCGGCGGGACCGGGACCGGGACCGGGCGCCTGATCGCCGGGGCTACAGGCCCAGCTTCGCCGTGGTCAGTTTCGCCACCGCGTCCTTCTCGCCGTCCAGTTCGATCCGCGAAGCGGCCTGGCGGCCGAAGCAGAACAGGGTCAGCTCGCCGGGATCGCCGGTCACCGTGACCACCGGCGTGCCCTTGTGGGCCACCGCCGTCTGGCCGTTCGGACGGCGCAGCACCAGGCCCACCGGGGAGCGGCGACCCGTCAGGCGGGCCAGCTTCTCCAGGCGCGACCACAGCGAGTCCGAGAACACCGGGTCCAGCTCGCGGGGCGACCAGTCCGGCTGGGCCCGGCGCACGTCCTCCGCGTGGACGTAGAACTCCACCGCGTTCGCGGCCTCGTCGATCTGCTTCAGCGAGTACACCGACATCTTCGGCGGGCCGGTCCTGATCAGCTGGATGAGTTCCTCGTACGGCTTGGCCGTGTACTCGGCCATCGCCTTGTCCAGCCGGGCCTTCAGCACGTTCAGCAGGATCCCGCCCGCCGCGTCCGGCCGACGCTCCCGCACCACCACGTGCGCCGCCAGTTCCCGGGTCCGCCAGCCGTCGCACAGCGTCGGCGCCTCGGGCCCCGCCGACTCCAACAGGTCCGCCAGCAGCAGTCGTTCACGCTTCGCATGGGTAGACATGCGGGTCAGCCTACGGCCGGAACCGGCCCCGCGCCTGCTCATCAGGCGGACAGTCCTCTGTACCCGCCCGCCCCGCGCTGCACAATGGTCCCCATGAGTACGTCCTCCCTCGACCCCGCGATCGCCGCGCGCCTCAAGCGCTCCGCGGACGGTCTGCTGCCCGCCATCGCCCAGCAGTACGACACCGGTGAGGTGCTCATGCTCGGCTGGATGGACGACGAGGCCCTGCATCGCACCCTGACCACCGGCCGTTGCACGTACTGGTCCCGCAGCCGCCAGGAGTACTGGGTCAAGGGAGACACTTCCGGCCACTTCCAGCACGTGAAGTCCGTCGCCCTCGACTGCGACGCCGACACCGTGCTCGTCCGGGTCGACCAGGTCGGCGCGGCCTGCCACACCGGCACCCGCACCTGCTTCGACACCGACGTCCTCCTCCGCCCCGCCGATGCCGAATAGGTAAGGTCGCACGCCATGGATCTTGAAACGTTCCGCAAGCTCGCGGCCGACCGCCGGGTCATCCCCGTCAGCCGCCGCCTCCTCGCCGACGGGGACACCCCGGTCGGCCTCTACCGCAAGCTGGCCGCCGAGCGCCCGGGCACGTTCCTGCTGGAATCGGCCGAGAACGGCCGGTCCTGGTCGCGGTACTCCTTCGTCGGCGTCCGCAGCGACGCGACCCTGACGGTCCAGGGCGGCCAGGCGCACTGGATCGGCACCCCGCCCGTCGGCGTGCCCACCACCGGCGACCCCCTCGACGCGCTGCGCGCCACCGTCGAGGCCCTGCACACCCCGCGCGACCTCTCGGGCGGCCTGCCGCCCTTCACCGGCGGCATGGTCGGCTACCTCGGCTACGACATCGTGCGCCGGCTGGAGCGGATCGGCGAGCACACCCACGACGACCTCGAACTCCCCGAGCTGACGATGCTGCTCACCTCGGACATCGCGGTCCTCGACCACTGGGACGGCACGGTCCTGCTGATCGCCAACGCGATCAACCACAACGACCTCGACACGGGAGTCGACGAGGCGTACGCCGACGCCGTCGCCCGGCTCGACGCGATGGAGGCCGACCTCTCCCGCCCGGCGCCGTACACGCCCGCGCCGCTGCCGGCCTCCGAACTGCCCGCGTACTCGGCCCTGTGGGGCGGCGAGAAGTACCAGGCGGCCGTCGAGGACGTCAAGGAGCGCATCCGCGCGGGCGAGGCCTTCCAGGTCGTGCCCTCGCAGCGGTTCGAGACCCCCTGCACCGCCTCCGCCCTGGACGTCTACCGGGTGCTGCGCGCCACCAACCCGTCCCCGTACATGTACCTCTTCCGCTTCGAGAACGGCTTCGACGTCGTCGGCTCCAGCCCCGAGGCGCTGGTCAAGGTCGAGGACGGGCGGGCCATGGTCCACCCCATCGCCGGCACCCGGCACCGCGGGGCCACCCCGCAGGAGGACCACGACCTCGCCGAGGAACTGCTCGCGGACCCCAAGGAGCGCGCCGAGCACCTCATGCTCGTGGACCTCGGCCGCAACGACCTCGGTCGGGTCTGCGAACCCGGCAGCGTCGAGGTCGTCGACTTCATGAGCATCGAGAAGTACTCGCACGTCATGCACATCGTCTCCACCGTCACCGGCCGCGTCGCCGAGGGCCGGACCGCCTTCGACGTGCTGACCGCCTGCTTCCCGGCCGGCACCCTGTCCGGTGCGCCCAAGCCGCGCGCCATGCAGATCATCGAGGAGCTGGAGCCCTCCCGCCGCGGGCTCTACGGCGGCTGCGTCGGCTACCTCGACTTCGCCGGGGACGCCGACACGGCCATCGCCATCCGCACCGCACTGCTGCGCGACGGCACGGCGTACGTGCAGGCCGGAGCCGGGGTCGTGGCCGATTCCGTGCCCGAGCTGGAGGACGCGGAGTGCCGCAACAAGGCCGCCGCGGTGCTCCGCGCGGTCGGAGCGGCGAACCGCCTCCACTCCGCCTGAAGCGGTAGGGGATAGTGGGGTACGTGAGCGCCGTACCCCCACCCCGAACCGATCCCGCCGCCGACCCGGAAGCCGATGCGGCCGCCGCGCGCGGCGGCGGCAGCCGACGCAGCGTCGCCGCCGCCCTGCTGCTCGGCGCGCTCGGCGCCACCGTCGTCCTGCTGGCCTCGGGCCGGACCTGGGCGCGCGGCACCGCCGCCGCGGCCGGGGGCGACGCGCTGCCGCTGGCGGCCGACGGACGGGCGGTCACCGGGGTCCCCGCGGCCCTGGCCATCGTGGCCCTCGCGGCCCTGGTCGCCGTGTTCGCCGTACGCGGCCGCAGCCGCCTGCTGGTCTCCGGGCTGCTCGCGCTGAGCGGCCTCGGCGCGGTCCTCGCCGCGCTGGCGGGGGCGGGCGACCGGGCGGCGCTGGACGACGCGGCGGCCCGTACGACCGCGGACACCGCCGCCCACGCTGCCGCGCTCACCCACACGGCGTGGCCGTACGTGGCGGCGGCGGGCGCGTTCCTGATCCTGCTCGCCGGGCTGCTGGCCCTGCGCTTCGGCCGGAGCTGGCCCGCGATGGGCGGGCGCTACGAGCGCGACGGCACGCCCCGGCCGCGCAAGGCGCCGGTGGTGGACCCGGACCGGCCGGAGGACCTGTGGAAGGCGCTGGACCGCGGCGAGGACCCCACGAGCGGGCGCTGAGAGCCTGGTCACCCCCGGGCGCGAGGTGTGTCCCGGGTGCGGGACAATGAAGACAATGATGGCCGGGCGGTCGCACAGACGCGTTCGACGGAGCAACACCGAGCAACACAGACCAACGAGGAGCAACTCATGTCGGGCACTGACCACGGACACACCCCGGCCGCCTGGACCGGCGTCATCATCGCTTTCGTCGGTTTCTGCGTCTCCGGCGCGTTCATGGTGCTGGCGAACCTGACCGGCTTCATCGCCGGCCTGGTCATCGTGGCGCTCGGCGGCGTCGTCGGCATGGCGATGAAGGCGGCGGGCATGGGCGCGCCGAAGGCCGAGCACAAGGACCTCGCGACGGTCATCGCCGCCATGAAGGCCGCGAAGACCGCGAAGGTCTGATGTTCCGGAGCGGAATCGAAAGGCGCGGCCCCGTCGGGCTGCGCCTTTTGTCATGACCGACGAGAATCAGCGCGTGGACGCCTCACGCACCCCCCTGGCGACGCCCGGGCCGCCCGGCGCCGCGCCCGCCGCCCCCGGCCGGGCCCGCCGCCTCGCCGCCCCGGTGCTCACGCTGGCCGTGGCCGCCTCGGCCCTCGGCTACGTCGCCGCCGTGGACCCGTACGAACCGGGCCACTACCCGGTCTGCCCGCTGTTCCGGCTGACCGGGATCCTGTGCCCGGGCTGCGGCGGTCTGCGCAGCGCCCACGCGTTCGCCCACGGCGATCTGATCACCGCTCTCGGCGCGAATGCCATGGCCGTGATCGGCTACTTCGTCTTCGCCGGCTTCATGATCGTGTGGCTGATTCGCGCCTATCGCGGCGGGCCGACCCCGCGGCTGGCCCTCGCACCGCTGTACTGGTGGGGAATCGGCGCCATGGCGCTGATTTTCGCCGTTGTCCGAAACCTGCCCTTCGGGTCGGCGCTGGCCCCGTGAGGCCGTACGCAGCCCGGATTGAAGAGCAGATTCCGAATGTCCAGTCAATGGGACGCCGTCAATCGTGTGCAGAGGCGAGTGCCTCCTGCGGATACCATTTGATTGCTGACCTTGAACCAGTCGACCGACCCGGAAGGGGGCCGCTCGCGTGAGTGTGCTCGACGAGATCATCGAAGGGGTCCGCGCCGACCTTGCCGAAAGGCAGTCGCGCGTCAGCCTCGACGAGCTCAAGGAGCGTGCCGCCAAGGCGCCCCAGGCCAAGGACGGCGTCGCCGCCCTTCGTGGCGAAGGCGTCAAGGTGATCTGTGAGGTGAAGCGCTCCAGCCCGTCCAAGGGCGCGCTCGCCGCGATCGCAGACCCGGCAGGCCTGGCCGCCGATTACGAGGCGGGCGGCGCTGCCGTCATCTCCGTCCTGACCGAGGAGCGCCGCTTCGGCGGTTCCCTCGCGGACCTGGAAGCCGTACGAGCACGGGTGGACGTTCCCATCCTGCGCAAGGACTTCATCGTCACGGCGTACCAGCTGTGGGAGGCCCGCGCCTACGGCGCCGACCTCGTGCTGCTGATCGTCGCGGCCCTGGAGCAGGAGGCCCTCGTCTCCCTCATCGAGCGGGCCGAGTCCATCGGCCTCACCCCGCTCGTCGAGGTCCACGACGAGGAGGAGGCCGAGCGCGCGGTCGCCGCCGGCGCCAAGATCATCGGCGTCAATGCGCGCAACCTCAAGGACCTCAAGGTGGACCGCTCGACCTTCGAGCGGGTCGTCCCCGAGATCCCGGCCCACATCGTGAAGGTCGCCGAGTCCGGCATCCGCGGACCGCACGACCTCATCGCCTACGCGAACGAGGGCGCCGACGCCGTCCTCGTGGGCGAATCCCTGGTCACCGGCCGAGACCCGAAGGCCGCCGTGGCCGACCTGGTCGCCGCCGGCGCCCACCCCGCCCTGCGCCACGGGCGGAGCTGACCCAGACCGTGATGCCGTCCGCCCGCGCCGTCCGCACCCGACCCGGCCTCCACGGCCTGGTCGGCGTGCCGTCGGCCCACGCGCCCCTGGCGCGCGGCTGCCGCCCCCGCGGCTGCCGCGCCCCGGCCCGGCGCGTGCGCGGGCGCCGGGTCCGGTACGTGATCGGGTCGGAGCCCGGCCAGGTCAACGGCATGCGATGGCGTGGCGGAGCCGCGTCGTAGCCGTCCCGTGCCCTGATCCGCGCTCCGCTGCCGCTTTGGCCGTGGTGGAGCCGGACACGTACGGGACCCTCGGCGCAATACGGTGAATCCCACCCGATTGCTTCCGTAGGAGTACTGGCATGCCGTCCAGTGAGTTCTTCATTCCGGACCCCGAGGGTTCCGTCCCCAACGCCGAGGGCTATTTCGGTGATTTCGGTGGCAAGTTCATTCCGGAGGCGTTGGTCGCCGCGGTGGATGAGGTTGCGGCGGAGTATGAGAAGGCGAAGGTCGATCCGGCGTTCGCGGCCGAGCTGAACGACCTGCTCGTGAACTACACGGGCCGCCCCAGCGCCCTGACAGAGGTGCCGCGGTTCGCGGAGCACGCGGGTGGCGCGACGGTGTACCTCAAGCGTGAGGACTTGAACCACACGGGTTCGCACAAGATCAACAATGTGTTGGGTCAGGCGTTGCTGACCAAGCGCATGGGTAAGACGCGGGTGATCGCGGAGACCGGCGCGGGTCAGCACGGTGTGGCGACCGCCACGGCCTGTGCGTTGTTCGGTCTTGAGTGCACGATCTACATGGGTGAGATCGACACCGAGCGTCAGGCGTTGAACGTTGCCCGGATGCGGATGTTGGGCGCCGAGGTCATCGCGGTCAAGTCGGGTTCGCGGACGTTGAAGGACGCGATCAACGAGGCGTTCCGTGACTGGGTCGCGAACGTGGACCGCACGCACTATCTGTTCGGTACGGTCGCGGGTCCGCATCCCTTCCCGGCGATGGTGCGTGACTTCCATCGGGTGATCGGTGTGGAGGCGCGTCGCCAGATCCTGGAGCGCGAGGGTCGGCTGCCGGACGCGGTCGCGGCGTGTGTGGGTGGCGGTTCGAACGCGATCGGTCTCTTCCACGCGTTCATTCCGGACGCGGACGTGCGCCTGGTGGGCTTCGAGCCGGCGGGGCACGGGATCGAGACGGGTGAGCACGCGGCGACCCTGTCGGCTGGCGAGCCGGGGATCCTGCACGGTTCTCGCTCCTACGTTCTCCAGGACGAGGAGGGTCAGATCACCGAGCCGTATTCGATCTCGGCGGGTCTGGACTATCCGGGGATCGGTCCGGAGCACGCGTATTTGAAGGACGCGGGCCGGGGTGAGTACCGGGCGGTGACCGATGACGAGGCGATGCAGGCGCTGCGTCTGCTCTCCCGCACGGAGGGCATCATTCCGGCGATCGAGTCGGCGCATGCGTTGGCCGGGGCTCTGGAGTTGGGTAAGGAGCTGGGCAAGGACGGGTTGATCATCGTGAACCTGTCCGGTCGCGGTGACAAGGACATGGATACGGCGGCCCGCTACTTCGGCCTCTACGACGGCACCGAAGGAGCCACCAAGTGAGCGCGCACACGGGCAACGTCCAGCTGTTGAGCGACACCCTGGCGAAGGCCAAGTCGGAGAATCGTGCGGCGTTGGTGGCGTATCTCCCGGCGGGTTTCCCGACGGTGGACGGCGGGATCGCGGCGGTCAAGGCCGTCGTCGCGGGTGGCGCG
>NZ_JBIWAJ010000017.1:0-31681 GCF_044759975.1 Streptomyces sp. NPDC098789
ATCCACCGAAGTGGACGGGGTATCAACTTCTGGCGTTGATTTTTGGCACGCTGTTGAGTTCTCAAGGAACGGACGCTTCCTTTGTACTCACCCTCGCGGGTTTTCCTCCGGGCTTCGTTCTTCGTGTTTCCGACTCTATCAGACTCTTTCGTGTCCGATTCCCGGTCGAAGCGGGTTTCGCTTTCCAGTTCTTCGCTTTCGCGCTTTCCCTTTCCGGCGAGTCCGACTCTATCAGAACCTTTCGGGCCTGACCCCCAGTCAGCGGGGTTTGTCTTTGCGGCTGTTGGGCCGTTCCGACTCCCAAACTCTAGCGGATTTCCCGGGTGGCTCATAATCGGGCCTCGGTAGGAATTCGGGCATGCCGAATTCGTTCCCGGTGGGAGATCGTGCTGAGTTGGGTGCCGCTACGAGGCGGCGTATCTGCTGCCACGGAACCGTTCCGGCTCTGGGACAACTCGGAGAACCTTACGGACTCCCGGGGTTGGTGTCAACCCCGGGTTCGCGTGCCAGGTCAGGCGGGCGACTGGAGGCCTTCGACCCGGTCCAGCAGGCGCGTGAGGATGTCGCCGAGCAGGGCGCGCTCCACGGTGGAGAGGTCCTGGAGGAGGTCCTCCTCGAAGAGCGTGGCCGCGCGCATCGCGTCGAGCCACTTGCTGCGGCCCTCGTTCGTCAGCTCCACGATCACGCGGACCCGGTTGGACTCGTCGCGCTCCCGCGTCACCAGGCCGTCCGCGGTCATGCGGTCGATCCGGTGGGTCATCGCTGCGGGCGTCAGGCCCAGCTGCTTCGCCAGCTCGCTCGGGCCCATCCGGTAGGGGTCGCCCGCGAGCACGAGGGCCTTGAGGACCTCCCACTCGGCGTTGCTGATGCCCAGGGCCGCCGTCTGGCGGCCGTACGCGACGTTCATCCGGCGGTTGAGGCGGCTCAGGGCCGACACGACCTTCTCGACCTGGGGGTCGAGGTCCTGGAACTCGCGCTGATAGACGGCGATCTGCTCATCGAGGCTCGGCTCGTGGACGGGCGTAGTGCCGTCGGGGGTGTCACCCATGGTCCGAAGTATGGCACGAGCCCATTGGCGTCTAACTCCTTCGGTGTGTAGAGTTAAGGATCGAACTTTAGGTATGAAGTCTTCAGGCTTCAGTAGTGAAGGCAGGTGAGAAGTGACCAAGGTGATGGGCGCTGCGATGCGGAGGATCCAGGCCGGTAACGCGCTGACCGCGTTCGGTATCGGTTTCACGGTTCCGTTCCTCTATATCTACGTGGCGCAGGTGCGGGATCTGGGTGCGGCTACGGCGACGTGCGCCTTCGTGGCGTTCGCCCTGGGCGCCCTTCTCGCGCTGCCCCTCACCGGTCGGGTCATCGACCGGCGCGGGCCCGTCCCCGTGGTCATGGGCGCGGCGGTGGCCGCGTCGGTGGGCGCGATATCGCTGGGTCTGTCGACCGGCGTCGTCCCGATCCTGCTGTCCGCGTTGGCGCTGGGTGCCGGTCAGGCCGTCATGCAGCCCGCGCTGGCCACCATGATCGTGTGGTGCTCCACCCCGAGCACCCGGACCCGTGCCTTCGCGCTCCAGTTCTTCATGCAGAACCTGGGTCTCGGCATCGGCGGCCTCATCGGTGGACAGATCGTGGACGTGGACCGTCCCGGCAGCTTCACCCTGCTGTTCAGCATCGAGGCCGTGATGTTCCTGGTGCTGGCGGGCGTGATCGCCACCGTGCGGATGCCGCACGCGCCGAGCATCAAGGACGCGGTGCCGAAGGACCCCGCCCAGGCGGGTGGGGGCGGCTGGAAGCGGCTGCTGGAGCACAAGGCGATGGTCCAGCTCTGCGTGCTGGGCTTCGTGATCTTCTTCGCCTGCTACGGGCAGTTCGAGTCCGGTCTCGCCGCCTTCGGCACCGAAGCGGCCGGGATCTCCCCCTCCACCCTGGGTTTCGCGCTGGCCGCCAACACCGGTGCGATCGTCGTGGCGCAGTTCGTGGTGCTGCGGCTGGTCGAGAAGCGGCGTCGTTCGCGCGTCATCGCCCTGGTCGGCGTGATCTGGACGGGCGCCTGGCTCATAGCCGGCTTCTCGGGTCTGGGGCACGGCAGCGCCATGATGGCCGCCGCCGCGTTCATCACGACGTACGCCCTCTTCGGCATCGGCGAGGCCATGCTGTCGCCCACGCTGGCTCCGCTGGTGGCGGACCTGGCGCCGGAGGGTTCGGTCGGCCAGTACAACTCGGCCTTCGCCCTGGTCAAGCAGATGGCTCTGGCGCTCGGGCCGCTGGGCGTGCCGGTCGGTGCCGGGGTGCCGATGCTCTACATCGGGATCTTCGTCGTGGTCTCGCTGGGCATCGCCTGGCTCGCGCTGCGGCTCGGCAAGCAGCTGACGCCGGGGCAGGACAACCCGTCGCTGTTGAAGGTCGCGCCGGCCCAGGTGTCGGCCCCGCGGGCCGCCGCCGTCGCCGAGCCCGTCTCGGCGTAACGGGCGACCGTACGAAGGACGCACGGAAGGCCCCGGTCCGACTGGACCGGGGCCTTCCGTGCGTCCTGTTCCTCGCCCTCGCCCCTACTCGCCCGGCTTCTTGTCCGGGAGGGCGAACTCGCACCAGACGGCTTTGCCGCCGCCCGGGGTGCGCCGGGTGCCCCACGAGGAGGCGATGGTCGCGACGATCGAGATGCCGCGGCCCGTCTCGTCGGCCGGTTCGGCGCGGCGGCGCCGCGGCAGGTGGTCGTCCCCGTCGGTGACCTCGATGATCAGGCGGCGGTCCGTACGGCGCAGGCGCAGGCGCATCGGCGGGGTGCCGTGCTGGAGGGAGTTCGCCACGAGCTCGCTGGCGGCCAGCACGCCGAGGTCGCACAGCTCCATCGGGAAGCGCCAGGAGGCGAGGACGCCCTGGGCGAAGGCCCGGGCGCGCGGGGCCGCCTCGATGCCGCCCAGCAGCTCCAGGGCCGCGTTGTGGAAGAGCTCCGCCTCCGAGCCGACGCGGGCGGGCTGCTGGAGGACCATCACGGCGACGTCGTCGTCGTGGTCGGCGTCCACGCCCAGGGCGCGCATCAGCCGGTCGCAGATGACCGCGGGGGTGCCCAGGGCGCCGGAGAGGGCGCGTTCCAGGGCGGCCACGCCCTCGTCGATGTCCTCGCCCCGGCGCTCGACGAGGCCGTCGGTGTAGAGGACCGCGGTGGAGCCGGGGCCCAGTGCGATGGTGCCGGAGGTGTGCAGCCAGCCGCCGGTGCCGAGCGGGGGCCCGGTGGGGTCGGCGGCGCGCCGGACGGTGCCGTCCTCGTCGCGGACGAGGATGGGCAGGTGGCCCGCGGAGGCGTAGGCCAGCAGGCCCTCGCTGGGGTCGTGGACGGCGTACACGCAGGTCGCGATCTGGCTGGCGTCGATCTCGGCGGCGAGTCCGTCGAGGAGCTGGAGCACCTCGTGCGGGGGCAGGTCGAGCCGGGCGTAGGCGCGCACAGCGGTGCGCAGCTGGCCCATGACGGCGGCGGCGCGGACGCCCCGGCCCATGACGTCGCCGATGACGAGGGCGGTGCGGCCGGCGCCGAGGGTGATGACGTCGTACCAGTCGCCGCCGACCGCGGCCTCGGTGCCGCCGGGTTGGTAGGTGGCGGCGATGCGCAGGTCGTCTGGCTGTTCGAGCTCCTGCGGGAGCAGGGAGCGCTGGAGGGTGACGACGGCCTCGCGCTGGCGGCGCTCGGCGGTGCGCAGCCGTTCGACGGCTTCGGCGTGGTCGGTGACGTCGGCGAGGTGGATCAACACGCCCGCGCTGCGGCCCGCGCCGTCGGCCTCGGGGAAGTCCACGGGGGTGCAGGTGGCGGTGTAGGAGCTGCCACCGGGCGCCTTGCGGTTCTTGGCGGTACGGGGCTTGCCGCTGCGCAGGACCTGGTCGAGGAGCGGGAGCAGCCCGAGCTCGCCGAGTTCGGGCAGGGCTTCGTGGGCGGCGGCGCCGGTGGGCCGGGGGCCGAAGCCCGCGGTGTAGGCGTCGTTGACGTAGGCGATGCGGTGCTCGGGACCGTGGACGAGCGCTACGCGGGCCGGGAGGCACCCGAGGACCTCGCGCACGGAGAGCACGTCGAGGGAGGGCACCGCGGCGAGCGCCGCGGCGGATCCCGTTCCGGTCCCGGAGACGGTGGGGTCCGTGGGGCCGGCGGGGCCGCCGTCCTGGGTGGACGGGCTCCGCTCGGTGCCACTGCCGGTGGGGTCGGCGCGGACGCCGCGGGCTGCCGGGACGGAGCCTTCGCCCCGCTTGGCCTGGGCTGCGGCATGTTCGGTCCGGGCGGCGGCGCGGCGCTGCGTTCCTGGAAACCGGGCGCTCCAGCGCGTGAAGTTCACTGCGTTCAAGCCTCGTGGTGTCGCTATTGGTCGCTACATCGCTCGTGGTCGGTCGCTCGGCGGTGTCACTCTGTGCAGGTGTGAGCCCACCTATGGTCACACGTCCAGTGTGGCCGACCACACTGACAACGTCAGCGCTGGCTGTCCTTCGGGGGGTTGGGGGCGGACGGGGGTGGGGGTTCCTTGGGTCCGCCGCCCGCGGCGAGTTCGAATTCGGCCCTGGGGTGTTCGAGGGACCCGAGGGAGACGATCTCGCGCTTGAACAGCCCGGAGAGGGTCCATTCGGCGAGGACGCGCATCTTGCGGTTGAAGGTGGGGACGCGGCTCAGGTGGTAGACGCGGTGCATGAGCCAGGCCGGGTAGCCCTTGAGCTTGCGGCCGTACACGTGGGCGACGCCCTTGTGGAGGCCGAGGGAGGCCACGGAGCCGACGTACTTGTGGGCGTACTCGGTGAGCACTTCGTCGCGCAGGGCGTGGATCAGGTTGTCCGCGAGCACCTTGGCCTGGCGGACGGCGTGCTGCGCGTTGGGGGCGCATTCGGTGCCCGGTGCGGCGGCGGTGATGTCGGGGACGGCGGCCGCGTCCCCGGCGGACCAGGCGTGTTCGACGCCCGCGACGGTGAGGAAGGCGGTGCAGGCGAGCCGGCCGCGTTCGTTGCGGGGCAGGTCGGAGGCGGCGAGGACGGGGTGGGGTTTGACGCCCGCGGTCCACACGACGGTGCGGGTGGGGAAGCGGGCTCCGTCGCTGAGGACGGCGACGCGGTCCGCGCAGGATTCCAGGCGGGTCTCCAGGCGCAGGTCGATGTTGCGGGCGCGCAGCTCCCGGATCGTGTACTTGCCCATCTCGGGGCCGACCTCGGGGAGGATCCGGTCGCTGGCCTCCACCAGGACCCATTTCATGTCTTCGGGCTTGATGTTGTGGTAGTACCGGGCGGCGTAGCGGGCCATGTCCTCCAGCTCCGCGAGGGCCTCGACGCCCGCGTATCCGCCGCCGACGAAAACGAAGGTCAGGGCCGCGTCGCGGATGGCCGGGTCGCGGGTCGAGGAGGCGATGTCCATCTGTTCGATGACGTGGTTGCGCAGGCCGATGGCCTCTTCGACGGTCTTGAAACCGATGGCGTACTCGGCGAGTCCCGGGATGGGGAGCGTGCGGGACACCGAGCCGGGGGCGACGACGATCTCGTCGTACTCGATCTCGAAGGCGCCGGTGCCCTCCTCGGCGGTGGCGAGGGTGGTGATGGTCGCGGTCCGTTTGGCGTGGTCGATGCTGCGGGCCTCGCCCACGACGATGCGGCAGCGGTCCAGCACGCGGCGCAGCGGTACGACGACGTGGCGCGGGGAGATGGAGCCGGCGGCCGCCTCGGGGAGGAAGGGCTGGTAGGTCATGTACGGCTCGGGACTGATCACCGTGACCTCGGCCTCGTCGGCTCTCAGCTTTCGCTGGAGCCGGAGCGCCGTGTACATGCCGACGTAACCTCCGCCGACGACGAGGATGCGTGTCCGGGGCGGGGTGCCGGGGGCCGAGCCCCGGGAGTTAGCAGCCTTCACCATCCCATGACGCAACGTGGCCGGGAGTTTGTCCACAGGCTCGACAAATTGTGTGACCGGAGGTGGGGGTGTGAAGGGCTGGTTCACAGATGTGGATGAGGGGTGAGGTGCGCAGGTCAGGCAGTGCGGAGGGGGTGATTCCGGGGGCTTGGAACGGAAAAGTGGGGGTCAATGCTCCGATCGAGCGATGGTCCGTACGGAGCTGCCTCTTCTGAATTGACTCTGGCTCAACTATGTTCGTAGCCCGTCGAGGAGTTAGGACCAGGGCCCACATGACTGTGGCCCCCCTCGACACGAAGGCGGGGACTGTCTCCGGGGGGAGACAAATGATTACCGGGGGAAACATATGAACATTTCCGATTTCCATGGGTCTGCGACCGCGCTCTCGACCGAGGGCGCCACTCGTGTGATCGCTGGTGGAACCTCGCACGGCGTGGGCCGCTCCACGCCCCTGCGGGTCGACGCACAGCGCAACCTCGAACACGTCCTGCGCGCCGCGCGCGAGGTGTTCGGTGAACTGGGCTACGGGGCTCCGATGGAAGACGTCGCGCGGCGCGCCCGCGTCGGTGTCGGCACCGTCTACCGGCGCTTCCCGAGCAAGGACGTCCTGGTCCGGCGCATAGCCGAGGAGGAGACCTCCCGACTGACCGAGCAGGCCAGGGCCGCGCTCGGCCAGGAGGAGGAGCCGTGGCAGGCGCTGTCGCGCTTCCTGCGCACCTCCGTCGCCTCGGGCGCCGGACGGCTGCTGCCGCCGCAGGTGCTGCGGGTCGGCTCGACCAACGAGGACGGCCAGGACGTGCTGGAGGCCGTGGACACGGCGCGGGTGCCGCAGCAGCGGCAGGCCGTGGTGGTCGGCGGTCAGCCGGACCTGCGGGTCGTGGGCGGGCGTACGTCGATCGACGACGAGCCGTCGGAGGACGCGGGCGCCGGTGCGCTCCTGGAGGTCGTCGGCCGGCTGGTCGACCGCGCCCGGGAGGCCGGTGAACTGCGCCGCGACGTCACGGTCGCCGATGTCCTGCTCGTCATCGCGACGGCCGCGCCCGCACTGCCGGACCCGGCCCAGCAGGCGGCCGCTTCGGCCCGGCTGCTGGACATCCTGCTGGAGGGGCTGCGCTCGCGGACCGTCTGAGCGGATCGGCACGGCTGAGTCACCTTCGCGCGGTCGGTCCGCCGGGAAACCGGGTGGACCGGCCGCGCGTTCGGCTCCCGCGGGTGCGTCCGTGGAGCGGGCCCCTCGAACGGACGGTCACCCGGACGGGTGAGGTGGGGTGCGGGAATTCGCCGAATCCTGCCCGGATGAGTGGATGCCGTCCGGAGCGGTCCGGTGCGCGGTCGCCGTGTGACACGCTGGTTCGGTGTACCGGCTGAGTGTGTCCTGCGGGGGCTTGCGCGATGGGCGTTGACGGGCGGGAAGATCCGGTCTCCGGTGCGGCGGGCCCCGGCGGCGAGTCCGATGCGGGTGAGTTGCCCGCCCGGCAGGTCCCCGCCCAGCGCGAACCGAGCGGCGCCCGGGCCTCCGGTGGTACGAGCGCGGCGGCGGGCTCGGCCGGTGCGGTCGGTGCGGAACCGCTTTCGTCCGACGCCGAGTTGATCGCGCGGATGCGCGGGGGTGACGACGGCGCCTACGAGGAGCTCTTCCGGCGGCACGCCGATTCCGTACGCCGCTACGCGCGCACCTGCTGCCGCGACGCCCACACCGCCGACGACCTGACCGCCGAGGTGTTCGCCCGGACCCTCCAGGCAGTGCGCGGCGGGGCCGGGCCCGACCAGGCGGTGCGCGCGTACCTGCTCACCACCGTCCGCCGCGTCGCCGCGGCCTGGACGAAGACCGCCAAGCGGGAGCAGCTCGTCGAGGACTTCGCCCTGTTCGCGGAGCAGTCCGGCGCGGGAGCCGAAGCGGGGACGGGGCTGGCGCCCGGCGCGGACACCCTGGAACTGGGCGCGGACGTACGGGCCATGCACGAGGCCGAGCAGTCGCTGGCCATGCAGGCCTTCCGCAGCCTGCCCGAGCGGTGGCAGGCCGTGCTGTGGCACACCACCGTCGAGGAGGCCTCGCCGAGCGCGATCGCCCCGCTCTTCGGGCTGACCGCCAATGCGACGGCGGTGCTGGCCAGCCGGGCCCGGGAGGGGCTCAAGCAGGCCTATCTCCAGGCCCACGTGAGCACCGCGCTGAGCGAGGGCGGGGACTGCGCCCGCTACGCCGACCGGCTGGGCGCCCATGCCCGGGGCGGGCTGCGGGTGCGGGCCGAGCGGGGGCTGCGCAAGCACCTGGAGGAGTGCGTGAAGTGCCGGCTGGTCGCCGGTGAACTCAAGGACGTCAATGCCGGGATCCCGGCGCTGCTCCCGGTCGCGGTCATCGGGTGGTTCGCCGCCGGGTACGCGGTCAAGGCGGCCGGGGTGGTGGCCGGCGGGGTCGTGGCCGCGGGCGGTGCGGGTGCCGCCGCGGCGGCCGCGGGCGGTTCGACGGCCGGGGCGGGGGCCGGGGCGGGGGCCGGGGCCGGGGCGGCGGGGGCCGCCGGTGGGTCCGGGGCCGGTGCCTCGGGTGCGGGGGCGCTGGCCTCCGAAGGGCTGGGGCTGCCCGCCAAGGCCGCCATCGCCGCCGGTGTGGTGGTGGCCGCCGCGGCCGGGGTGGTGTTCGCGCTGGCCGGGGACGACGCGAAGCCCGAGGCCCGGGTGGCGCCGAAGCCGACCGCCGTCGCGCCCGTGCTCCCGCACGCCCCGGCTCCCCTCTCCCCGGAGCCCGATGTGCCCGCGCCGCGGCCGCCGGTCGTACGGGCGCCCGTACCGTCGCCGCGCAGTTCGGCGCCGCACGCGCCCTCGCCGTCGCCGCCCCGGTCGTCCTCGCCGTCCGCGCCGACCCCCGCGAAGCCGAGCCCGCCGCGGGCGACGCCGAGTCCCCCGCGGCCCTCGCCGAAGCCGAGCCCGCCGCCCGCTCCCGCGACCGGCTACCAGCTGGTGCGGCTGGAGCAGTCCGCGCTCGGCGACCACGACGGGCCCGAGGTGCAGACCTGGCGCAGCAGCTGGGTGTGGCAGCGGTGGGGGCTGGTGGTCGGCGACCGGCGCTACGGGCACGGGATCACGGTCAACGCCCGGTCCTCGGTGGAGATCACCCTGAACCGCGTGTGCAGCTCCTTCTCGGCGCGGGCCGGGGTGGACGGGCTGTCCCTGCCGGGTGACGGCGCCGTGCGGTTCTCCGTGTACGGGGACGGGGTGCGGCTGTGGCGGTCCGCCCCGGTCTCCTACGGCGAGCCCGCGGTGCCGGTCGAGGTCTCGCTGGCCGGGCGCGCGACGCTGCGGCTGGTCGTGGAGCATGCCGATCGGCGTGCCGACCTGACGTTGGCCGCCTGGGCCGACTCGGTGATCAGCTGTCGGTGAATCGGCCCGGGCGCGTGCCTGTGGCTGGGTGGCCGGCGGCGGGTGGGCCTGCGGCTTGGTGGGCCCTCCGGGGGGGGCGCCTCAAACGCCGGCTGGGCTGGAATGGTGCGGCACGGGTGCCAGCGGGCAGGGGGCGCCTGCGGCTCGGTTGACCCTCCGGGGGCGCCTCAAGCGCCGGCGGGGCTGGAATGGGCGGCTCGGGTGCTGGGGTCAGGGGGCGCCTGCGGCCTGGTGGGCCCTCCGGGAGGCGCCTCAAACGCCGGCGGGGCTGGGATGGTGTTGGTCTCAGGGGGTGGTGAGGTCGGTGAGGAGGGTTCGGGGGGAGAGGGTGGCGCCTGTTGCGGCTTCGTGGGCGTAGGCGGTCGGGCTGAGGGCGGACCTGTTGCGGGCCGGTAGGTCGTGCACCAGGGCCTCTTCGGGTACGGACCGCGGGAAGCCGGCACGCCAGGCGGTGGCCGCGGCCAGTGCGCGTACGGACCCGGCGGGCCGGCCCACGTCCGCCAGCAGCACCGCGGTCGTTTCGGCGAGGACGGCCAGCACCCGTTCCGCGCAGTGCTCGCTGAGCGCCTTCTCCAGCGCCGGCACGATCACCGCCAGTGCGGCGGCCGGACCCTCCACCAGTGCCTTGAGCCGGGCGTCCAGGTTCGCCAGGCCCGCCACGAACTGCGGCGGCACGTTCGCCCGCAGCGACTCGGCCCCGGCCCGCTCGTGCTCGGCGCGCGCCCGGACGGTATCGCCCTGGTCCAGCGCGATCATTCCGCCGAGGAGGTGGGAGAAGGCCAGGACGTCGGTCACTTGGGTGTCGTACGCCTCCGCGTCGGCCTCCGCCAGCAGCCGCAGGGCGTCCGCCGAGTCGCCCAGGCAGTAGGCGGTCTCGGCGATCCGGGCGAGCGCGAACGGCGCCTCGAAGTGGGAGCCGACCTCGCGGGCGAGGCGCAGGCACTCCTCGTACTCGGCGCGCGCCCAATCGAACCGGCCGCGCGAGAGGGCGACCTCGCCGGCGGCGCTGGAGACCTGGGCGCGGGTCCAGCGGTCACCGACGCGACGGGCGATCTCGTGGAGCTCCGCCAGGTCCTCGTCGACCGTCGTGAGTCCGCCGGTGATGTCGATGGCGACGTGCGTACGGAGCATGAGGGTCACCCCGAGCTCCCACTCGCCCGCGTGCTCACGGCAGTTGGTGACGGTCTCGTCGAGCCCGGCGTGGAAGTCGAGGGAGTCGCCGGTGAGGTAGCAGGTCAGCGGCCACAGCATGCCGGGGAAGCGGGCGGCCTCCGGGCCGGGGCGGCGAAAGGCCCGCTGGATGCGATCGGCCATGGCCAGGCGCTCGGGCGTGCGGAACTCCCCGGTCGGGAGGGTTTCCGACAGCAGGAACACGTGGAGGAGCTGGAGGCGCATCCAGGGCCAGTACGCGGGGGTGTCGGCGGCCGGTTCCACCGGGTCGAGCTCGATCACCCGGCCGGTCCACTCGGCGCCCTCGGACCGGTAGTTGCGCAGCCACCAGAACCAGCCCAGGGCGAAGATGAGCCGCTGGGAGGTCTCCTGGTCGGCGTCGGAAACCGCTGCGGTGAAGGCGGCGCGCAGGTTGTCCAGCTCGGTCTCGATCCGCACGATCCAGGGGAGCTGGGCCGCGGAGCGCAGGCGGGGTTCCGCTTCTTCGGCCAGGGCCGTGAAGTGGGCGGTGTGCCGGCGGACGGTGGCGGCCAGGTCGGCGGGGACCTCGGCGGCGCGCTCGGCGGCGTACTCGTGGATGGTCTCCAGCATGCGGTAGCGCATCGCGGTGGCGCCCTCGGCGGCGGAGGAGACCCCGGGCGAGACCCGGACCGGGGCCGGGTCGGCCACGACGAGGGACTTGTCGACCAGGGCGCCGAGCACGTCGGCCACGTCCGCGATGTCGGTCCCGGACCGGGCATGGAGTTCGGGGTCGGGGTCGCGCAGGGCGCAGACGGCTTCGGCCACGGTCAGGTCGCAGCCGCCCGCGAAGACGGACAGGCGGCGCAGGACCGTGCGTTCGTCGGTGTCCAGGAGCTCCCAGGACCAGTCGACCACCGCCCGCAGCGTCTGCTGGCGCGGCAGCACCGTACGGCTCCCGCTGGTCAACAACCGGAACCGGTTGTCCAAGCGGTCCGCGATCTGCCGCGGGGTGAGCAACCGCAACCGCGCCGCCGCCAACTCGATCGCCAACGGCAACCCGTCCAACCGACGGCAGATCTCGACGGCGGCGGCCGGGTCGTCGGCCACGGCGAACCCCGGCCGGGCGGCGGCGCCGCGCTCCGCGAACAGCCGCACCGCCATCGGGTCCGGCAGCGGCTCCACCGGGCGCAGCAACTCCCCCGGCACGCCGAGGGGTTCGCGGCTGGTGGCCAGGATCCGCACGCCCGGACAGTGCGTGAGCAGCCGCTCCGCCAGCTCGGCGGCGGCCCCGATGACGTGCTCGCAATTGTCGAGGACGAGGAGGAGGCGGCGCTGGGCGCAGTGTTCCAGGAGTTGGGTGGTGGGGTCCTGCGCGACGGGCTTCTCCCGGCCGACGAGGACGGTGTCGCGCAGGCCGAGGACGCTGAGGACCGCGCCGGGGACGGCCGCCGGGTGGTCGAGGCGGGCCAGCTCGACCAGCCAGACCGGTTCGGCGGGGGTGGCCGGGGTGGCGGGGTCGGTGCGCTCGGCGTGGCGGGCGGCCGCGTGTTCGGCGAGGCGGGTCTTCCCGGAGCCGCCGGGGCCGGTGAGGGTGACGAGGCGGGCGCGGGACAAGTCGGTTTGGAGGGCGGCGAGTTCGGGTTCGCGGCCGACGAAGGAGGTGAGGCGGGGGCGGAGGTTGCCGCGGCGCTCGGTGGGGGTGGGGCCGGGGGCGGGGGGTGTGGTCGTGGGCGCGGGGGCGGGGCGGAGGAGGTCGGCGTGGAGGGCGGTGAGTTCCGGGCCGGGGTCCGCGCCGAGGCCTTCGGCGAGGGCGCGGCGGGTGCGGTCGTACGCGGCGAGCGCGTCGGCGGTGCGGCCGGCGGCGCGCAGGGCGCGCAACTGCTGGGCGCGCAGGGGCTCGTCGTACGGGTGGGCCGCGATCAGCGCCTCGATCTCGGGGAGCAGGGTGGCCGGATCGGTGGTGGGGGTGCGCAGTTCGGCCTCGATGAGGTCGCGGACGGCGGCGGCGCGCCGGGCCTCCGGGCCGATGGCGTGCGCGGCGCGGGTGGCGGGGTCGGGGAGGTCGGCGAGGGCCGGGCCGCGCCAGAGGGCCAGGGCGGTGCGGAGGATGTCGGCGGGGCGGAGGATGTCGGCGGGGCCGGTGTTGTCGGCGGGGGGCCGGGCTCCGGACAGGGGCGCGGAGAGAGCCTGCGCGGCCTGGCGGGCCAGTCGCTGGAAGACGTACAGGTCCACGTCGTCCCGGGTGGCGGACAGGCGGTAGCCGCCGGTGGGGTCGGCCTGGACCGTGTCCTTGCCGCCGAGGGTGCGGCGCAGGCGGGACACGAGGGCCTGCAGGGCGGCGGGTGCGTCGTGGGGCGGGTCCTCGCCCCAGATCTCGTCGATGAGGACGGACACCGGGACGGCGGGGCCGCCGGCCCGGAGCGCGAGGGCGGCGAGGAGCGCGCGGAGGCGGGCGCCGCCGATGGGGAGGGGGGCGCCGGAATCGTCACGGGCTTGGGTGTTGCCGAGGATCAGGTACCGCACGGGGTCATTTTGCCTTGGGGGTGGGGGGCGGGGGGCATGGGTGCGGGTGTGAGTGGGGGCCGCTGCGCGGGGCCTGCACCCCCCCTTCCCGAAACCGGGCTCCGCCCCGGACCCGCGCCTCAAACGCCGGCGGGGCTGGATCCGCCCGGCGACGGTCAGGAGAGGGCCGGGCGGCGGAGGGGGATGCCGGTGGGGACGGCGCGGCGGCGGGGGGAGGAGGTGCCCGTCCAGCAGGTGCCGCGGCGGCCCAGGAGGCGGCGCAGCCACAGTTCCACGGAGACCAGTTCGGCGAGGCCGTCCAGCGGGACCGGGCGGCCCTGCGCCGCGTCGATCAGGGCCTGCTGGATGACCCGCGCCTCGATCAGGCCCGCGTCCGCCAACAGTGGTGCGGCGAAGAGCGCCAGCAGCGGGTCGAGGGCGGCGCGCAGCCCGAGCCGGACCGCCGTTTCGTTGGCGGAGTGGGCCGGGGCGCCCCAGCCGGGCGGGAGTTCGCGCACGCCCGTGCCCGCGAGGACGGTCCGCAGGATCGCGGCGCGGGCACCGGGCTGGACCCGCAGGGATTCGGGCAGGGCGCGGGCCGCGCGGACGACCTGGTTGTCGAGGAACGGGGCGTGCAGCCGCTGGCTGCGGACCTCCACGGCCTGTTCGAAGACCCGGTGGTCGGCCGCGTGCCGGGCCAGGACCGAGCGGGCCCGGGCCTCCCCGGGGCGCAGCGAGAGCGGGGGGCGGCCCGCGGCCGCGGCGAGCCGGACGGCGACCTCGGCGAGGGCTTCGCCGGTCAGCCAGCCGGCGGCGGGGCCGGGCCGGCACCAGGTGAGGGCGGCGAGGGAGGCGTCGAGCGGGGTGGCGGCGCCCCGGGGCAACAGGCCCTCGCGCAGCCGGGCGGAGGCCGCTTCCATGCCCGCGCGGTAGGGCGTACGGGCGAGGCGGCGGGCGGCGGAGTACACGGTCAGGGGGACGAGCAGCGACTGGCCGGAGGACTGGCCTTCGGCGCCGACCGAGCGGGCGAGGGCGGCGACGGGCCGCAGCAGGTGGCGTCTGCGGCGGTCCATGAGGAGGTCGGCCAGCCGGGCGGGGTGCGCGTCGAGGACCTGGCGGGCGCCGTGGCCGACGAAGTGGTCGGCGCTGCCCGAGGCCAGTCGGCGCCGGTCGCGGGCGGCGAGGACGAGGGAGGGGCCGGGTTCGTCGGTGAGGGGGCCGTCGAGGTCGGCGTAGGGGAGGGCCTCTTCGGCCGCGGCGACGACGACGTGGTGCAGGCGGGGGTCGGCGGCGATGGCGTGGGCGCGTTCGAGTTCGCCCTCGCGGCCCTGCGGGGTGGTGAGGTCGTTGAAGGTGACGGCGAGCAGGCGTTCGCCGGCGCCGGAGCCGTGTCCGAGGACGGTGCCGGGGGCGCCGGGCAGTCCGGCGGCGAGGAGCGCGAGGGTGGCGGAGGCGCTGCCGCCGGAGAGGTCGGCGCCCACGCCGGCGGTGGGGGCGCCGCGGGCGGCGCGGCGGTCGGCGGGGCCCATTCCGGGAACCGGCCCGGGGTCGTGGGGCAGGGTGTCGGGGGCATGGCGGGGCGCCGTGAGCCGGGCGCGCACCGCGTCGACGAGTGCTTCCCGCACGCCCTCCGTCGCGGCCGCGGCCTCCATCTCGGGCGCGGCGACGGCGAGGGAGGCGACAGGCTCGTAGCCGGTGATCTCGCGGGAGCCCTCGCGCAGGATGATCGCGTGCCCGGGCGGGATCCGGCGGACGCCCGCGTACGGTGTGCCGTCGCCCAGTGCCTCGGGGCTGTCGGGACAGGCCAGCAGGGCGGCGAGGTGGCCGATGTCGAGCTGGGCCTCGATCAGGTCGGCGAGGGGGAGGGCGGCGGTGGCGTACGCCGTTCCGCCCGCCCAGGGGGTGTAGAAGACGGGCCGGGCGCCGGCGAGGTCGCCGACGACGGTGATCCGGCGGCCGGCCTGGACGACGGCGGTGTAGCTGCCGGGCCACTGGGTGAGGTGGCGCAGGGCACCGCCCCGGGCGGCGTAGAGGGCGCGGCGCAGTTCGGCGTCGCCGGCGCCGCAGCAGCCGAGGACCGCGAGCCGGGTGAAGGGGTCGGCGGGGTCGGCGGTGACGGTGCGGATCTCGTCGGGGCGCCAGTCGCCGACGGCCCACAACGGGTCGGGGTCGCCCCACAGGAGTTGGGCGCCGACCGGGTGCAGGGTGCGTTCGGTGTATTCGTCCGGCTCGCCATAGGAGCCGCCGTAGGAGCCGCCGTAGGCGCTGGCGGATCCCGGGGACCCGACCGGGCCGGTGGAAGCGTAGGGGGTTTGGGAGGCGTACGAGGTGCGCGGGACGTCCGCGAGGCCGCCGCGCAGCCCGTCGGGCCCTCGACCGGGCTCGCCGACGCGCCCGGCCGTGCCGAAGCTCGCGGCGATACTGCTCCAGCCCACCAACCACCGCATAGCCGTCTCCCCAGCCCGTGGGCACGTGACCGGGGCCGGACGGCCGGACGGCGGGACCCCGGGTGGCTCGGGTCCATGCTGCCACGAGACAGGCGTGCGAGAGTGGTTAAGGGGGGCGCACATGCAAACGAACACGCCCCGCCCACGCGGTATTTGGCGTTCTGTGCCCACCGCCCCATAGGTCGGTTTCGGCCATTCTTCGGCCGTACTGAGTGCCCGCGCGGGGGCGCGGTCCGGGAAGCGGCGTCCACCTCCCGGACCGTACCGCCACCCGCGGGGATTGAGGCGGCGGTCCCTCCCGGCCCGCCGGATCCACGCGTCGGGCCGACCCACGCACCGCACATCGAATCGCCGGGCCCCGGGGCGGGGCAGAGCGCACGGGCGGGCGCACGGCCACACGGGCGGAGCACGCACTGACACGTGCGCCCCGGGCACGACCCCGGTCCCGACTGTGCGTACGGACAACAATCTCGCCATCCGGAAGGCGGGGCCTTAACGCTTGGGATGCGGCGAACTACGCTGGGTTTACGTTGCCGGGCGCCTATGCCCCGACGACGGTCTGCGTTCCACGTGTGTGACGAGGGGTGGCGCATGTCCAGGGAGCTCCGTGAGCCGAACGAGAAGCTCGGCGCCGTCCTCGCCCTCGCGGGCATCAGCAACGCGGGGCTGGCCCGGCGGGTCAACGACCTCGGGGCGCAGCGTGGACTGACGCTGCGGTACGACAAGACCTCGGTCGCCCGGTGGGTGTCCAAGGGCATGGTGCCGCAGGGCGCGGCCCCTCATCTCATCGCCGCCGCCATCGGCGCCAAGCTGGGGCGGCCGGTACCGCTGCACGAGATCGGACTGGCGGACGCGGACCCGGCGCCCGAGGTCGGCCTCGCCTTCCCGCGCGATGTGGGCGCGGCGGTGCGCTCGGCCACCGACCTCTACCGCCTCGACCTCGCCGGCCGGCGCGGGGGCGGCGGGATCTGGCAGTCCTTGGCCGGCTCCTTCTCCGTGGCCGCGTACGCGACGCCCGCCTCGCGCTGGCTGATATCTCCGGCGGACGGCTCGGTCGCGCGTGAGGCCAATGCTCCGGCCCCCCTTCTCTCGGACGGTGCGGCGGGCGGTGCGGGTGCTGGGCATCCTGCGGGAGGTACGAGCGGTACGGGCGGCACGGCGGGCAGCAGCACGTCGGGCGGCGCGGCGAGCGGCGCTCCGGGCGGTGGCCCCGTGGTCCCGGTCACATCGCCGCCGACCTCCTTTGTGCCCGCGCAGTCCGGCGCCGAAACGCCGCGCGCGCCCGGCCAGTCGACGGCCGCGCACTCCCCGGACCCGACCCCGCAGCGGGTCGGCCACAGCGACGTGGCCAAGCTGCGCGAGGCGGCCGAGGACGCGCGCCGCTGGGACTCCAAGTACGGCGGCGGGGACTGGCGTTCCTCGATGGTCCCCGAGTGCCTGCGGGTGGACGCGGCCCCCCTGTTGCTGGGCTCCTACACCGACGAGGTGGGCCGGGCGCTGTTCGGGGCGACCGCCGAGCTGACCCGGCTGGCCGGGTGGATGGCCTTCGACACCGGCCAACAGGAGGCGGCCCAGCGCTACTACATCCAGGCGCTGCGCCTGGCCCGCGCGGCCGCCGACGTACCGCTCGGCGGGTACGTCCTGGCCTCGATGTCCCTCCAGGCCACCTACCGGGACTTCCCGGACGAGGGGGTGGACCTCGCGCAGGCCGCCGTCGAGCGCAACCGGGGGCTGGCCACGGCCCGCACCATGAGCTTCTTCCGGCTGGTGGAGGCCCGGGCGCACGCGAAGTCGGGCGATCCGGTGGCCGCCGGCGGGGCGCTGCGGGCGGCGGAGGGCTGGCTGGAGCGGGCGCGGGAGGGGGACCCCGATCCGACCTGGCTCGGTTTCTACTCGTACGACCGTTTCGCGGCGGATGCGGCGGAATGCTACCGGGACCTCAAACTGCCCCGGCAGGTGCGGCGGTTCACCGAACAGGCACTGTCGCGCCCCACCGAGGAGTACGTGCGCTCGCACGGGCTGCGGTTGGTGGTGAGCGCGGTCGCCGAGCTGGAGTCCGGCAACCTCGACGCCGCCTGCGCGGCCGGGACCCGGGCGGTGGAGGTCGCGGGCCGGATCTCCTCGGCGCGCACCACGGAGTACGTACGGGACCTGCTGCACCGGCTGGAGCCGTACGGCGACGAGCCGCGCGTCGCCGAGCTGCGCGAGCGGGCCCGGCCGCTGCTGGTGACTCCGGCGTAGACGGCCCGACCGCGTCCGTGCAGTGCTCCCGTGCACCGCTCCCGCGCAGCGTTGTCAGTGGTGGGGTGCAGTATGCGGAGGTGGGAGGTGACAGCGACGTGGACTGCGATGTGCTGGTGATCGGCGGGGGGATCGTCGGCCTGTCGACGGCGCACGCGCTGTCGCGCCTCGCCCCGGGCACGCGGGTCGTGGTGCTGGAGGAGCGGGGGGCCGACCCCGTCCGGCCCCGCGGCGGACTCCACAGCGCGGCGGTCGACAGCGGGGCGGTCGACAGCGGGGTCGTGGACAGCGGGATCCACCACCGGCCCGGATCGCTCACGGCCCGCTACGCGGTGCGGGGTGCGGCCGAGATGGCCGCTTTCTGCGCGGAGCACGGCATTCCGCACGAGGTGACCGGGAAGCTGGTCGTCGCCACCGAGCGGGCCGAGCTGCCGCGGCTGCACGCGCTGGTCCAGCGGGGCCGCCGGCTGGGGGTACCGGTGCGGGAGCTGGGTCCGGAGCAGATCAGGGAGTACGAACCGGAAGTCCGCGCACTGGCCGCGATCCGGGTCGGGACGACCGCGGTCGTGGACCACGGCCGGCTGGCGGCGCAGCTCGCGCGCTCCTCCGGCGCGGAGATCCGGTACGGGGCGCGGGCGGAAGGGATCCGGCGGCGGCCGGGCCGGGTCGCGGTGCGGACCGCCTCCGGCGAGGTGCTGCGGGCGAAGGTGCTGGTGAACTGCGCCGGGGTGCGCAGCGACCGGGTGGCCCGGCTGGCCGGGGACGACCCGGGGGTGCGGATCTCGGCGTTCCGGGGGGAGTACTACGACCTGGCGCGGCCCTCGCTGCTGCGCGGCCCGATCGACGCGCTCCCGGACCCGACGCGCCCCTTCCCCGGGGTCCACCTGCTCCGCGGGATCGACGGCGAGGTCCACATCGCGGCGGGGTCCGATCCCGGGCCCGCCGCCGCAGCCGGGGCCGGGCACGGAAGCGGAACCGGTGCCGGGGCGGTGCCGGTGAAGCGGGAGTTCGTGGAGGCGGTGCGCAGGGTGTTGCCCGGGGTGTCGGAGGCGGACCTCGTACCAGCGGCGGGGGCCGCCGGGCTGCGGGCCCGGGCCGTCCGCCCGGACGGGACGCCGGTGGACGAGGTCCTGGTCCGGGAGACGCCCGGCGCGGTGCACGTGGTGGACGTGGCGCTGCCCGGGGTGACGGGCGCGCTGCCGGTGGGGAGCGCGGTGGCCCGCCGCGCCCTGCGGATGCTGCGGATGCCGCGGGACTGAACCGGCCCCCCGGGGTCGGCGCCCGGCCCGTACCGGCGGACCCGGTCGGGCGGGGGGGCCTTCGAGGCCGGGGGCCTTCGAAGGGTGGGACCTTCGAAGCGTGGGGGAGACGGGCGGGTCGTAGAATCGGGGCATTGTGTCTGAGTCACTGAATCCGCAGCCCGGTACCCCCGACGCCCCCGAGGGGGCGGCTCCCCACGTTCCGCCGCGCTGGCGCACGGAGCCCCGGTTTCCCGACGGGCCCGCGCCCGACCCGGCGGGCTCGCACCACGAGCGCCGGATCCGCAGCTTCCAGCCGCGCCGCAGCCGGGTGACCACCGGCCAGGGCGAGGCGCTGCGCCGCAAGTGGGCGACCTGGGGCCTGGACATCGACGGGCACGAGGTCATCGACCTGGACAAGCTCTTCGACGGCCGCCCCGTCGTCCTGGAGATCGGCTTCGGCATGGGCGAAGCGACCGCGCAGATGGCCGCCGCCGACCCGGACACCGGGATCCTGGCCGCCGACGTGCACACGCCCGGCCAGGGCAACCTGCTCGCGCTCGCCGAGCGCGGCGGCCTCGACAACATCCGGGTCGCCAACGGCGACGCGATCATCCTGCTGCGCGAGATGCTGGCGCCCGACTCCCTCGCCGGACTGCGCGTCTACTTCCCGGACCCGTGGCCCAAGGCCCGCCACCACAAGCGGCGCCTCATCCAGCCCGAGTTCCTCGACCTGGCCGGGACCCGGCTGGCCCCCGGGGCCGTGCTGCACTGTGCGACCGACTGGGAGCCGTACGCCGAGCAGATGCTCGAAGTCCTCGGCGCGCACCCCCTGTTCGAGAACACGCAGGCGGACGGCGGTTACGCGCCGCGCCCCGACTTCCGGCCGCTCACCCGTTTCGAGGGCCAGGGGCTCGACAAGGGGCACGTCGTACACGACCTCCTGTTCCGCCGTACCCCGTAACGGGGATAACGGCCAACGTCACTGCGCGTGTCGGACCCGCTCGCTAGGGTGATGACGTGTTCCGAGCGCTCCCCGGTGTGCTCGCACGTCCGTCGGGCGCGGTCCGCACGTGCGTGCGCGTCGCCCTGCTCTCCTGCGTGAGCCTGTCCGGCGTGGCCATCCTGGAGCTGGTGCGGGAACAGACCGGCACCGCCGGGTTCTTCGTCGGGCTCGGGCTGGCCCTGCTCCCGGTGGCGCCGCTCATGGCGGCGTTCCGGTGGCTGGGGCGGGCCGCGCCGCTGCCCTGGTCCCGGCTGCTGTTCTGCGCGGGGTGGGGGGCCTGTACCGCGGCGCTGATCGCCATAGTGGCCAACAACTTCGCGAGCGAGTGGATGGCCGCGGCCGCCACCGATCCCTCCGCCGCCGACCGGCTCGGCTCGGTGGCGGTCGCCCCCGTCGTCGAGGAGAGCGCGAAGGCAGCCGCCCTGCTGCTGGTGTTCACCTTCCGAAGACGACACTTCACCGGTCCCGCGGACGGGCTGGTCCTCGCCGGTTTCACCGCCACGGGCTTCGCCTTCACCGAGAACATCCTCTACCTCGGCAACGCCTTCGGCGAGGACCTGGACAGCGGCACCACCGTGCTCGACTCCACGACGGCGGCCACCTTCTTCGTGCGGATCATGCTGTCGCCCTTCGCCCATCCGCTGTTCACCGCGCTGACCGGGCTCGGTCTGGGCCTGGCCGCGCGCAGCGCCCGCCGCCCGCTGCGGACCTGGTTGCCGCCGCTGGGGCTGGGGCTCGCCATGGGCGCGCACGCCCTGTGGAACAGCTCGTCCGAGCTGGGCGCGTACGGCTTCTACGTCGTCTACGGCTGCGTGATGGTCCCGGTCTTCGCGGCGCTGGTGGGGCTGGCCGTCCGGATCCGGCGCGGTCAACTGCGTACGGTCGCGCGCGAGCTGAGGGTCTACGCGGGCGCCGGATGGCTCGGCCCCGCGGAGGCGGCCGCGCTCGCGTCGGTGCCCGCCCGCAGCCTGGCCCGGGCGCTGGCCCGGAGCGCGGGCGGGCGGCAGGCGGCCCGGGCGGTCGCCGCCTACACGGCGGACGCGGCCGCCCTCGCCCTGCTGCGCGACGGGGCCCGTAGCGGCGGTCCGCGGCGCGTGGCGGACTTCGCGGACCGGGAGCGGGAGTTGCTGGAACGGCTGTGGCGGGCCCGGGCGGCCGCGGGCCCGGCGCTGGCCAGGGCGGCCGTCATGGAGGAGCTGTGCGCGGCGCCACCGGCGCGGACGACGGCCGCGGGGCCGCCGATGCGGGCGACCCCCGTGGCGCACGAGGTCGTTCGACCCCTGGAAGCACAAGCGGTTGCGGTCGCGGTCGCGGAAGCGGTTGCAGTCGTCGCTCCCGTCACCGTTCCCGGTCCCGCTCCCGTTCCCGGTCCTAGACGTTCAGGCCCTTGCCCTGGAGCCACGCCAGCGGGTCACGCGTCGCCCCGTCCGTACGCACTTCCAGATGGAGGTGGGGTCCGGTGACGTTGCCGGTGGCTCCGACCCGGCCGATCGTCTCGCCGGTGGAGACCGTGCCCGAGGTCACCGACATCGAGGAGAGGTGGCAGTACCAGACCTCGGTGCCGTCGGAGAGCTGGAGCACGATCCGGTAGCCGTACGAGCCGGACCAGCCCGCGGAGATGATCTTCCCGTCGTGCACCGCCTTGACCGGGGTGCCGGTCGGCGCGGCGAAGTCGAGCCCGGTGTGCATGCCGGAGGACCACATCGAGCCGGCGTCGCCGTAGTGCGAGGTCAGGGTGTAGGCCGAGGTGGGGAGCGCGTACCCGCCGGCGGTCGGGGCCGTGGAACCGGACGGGCCGGAGGCGGACGGGCCCGCGTCGGCCGACTGCTGCTGCGCCGCGGCCGCCTTCGCCTTCGTCTCTTCCTGGGCCTTGGCCTCCGCCTCCGCCTTGGCGCGCGCCGCCTCCTCGGCGGCGGCGGCCTGCTTCTGCTTGGCCTCCTCCGCGGCGGCCTGCTGCGCGGTCCGCTCGGCCTCCGCCTTGGCCGTGGCCGCGGCGGCGTCCTGCTGGGACTCGGCCTGCTGCAGGATCCGGTGGCGCAGCACCTCGCCCGCGTCGAAACCGGAGGCCCGCTGCTCCTGGACCCGACCCGCGCCCTCGGCGCCGCTGCGGACGATCCCGTTGGCCGAACCGTCCCCGGCGCGCCCCGCGCCCTCGCCCGCCGCGTCGCCGGAGCCGGTCAGGTCGCTCAGGTCTCCCAGCGACGGGATGCTGATGGCCACTTGCGGGCGACCCTGCGCGGTGGCGATGCCGCCCGCGCCGACGGCCGCGATGACGCCCACACCGAGCACGGTGGAGCTGCGGGCCAGTCCGCCGCGCTGGCGCGCCACGCGGTGCTTGCCGCGCACCGGGCGGGCCGAGTCCTCGGTCGGATTCCACTCGCCCCAAGCGCCGGCGGTGGGGGATTCCTGGACCTCGACGCCGTCGGGGGCGGGCAGTTGGGACGGCACCGGGGCACACTCCTCGAAATCCGCGCGCACGCGCACTGTGCCGTCTCTTGCGACGGTTGTGGCGACCGCGCTGCGTTATCGAACGGTAATAGACACCAGGGAGTGATTCCAAGCAGTTGCGATTGATCGTTCATACCAATCGGCCACCCGGCGACCGGCTTTGGCCTGGACTTTCCAGTCCTTTACCTACTGAACAGCGACAAAATGGCACACGTTTTTGTGTACCTCCAGCCACACGGTCTTCATGATGGTCCGTCAAATAACTTGCGGAGTGCGCCCTTTCGCTCACCCACCGTCACGCCGCACCACCGGTACCGTCCTCCGCCGCATCGGCTGCCCCTCCCCCGGCCGGGCCACCGCCAACAGCGCCAGGTCGTCCGTCGCCCCGCCGCCGGTGTGGCGGCGCACGTCGGTGATGAGCGCGTCCAGCACCTCCTCGGGGCCCGGGAAGATCCGCCCCCGCAGTCGGGCCGGCGGATCGTAGAACTCCCCCGCCCCGTCCCGGGCTTCGCTCAACCCGTCGGTGTGCAGCAGCAGGGTCGCGCCCGCCGGGAAGGCCCACTCCTCGGCCCGGTCCGGCCAACTGCCCAGCTCCCCCATGCCCAGCGGCAGCGCCGGCTCGCCCGGGTGCAGCACCGCCAAGGAGCCGTCCGGGCCGAGCAGCAGCGGTTCGGGGTGCCCCCGGTTCACGATCCGCAGGGTCCCGGTCCCGCGGGGGATCTCGGCCAGCACGCAGGTGGTGAACCCCTCGACGGCGTCCAGGCTGTCGCGCCGGTTGCCCTCCCGGGCCAGCGCCCGCTCCAGGCGCCGGGCCACCCCCTCCAGCGCGGGCTCCTGTTCGGCCGCCTCCCGGAAGGCCCCGAGGACCACCGCCACCGCTTCCACCGCGCCCAAGCCCTTGCCCCGTACGTCGCCCACGGCCAGCCGTACGCCGTACGGGGTGTCCTGTACGGCGTACAGGTCCCCGCCGATGAAGGCGTCCGCCTCCGCCGCCACGTAGCGCGCGGCGATGTGCAGGCCCGCGATCCGGTCGGCGGGCGTCGGCAGGACCGCGCGCTGCGCCGCCTCGGCGATCCCGCGCGCGGAGGCGAGCTGGGCGCCGCTGCGCCGGACCACCCGGTTGATGAGGATGGCGAGCACCGAGACGGTCAGGACGGTGACCAGCTCGGTGATGGCCTCGCCCCGCCAGGTGGTGCCGTTGCGGACGTGCAGCGCGATCACCGCGAGCGAGGCGAAGGCGCCGGTCAGCACGGTCGTACCGAGGGCGAAGAGGGGCGCGGCGACCAGCGGGGCGGCGGAGAAGAAGGGCGAGCCCGTGTAGTTGGGCGGGGTGGCCACGTCGAAGACCAGGCCCAGCAGGACCAGCAGTACCGGGAGCATCCGCACGAAGCGCCGGGTCAGCCGGCTCGTGCCGGTGATGGCCGTGCCGCTCTCGTCGCCCTGTTGACCCAGCCCCACCAAGGTGTTCTCCTGCCGGCTCCCTCGCACGGGCACGGGCCGCTGCCGCCTCGCCCCCCAAGACTGTGGGCTCCGGCGGCGTCGGGCGAGGCGGCCGGAGCGTCCGGGTGAACCGCACCCGCGGGACCCCACACGGACCCGCACGGCCACGCACAGACAGACAGGCACGGAAGTGCGCGGGAACGACGAAGGCCCGGATCCGTGAGGATCCGGGCCTTCGTCTTCGCCCCTGAGGGCTTTGGTAGCGGGGACAGGATTTGAACCTGCGACCTCTGGGTTATGAGCCCAGCGAGCTACCGAGCTGCTCCACCCCGCGTCGGTAAACCCAACTCTACGCCATCCGGGACGGCCCCTCGACCACTTAAGGGCCGGGGGGCCGTCCGGGCCTCACAGCTTGGCCAGGAACCCGGACAGATTGCCCGCCATCCGCTCGATCTGCTCGTCCACGGTCAGCGTCTCCTCGAACCGGCCGCCCGGCTCCGGCAGCTTCTTGCCCCGCACGTAGAGCGAGCAGGCCAGGTCGGTGCACATGTAGAGGCCGAGCGAGTTCCCCTCGCGGCCGTCCTTGCCGCGCTTGCGGGCGGTCATCAGCGAGACGCCGCTGCTGGGGTGGATCGTCAGGCACAGGCCGCACATGCTGCGGTGCAGCGCCCCGCGCTTGACGGACGGGAAGCGCAGCGTCACCCCGACCGGTCCGCCGCCGTCGGACCCGCCGGTCACCAGGTAGCTGCGGTCGGGGGCGGACAGGTCGCGCCAGCCGAGGAAGTCGAGGTCTTCCCACGGCCGGGTGGCGAGGTCCCGCGGCAGCGGGATCCGGGCCGCCTCGCCCTTGGAGCAGTTCACGAACGAGCCCCGGATGTCCTTCTCGGTCAGTGCCTTCATGACACCCACGGTAAGTTTGCCTAGGGCATCTAGGCAAATGATTAATACTTATCGTCGATCGCAGAGACCCACCCAGATCCACCCAAGGAGTCGGACGTTGTCCCGAGCAGGCCTCACCCCCGACCGGATCGTCGAAGCGGCCGCCGAGCTGGCGGACTCCGCGGGCCTCGACCAGGTCACCGTCTCCGCCCTGGCCCGCGGCCTCGGCGTCAAGGACGCCAGCCTCTACTCCCACATCCGCGGCCTCGACGACCTGCGCACCCGCCTCGCCGTACGGTCGGCCGCCGACTTCGCCGACCGGCTCGGCGAGGCCCTGGCCGGCCGCGCCGGGGAACAGGCGCTGACCGCCTTCGCCGACGCCTACCGCGCCTACGCCCTCACCCACCCCGGCGGATACGCCGCCACGCAGCTGCGGCTCCCGCCCGACGTGGTCGCCGCCTCGCCCGGGCACCAGCGGATGATCGGGTTCACGGCGTCGATGCTGCACTCCTACGCCCTGCCCGAACCCGACCTCACCGACGCGGTCCGACTGCTGCGCAGCACCTTCCACGGCTTCGCGGCCCTGGAGGCCACCGGCTCCTTCGGCCACCCGCGCGCCGTCCCCGAGTCCTGGAGCCGGATCACCGCGGCCCTGCACGCCCTGCTGACCGACTGGCCGCGCACGGACCCGGGCACCGACCCGAACACCCCGGGCGCCTAACTCGGCTCCCGCACGCAGGGTTTGACGCGCCAAGCAGCGCCACCCCGACGAACCCGCCACCCGCGCCCGGCCGTTCGCCCGAACGGCTCGTGGCGGGAAACCGCCGGAGCCACTCCGGGCGATACCCGATCGGCCTCGCGCCCCTCTCCGGCTATGCTCTGGGGTGAGCACTCCGCGGGCCATTAGCTCAATTGGCAGAGC
Organism: Streptomyces sp. NPDC098789; assembly: GCF_044759975.1. Taxonomy (NCBI): domain Bacteria; kingdom Bacillati; phylum Actinomycetota; class Actinomycetes; order Kitasatosporales; family Streptomycetaceae; genus Streptomyces; species Streptomyces sp. NPDC098789. Next base: position 25,493 of record NZ_JBIWAJ010000017.1, read on the forward strand.
AGCGGACTTTTAATCCGTTGGTTGTCGGTTCGAGTCCGACATGGCCTACAGCTCACGGCAGCGCCCCACCCGGTTTCGGCCAGGTGGGGCGCTCGTTCGTTTCCGGGGCGGGCCGCGGGGGCGTCGGCTACTGCTCCGTCATCGCCGCCGGGATGTCGACGCGGGACGCCCTGCGGGCGGGCCAGAGCGAGGCGAGCAGTGCGCCCGCCATGGCGATGAGCACGCCGAGCGCGAGGCGGCCCCAGGGGATGACCAGGGCGTAGCCCACGACGTTCTCCTGGAGGGTGTGGCCGAGCGCCCAGCCGAGGAAGACGCCGAGGACGGTGCCGACCGAGGCGCCGAGCGCGCCGAGGACGAGGGCCTCCAGGCGGATCATCCGGGCCACCCCGGGGCGGTCCACGCCGAGGGCGCGCAGCGTGCCGATCTCCCTGCGCCGTTCGAGTACGGACATGGCGAGCGTGTTGGCGATGCCGAGGGCGGCGATCGCCAGGGCCATGCTGAGCAGGGCGTAGAAGACGTTGAGCTGCTGGCCGATGCCGCCGCTCTCGCGGGCCTGGAGGTCCGCCGCGTCGAGGACGGCCAGGGCGGGGTTGTCGCCGAGGGCGCGGACGACCTTGCCGAGCGCGGCCCGGTCGGCTCCGCCGCCGGTGTCGATCAGGATGCCGTCGGTGTGCGGGGTCGGGTCGTAGCGGGCGACGAGGGAGTCGGCGGCGGTGATGCTCGGCAGCAGGTTGCTCTGCTCGTCCGCCCGGTAGATCGCGCCGATGGTGACGGAGCCGCGCTGGGTTCCCGCGTCCTGCTTGCCGCCAGGAGCACCCGCGTCCTGCGGAGCGCCGGCCTCCTCCTGGGGCTTCGGTCGTTCCAGGGGGAGGCTCTGGCCGACGTGCCAGCCCTCCTTCGCCGCCTTGAAGTCGGCCACGGCGATCTGGCCCTTGGCCAGGGAGTCCAGGGAGCCCTCGACCATGTCGTAGCGCAGCAGCCGCCCGATGGTGGCCGGGTCGACGCCGGTCAGTACGGACGGGGCGCCCGCCAGCCGGTACCGGGTGGACTGGTTGAGCGGGCTGAAGGCGAGGCCGGGGACCTTGGCGAGCGGCGCCGCGGTGGCGGGGGTCAGCCCCGCGCCGCCCTCGGCGGGCTTCACCAGGTAGTCGGCGGCGAAGTCGTGGACGGTCGCCCGGTCGAGGTAACGGGCGGCGGAGGCCCCGACGACGGACAGGCCCGATGCGAGGGTGAGGGCGATGGCGAGCGCGGCCGCGGTGGCTCCGGTGCGCCGGGGGTCGCGCACGGTGTTGCGGGCGGCGAGGTCGCCGTACACCGGGTGGAGCCGGGTCAGCAGCGGCCGTAGGAGGGCGACGAACGGGCGCGACAGCAGCGGCACGAAGCCGATCGCCCCGGCCAGGGTGAGGACCGCGCCGCAGCCGATGACCAGCCGGTTGTCCTCCGCCGTGCTGAGGGCGCCGTAGACCACGGCGACGGTGCCGGTGAGCGCGAGCGCGGCGCTGAGGCCGGTGCGCAGGGAGGCGGTGCGGGCGGGCGCCGCGGGCTCGGCCGCGCTGAGCGCGGCGACGGGCGGGATGGCCATCGCCCGGCGGATCGGCAGCCAGGCGGAGACCATCGGCAGGGCGGTGCCGACCAGCAGGGCCACGATCACGGTCGTCGGGGTGAGGACCAGCGGGGCGGCCGGCGCTCCGTCGGTGGCGAAGGCGCTCTGGAGCACCAGGGCGACCCCCGTGCCCAGGGCGATGCCCGCCGCGGAGGCGAGCGCGCCGACGAGCAGGGTCTCGGTCAGCAGGATGCGGCGCACCTGCTGGCGCGAGGCGCCGACGGCCCGCATCAGGGCCAGCTCCCTGGTGCGCCGGGCGACCAACATGGTGAAGGTGTTGGAGATGAGGAAGGTGGCGACGAAGAGGGCGACCGCGGCGAAGCCCAGCAGGATCTGGCTCATGGTGTCGCTCTCGCCGGTGGCGAGGTTGGTCTGGATCCGGGCGAGCTGGGCTCCGGTGACCGCGCCGAGGCCCTGCGGCAGCTTCGCCTCGACGTGGCCGAGCAGCTGCTGGGCGCTCGTGCCGGGCGCGGCGGTCAGCACGACGCTCTCGAAGCGGCCGCTCTGGAGGAAGAGCCGCTGGGCGGTGGCGTCGGTGAACAGCGTCAGGCTGTCGCCGGTGGACGTCTCGGGCCCGTCGGCGCGGAAGATCCCGCTGAGGGTGTAACTGGCGGCGCCCTCGTTCGTACCGACGCGGACGGTGTCGCCGAGGCGGAAGCCGCCCTTCGCGGCGGTCTTCTCGTCGAGGGCGATCCGGTCGTCGCGGGTCGGGCCGGAGCCCTGGGTGAAGCCGTAGGCGGGGTCCTTCCCGTCCGCGCCCGGGGTGAAGTTGCCGGCCTTGTGCTGCGAGCCGCTGCCGAGCAGGCGGCCGCCCCGGTCGGCGACGGCGGCGAAGCCGTTCACCCGGCCCGAGGCGGTGCGGACACCCTCGATCTTGGCCAGGTCGGCCACGGTCGCGGCGTCGACGCCCGCCCGCGGTCCGCCGCCCGCGCGGGTGTCGTGGGAGAAGACGCTGACGTCGACGCCTCGGAAGGCGTCGGTCACCCGGGCGGTGGCGGCGCGGTTCAGGCTGTCGCCGTAGACGAGGCTTCCGGTGATGAAGGTGACGCCGAGCATGACCGCGAACGCGGTCATCACCAGGCGGGCCTTGTGCGCGAACACGTTGCGCAGGGCGGTTCGGAACATGGGGTGCGGGTCCTGTGGGGGTGCGGGCTCGGCGGGTGCGAGCGGGCGGACGAGCGGGCGGCCGGTGCGGTTCCGGGCGGTCAGCCGGCGGTGTGCGCGCGGGTGTCGAACGCCTTCATCCGGTCCAGGACCCGCTCCGGGGTGGGTCGCGCCATCTCGTCGACGAGGCGGCCGTCCGCGAGGAAGAGCACCCGGTCCGCGTAGCCCGCGGCGATCGGGTCGTGGGTGACCATGACCACGGTCTGACCCAGCTCGCGCACCGAATCCCGCAGGAAGCCGAGCACCTCGGCCCCGGCCCGCGAGTCGAGGTTGCCGGTGGGCTCGTCGCCGAAGACGATCGCGGGGCGCGAGACCAGCGCCCGGGCCACCGCGACGCGCTGCTGCTGCCCGCCGGAGAGCTCGCCGGGCCGGTGGCCGAGTCGCTGGGCGAGGCCGACCATGGCGACGACCCGGTCCAGCCAGGCCCGGTCGGGCCGCCGGCCCGCGACGGTCAGCGGCAGCGTGATGTTCTCCAGCGCGGTCAGCGTGGGCAGCAGGTTGAACGCCTGGAAGATGAACCCGACCCGGTCGCGGCGCAGTTGGGTGAGCTGGCGGTCGTTCAGCGCGCCCAGTTCGGTGGTCCCGATGCGCACGGACCCCGAGCTGAAGGAGTCGAGCCCGGCGGCGCAGTGCATCAGGGTCGACTTGCCGCAGCCGGAGGGACCCATGATCGCGGTGAACTCGCCCTCCCGGAAGGAGACGCTGACCCGGTCCAGGGCGACGACGCGGGTGTCGCCGCTGCCGTAGACCTTGGTCAGGTCCGTGGTGGCGGCCGCCGTCCCGGGACTCACGTGCGGTGCGTACGGGGCAAGGGGTTCGGCGGTCACGAAGGACTCCTCTACGGGCGCGGACGGTGCACTCCGAAGGGTGTCCGGGGAACGTATCGGCGCCCGGTCCGTCGTGTATCGGCCGGCGCTCCGGCGCGTACCGGTCGTGTAGGGGAGGCGGGACCTCAGCCGGGCAGCCGCAGGGTGGCCACGGCGCCGCCGTCCGGCGCGTTCTCCAGCAGCAGTACGGCGCCGAGGACCTGGGTCTGGCCCACGGCGATGGTCAGGCCCAGCCCGTGGCCCGTACCGCGCTCGGCGGCGCCGGTGTGGAAGCGGCGCGGGCCGCCGGCCAGCAGGTCCGTGGGGAAGCCGGGCCCGTGGTCGCGCACGACGACCGTACGGGCCCCCGCGTCGACGGTGACCCGCACGGGCGCGCCCCCGTGCCGGTGCGCGTTGACGACGAGGTTGGCGACGATCCGTTCGAGGCGGCGCGGATCGGTCTCCACGGTCGCCCCGGCGCCGCCCCCGAAGCCCCCGCCGCTCCCGCCGCTCCCGTCGACCTCGATGACCTCGGCGTCGAAGCCCGTACGGGCCACCGCCTCCGTGACCACCGCGGCGAGCGGGACCCGGGCGCGGACCGGCCGCTCGGCTCCCGCGTCCAGCCGGGAGATCTCCAGCAGGTCCTCGACCAGGCCCCGCAGGTCGCGCACCCGGGCCCGCAGCAGGTCCTCCGTCTCGCCCGCCGGCAGCAGGTCGGCCGCGGCCAGCAACCCGCCGACGGGGGTGCGCAGCTCGTGGGCCACGTCGGCGGTGAAGCGGCGTTCGTCGCGCAGCCTGCGGCTGAGGGTGTCCGCCATCAGGTCGACGGTCGCGGCGATGTCGGAGACTTCGTCACCGCCCCTGGTGGGGCCGGTACGGGCGTCCAGGTCCCCGGCGGAGATCCGGGCCGCGGTCTCGGAGACCCGCCCCAGCCGCCGACCGAGCAGCCCCGCCCCGAACACGGCCAGCGGCGTGGTCACGGCGAGGGCGATCACCGAGGCCACGGCCATGGTCGCGTCGAGCCGGTACAGGTCCTGGAAGTCGTTGTGGATGGCGATCTGCACGGCCAGCACCGGACTGCCCGGTCCCGCGGTCCGCTGCGCGCCCCAGACCGTCGGATCCATGCTGCCGGGCAGGTTCCCGCCGTAGGAGACGTGTCGCGCGTCGTCCTTCAGGTCGCGCAACGACTGAGGCAGGTCACGCGGATCGAGCCGGGCGCCGCCCGTGAGGGTCCCGGTGCGCCGGTAGGCGTCCATGGCCTCGTACACGCCGTTGAAGGCGTTGCGTTCGGCGCGGTAGCGGATCTCGTGCGCGGTCCACACGTGCACCAGCAGGCCCACCGCCACCGCGACCAGGCACGCCGTGGCGGCGGCCAGTGCGGCGATCTTCCAGCGCAGGGGCAGGCCGCGCGGCGGCCGCGGTCCGCCCGGGGGACGTACCGCGCTCAGCGCGCTCACCGCCTGAACTTGTAGCCGAAGCCGCGGACCGTCTCGATCCGGTCCCGGCCGACCTTGCCGCGCAGCCGCTGCACGCACAGGTCCACGACCCGGCTGTCGCCGTCCCAGCCGTACTCCCACACCTCGCGCAGCAGCGTGTGCCGCTCCAGCACGATGCCGGGGTGGGCGGCGAACTCCAGCAGCAGCCGCAGCTCGGTCGGGGTGAGCGCCACCGGGCTGCCGGCCAGGGAGACCTCCAGGCCGCCGGTGTCGATGGTCAGGTCCCCGAAGACGAGCACCTCCCCCTCGGTGTCCGCGGACCGGCCCGGGGGCGGGGCGGGCGCGTAGGTCGCCCGCCGCAGCAGCGAGCGGATCCGGGCCACGAGCACGTAGGTGTCCACGGGCTTGACCACGTAGTCGTCCGCCCCGGCCTCCAGACCGGCGACGACGTCGAGCCCGTCGCCGCGGGCCGACATCATCAGGATCGGTACGAGGCTGGTCTCGCGGACCTTGCGGCACAGGCCGATGCCGTCCAGGCCGGGCAGCATCACGTCCAGGACCAGCAGGTCGAAGGCTTCCTCGCGGAAGAGCTCCAGCCCCGTCAGCCCGTCGGCGGCGGCCTTCATCCCGTAGCCGTAGCGCTCCAGGGCGATGGTGAAGGACCGGCGCATCAGATCGTCGTCCTCCACGAGGAGCACGCGCACGGGGGGCTCGGGCGAGGACACTGCGGGCGGCTCCTGTTCGGGCGGGGTGGGACCGCGAAGGCGGGGCCCGTGAAGAACGATAGGCAGAGCGCGCTCCGGCCGCAGCCGCGCGATGCGCGGCGCGCGGAACCGATGGCCGCCCAAGCGGTCCCCGATGCCCACCCGATACAAAGCCCGCCGGGAACCGCCGGAGCGGGCCGGGAATCGGCCGCACAACGCACTCGGCCCCCACCGCACCGGAGTGCCGTGGGGGCCGAGCGGACGCCTGGGGTCAGGTGTCACAGGTGCTGACGATCAGCCGTTGCGCTTCCAGCGCGGCTTGTCGTCGCGACGGCCGGCGTCGCCACCACCGAAGGAGCTGGAGCCCGAGGGACGGTGGTCGTCGCGACGGCCGTAGGGACGGTCGCCGCCACCGGAGCGGAAGCCGCCGGAGGGACGGTCGCCACCGCGGTCGTCACGGTTGAAGCCACCCGAGG
>NZ_JBIWAJ010000017.1:31779-234013 GCF_044759975.1 Streptomyces sp. NPDC098789
GGGGCGGTCGTCGCGGCGGAAGCTGCCACCGGACGGACGGTCGTCACGACGGAAGCCACCACCGGCGGGACGGTCGCCACCGGAGCGGAAGCCACCCGACGGACGGTCGCCACCGCGGTCGTCACGGTTGAAGCCACCCGAGGGGCGGTCGTCGCGGCGGAAGCTGCCACCGGACGGACGGTCGTCACGACGGAAGCCACCACCGGCGGGACGGTCGCCACCGGAGCGGAAGCCACCACCAGCGGGACGGTCGCCACCGGAGCGGAAGCCGCCCGACGGACGGTCGTCGCGGCGGAAGCCGCCACCGGCGGGACGCTCGTCACGACGGTCGCCACCGGAGCGGAAGCCACCGGACGGGCGGTCGTCACGACGGAAGCCACCGGAGGGGCGGTCGTCACGACGGTCGCCACCGGAGCGGAAGCCGCCACGGTCGCCACCGCGGTCACCGCGGTCGTCACGGTTGAAGCCACCACGGCCGCTGCGCTCGCCGCGGTCGTCGCGACGCTCGAAGTTGCCACGGTCGTCACGGCGCTGCACGGCCTGCGCCTCGGCGGCGGCAGCCGCGGCGGCGGCCTCGGCCGCCACCTCGGCCTCTGCTGCCTCGGCGACCTCGGCCACAGCGGCCTCCGGGTCCTCGCCGCGCTCACGGGCGGAACGGGCGACGAGGCGGTCGGCCTCCTCGCGCAGCTCCACGGCGCGGCGCTGGACGCGCTCCAGCTGCTTGGTGAGGTCGGCGACCTCGCGCTCGGCCTGCTTCGCGGCGTTGTTCGCGGAGTCGGCCTGGACCTCGGACAGCGAGCGGGCACCGGTGATCTCGGCGACCTCGGGCTCGAACGCGCCCGCACCGCCGACGATGTGGCGCGAGGCGTCGACGCCCGCGTCCTCCATCAGGCGGAAGATCTGGCGGCGCTGGTGCGGCAGGGACAGCGAGACCACGACACCCGACTTGCCGGCACGGGCGGTACGGCCCGAGCGGTGCAGGTAGTCCTTGTGGTCGCCGGCCGGGTCCACGTTCAGGACCAGGTCGATGCCGTCGACGTGGATGCCGCGGGCGGCGACGTCGGTCGCGACGAGCGCGTTGACGTAGCCCTTCTTGAAGTCTTCCAGGACGCGGGTGCGGGCACCCTGCGTCATGCCGCCGTGCAGCGCGTCGGCCTTCACGCCGGACTCGATGAGCTGCTCGGCGATGCGGTCGGCGCCCAGCTGGGTGCGGACGAAGATGATCGTGCGGCCCTTGCGGGCGGCGATCGCGGCCGTGACCGGCGCCTTGTCCTTCGGCTTCACGACGAGGACGTGGTGGGTCATGGTCGAGACGTTGCCCTGCGCGCTGTCGACCTCGTGCGTGACGGGGTTCGAGAGGTAGCGCTTGACGAGCGTGCCGATCTCGTTCTCCATGGTGGCGGAGAAGAGCATGCGCTGGCCGCCGCCGGGGATCTGGTCGAGCAGCTCGGTGACCTCGGGCAGGAAGCCCAGGTCGGACATCTGGTCGGCCTCGTCGAGGACGGCGACCTGGACGTTCTCCAGCGAGCAGGCGCCGCGGTTGATGATGTCGCGCAGACGGCCCGGGGTGGCGACGAGGACGTCGACGCCGCGCTCCAGGGCGTAGATCTGGTTGCCCATCGAGGTACCGCCGCAGACGACCTTGAGCTTCAGGCCGAGCACGTCACCGTACGGCTGGAGCGCGTCGGCGACCTGCATGGCGAGCTCACGGGTCGGCGTGAGGATGATCGCGCGGGGCTTCTTCTTCTCGGTGGTGCCGCCGGCCAGCGAGGCCAGGGTCGGCAGACCGAAGGAGAGGGTCTTGCCGGAGCCGGTGCGGCCACGGCCGAGGATGTCCTTGCCGGCCAGGGCGTCCGGGATGGTCGCGGCCTGGATCGGGAAGGGGGCGGTGACACCGTTCTGCGCGAGCTTGCGGACGATCCCGTCCGGCAGACCGAGGTCGCCGAAGGTGATCGTGGGCTCGGCGTCGGCGGCCTCGTCGGCTGCAACGGCGTCGATGGACTGGTCGTTCGTCATGTCGGCCTCAATTGCATCGATGTCGGCGGCGAGCGAGTCGGTGAGGGTCGGGTCGATCACGTGGGTGTCGACTGCTTCGACGATCTCGACGGACTCGACGGCCTGGGCGGCGTCGATGGAGTCGTTCTCGGGCATGACGGGACGGTCAGAACTGGAAATGGACATGCGAAATGCGAAACCTTCCGGAGTCTCGGCACGCGCCCAAACTCCGTGAATCGCAAATCGACCGCCTCAATGCGGTCAGCCACGGTTGGGGAGAGTACGCGCCACGCGGCGCTCTTCGGAGTCGGCGCCGGGCAATGGGATCAAACGATCTATAACCATACGCACCCTCCCCCCACTCTGGCAAGTCACCCCGAACACGAAGCGGCTGACCTGCAAGAACGTCACTGCGTCGAACGGGAGTACGCATCACGCGCACCCGTGCGGCACGTCCCGGAGGGGGTGCCGGACTACCCCCCGGGACTCATCGAGGGCTCCGGCGACGGGGCCGCGGACGTGGGCGGAGTCACAGGCGGTGACGGCTCCGGCGGGGGCGTGGGAGAGGGCTGCGAACCTCCACCCGTCCCACCCGCCCCCGTGGTCGTCCCGCCCGCCGAGGGCGGCAGCTGGGTCCCCGGGCCGGGGCCCGCCGGTCCGCCCGTGCCCCCGCCGGCCGCCGCGCCCGGTCCGGCCGACGGCGAGGGGCCGCCGGGCAGCCCCGCCGTCACGACGCCGGGGCTGGCCGAGGCGCCCGGGGGCAGGGCCTTCCCGTCGGGGCCCACGGCGCTCCCCTTGTCGCCCGCACCGCCCTTCTTGTCGTGCCCGCTGCCGTGCGCCCCGCCGCTCCTGCCCCCCGAGGAGGCGCCCTCGGAGTCGGCGGCGGCCCCCCGGCGGCCGGCCGGGGAGGTGGCGCCGGGCTTGGCGGCGTCGGCGCCGACACTCATGCAGCCCGCCGTGGCCGCGAGCGCGAGGGTGGCGACGGCCAGTCGGACGGAAGCGGACAAGTGGCGCACGGGTGGCACCTCCGGGACAGGGCAGGGTTCCGCGGTGAACGGGTCAATGTGCCCAACTCTCTTTGCCCCGTAAGAGACACGCCCCTTGCGCCACCGGCTGCACGCGCCCGGGCACTCAGCCCCCGGCGAGCGTCCGCGCCACCTGCAACCCCAGGTGTACGGCGCCCAGTCCGACCAGCACGGAAGCGGCCACGTTCACCACCGCGAGGAACTTCCAGCCCCGTTCGGCCAGCCGGAGGGTCTCGTAGGAGAACGTCGAGTACGTGCTCAGCGCCCCGCACAGGCCCGTCCCGAGCAACAGGCTCAGCCTCGACGAGGCCGCCCCCTCCAGCACGGCCCCCGTGAGCGCGCCCAGCACGAGGCAGGCGCCCGCGTTCACCACGAACGTCCCCCAGGGGAAGACGGAATCGTGGCGCGCCTGCACCGCGCGGTCGGTCAGATAGCGCAGCGGAGCGCCCACGACCGCGCCCAGGACCACCATGAGCCAGTTCACCGGGCCGCCCGCGCCCGCCGGTCGCCCAGCACGAGCCGGGTCAGCCGGGCCGCCACGAGGACCGCGCCCAGCGCGGCCACCACCGTGAGGCCGGCGTAGGCCAGCGCGGTCCCGGCCTCACCGGCGTCCAGCAGGCGCTCGAAATCCACGGCGTAGGTGGAGAAGGTGGTGAACCCGCCGAGCACCCCCACCCCCAGGAAGGGCCGTACGAGGGGGTGCGCCGACCGACCGCCCTCGCTGATCAGCACCATCAGTACGCCGATGAGCGCGCAGCCCACCGCGTTGATCCAGAGGGTCCCCCACGGGAAGGCCCCGGGCGCCGCCGGCCACAGCAGCCCGACGGCGTACCGCGCCGAGGCGCCGGCGGCGCCGCCGGCCGCCACGACCGCGAGCACGCGGCCCTGCGGTTCGGCACGCTGCGCCGGGACGTGCAGGTCGACGTCCGGGTCGATCGCCTCGGCCCCGTCGCCCCGGGAGGCCCCGCTCTCGCCCCGGGAGGTCCCGCCCTCGGCCGGCCGGGTCATCCGCGCCGCCCCTCGCACATCGACTCTGTCGCCACCGGTCCATTCTCACGCGCCGGGGCGCATCCCTCCCGGTCGGCGCCCGGCTCCCGGACAATGGGTGGGTGCTGCAGATGACGCGCGACGACTTCGAAGAGCTGGTGGCCCAGGCCCTGGACCGGATCCCGCCCGAGCTGACCCGGGTGATGGACAACGTGGCCGTGTTCGTGGAGGACGAACCTCCCGCGGACGATCCGGAACTGCTGGGCCTCTACGAGGGGACCCCGCTCACCGAGCGCGGCGAGTGGTACGCCGGGGTGCTGCCCGACCGGATCTCCATCTACATGGGGCCGACCCTGCGCTTCTGCGAGGCGCCCGACGACGTGGTGCACGAGGTCGCCGTGACCGTCGTGCACGAGATCGCCCACCACTTCGGCATCGACGACGAACGCCTCCACGAGCTGGGCTGGGGCTGACCCGCAGGCAGGGGCGGCCGACCCGCGGATCGGGCGGGGGAAACCGTTTTGGCGATCGCCGCCCGGATCCCATATGCTTCTCACGTCCCCGACGCGCTGGAAAGTGCCTAGGCGGGCCTTTAGCCCTCATCGTCTAGTGGCCCAGGACGCCGCCCTTTCAAGGCGGTAGCACGGGTTCGAATCCCGTTGGGGGTACGCAACACCATGTGCGAGACTTGCGCTCGCACATAGCAAGGACCTGTGGAGCAGTTGGTTAGCTCGCCACCCTGTCAAGGTGGAGGTCGCGGGTTCAAGTCCCGTCAGGTTCGCTGAAGCTCGTAAGAGTTTCGTGGCTGGGTAGCTCAGTTGGTACGAGCGATCGCCTGAAAAGCGATAGGTCGCCGGTTCGACCCCGGCCCCAGCCACCAGAAAGAAGGCCCCGTCCATCGGACGGGGCCTTCTTCGTCATCCCTCCTCCGGCTCCGCCCCGGCGACGTCTGCGGGGCGGGCCTTGCGGCGCCACTGCACCAGGCCCGCGACCAGCGCCCCGACCACGACCAGCCCGAGCAGCGCCCAGTCCGGCACCGCGTCCGCGGCGGTGCGCACCCATTCCTCCACGGCGAACGAGTCGTCCACGTCCAGCAGCCCGGGCAGTGCGCTCGCCCCGTCGTAGGCCAGGAACATCGCGCCGAGCGCGATGAAGAACAGGCCGGACAGCAGCGAGGTGGTGTGCAGTTCGAAGCGGCCCGCCCGGACCACCCGGCCGCGCAGCCAGCGCCGCCGTCCGAGGTCGAACCGCTCCCAGAGCAGGGCCAGCAGGAAGAGCGGCAGGGCCATCCCCAGCGCGTACACCGCGAGCAGCAGGCCGCCGTAGACCGGGCTGCCGCTCACCGCCGCGACGGTGAGGACGCTGCCCAGGATCGGCCCGGCGCAGAAGCCGGCCAGCCCGTAGACCGCGCCCAGCGCGTACACGGACAGCACGGTGGTCGGGCGGATCCGACCCGACAGCTCCGAGATCCGGCGCGGGGCGAAGCCGAGGCCCAGCACCTGCGCCAGACCGAGCGCGATGATCAGCCAGCCGCCGAAGAGGACCAGGGCGTCCCGGTTGCCGTGGAAGAAGCGGCCCGCGTACGAACCGGCCGCGCCCAGCGGGACCAGGGTGGTCGCGAGCCCGGCGTAGAAGATCCCGGTCCGGGCCAGCAGCCGGGAGGTGGAATCGATGGAGTACGCGAAGAAGGCGGGCAGCAACAGCGCGCTGCACGGGCTGAGCAGCGCGAGGAGACCGCCCAGCAGGGCGGCCAGGTATCCGATGTCGCTCACTTCGCCGCCGCCCGCGCGGCCTGCTCGGCCTTGGCGATGGCCGAGGTGAAGGCCGAGATCGGCTGGGCGCCCGCGATCGGCTGCCCGTTGACCAGGAAGGACGGGGTGGAGGTGACACCGATGCGGTAGCCCTCCTCCTGGTCCTTGGCGACGGCGGCGGCCGCCTGCTCGCCGCCCATGTCCTTCGCGAAGCGGTCCAGGTCGGGCACCCCGGCCTCCTTGGCGATCTCCAGCAGCCGGGCCTCGCCGAAGCCCTTCTCCTTGGCGCCGTCCGCGTAGGCGGCGGCGTGGAAGGCGCCGAAGCGGTCCTGCTGGCCGGCGGCCCAGGCGGCCTTCGCGGCCGCCTCGGACTCGGCGCCGAAGATCGGGAAGTTGCGCCATTCGATGCGCAGGGTGCCGTCCTCGACGTACTTCTTCACCAGTTCGGGTTCGGTGTCGCGGGCGAACTTGCCGCAGTAGCCGCACTTGAAGTCGGAGTACTCGATGAGGACGACGGGCGCGTCGGCGCGCCCGGTGGTGAGCTTGTCGTTCGCGTCGCGGCGGGCCAGCTTCATCAGCTCGGCCCGGCCGTCGGGGACCTCGGGCGCGGACGCCGAGGAGGGCGCCGAAGCGGCCGCGGGGTCCTCGGTGGAGGTGGCCTGCCAGGAGACGATGCCGAGGGTGACGGCGGCGAGCGCGACCCCGGCGCTGATCAGCAGGGGCTTGCGGGACGGACGTACCGATCCCTTGGAGGGGGAAGGGGAAGAGGACATGCGGGTGCTCCGGAGTGACGTACGGGAAGGGACGGGGACGGACCGGGGGTACCGGTCCTCCTAGACCCGCATCACGGACAGCTCCAGCGGGCCCGGCGCCGCCCGGTCCGGCCCGCGCGCGGGCGCTCGTACGGGGGCGCCCCGGGCGTGCTCGACCTGCTCGGGGGCGCACCGCGCCAGCGGCGTGCAGCCGTGGTCCCCGGGCCCGCGCAGCGGCAGCGCGGGCACCCGTCCGCGGTCCGGGTCGCCCGGCGCGCAGGAGGGGCCCCGCTCGGGCGAGACCCGCGGGTCCGCGGCGGCGCGGGTCCCGACCGGCCCGTCCGCCGCCCGCGCGAACGCGGTCGCGGGGGCCGGCGCGGGGGCCGGCGACCGCGCCGGTACCTGCGCCGCACACCCCAGCAGCACCGCGAGAACGGCGCCCCACAGGCACCACAGACGCGGATCGGGGCGGGACATGACGGGCCTCTCACGGGAACGACGGAGTTACTTGGGGTGACTCGTCCGGAAATGGTACGGGGCCGCCCCACAAATGCGTTCGCCACCCGGCGCCCGCGGGTGAGATCCTCGACCAGGTATGTCTACTTCCTTCGCCGCCCTGCAGACGCTTCTCGGTGAGATCTCCCTCCGCGACGCGCACCGCCTCGGCCGCCGCCTCGAAGGCGCCCGCCGCATCCGTAAGCCCGAGGCCAAGCAGGCCGTGCTCGACGAGATCGCCGCGGAGGCCGAGAAGGCCGCCGCGCGACTGGCCGGCCGCGCCTCGCGCATGCCCGAGGTCACCTATCCCGAGAACCTTCCGGTCAGCCAGAAGAAGGACGAGATCGCCGAGGCGATACGCGACCACCAGGTCGTGATCGTCGCCGGCGAGACCGGCTCCGGCAAGACCACGCAGATCCCCAAGATCTGCATGGAGCTGGGGCGCGGCGTCCGGGGCATGATCGGGCACACCCAGCCCCGCCGGATCGCCGCCCGCACGGTCGCGGAGCGGATCGCCGAGGAGCTGAAGTCCGAGATCGGCCAGACGGTCGGCTGGAAGGTCCGGTTCACCGATCAGGTGGACCAGGACGCGACCTTCGTGAAGCTGATGACCGACGGCATCCTCCTCGCGGAGATCCAGACGGACCGCGAGCTGCGCGCCTACGACACGATCATCATCGACGAGGCCCACGAGCGGTCGCTGAACATCGACTTCCTGCTCGGGTACCTGGCCACGCTGCTGCCCAAGCGCCCCGACCTCAAGGTGATCATCACCTCGGCGACGATCGACCCCCAGCGCTTCTCCCGGCACTTCGGCGAGGCCCCGATCGTCGAGGTCAGCGGCCGTACGTACCCGGTCGAGGTGCGCTACCGCCCGCTCCTGGAGGAGGAGGGCGACGACAGCGACCGCGACCAGATCACCGCGATCTGCGAGGCGGTCGACGAGCTCCAGTCCGAGGGGCCGGGCGACGTCCTGGTCTTCCTCTCGGGCGAGCGCGAGATCCGCGACACGGCGGACGCCCTGAACAAGCGCAACCTGCGCTTCACCGAGGTGCTGCCCCTCTACGCACGCCTCTCGCACGCCGAGCAGCACCGCGTCTTCCAGCAGCACACGGGACGCCGGATCGTGCTCGCGACCAACGTCGCCGAGACCTCGCTGACCGTCCCGGGCATCAAGTACGTGATCGACCCGGGCAACGCCCGCATCTCCCGCTACAGCCACCGCACCAAGGTGCAGCGGCTGCCGATCGAGCGGATCTCGCAGGCCAGCGCCAACCAGCGCAAGGGCCGCTGCGGCCGCACCTCCGACGGCATCTGCATCCGCCTGTACTCCGAGGACGACTTCGAGAGCCGTCCGGAGTTCACGGACGCGGAGATCCTGCGCACCAACCTCGCCTCCGTCATCCTCCAGATGACCGCCGCGGGCCTCGGCGAGATCGAGAAGTTCCCCTTCATCGACCCGCCGGACCACCGCAACATCCGCGACGGCGTGCAGCTGCTCCAGGAGCTGGGGGCCCTCGACCCGGCCGAGAAGGACCACACGAAGCGGCTCACGCCCATGGGCCGCCAGCTGTCCCAGCTGCCCGTGGACCCGCGGCTGGCCCGCATGGTGGTCGAGGCGGACAAGAACAACTGCGTGCGCGAGGTCATGGTCATCGCGGCCGCCCTGTCGATCCAGGACCCGCGCGAGCGGCCCTCGGAGAAGCAGACCCAGGCCGACCAGAACCACGCCCGCTTCAAGGACGAGACCAGCGACTTCCTCTCGTTCCTCAACATGTGGCGCTACGTCCGCGAGCAGCAGAAGGAGCGCGGCTCCTCCTCCTTCCGCCGGATGTGCAAGCAGGAGTACCTGAACTTCCTGCGGATCCGCGAGTGGCAGGACATCTACTCGCAGCTGCGCACGGTCGCCAAGACGATGGGCATCCACGTCAATGAGGCGGACGCTCCGGAGCAGCACATCCACGTGTCGCTGCTGGCGGGCCTGCTGTCGCACATCGGGCTCAAGGACACCGACAAGAACGAGTACCTGGGCGCGCGGTCGGCGAAGTTCGCGATCTTCCCCGGTTCGGCGCTGTTCAAGAAGCAGCCCAAATTCGTCATGTCCGCGGAGCTGGTGGAGACCTCGCGGCTGTGGGCGCGGGTCAACGCGAAGGTCGAGCCCGAATGGGTCGAGCCGCTGGCCCAACACCTGATCAAGCGCACGTACAGCGAGCCGCACTGGGAGAAGGACCAGGCGGCGGTGATGGCGTACGAGAAGGTCACGCTGTACGGCGTCCCCATCGTCGCCCAGCGGAAGATCAACTACGG
Source organism: Streptomyces sp. NPDC098789 (assembly GCF_044759975.1). Classification (NCBI taxonomy): domain Bacteria; kingdom Bacillati; phylum Actinomycetota; class Actinomycetes; order Kitasatosporales; family Streptomycetaceae; genus Streptomyces; species Streptomyces sp. NPDC098789. The sequence goes on from NZ_JBIWAJ010000017.1 coordinate 41,092, forward strand.
CCGGATCGACGCCGAGGTCTCGCGCGAACTCTTCATCCGCAACGCCCTGGTCGAGGGCGACTGGCGCACGCACCACAAGTTCTACGCCGACAACCGCAAGCTGCTGACCGAGGTCGAGGAGCTGGAGAACCGGGCCCGGCGCCGGGACATCGTGGTCGACGACGAGACCCTCTTCGACTTCTACGACCAGAAGATCCCCGAGCACGTGGTCTCGGGCGCGCACTTCGACTCCTGGTGGAAGCACAAGCAGCGCGACGAGCCCGAGCTGCTCGACTTCGAGCGCGAGATGCTGCTCACCGAGAAGGCGGCCGGGGTCACCAAGGACGACTACCCGGACTCCTGGCGCCAGGGCCCGCTCAAGTTCCGCGTGACCTACCAGTTCGAGCCGGGCGCGGACGCCGACGGCGTGACCGTGCACGTCCCGCTGACCGTGCTGAACCAGGTCACCGACGAGGGCTTCGACTGGCAGATCCCGGGGCTGCGCGAGGAGATCGTCACCGAGCTGATCCGCTCGCTGCCCAAGCCGATCCGCCGGCACTACGTGCCCGCGCCCAACTTCGCGACCCGCTTCCTGGACACCGCCGTTCCGCTCCAGGAGCCGCTGACGGTGACGCTCGCGCGCGAGCTGAAGCGGATGGTCGGGGTCCCGGTCACGGCCGAGGACTTCGACCTGAGCCGGATCGCCGACCACCTGAAGATCACCTTCCGGATCGTCGACGAGCGCCGCAAGAACCTCGCCGAGGACAAGGACCTGGAGGCCCTGCGGCTGCGACTGCGGCCCAAGGCCCGCCAGGCCCTCTCCCAGGCCGCCGCGGCGACCGCCGAGCGCGCGGGCGGCGAGGCCATCGAGCGGACCGGGCTGACGGACTGGACGATCGGCACCCTGACCAAGGTCTTCGAGACCCGGCGGGCGGGTCAGCCGGTGAAGGCCTATCCGGCGCTGGTGGACGCGGGCGCGAGCGTCTCCGTACGGCTCTTCGACACGGAGGCCGAGCAGCAGCTGGCGATGTGGCGCGGGACCCGGAGGCTGATCCTGCTCAACATCGCGGTGAACCCCGCCAAGTTCGCCTCCGACAAGCTGGGCAACCAGGCGAAGCTGGCGCTCTCGCGCAATCCGCACGGCTCCATCCAGGCCCTGTTCGACGACTGCGCGACGGCGGCGGCCGACAAGCTGATCGCCGACCACGGCGGGCCCGCCTGGGACGAGGCCGGCTTCCGGAAGCTCTACGACGCGGTGCGGACCGACCTGGTGGACACGACCGTACGCACGGTCGCCCAGGTGCAGCAGGTGCTGGCCGCCTGGCAGGCCTGTGAGCGCCGCCTGAAGGCGACGAACAGCCTGACCCTGGTCAAGAACGTGCAGGACGTGCAGAAGCAGCTGGCGGCCCTGGTGCCGGCCGGCTTCGTGACCCTCACCGGGCTGCGGCGGCTGCCCGACCTGATGCGCTATCTGGTGGCGGCCGACCGGCGCCTCCAGCAGATGCCGACCTCGGTCCAGCGCGACACCACGCGCATGGAGAAGGTCCACGAGATGCAGGACGAGTACGCCTGGCTGCTGGAGCAGTTGCCCCAGGGCCGGCCGGTGCCGACCGCGGTCACGGACGTCCGCTGGATGATCGAGGAACTGCGGGTGAGCTACTTCGCCCACGCCCTCGGGACGGCCTATCCGATCTCCGACAAGCGCATCGTGAAGGCGGTCGACGCCCTGGCGCCGTGACGGCGGCGTGATCGGGTTCGACCTCACCCCCCCAGCTGTTGTACAGTCGGTTTCGCAGCCACCAAGTGGCCGCGAACGAGGACCTGTGGAGCAGTTGGTTAGCTCGCCACCCTGTCAAGGTGGAGGTCGCGGGTTCAAGTCCCGTCAGGTTCGCAGTAACGACAGGGCCCGTATCCCCCAGGGATACGGGCCCTGTCGCATTCCCCCGACGACACGACACGGCACCGCACGGCGCGCACGACCGGCCCGGAGGATCACGGGCCGTACGGCCGCCGCAGGCGCGGGAGGTGTGGCATTTCCCCATGAACGCCCGTGACGAGCTCAGAGCGCTCCTGAGGGCCCATCTGGCGGCCTCGGGCGGACGCCGCCACCTCACGCGCCACTGCCTTCTCTGCAACCGACTCATGCGGCTCGCGCGGGAGGCGGAGCGGGAGGCCGCGCGGGAGGCGGAGCGGCGGACGGAGCGGGGGTCCCCGCCGGGGGCCGAAGGTCCCTCTCCGGCATGACGTATGCCGTCCAGCCAGCCCCATTACGGGCGCAATGCCGGATGTACAAGAGTTGTTAGCTGTGACGGGAGTCACCACATGAGTTTTTGAGACGCCCACGTTTATCACGCGCCTACGCCTCTTCGATTTAATATGTGCAATGGCACCCCCTCTCGGGGGACCCCACCGAAGCGGCACCCGCACCCCGCATCAGGGCATAAAAAAGATCGCGCTGGACCCGGCGGAGTCCAGCGCGACCGACGGCTGATGAACCTGTTGGGGCAGGTCCGGGCCGCATGAAGCTATACGGGTTTCATCGGATTGGGGGATCCGATATCGACCCGGTAAAAGGTTGTGCTGCGGGACCTCAGGCCTCGCTGCGCTGCTGCGGAATTCCCGCGAGCAGAGCGCGAACCTCGGCCTCGCGGTAGCGGCGGTGCCCACCCAGGGTGCGGATGGACGTGAGCTTGCCAGCCTTGGCCCAGCGAGTGACCGTCTTCGGGTCCACGCGGAACATCGTGGCAACCTCAGCCGGGGTCAGCAGCGGCTCGGCATCAGGGGTGCGAGCGGTCATGAGCGGCCTCCTCGGGAGAACCGAACCATCTCGGTTCTTTCCTCTAAATTCTGCACCTTGGCCCTCGTTGCCCGAAATGGACAGACGAAGGCCGAGTCGGTTATAGGACGAACGGCTTGTCCTCGGCACTACAACTACACCATCTGTCCAGCCTCGTCGGCCAAACCGATGGAATTGCCCTCCGAGGTGTTCATCAGCGGCGGAAGCCGATGGACCGCCCCATAACGGACAGTCACCCCACCGTAACGATCAGTCACAGAGCGACCAGGAGTCGCGAGACCCCCCATAGCGTGCAATGTCGAGCAATCCGCCCAAAGTTGGGCGGAAGGAACCCTCCCCGGACTCCTTGTCCTATTTTGGCACGAGGGTAGGGGAAGGGCGCAAGGGTGTGGAAAGTGCGGTCCGTCACGCTTGAGCCAATGGCCCGGATCGGGACGTAGGTCCTGGCACTAAGACCCTAATGAGTGAATCGTCCTGAAGTACCACGGGTTGTGGCCGTTCGGACGATACGGCTAGTTGGCGAACAGTCTCTCCCGAACAGCCCGCCAACGGTCGGCCAATATGACGTACGTCTCTACGGCACCTTCGGTGTCCCCCGCCCGCAGCGCCGCGATCCCCGCCGCCAGTTCCGCCGCCGACCGGTCCTCGGCCAGCCCCGCCGCCGGCAGTCCGTGGACCAGCCCGCCGTAGTCCAGCTCGACCATCGAGCGCGGATGGAACTCCTCCAGCCAGCTGCCGACCTCGACCAGGCCGTCCGCCAGCGCCCCGTACCCCTCCGCCTCGCGCAGGGTCCGCAGCCCGCGCGCGAGCCTGCGGCGCGCCTGGACCATCGGCGTCCGGTAGCGCAGCACCTCCCCGGGCACGTACTCCCGCTCCTCGTCGGCGACCAGGACGAACCAACGCAGCGGGACCTGCCAGACCGCCGTGCGGATCCACGGGCGCGCGTCCGGGTTCCGCTCCCGCCAGGCGTCGTACTCCTCGGCCGCCCGGCGGCGCACCCCCGGCGGCAGGGCCGCGTCCAGCACCGGGAGCGGGAAGTCGGCCACCAACTCCTGGAGCGCCAGCCAGCCGCGCAGCCGGGTCCGCCACGGGCACACCAGCAGCACCCCGTCCCACTCCGCGGTGAAGGCGTCCGCGCTCTCGTGCGCCGGCACCCCCACCAGCGGCACGCGCACCAGGTCGGCCAGCGACCGGCGCAGTTCGTCCTGGGCGGTCGGGGTGTGCCCGCGCCGGGCGTAGTCGGCCCAGTGCGCGCGCTCCGGTTCCGCGAAGGCGGCCAGGGGTTCGTACACGCGCAGGTAGGACGCGTAGGGGATGGTCGGTGCCTGGCGCGCGGCGGGCAGCCGGGGATCGGGGGATTCGCTCACGCTCTCGTACTCCCCCGCACCGGGCGCCCGTACGCGGCCGCGCGCCCCCGATGGGGGAGGAATCCGCTCAGAAGTCCGAACGGCCGTCCGATCCCCGGACAGGGCGCTCCGGCGCGGCCCGCAGGTCTTACGCTGCTCCCATCAACGCCCTCCCCACCCGCAGGAGGGCGCTTCCCGCCGCATCTCATCCATGGGAGTCACCACCGTGACCGAAATGACCGACGGCGTCCTGCACACCCTGTTCCGCACGGAACAGGGCGGCCACGAGCAGGTCGTGCTCTGCCAGGACCGCGCCAGTGGCCTCAAGGCCGTCATCGCCCTTCACTCCACCGCACTGGGCCCCGCGCTCGGCGGTACGCGCTTCCACGCGTACGCCTCGGACGAGGAGGCCGTCCTCGACGCCCTCAACCTCGCCCGCGGCATGTCGTACAAGAACGCCCTCGCCGGGCTCGACCACGGCGGCGGCAAGGCCGTGATCATCGGCGACCCCGACGTCCTCAAGAGCGAGGAACTCCTGCTGGCCTACGGCCGGTTCGTGGAGTCCCTCGGCGGCCGCTACGTGACCGCCTGCGACGTCGGCACCTACGTCGCCGACATGGACGTGGTCGCCCGCGAGACCCGCTGGGCCACCGGCCGCTCCCCCGAGAACGGCGGCGCCGGCGACTCCTCGGTGCTCACCGCCTTCGGCGTCTTCCAGGGCATGCGCGCCAGCGCCCAGCACGTGTGGGGCGACCCGACCCTGCGCGGCCGCAAGGTCGGCGTCGCGGGCGTCGGCAAGGTCGGCCACCACCTGGTGGAGCACCTGCTGGCGGACGGGGCGGAGGTCGTCATCACCGACGTCCGCGCCGAGTCCGTGCAGCGGATCCTGGACAAGCACCCGGGCAAGGTGACGGCGGTCGCCGACACCGACGCGCTGATCCGGCTGGCGGGACTGGACATCTACGCGCCCTGCGCGCTCGGCGGCGCCCTCGACGACGTCACCGTGCCGGTCCTCACCGCGAAGGTGGTGTGCGGTGCGGCGAACAACCAGCTCGCGCACCCCGGCGTGGAGAAGGACCTCGCGGACCGCGGCATCCTCTACGCGCCGGACTACGTGGTCAACGCGGGCGGCGTGATCCAGGTGGCCGACGAGCTGCACGGCTTCGACTTCGACCGCTGCAAGACGAAGGCGACGAAGATCTTCGACACCACGCTGGCCATATTCGCACGTGCGAAGTCGGATGGGATTCCGCCGGCCGCGGCGGCCGACCGGATCGCCGAGCAGCGGATGGCCGAAGCGCGCGCCGCGCGGGGCTAGTCGACGGTTTCGACCGACGGGTCGGCGCCCGGTGGAGACCGGCGCCGGCTGCGGTTCGGGACGGGTTCGGGGCGTGCGTGCACCCGCCGGGGTTGCGGAGAGACGGAACTCACTGCGCTTCGGCGGGTCGCTCGCCAATATAGGGTTAAAATCGCAGCTGACCAGCGAGTACGGGGCGTCTCGCAGGCACTGTGCCGGGGCACGTCATGCGGGCGGCGTACCGTATGGCCGCGGAAGCAGGTACCGTTAAAGCCCTACGGACGGTCTCTCCACGGAGAGCCCGCTCCGAACCATGAACGCGTGTCAGACTCTGGGGCCGTCGAGCCCCGTCACCGAGGGGGTCGAGCCATGGGGCGCGGCCGGGCCAAGGCCAAGCAGACAAAGGTCGCCCGCCAGCTGAAGTACAACAGCGGCGGGACTGACCTCTCGCGTCTGGCCAATGAGCTGGGCGCATCGCCGACGGACCCGCTGCCTGTCAGCGCGCCCGTCGAGGTCGATGACGAGCTGGACGACGACGATGACGACGACCCGTACGCCAAGTACGCGAAGTTGTACAACGGCGATGACGAGGACGAGGACGAAGAGTCCGGCCCGTCGGCGCAACGTCGCGGCGCTTGACGCATCCAGCGTCTACACCGCACCACCAGCATCTGAACAACAGTGAAACCCGGTCCAGGGCCAAGCCCCGGACCGGGTTTCATTGCGTTCCCGGCGCTTTCCGCCGGTCCTGCGGAGCTCAGCTCGCGTAGTCGCCCGTGAGGGTCGAGCCCTCGGTGTGCGCGCCGCGGTCCAGGATCTCGCCGGCGACCCAGGCGTCGACGCCCCGGTCGGCCAGCGTGGTCAGGGCCACGTCCACAGACTCCTGCGGAACCACGGCCATCATGCCGACGCCCATGTTCAGCGTCTTCTCCAGCTCCAGGCGCTCGACCTTGCCGGCGCGGCCGACCAGGTCGAAGATCGCACCGGGGGCCCAGGTCGAGCGGTCGACCGTGGCGTGCAGGTGGTCCGGGATGACCCGGGCGAGGTTGGCCGCGAGGCCGCCGCCCGTGATGTGCGAGTAGGCGTGGACCTCGGCGGTGCGGGTGAGGGCCAGGCAGTCCAGCGAGTAGATCTTGGTCGGCTCCAGGAGCTCCTCGCCCAGGGTCCGGCCGAGCTCCTCCACGTGCCCCTCCAGCGCCATCTTGGCCTGGTTGAGGAGGACGTGGCGGACCAGCGAGTACCCGTTCGAGTGAAGCCCGGACGACGCCATCGCGATGACGGCGTCCCCCGTACGGATACGGTCCGCGCCGAGCAGGGCGTCGTACTCGACGACTCCCGTACCGGCGCCGGCGACGTCGAAGTCGTCCGGACCGAGCAGACCCGGGTGTTCGGCGGTCTCGCCGCCCACCAGGGCGCAGCCGGCCAGGACGCAGCCTTCGGCGATGCCCTTGACGATGGCCGCGACCCGCTCGGGGTGGACCTTGCCGACACAGATGTAGTCGGTCATGAAGAGCGGCTCGGCGCCGCAGACGACGATGTCGTCCATGACCATCGCGACCAGGTCGTGGCCGATCGTGTCGTACACGCCGAGCTGGCGGGCGATGTCCACCTTGGTGCCGACGCCGTCGGTCGCCGAGGCCAGGAGCGGGCGCTCGTAGCGCTTGAGGGCGGAGGCGTCGAAGAGGCCGGCGAAACCGCCGAGGCCGCCGAGGACCTCGGGGCGCTGCGTCTTCTTCACCCACTCCTTCATCAGCTCGACGGCGCGGTCGCCCGCTTCGATGTCGACGCCCGCGGCTGCGTAGCTGGCACCGGTGGTCTTCTCTGTCATGACAGGGATGAGCTTTCGTGTCGTTACTGCGGTTACTGCGGGTGCGTGATCAGGGACGACGGAGCGCGTCGGCGGCATCCTTGCCACCGGCCAGCTCGGACTCCAGGAGCTGCTTGCCCAGCAGCTGCGGGTCGGGCAGCTCCATGGGGTACTCGCCGTCGAAGCAGGCCCGGCAGAGGTTGGGCTTCTGGATGGTCGTCGCCTCGATCATCGAGTCGAGCGAGATGTACGAGAGGGAATCGGCACCCATGGAGGTGGCGATCTCGTCGACCGTCATGCCGTTGGCGATCAGCTCCGCACGGGTGGCGAAGTCGATGCCGAAGAAGCAGGGCCACTTCACGGGCGGGGAGGAGATCCGGATGTGGATCTCGGCCGCGCCGGCCTCGCGGAGCATCTTGACCAGGGCGCGCTGGGTGTTGCCGCGGACGATCGAGTCGTCGACGACCACCAGGCGCTTGCCCCGGATGACTTCCTTGAGGGGGTTCAGCTTCAACCGGATGCCGAGCTGGCGGATCGTCTGCGAGGGCTGGATGAAGGTCCGGCCGACGTAGGCGTTCTTGACCAGGCCGACGCCGTACGGAATCCCGCTGGCTTCGGCGTATCCGACGGCGGCGGGCGTGCCGGACTCCGGTGTCGATATCACCAGGTCGGCGTCGGCCGGGGCTTCCTTGGCCAGCCGACGGCCCATCTCGACGCGCGAGAGGTAGACGTTCCGGCCGGCGATGTCGGTGTCCGGGCGCGCCAGGTAGACGTACTCGAAGACACAGCCCTTGGGCTTCGCTTCCGCGAATCGGGAGGAACGCAGACCGTTCTCGTCGATCGCGATCAGCTCGCCCGGTTCGACCTCGCGGACGAAGCTGGCGCCGCAGATGTCGAGGGCGGCGGTCTCGCTCGCCACCACCCAGCCGCGCTCCAGGCGGCCGAGGACCAGCGGGCGGATGCCCTGCGGGTCACGGGCGGTGTAGAGCGTCCCCTCGTCCATGAAGACGAGCGAGAAGGCGCCCTTGACCAGCGGGAGGACCTTGGTGGCCGACTCCTCGATGGTCAGGGGCTTGCCGTCTTCGTCCGTCTGTCCGGCGAGCAGGGCCGTCACGAGATCGGTGTCGTTGGTCGCGGCCACCTGGGTGGCACGGCCGTCCTTGCGGGGGAGGTCGGCGACCATCCCCGCGAGTTCGGCGGTGTTCACCAGATTTCCGTTGTGACCCAGGGCAATGGAGCCGTGGGCCGTCGCACGGAAGGTGGGTTGCGCGTTCTCCCAGACGGAGGCTCCGGTGGTCGAGTAGCGGGCGTGACCGACCGCGATATGACCTTGGAGGGATCCGAGAGAGGTTTCGTCGAAGACCTGGGACACGAGGCCCATGTCCTTGAAGACGAGGATCTGGGAACCGTTGCTCACAGCGATTCCCGCGGACTCTTGTCCGCGGTGCTGCAGTGCATACAGTCCGAAGTAGGTGAGCTTGGCGACCTCTTCACCCGGAGCCCAGACACCGAAGACGCCGCAAGCGTCCTGGGGGCCCTTCTCACCGGGGAGCAGGTCGTGGTTGAGTCGTCCATCACCACGAGGCACGCTTTGAGTGTAGGCGAGATCGACCACTGGTCCGAATTGGCGAAGGCCAGGAAATGTCACAGTGCGCACAGTCCGGTAAACCGGACGCAGGGTGACCGTCTCGATATCCGGGATGCCTTGGTTGACAGGTACCTGTGGGTTCGCACAAGCTCCACTCCATGCAGTCCCTCGGTGACCAGCACGTCACCCTCGTTGAGCGCCGCCACGTAGACCTGGTCCGTGTCGCGAGCGCTATCTGTCGCTGTTCCGCGTAACCACTCACATTTCGCGGTTCTTTTCCCTTTTCTGACCCTTTCTGGGTCTTTTCTGTCTGGGCCGGCCGGAGACTTCCGTCGGCGGCTCCGCCCTGGACTGGAGTACCTCTGTGAGCACGAACCGATCCGAGCTGTCCCGGCGCGCCTTCGGCGGTGCGGTAGGGGCCGGCGCGGCCACCGCCGCCGTCGCACTCGCCGCCTCCCCGGCGCAGGCGGCCCCCGCCGCCGATGCCGCGCCCGAGGCGCAGTACGCGCAGCCCCGGGAACGGGAGTTCAAGGCGGCCCGCGGCCGCCCCGGGCGCCGCCCGAACATCCTGTTCATCCTCGGCGACGACCTGGGCTGGGCCGACCTGTCCTCCTACGGCGCCCCCCACATCAAGACCCCGAACCTGGACCGACTGGCCCGCCAGGGCGTCCGGTTCACCGACGCCTACTCGGGGTCGGCGACCTGCTCGCCGACCCGGTTCAGCCTCTACACCGGCCGCTACCCGGGCCGTACCAAGGGCGGACTGGCCGAGCCCATCGCCGACAGGACGGCGGGGCTGGAGCCCACCCACCCCACGCTGGCCTCGCTGCTGCGCTCCACCGGCTACGCCACCGCGCTGATCGGGAAGTGGCACTGCGGCTACCTCCCCGACTACAGCCCCACCAAGTCCGGCTGGGACGAGTTCTTCGGCAACTTCGGCGGAGCCCTGGAGTACTACTCCAAGCTGGGCCTGGGCGGCGAGTACGACCTCTACGAGGGCGACGCCGAGTACAAGGACCTGCGCTACTACACCCGGATCCTGACCGAGCGCGCGAGCGAGTACGTCGGCCGCCGCCACGACAAGCCGTGGCTGCTGAACCTGAACTTCACCACCCCGCACTGGCCTTGGATAGCCGACGGCGACACCGAGGCGAGCAAGGAGGTCGTCCGCCGGATCAAGGCGGGGGACGGGCGCGCGCTGTGGCACCAGGACGGCGGCTCGGTCGAGAAGTACGCGCAGATGGTCGAGGACCTCGACCGCTCGGTCGGCGAGGTGCTCGCCGCGCTGAAGCGCTCCGGGCAGGAGGACGACACCCTGGTCTTCTTCGCCAGCGACAACGGCGGCGAGCGCTTCTCCCACAACTGGCCGCTGAGCGGCAACAAGGCCGTCCTGCAGGAGGGCGGGATCCGGGTCCCCACCATCGTCCGCTGGCCCGCCCGGATCGACGGCGGCCAGGTCAGCCACGTCCCGGTGGTCACCCCGGACTGGACGGCGACCCTGCTGGAACTGGCCGGGGCCCGCCCCGACCGGGCCTACCCGCTCGACGGCAGGAGCCTGGCCGGGTACCTGCTGCGCGGCGAGAAGGCCCCGCAGCACGACCTGTTCTGGCGGGTGCGCGGGGAGCGGGCGCTGCGCCGCGGCGACTGGAAGTACTACCGCGGCAAGACGGGCCGCGACCAGCTCTTCAACCTGGCCGGGGACATCCGCGAGCAGGCCGACAAGGCGGCCCTGGAGCCGGCCCGCCTCGCGGAGTTGCGGGCGTCCTGGGAGAAGACGGACGCGGGACTGCTCCCGTACCCGACGGCCTGATCCCGCGCCCGGTCAGCTCATCAGGGGGAGCAGCGCGGAGAGGTCGGCGCGCTCGCCGCTGGCCCGGACCCGGGCGTCCGCCAGCGCCTCGGCCCAGCCCTCGCGACCGGTGGCGAGCCGGATCCAGGTGATCGGGTCGGTCTCCACCACGTTCGGCGGGGTGCCCCGGGTGTGCCGGGGGCCCTCGACGCACTGGACCACCGCGAACGGCGGGACGCGGAACTCCACCGCTCCGCCCGGCGCCTTCACCGCGAGGGCGTCGGCGAGCAACCGGGTGCAGGCGGCCAGGGCCTGGCGGTCGACCGGAACCTCCACTCCGGTGGCGCGCCGCAGGTCATCGGTGTGCACGACCAGCTCGACGGTACGGGTGACCAGGAAGTCGGCCAGGGTCATGGCCCCGATCCACAGGTCCAGGACCCGGCTGCCGGGGTGGGACTCCAGCGCCTCGGCCAGCCGGGCCCCGGCCCGGTCGTAGAGCTCCGCGAGCGGGGCCCCCTCCAGGGTCTCCTTGGCCGCCTCGGCGATCTTCCCCGCCAGGGAGGCCGTGGCGGAGGGCCACTCCTCGGCGGCCAGTTCGGCGACGGCGGCGGGCGGCCGGGCCAGTCCGGCGGCCAGCGAATCGGCGATCCAGGCGATGTGCGCGGCGAGTTCGGCGACGGACCAGTGCCCGACCCCGCTCGGCCCGGCCAGCTGTTCGGGGTCCAACCCCCGTACGGCGTCGCGGACATGACCGAACTGTGCGAGGACGGCCGCGCGGGTCCTGGCGAGGTCGTAGGTGCGCGGCTTCTTCTTGGCGGGCGGCATGGGCCGACCCTACGCGCCCCGGGTCCACCGGGACGCGCGCGCCGTCAGGACTTCGGGGCCGCCGGCAAGGTGGCCGCGCAGCCCGAGGAGCCATCGGCCCCGGCTCTGCGACATCTCGCCCCCGTTCCCCCGCCGGCCCCGCACCGACGACGGTGCGGGGCCGGCGGCTCGACCGAACGGACGAGCCCCCGCCCGGAAACGGTTCCGGACGGGGGCTCGGCTCGCGACGGAGCGGCGGCTCAGGCGAGCAGCGCCGGGATGGTCGCCTCGTGCGCGGTGCGCAGTTCCTCCAGGGTGAGCGTGAACTCGCCCTGGATCTCGATCTCTTCGCCGTCCACGACACCGATGCGGGTGGCGGGCAGGCCGCGCGCGCCGCACATGTCGGTGAAGCGGAGTTCCTCGCTGCGCGGCACGGCCACGATGGCCCGGCCGGCGGACTCGGAGAAGAGGAAGGTGAAGGCGTCCAGCGCCTCCGGGACCACGATCCGCGCGCCGTTGCCGCCCTTGAGGCAGGACTCGACGAGCGCCTGGACGACACCGCCGTCGGACACGTCGTGCGCGGCGTCGATCATGCCGTCGCGCGAGCCGGAGATGAGGATCTCGCCGAGGAGCCTCTCGCGGCCCAGGTCCACCTTGGGCGGCAGGCCGCCGAGGTGCTGGTGGACGACCTCGGACCAGGCGGAGCCGCCCAGTTCCTCGGTCGTGTCGCCCAGCAGGTAGAGCAGCTGGCCGGCCTCCGCGAACGCCATCGGCGTGCGGCGGTTGACGTCGTCGATCACACCGAGGACCGCCACGACCGGAGTCGGGTGGATCGCGGTGTCACCGGTCTGGTTGTAGAGCGAGACGTTGCCGCCGGTGACCGGGGTGCCCAGCTCCAGGCAGCCGTCCGCGAGACCGCGGGTGGCCTCGGCGAACTGCCACATGACGTCCGGGTCCTCGGGGGAACCGAAGTTCAGGCAGTTCGAGATCGCCAGCGGCTTGGCGCCGGTGGCCGCCACGTTGCGGTACGACTCCGCCAGCGCGAGCTGCGCGCCCGCGTAGGGGTCGAGCTTCGCGAAACGACCGTTGCCGTCCGTGGACATCGCCACGCCGAGGTTGGTCACCTCGTCGATGCGGACCATGCCGGCGTCCTCGGGCTGCGAGAGCACCGTGTTGCCCTGCACGAACCGGTCGTACTGGTCGGTGATCCACGACTTCGACGCCTGGTTCGGGGAGGACACCAGGGCCAGGACCTGCGCGCGCAGCTCCTCGGAGGTCTGCGGACGGGCCAGCTTGTTCGCGTCGTCCGCCTGCAGCGCGTCCTGCCAGGAGGGGCGCGCGTAGGGGCGGTTGTAGACCGGACCCTCGTGGGCGACCGTGCCCGGGGGCACGTCCACGATCTGCTCGCCGTGCCAGAAGATCTCCAGGCGCTCGCCCTCGGTCACCTCACCGATGACGGTGGCGATGACGTCCCACTTCTCGCAGATCTCCATGAAGCGGTCCACGTAGCGCGGCTCCACGATCGCGCACATGCGCTCCTGCGACTCGCTCATGAGGATTTCCTCGGGCGAGAGCGTCGCGTCGCGCAGCGGGACGGTGTCCAGCTCGACGCGCATGCCGCCGGAACCGGCCGAGGCCAGCTCGGAGGTGGCGCAGGAGAGCCCGGCGCCGCCGAGGTCCTGGATGCCCGCGACCAGCTTCTCCTTGAAGATCTCCAGGGTGCACTCGATGAGGAGCTTCTCCTGGAAGGGGTCGCCGACCTGCACGGCGGGGCGCTTCTTGGGCTTGCCCGTGCCATCGGCACCATCAGACGCAGCGTCGAAGGTCTCGGACGCGAGGACCGAGACGCCGCCGATGCCGTCGCCGCCGGTACGGGCGCCGTAGAGGATGACCTTGTTGCCGGGGCCGGAGGCCTTGGCGAGGTGGATGTCCTCGTGCTTCATCACGCCGATGCAACCGGCGTTGACCAGCGGGTTGCCCTGGTAGCAGGCGTCGAAGACGACCTCGCCGCCGATGTTCGCCAGACCCAGGCAGTTGCCGTATCCACCGATGCCCGCGACGACGCCCGGCAGGACGCGCTTGGTGTCGGGGTGGTCGGCGGCGCCGAAGCGCAGCGGGTCCACGACCGCGACCGGGCGGGCGCCCATGGCCAGGATGTCGCGCACGATGCCGCCGATACCGGTGGCCGCGCCCTGGTAGGGCTCGATGTACGACGGGTGGTTGTGCGACTCGACCTTGAAGGTGACCGCGTAGCCCTGACCGACGTCGACGACACCGGCGTTCTCGCCGATCCCGACGAGCATCACGTCGTTCTCCGGGATCTTCTCGCCGAACTGCTTCAGGTGGACCTTGCTGCTCTTGTACGAGCAGTGCTCGGACCACATGACGGAGTACATGGCGAGCTCGGCACCGGTGGGGCGGCGGCCGAGGATCTCGCGGATCCGGGCGTACTCGTCCTCCTTGAGGCCGAGTTCCTTCCAGGGCTGGGAGGCGTCCGGGGTCCCGGTGGCGTTCTTGACGGTGTCGAGGCTCATGCGCTGACCAGCTTCTTCAGGACCGAGGTGAAGAACGGGAGGCCGTCGGTGCGGCCCGTCCCGATCAGCGGTTCCACCGCGTGCTCCGGGTGCGGCATGAGGCCGACCACGTTGCCCGCGGCGTTGGTGATGCCCGCGATGTCGCGCAGGGAACCGTTCGGGTTACCGAATCCATCAGCGGCTTCGCCGCGGACCAGGTACCGGAAGGCCACGCGACCTTCGGCCTCCAGTTCGTCGAGCGTGTGCTCGTCGGCGACGTAGCGGCCGTCCATGTTCTTCAGCGGTACGGAGATCTCCTGGCCGGCGGTGTAGTCGCCGGTCCACGCGGTCTCCGCGTTCTCCACGCGCAGCTTCTGGTCGCGGCAGATGAAGTGCAGGTGGTTGTTGCGGAGCATCGCGCCCGGCAGCAGGTGGGCCTCGGTGAGGACCTGGAAGCCGTTGCAGATGCCGAGGACGGGCATGCCCGCCTTGGCCTGCTCGATGATGGTCTCCATCACCGGCGAGAACCGGGAGATGGCTCCGGCGCGCAGGTAGTCGCCGTAGCTGAAGCCGCCCGCGAGGACGACCGCGTCGACCTGGTGCAGGTCCTTGTCGCGGTGCCACAGCGAGACCGGCTCGGCCCCCGCGAGGCGGACGGCGCGCAGCGAGTCACGGTCGTCGAGCGTTCCGGGGAACGTGACGACTCCGATGCGAGTGGTCACCGTCAGGCCTCGACCTTCACGGTGAAGTCTTCGATGACGGTGTTGGCGAGGAACGTTTCGGCCATCTTGTGGATGCGGTCGAGGGCGGCCTGGTCGACCGGTCCCTCCACCTCCAACTCGAAGCGCTTCCCCTGGCGGACGTCGGCGATCCCCTCGAAGCCCAGACGCGGCAGCGCACGCTGCACCGCCTGGCCCTGGGGGTCGAGGATCTCCGGCTTGAGCATGACGTCGACTACGACGCGTGCCATCGGGCACTCCCGTGTGGTGGTTGGTGCGAAGGCGGTTCCATCAGCGTACCCGGCCAAAATTTCTACGCGGGTAGATATCGGACGAGGAGACCCGCCGAGCGGTTTCGGCTTCACCAACGCTTCGCAAAATCCCTCGGAAAAACACGCGCCCGGGATTGCGGCGGGACACGCGGAGCGAATTAACTGGGCTTCGCTATACAACGCGAATCACGGTACAAAGGAATCCCCCCGAAAACCGGGGGAAAGAAGCAATGCTCCGAAGCATCCACACAGTCGGCATCACCCCACGTCAACCCGTGCCGGTGCCGCACGAAGGGACCGATATCCGTGGCGCAGCGCGTAGTAGTCACGATCTCCGACGACATCGACGGCGGAGAAGCGGCGGAAACGGTCGTCTTCGCTCTGGACGGTAAGTCGTACGAGATCGACCTCAATGTCGCCAACGCAAAGAAGCTCCGCAAGGGTCTGGCTCCTTACGTGGCGGCGGGGCGCCGGCAGTCCCGCTCCGGGAAGACCTTCAAGCACACGTCGATCGCCCCCGACCCGGCGGTCGTCCGCGCCTGGGCGCGCTCCAACCAGCTCGACGTGCCGCCCCGCGGCCGCATCCCCAAGAAGGTCTACGAGGCGTACAACGCCGCCCACTGACCCCCGATTTGCCATCCACCCCCAGGGATCGGCTAGTGTGTGGATCACGCCGAGGGGCCAGACCGCAGGTCAAAGCCCCAAAGGTCGTGCGGGTGTAGTTCAGTAGCAGAACATCCCTCTTCCAGGGGGAAGGCGCAGTGTGCAATTCCTGTCACCCGCTCTGCACGCTTTACCGACCACTGTGGTGGATCGGGTACAGTGATGCTCGCAACCGCTTGATGGCCCCCTTACGGGAAGCGATCATCGCGAGTTTGCGGACGTAGCTCAGTTGGTA
Organism: Streptomyces sp. NPDC098789; assembly: GCF_044759975.1. Classification (NCBI taxonomy): domain Bacteria; kingdom Bacillati; phylum Actinomycetota; class Actinomycetes; order Kitasatosporales; family Streptomycetaceae; genus Streptomyces; species Streptomyces sp. NPDC098789. Next base: position 56,901 of record NZ_JBIWAJ010000017.1, read on the forward strand.
GAGCACCACCTTGCCAAGGTGGATGTCGCGAGTTCGAGTCTCGTCGTCCGCTCTTGATTCAAGAGTTTCATCAGAAGGCCCCAGTCATCGACTGGGGCCTTCTGCGTTGGCCCTCTCACCCCACGGTTCCCACGGGCCCCCGAGCGCCCCGCGCCCTCCTCGACCTGCGATGACAAATGTCATCGGTCGTGGTGACAGCGCGCACTGACCCGCTTGCGGAAACGGCCGGAGGCTGGGGTCATGACTGACACCGAGCGGAAAGTGATCGAAGCCGAGGAGCTGCGCCGCGGCTACTCGGGCGGGTTCGAGGCCGTGCGCGGCGTCTCCTTCTCCGTCGCCCGCGGCGAGGTCTTCGCCCTCCTCGGCACCAACGGGGCCGGGAAGACCTCCGCCGTCGAGCTGCTGGAGGGGTTGGCCGCGCCGAGCGCGGGCCGGGCCCGGGTCTTCGGGCTCGACCCCTTCCGCCAACGGGCGGCCGTACGCCCCCGCACCGGGGTGATGCTCCAGGAGGGCGGTTTCCCCTCCGACCTGTCCGTCGCGGAGACCGTCCGGATGTGGTCCGGGGTCACCAGCGGCGCCCGCCCGGGCGCGGAGGTACTGGAGCTGGTCCGGCTCGGGGAGCGGGCGAACGTACGGGTCAAGCAGCTGTCCGGCGGGGAGCGGCGGCGGCTCGATCTGGCGCTGGCCCTGCTCGGGCGGCCCGAGGTGCTCTTCCTCGACGAGCCGACCACCGGCATGGATCCGGAAGGGCGCCGGGACACCTGGGCGCTGGTGCGGGCGCTGCGGGACGAGGGCACCACGGTGCTGCTGACCACGCACTACCTGGAGGAGGCGCAGGAGTTGGCGGACCGGCTGGCGATCCTGCACGAGGGGGAACTCGTCCTGTCCGGCACCCCGGCCGAGGTGAGCGCGACCCGGCCGGCCCGGATCCGCTTCGCCCTTCCCCCGGGGGTGGCGGCGGCCCGGTTGCCGCTCGCGCTGCGGGCCGCCGCGGACGGGCAGCGGGTGGAGATCCGTACCGACCGGCTCCAGTCGGCGCTCGGCGAGCTGCTGCGCTGGGCCGACGAGGCCGCGGTGGAGCTGGCCGGGCTCGACGCCCGGTCGGCCTCGCTGGAGGAGGCCTTCCTGGAGATCGCCCGAAGCCACCGCGCGGACGAGCGCGCCGACACGACGGCGGGAAGCCGATGAGCACGAACGGCTCGGCCGCGACCCGCGGCGCGACCGGCGGTCCGGGCGGCCCGCGCCTCCCGGACCTGAAGCCGCGGCGGCTCGCCGCCCTCGGCCGGTCCGAACTCACCCTCCTGGTCCGCAACCGGGCCGCGCTGTCCGTGGCGCTGCTGATGCCGCTGGCGATGGTCTTCTTCCTGCGGGCCACCCTCAGCGCGAACGGCGCGGCCGCCGTCGGCGAAGCCACCGTGACCGGCGGCATCGGCACGGTGCTGCTGCTCGTCGTCTACATGAACCTCGTCTCCGCGTACGTCGCCCGGCGCGAGGAGCTCGTCCTCAAGCGACTGCGCACCGGCGAGGCCGGGGACCTGGAGATCCTGGCCGGGACCGCGCTGCCCGCCGCCGTGCTCGCGCTGGCGCAGGCCGTCGTCCTGGTGCTCGCGGGGGTGTTCGTACTGCACCTGCGCGGCCCGCAGCACCCCGTGGTGCTCGTCCTCGGCGTCCTCGCCGGGATCGTGCTGCTGGCCGGACTCTCGGCCCTCACCAGCGCGTTCACCCGCAACGTGGAGAGCGCGGGCCTGACCACGCTGCCGCTCCTCCTCGCCTCGATGATCGGCTCCGGGCTGTTCGTGCCGGCCGACTCGCTGCCTGACGGCGTCGCCGCGGTGGCCGAACTGCTGCCGCTGAGCGGGGTGATGACCCTGGTGCGGGCGGGCTGGGCGGGCGGGGACGCGGCCCTGCTCGCACCGGCCGCGACCACGCTGGCCTGGATCGCCGTCACGGTGTTTGCTGTGGGTCGGTGGTTCCGCTGGGAACCGCGGCGCTAGGGGGAGTGCGGGCCTGTGTCCAGGTTGACCGGGTGGTGGAAGGACCGCGGGAGCGCGGCCAAGGTCGAGCTGTACACGCGCGGTTCGTTCCACTTCTTCGCGGCCACGGAGGCCCTGGCGATCGGACTGTTCCCGGTCATGTCGTCCGAGCACGGCGGCCGGCTCGACGTCCTGGTCCTCCTCTTGGTCTGCGCGCACGCCGCGCTGTGCGGGTTGCTCACCTCGCGCGCGCTGGACCGGGTGGTGGGCCGGCGCGAGCGCCCGGCGCGCCTGACCCTCGCGACCTCGCTGGTCACCGGCGCGGCGGCGGTCGTCCCGCTCGCCCTGATGACGGACCCCGCCCTGCTCGACCTGAAAGTGGGCACGACGGTGGTGGTCGGCACGGTCGGCTTCGGCAGCGCGGCGGTGACGATGGCGCTGGAGTCCACCCGCCGCGCGCGGTACGTGCCCCCGGCCGCGGCGCTCGCCACGGCGCTGGCGGCCCTCGCGCTGGGCCACTCCGGCGGGTTGGCGCTCGGACTGCTTCTCGGGGGGCTGCTCAGCAGCCCGCTGCTCTACTTCACCCATGCCTTCTCCACCTGGCTGCTGGCCACGGTGTGGGAGCTGGACCGGGCGCGGGAGCTGGAGGCCCGGCTGGCGGTCGCCGAGGAGCGGCTGCGCTTCGGCCGGGACCTGCACGACGTGATGGGCCGCAACCTCGCGGTGATCGCGCTCAAGAGCGAGCTGGCGGTCCAACTGGCGCGGCGCGGTCGGGCGGAGGCGGTGGACCAGATGGTCGAGGTGCAGCGGATCGCCCGGGAATCGCAGCGGGAGGTGCGGGACGTGGTGCGGGGCTACCGGGAGGCCGATCTCGCAGTGGAGCTGGAGGGAGCGCGCGGGGTGCTGAGCGCCGCCGGGATCGACTGCCGGGTCGAGCTGTCGGAGCCGCCGGAGCTGCCGGTGGCGGTGCAGTCCGCGCTGGGCTGGGTGGTCCGCGAGGCGACCACCAACGTCCTGCGGCACGGGGACGCCCGCGGCTGCCTGATCCGGCTGGCGGGCGGGGACGCGGGGGCGGTGGTGCTGGTCGTCGAGAACGACGGGGCGCCGCCGGAGCCGGCCGGGGCCGGTCGGGACCGGGGGTCGGGGCTCGCGGGGCTGCGGGAGCGGCTGGCGGCGCTGGGGGGTTCGCTGGAGGCGGGGACCGTACCGGCTGCGGGCGCCGCGGGTGCGGCGGGTGCGGCGGGTCCGGCCACCGCGTCGGGCGTCTTCCGCTTGCGGGCCGAGGTGCCCGGGCAGCGGTTGCGGGCGGAGAACGCGCACGAGGAGGCACGGACGTGAACACGGGCAGCGCGGGCAGCGCGGGCGCCGCCGGCGGTACGGGCGGTACGGGCGGTACGGGCCGCGCGGAGGGTCCCGTACGGGTGCTGCTCGCCGATGACGAGCACCTGATCCGGGGCGCGCTGGCCGCGCTGCTGGGGCTGGAGGACGACCTCCTGGTGGTCGCCGAAGCGGCCACGGGGCCCGAGGCCCTCGCCATGGCGCGGGCCCACCGGCCGGACGTGGCGGTGCTGGACCTCCAGATGCCGGGTGCGGACGGTGTGAGCGTGGCCACATCCCTGCGGGCCGAACTCCCGGGCTGCCGGACCATGATCGTGACCAGTCACGGCCGCCCCGGGCACCTGAAGCGGGCCCTGACCGCGGGCGTGCGGGCCTTCGTGCCCAAGACCGTGTCGGCGCAGCGGCTGGCCGAGATCATCCGGACCGTGCACGCCGGAGGGCGGTACGTGGACCCGGAGTTGGCGGCCGACGCGATCAGCGCGGGGGACTCCCCGCTGACCGCCCGGGAGGCGGAGGTGCTGGAGCTCGCGGCGGACGGGGCGCCGGTCGCGGAGATCGCGGAGCGGGCCTCGCTGTCGCAGGGCACCGTGCGCAACTACCTCTCCTCGGCGGCGGCGAAGCTGGGCGCCGAGAACCGGCACACGGCAGTGCGTCTCGCACGCGCCCGGGGTTGGGTATAGTAGGTCTCGCCCTACGGCGCTTGCGGACATAGCTCAGTTGGTAGAGCACCACCTTGCCAAGGTGGATGTCGCGCGTTCGAGTCGCGTTGTCCGCTCTGTAAGGAAGAAACCCCTGGTCATCGACCAGGGGTTTCTTCGTGTCCGGTGACCCGGGCCCTGCCCTCCCGGGTCCGCCGCGCACGGCGGCGGACCCGGGAGGCGCGGATCAGGTCCAGCTCTTCCAGCTCTGGCCGGTGAGCCGCTCGTACGCCTCGATGTACTTGGCACGGGTCTGCTCGACCACGTCCTGCGGCAGCGCGGGCGGCGGGAGCTCGCCGTGGCGGTCCCAGCCGGAGGCCGGGGAGGCCAGCCAGTCGCGGACGTACTGCTTGTCGTAGGAGGGCTGCGCGCGGCCCGGCTCCCACAGGTCGGCGGGCCAGAAGCGGGAGGAGTCCGGGGTCAGCACCTCGTCGGCGGCGACCAGGGCGCCGTCCTTGTCGAAGCCGAACTCGAACTTGGTGTCCGCCAGGATGATCCCGCGGTCCCGGGCGATGTCGCGGGCCCGGCCGTACACGGCGAGGGTCGCCTGGCGCAGCAGCGCCGCCGTCTCGGGACCGGCGGTCCGCGCGACCTCCTCGTAGGAGACGTTCTCGTCGTGCTCGCCGACTGCGGCCTTGGCGGCCGGGGTGAAGATCGGGGCGGGCAGCTCGGAGCCGTCCACGAGGCCCTCGGGGAGCGCGAGGCCGCACACGGTCCGGGTCTGCTCGTACTCGGCGAGCCCCGAGCCGGTGAGGTAGCCGCGGGCCACGCACTCGACGGCGATCATGTCGAGGTTCTGGCAGATCAGCGTGCGGCCCGCCCAGTCGGCGGGGGCGCCGGCCGGCAGCTCGGTGCTGATGACGTGGTTCGGCGTGATGTCCGCGAGCTGGTCGAACCACCACAGGGAGAGCTGCGTCAGGACGCGGCCCTTGTCCGGGATCTCGGTGGGCAGCACCCAGTCGAAGGCGGACATCCGGTCGCTCGCGACCATGACGAGGTTGCCGTCCCCGTCTCGGTAGAGGTCGCGCACCTTGCCGGTGTGGAGGTGGACGAGGCCCGGCACCTGCACCGGCTCGGGCTTTTCGACGAATCCGGACACGGGGTCTCCCTGTGGTTCTGTACGAGCGCAGGCCCATTCTCCCGCATCGGGTGCGGCGCGCCGGCCCCAGGGGCCCGCGCCCCCGTCAGTCGCGCTTGCAGATCCGGTCGAGGAGGTTCGCGGTGGCCTTCTGCACCCGCTCGTCGACGTGGCCGGGGCGGTCGAGCGCCGGGGACCACGCGAAGGTGCCGGAGGCGAAGACGAGGGCGCCGCTGGGCGCGCGGTACAGGGAGGTCTCCTGATGGCGCCGGTGGCCCTCGGTGTCGTCGTACGGGGAGTGCGCGAGCAGGATCCGGTCCTGGTGCTCGGGCAGCTGGGTGCGCGGGAAGTAGCGGTCGGCCTCGCCGGCGACCAGGCCGGGCAGCTCGTCGTTCTCCGTGGCCCCGGTGGAGTCCCAGAGCCAGTGGGTGGCGTTGCGCACGATCATGGGCGCGGGTTCGGGGACGCGGCCGGCGTACTGGATGCCCAGCAGCTGCTGTTCCGGCCGGTCCACCTCGCGCCAGAGGGCGGGGCGGCCGGGGCCGCGGCGTTTTCGGCAGGTCAACAGCCGGTCGGGGGTCCCGGACGGCGAGGGGGAGAGCTCCACCTGCCAGTACATGGTGTTGGCGGAGAGGAAGACCAGGGAGGTGCCGTGGTCGCGGGCCCGCTCGGCGGTCCGGCGCATCGGGACCGACCAGTACTCGTCGTGGCCGGGGAAGACCAGGCCCCGGTAGCGGGTCGGGTCGACGCGGCCCGCGTGCAGGTCGTTGGTGTCGGCGTAGGCCAGGTCGTAGCCGTACCGCTCGGCCCAGCGGATGAAGTCGTAGGCGTGGCCGACGTGGAGCGGCAGGCCCGCGCCCGCGTAGGGGCGGTCGTAGGAGACCGTGATGGCCGCGTCCTCCACGCCCAGGAGGCGGCCCTCCTCGTCCCACGCGTGGTAGAGGCTCGCGCCGGTGCGGCCGTCCTCCGGGTAGAGGTTGTAGGCCTGCCAGGTGATGTCGGGCAGGAGGAGCAGCAGGTCGGCGGGGTGGTCGTCGCGGACCGTGAAGGGGATGTGGGAGCGGTGGCCGTCGTCGGTGGTCAGGACGGCGACGTACGCGCCGAGGTTCCAGTACGAGGGCACCTGGAGCCGCCACGACAGCCACCAGTGGTGGCAGGAGACCGTGCGGTCGGCGGTGAGCGGGGCGGGCTGGACGATGCCCGACAGCCGCGGGCTGGAGTGGATCTTCGAGGCGCCGTCGCCGCCGTAGTGGCCGATCCGGTAGATGTCGACCGAGAACTGCTGGGGCGGATCGACGGTGATGCGGAAGTCGATGGCCTCGCCGGGGGCGACGGCCCCGGTGGAGGCGAAGCCCTTGATCTGGCGGTGCACGTCATCGGCGGTGCGGGGGCCGCTGGTGCGGGCGCGGGGGACCTGACCGGGCGCCAAGGAGGGGTCCACGTACCAGGGGAGCACCTGGCCGGTGTCGCCGATGTACACCTCGCTGCCCCGGAACCAGGGCAACGGACCCTGGCCGAAGGGGTCGTTCACCGCGTGCGCGAGCGCACCTGACTCCCAACGCCGGATCTGGTCCGCACCCATACCGCTCCCCTCCCTCGCTCCCCCGAACGCGTATGCCCGACCTCGCCGCGTCCATGCCCGCGACCGGTCCCAGCACATCACATAACGCACGCACTCCGTCACCGTTCGTCGCGAATTGACGTGACCGGAACATTCACATCCGCTTATCCGTGCGACCCGTACGCCTCCGCGGCCCGACGCGCTCCGCCGCGCGCCCTCGTCCGGGGCACGGAGGTCGCCCCCGGCGCGCGGGTGACGGGCGCGGGGAGCGGGCCCGGGCGGCGGGCACGCACGCCCGCCGCGCCCGCCGCGGCGGGCGACCGGCGCGGACGACCGGCGCTCAGACCAGCCGCACCGGCTTCTCGGGCCGGATCCCCAGGTCCGCCAGCCACTCGCGCAGCGGGGCGGGGTCGCCGTCCTCCACCAGGGCGAGCACCGGCGGCGCCAGGTCCGCACAGCGCGTCCCGGCGACCAACAGCACCGGTCCGTCCAGCCAGTCCAGGCCCGGCGCACCGCCCGCCGAGTCCACCGCCGCGCAGCACACCATCGCCATGACGTGGTCGGCCAGCAGGTCCCGGCCGCTGCGCGGGGCTTGCAGCGGGAACAGCGGGACCGCGTCCACGCCGCGCGCCTTCGCCCCGGCGCCGGCCGCGCCGGCGCCCACGCCGGCCCGCTCGGCGACGGCGCGCTCCTCGCGCGCCAGGTCCGCGCTGAGCCGCCCGGCCAGTGCGTCCGCGTCGGCGCCGTCGGCCCCGGCCGCCCCGTCGGAGGCGAGGTGGCGCAGCACGCGCTCCAGCGTCGGTCCGGTCACCGCGTCCCCGGCCTGCGCACCCTGCGGCGCGGCCCCGGCCAGGACGTCCAGCGAGCGGTGCAAGCGGGCCGCCTCCGTGCGCCACTTGCGGTCCACGACCTCCTCCGGATACGCCGCCCAGTCCACCGGCGACCAGTCCGGGCCCACTTCGGCCGGACCGCCGTGGAAGAGCCGTGCGGCCAGCAGCGACGCCGCCTCGTCGATCACCCCGGGCTGTTCCAGCAGATCGCAGGCGGGACGCTCGCCGAGGCGGGAGGTGAACCCCTCGGCCAGCCGGTCGCGCCGGGACAGCTCGGTCAGCGCGCGGACCACCCCGGTGTCGAGGTGCGCGGGCCAGCGGCCCATCCGCCAGGCGGGCAGCGCGACCCGGGTCAGCAGCCGGTCCCAGCCCGCGTAGGCGAGGCCGACCTGCTCCTGGGCGACGATGCGCAGCCCGTAGTCCACGCCCTGGGCCCGGTCCGCGGCGGCCGCGGCCACTCCGCGCTCCATCTCGGCCGCGTCCGTGCGGCAGAGCCGCAGCAGCAGCCGGGCCGTCCGCCCGATCCAGCCGAGGCCGGGCCGGTTGCCGACGTCGGCGGCCGCGTCCAACCCGCGCACGAAACGGCGGGCGTCGGCTATGTCGGGGTGCGCGGACGGGCCCGTGCCCGCGACGACGGGGGCGAGCACCGCCCGTAGCTCGGCGACCCGCATCCACCACAGGAACGGCGAGCCGATCACCAGGACCGGAGCCGCGCCGGGCACCGTCTCCGGGGCGGCCGGCCGGCCGGCGACCGCACCCCGCCTGCGGTGCGCGGGGTGGGTACGGTCCTCCAACCAGCTGTCGCAGTCGGGGGTCAGCGCTATCGCGGAGGGCGCCGGCACCTGCATCCGGTCGGCCAGGTCCCGCACCATCCGGTAGAGGTCGGGCGCGGCGGCCTCGGCCAGCGCGACCGTCGGCGTCACGGCCGGCGCGGCCCGCAGCACCACCGCGCCGAACACGCCGGCGACCAGCAGCACGAGCGCCGCGACGGCGCAGACGACGAGGGTGGCGGTCCCCCAGCGGTCACCGGCCAGCCGCCCGGTCGTACGCGCGGCCACCAGGACCACCGCGAAGGCGGCGGGCAGGAGTGCGAGGGCCAGTGCCCTGCTGCGCACGCGCAGCACGGCCAGGGCCCGGGAGCGCGCGGACTGCGCGCCCACCTCCTTGGTCGATACGGTTCCGGACACGGCCGGACGTCACCCCCTCTGCCCTGCGACGGTCTTGGTCACTCCCTCACTGTGACACCCGCCACTGACATCGCAATGCCGGTGGGCCAAGTGCCGGAGTGCTTGCGCCGCACCCTAGTTGGGGCCGGGGCGGCCGTCAGGCGGACCGGGCATCGATCACCCGATGGAATGGCTTTGGGTAAAGCTGGGTGCGTTCGAACGCGGCCGGATGCAGTCGCACGCGCGGGCCCGGAGCGCGTCGAGTGCGCTCCGGGCCCGCGTGAAGGATGGTGGGGGAGACCCCGCTGGTCAGTGCTCCGCGGCCGACTTCAGCGGCCTTCGGCGGCCTTGGCCGCGATGTCCGTGCGGTGCTGCGAACCCGCCAGCCGGATCCGCGCGACGGCCTTATACGCCCTCTCGCGGGCCTGCGCCAGATCGGAACCGGTCGCCGTCACCGACAGCACGCGACCACCCGCACTGACGACGGCGTCGCCCTCCCGGCGGGTGCCCGCGTGCAGCACGTACGCCGTCGGGGCGTCCTCGGCCGCGACCTCGGCCAGACCCTCGATCGGGTCCCCGGTGCGCGGGGTCTCCGGGTAGTTGTGGGAGGCGATGACGACCGTGACGGCCGCGTCCGCGCGCCAGGACAGCGGCGGCTCGGCGTCCAGCGTGCCCAGGGCCGCGTTCAGCAGGACGCTCGCGAGCGGGGTCTTCAGCCGGGCGAGGACGACCTGGGTCTCGGGGTCGCCGAAGCGCGCGTTGAACTCGATGACGCGCACGCCGCGCGAGGTGATCGCGAGCCCGGCGTAGAGCAGGCCGGAGAAGGGGGTGCCGCGGCGGCGCAGTTCGTCCACGGTGGGCTGGAGCACGCTCGCCATGACCTCGTCGACGAGCTTGGGGTCGGCCCAGGGCAGCGGCGAGTAGGCACCCATGCCACCGGTGTTGGGGCCCTCGTCGCCGTCGAGCGCGCGCTTGAAGTCCTGCGCGGGCTGGAGCGGCAGCACGGTGACGCCGTCGGTGATGGCGAAGAGCGAGACCTCGGGGCCGTCGAGGAACTCCTCGATGACCACCCGGTCGCAGGCCAGTGCGTGGGCGCGGGCGGCGGCCCGGTCCTCGGTCACCACGACGCCCTTGCCGGCGGCGAGTCCGTCGTCCTTGACGACGTAGGGGGCGCCGAAGGCGTCGAGGGCCTCGTCCACCTCTTCGGGGGTGGTGCAGACGTAGGAACGGGCGGTCGGGACACCGGCCCCGGCCATCACGTCCTTGGCGAATGCCTTGGAGCCCTCCAGCCGCGCCGCCTGCGCGGAGGGGCCGAAGACGGGGATGCCGACCGCGCGCACGGCGTCGGCGACCCCGGCGACCAGGGGGGCCTCGGGCCCGACGACGACCAGGCCCGCCCCCAGTTCGGTGGCCAGCCGGGCCACGGCTTCGCCGTCGAGGGCGTCCACCGGGCGCAGCTCCGCCACCTCGGCGATGCCGGCGTTGCCGGGGGCGCAGTAGAGCGCACTGACGTCGGGGTCGAGGGACAGAGAGCGGCACAGGGCGTGTTCGCGGGCGCCGCCGCCGATGACGAGGACCTTCACGGGTGCAGCCTAGCCCGCCTGCGACGATGCCTTTCGTGCGGCCACCCCAATGACGGGGCCCTAGTCGTTCGTATATTCCTCCACCACGGTGGCTCCGAGCTCGCGAACGATCAGGTCGTGTCCGGTCAGCGCGCTGTCCACGAGATCCGGATCGTCCTCTTCCGGTACGTCGTCCTCGGGGCGTACGGGCTCCCGCATCGCAACGGGCGCGGGCGCGGCCGGGGGCTGCTGGTGGCCCTGTGCCTGCGGCGGCTGGTACGCCGGGGCCGCCGGCTGCTGCGGGGCCGCGGCCTGCGGCGGCTGGTACGCGGGGGCCTGGGCGGGGGGCGCGTACGACGGCGGCGGGGCCGAGTAGGAGGTGGAGACGGGGGCGGGCTGACCGCCGCCCACCACGGCCTCGATCTTCCAGTTGACCTGGAACTGCTCGGACAGGACCTGCTTGAGGACGTCCTCGCTGCCGCTGCTCGCGAAGTTGTCGCGGGCTCCGGGGTTGGGGAAGCCGAGCTGGAGGACGGCGCCGTCGAAGCCGACCACCTGGGCGTTCTGGCTGAGCAGGATCCAGGTGAAGCGGCGCTTGTTCTTGACCGCCTCCAGGACGCCGGGCCACATCGCCTGGACCTGTCCGGCCCCGGCGGCCATCCCGGGCCCGGAGGCCACCGGAGCGGCGGGCGCGGGAGCCGCGGCGACCGGGGCCGGGGCCGGCGCCGCGGGAGCGGCGGTGGGCGCCGGGGCGCCGGGCGCGGCGGCGCTGGGCCACGCCCCGCGCGCGGGCTGCGCGGCGCCGGGCCAGGCGCCCGGGGCGGGGGCGGCGGCGGGCTCGGGGGCGGCGACCGGAGCCGGGGCCGGGGTCACGGGCGCCATGGCGTGCGCCTCGGGACCGGCGACGTAGCCCATGGCGGGAGCGGGAGCGACGGCCGCGGGCTGCGCGACCGGGGCGGCGGCGGGAGCCGGGGCGGGCGGGGCGGCGTACACGGGCGCGGCGGGCACGGCGGCGGGCAGCGGGGCCACGGCAGCGGCCCCGGCGCCGACGCCCGCGCCGATGCCCGCACCCGCGAAGGCGGCTCCGCCGCGCTCCAGCCGGTCGAGCCGGGCCTGGAAGGACCGTTCGTCGTCGAAGGCGGCCGGCAGCAGTACCCGGGCGCAGATCAGCTCCAGCTGGAGCCGGGGCGAGGTCGCCCCCCGCATCTCCGTCAGCCCGGTGTTGACCAGGTCGGCGGCGCGGCTCAGCTCGGCGGCCCCGAACACGGAGGCCTGGGCCTGCATCCGCTCCACCAGGTCGGCGGGGGCGTCGATGAGCCCCTTCTCCCCCGCGTCGGGCACCGCGGCCAGGATCACCAGGTCGCGCAGCCGCTCCAGCAGGTCGGCGACGAAGCGGCGCGGGTCGTTCCCGCCCTCCACCACCCGGTCCACGACCTCGAAGGCGGCGGCGCCGTCCCCGGCGGCGAAGGCGTCCACGACGGAGTCGAGGAGCGAGCCGTCGGTGTAGCCGAGCAGGGAGGTCGCCATGGCGTACGTCACACCGTCGGAGGTGGCGCCCGCGAGCAGCTGGTCCATGACGGACATCGAGTCGCGCACCGAACCGGCGCCGGCGCGCACCACGAGCGGCAGCACCCCGTCCTCGACGGTGGCGCCCTCGCGGCCGCAGACCTCGCCGAGGTAGTCGCGCAGGGTGCCGGGCGGCACGAGCCGGAAGGGGTAGTGGTGCGTGCGCGAGCGGATCGTCCCGATGACCTTCTCGGGCTCGGTCGTCGCGAAGATGAACTTGAGGTGCTCCGGCGGCTCCTCGACCACCTTCAGCAGGGCGTTGAAGCCCGCCGAGGTGACCATGTGCGCCTCATCGATGATGTAGATCTTGTACCGGCTCGCCGCGGGCCCGAAGAAGGCCTTCTCTCGCAGGTCACGGGCGTCGTCCACGCCACCGTGCGAGGCGGCGTCGATCTCGATGACGTCGATGGAACCCGGCCCGTTGCGCGCGAGGTCGCGGCAGGACTGGCACTCCCCGCAGGGCGTGGGCGTGGGGCCCTGCTCACAGTTCAGGCAGCGCGCCAGGATGCGGGCGCTGGTGGTCTTGCCACACCCCCGCGGCCCGCTGAACAGGTACGCGTGATTGACCCGGTTGTTGCGCAGGGCCTGCATCAGCGGGGCAGTGACATGCTCCTGCCCGATGACCTCGGCGAACGATTCGGGGCGATAGCGGCGGTACAGCGCAAGGGACGACACACTCACGAGGTTATCCGGGCCCGCCGACAACGCGACGCAGACGAGGAACACGGGCGAGGACCACGGGCGCGCACGGGCGCGGATCACGGGGCGCCGCGGGACTCCCGCCCGGCGCCGGCACGACACCCGCCCCGGAACGCAAAGCGCCCCCCACGCACCCGCCAGAGCCCACTTACCCTTGCTGCCTTCCGGCCCTGGGGGAGTTGGGTGAGATAGCGCCACGTGAGGGGCTGGCCCCACCCTAGCCGATGGAAGCCCCCGGAATCGAGCCGGACCCCACCCGGACCTTCCGCGGACCTCCGCGGACGATCACGTTCGCGAGCACCCCCCAACGTCTTGTATTGTTCGTCCCGGAGGATTCGCCTAGTGGCCTAGGGCGCACGCTTGGAAAGCGTGTTGGGGGCAACCCCTCACGAGTTCGAATCTCGTATCCTCCGCCATTGCTCTCACCGGGCAATACGTTGAAGGGCCCCGCAGCTTGCTGCGGGGCCCTTCGGCGTTCCTCACCCCTTGACAGTCAAGGGGTGCGGAACGCGCCGCTTGGTCTCAGCTCCGGTCCGGCCCGTCCGCCTCGTACTCCCAAGGGTTGAGCAGGAGTGCGCCCGATCGCGCCAGATGCTTGATGTTGCGACTCACCAGCGTCCAGCCGTTCGCCAGGGCAGTGGCGGCGATCAGCGCATCAGGGGGATCAATGCTGGTTCCAGCACTCTTGAGCCTCTGGTGAAGAGCGAGGTAAGCGAGCGCCTCCCGCTCGCCCACGGCGGCGATCCGGTCGCGGTACTGATCGCGGATGTCCGTGAGCGCCCGCTCGAAGGCCGTGCGCCGCAGCGGATCACGTGTTCCCTCGACGCCTGCTTGGATCTCCGCAACCGTGATGACGCTCAGGTAGAGGGCAGGAGACGGAACCGATCGAGCCCATGCGACGACGGCCGGGGCGGGCTTCGGCCGGGTGGTGATCTCGGCGACCACGTTGGTGTCGAGCAGATGGATCACTCGCCGTCCGCCGCATCGTCGTAGGACCGCTGCCCGAACTCAAGGCCCTCGAACGGGGCCGCCGCAAGCCGCTCGAGGAATCCGTCGCTGCCCAAGGTCGCCCAGCGGTGCAGCATGTCGGGCAAGGCATCGATGTCGGTGTCCGCCAGCTCGGCGTCGAAGTGCCCCAGCTGGTGCTCGGGAAGGGACTCCCGGATCTCCCGGATCGTCCGCAGCGGATGGGACTCCTCAGGTCTGCGCGGCGGGAGCGGCAGGTTCGGGGCAGTGCTCATGATCGACTCCTCCACGCTGTGGTCACGGGCTCATGCCTGAGGACCACCCTAGGCCGGGCGGCCCGGGAGAAGGTCGCGAACGACCCGAGTCCCGTACCCTCCGCCATTGCTCTCACCGGGCGCCGGGACGGGGCAGTCGGCGGATACGATCCCGGATCATGGACTGGCTGGAGCGCACCGCGCGGCTGAGGCAGTGGACCCGTAGCGGGACGCGCGCTCCGCACAAGCCGCTGCTGTTCCTGTACGCCCTCGCCCGCTTCCGGCAGGACGCCGACGGCGAACTCCCCTACAGCGCGGTGGAGGAGGACCTGAAGCGGCTGCTGGCCGAGTACGGGCCGCCGCACCGGACGACGCCCGCGTACCCCTTCCACCACCTGGTCGGCGACGGCGTGTGGGAGGTACGGACCGTGCGCGGCCCCGGGAGCCCCGGGAGCGGCGTGCGGGAGCTGCGGGCGACGGGCGCCGCGGGGCGGCTGGCCCCGGAGCTGCGGGCGGCCCTGCGGCGGGAACCGGCGCTGCTCGACCGGATGGCGCGCACACTGCTCGACCTGAACTTCCCGCCCTCGCTCCACGACGAGCTGTGCGAGGCCACCGGCCTGGAGCTGGAGCCGGCCGCCGGGACCGCACGGCCCTCGACCGGGCGCAGGCAGCGCGACCGGCGGATGCGGGAACAGGTGCTGACCGCTTACGAGTACCGGTGCGCCTTCTGCGGATACGACGGCAGGCTCGGCGCCGTGACGGTCGGGCTGGAGGCCGCCCACGTGCGCTGGTGGGCCTTCGACGGGCCGGACGACGTCGCCAACGGACTGTGCCTGTGTTCGCTGCACCACAAGCTCTTCGACAAGGGCGCCCTCGGCATCGGCGAGGACCTCCGCATCCTGGTCTCGCAGCGCTTCGTCGGCCACAGCCCGGCCGCCCGCGCGCACGTCATGGACCTCTCGGGCCGCCCGCTCACCGGGCCCCAGCCGGGGGCCCCGACCGTCGCGGCGGACCATCGCGCCTGGCACACCGAAGAGGTCTTCCACGGCGCCGCGCGTCCCGCGGCCACCGCCACCACCACCTGAGCCGCTCCGCACCGCGCCGCACCGGGCCGCCGGCCGGGGCTGCGGGAGTCCCCGCCCGGAGGCCGTGTCACGCGGGGGAGGGCGGCTACCAGAGGTTGACGCCGTCGCCGGACGGGGGCGCCGGCTCCTCCGGGGCGAGTGCGGGCTGACACGTGAAGCCGAGCCGGGTCAGCGCCCTGACCACTTCGTTGGCCGTGAAGTCACGCGGGTCCTGGCGGGTGATGACCTGACCGACCTGCTTGACCGGGTACACCCGGCGGCCGATGGTCACCGAGGCCACGGAGGCGACGGTGATCGGCTGGGGTGCGACGCCCTTCATGGACGCCTCCACTTCGCCCTTGCTCAGGTCGAAGGGGAAACGGGCGATCACAAGACGCATGGTGGTACCTCCTCGGGCCGGAAGCGCCCCCGCCCGGCAATTCCGGTCAGGGGTCCTACTGGTGACGCGGGTGGTGAAGGTCCTCCTGGTACGACGCGACGCAGGGATGGACGTGGATAAACGAACCGGGGCCCGCACCCAAGGTGCGGGCCCCGGCGAATTCGCCTCGGCGATCAGGCGCTGACGATGTTCTCCGCCTGCGGACCCTTCGGCCCCTGCGTCACGTCGAACGTGACCTTCTGGCCTTCCTGGAGCTCGCGGAAGCCCTGGGAAGCGATGTTCGAGTAGTGGGCGAAGACGTCGGCGCCGCCGCCGTCCTGCGCGATGAAGCCGAAGCCCTTTTCAGAGTTGAACCACTTCACGGTGCCAGTAGCCATGCCACTTCTCCTTCAAACGGGGGCAGTTCCGGGGGCCGCACTGTGCGAGCCCCGCATCGCCGCGATGATTGCCCCGTACCCGGAAAGCACCGGAAACAAAAAGCGCGTCCGCCGGGAGAACACCAGGTCGGAAGCGCTTGTCGTCTTTTGGGAACCACAACTGCAACTGATTCGACAGTACCACGGCCTTGAGCGGCACCGCTGTGGTTCAGTTATTCGAATTAGCGTGATCGGGCGGCTGCTTGAACGCTGCGTGAACACAGTTTCGGTATCCGCGATAGCAGGTATTACGCCAGTCCACACATCGACAAAAGCACCTCGAAGCGGCGTGGATTTCGCGGGCCCTCGAACAGTCGGTGCCGGGCCGACCGCTACAGTGCGGGCGTGCCGTCGTACTCGATCGGGCAGGCCGCGAACCTGCTGGGCGTCAGCCCGGAGACCGTCCGCCGCTGGGCGGACAGCGGCCGCCTGCCCGCTTCCCGGCCGCCCGACGGCGCGGGAGCGTCCGGGGCCGGGGCCGGTGCCCGGGTCATCGACGGGGTGGCGCTCGCCGCGTTCGCCAAGGACCGCGCGGCCGGGCTGCACCCGGTGCCCGACAGCGGGGTGACCACCTCGGTCCGCAACTCCTTCGCCGGGATCGTCACGGGCCTGCGCGTGGACGACGTGGCGGCCCAGGTGGAGATCCAGTCCGGCCCGCACCGCCTGGTGTCCATGGTCACCCGGGAGTCGGTCGAGGAACTGGGCATCGAGGTCGGGGTGACCGTCACGGCCCGGGTGAAGTCCACGAACGTGCACGTCGACCTGCCGGCGCCCTGACCGAGGCCCGCCCCTGACCGCGGACCACCCCCGACCGAGGCCCTGCCGCCCCCTCCTACGCGCAATGCAGCGCCGCGTACAGGTCCAGCTTGTGGTCCAGCCGGGACAGGTCCCGACCGGTCAGCGCCTCCACCCTTTCGATGCGGTAGTGCACGGTGTTGACGTGCAGGTGCAGCGCCTCGGCCGTGCGCGTCCAGGAGCAGTTGTGCGCGAGGAACACCTCCAGCGTCTCCCGCAGCATCCCCTCCCCGAGCGCCCCCAGCGTCCGCGCCCCGAACACCGATCTGACCTCGGCCGGTACGCCCGCCAGCAGCGCTGCCAGGGTGTCCAGTTGGTCGATCACCCGGACCGCGACCCCGTCCCCCGCCGCGGTCAGCGCGAACCGGGCCTGGTTCAGCGAGGCCCGCAGGTCCTGCGTGCCCCGCGCCACCGCGCCGACGCCCACGCGCAGCTCCGCCCCCGGACGGCAGGCCTGGAGCAGCGGCCACAACCCGCGCAGCTCAGCGCCCAGATCGACCCCGGCGACGCCCTCGGGGGCGGGGCGGGGAGCGCCCTCGGGAGCAGATCGGGAAGCGCCCTCGCGGAGGCCCTCGTGGAGGCCTTCGTGGAGCACGGCGACCGTCCCGCCGACCGCCGCGACCCGACCCAGGTGTCGCAGCGCCTCGGCCAACGCGTCCCCGGAGGTGGCCACGAGCACCCGGTACGGGCCGCGCGCGGGCAGCCCGGCCGCGACCAGCGCGTCCTCCAGCGCCCCGGGGTCGGCGCTCGCCGACCCCTCCACCAGGGCGACCAGCTCCCGGGCCGCGGCCCGCTCCGCCGCGGTCCGCCGCGCCTGGCCGTCCCGGTACTGGGCGAGCACCTCGGCGATCTCGTGCAGCACCCGCGGCGGAGCCGCGTCCGCGTCCGGCAGGTGCAGCCGCCAGGCGTCGTACGGCGTGCCCTCCGCCTCGACGTTCAGCGAGACCCCGCCCAGGGCGCCGCCCACCGCGCCCGCCCCGCGCTGCGCCGGGAGGGCGGGCGCGGACGGCGTACGGGCGATCGTGCGCCCGCTCGCGGTCAGCAGGTAACAGGGCACCCGGCCCAGGTGCGCGCAGGCCCGGTCGAGGAGTTCGGCCGGTCCCGCGCCGCGCTCCAGCAGGCCGCTCAGCTCGCTGCGCACGTTCTCCGGCAGCGCGAAGAGCCGGGTCGGGCGGCGGCTCAGGTCCCCCCACTGACGCAGGTACACCGCCTCCGTCACGGCTCGGAAGCTGGTGCGCGCGGGCACGGCGACGATCGGCACCCGGCGGGCCCTGCAGGCGGCGACCAGCTCGTCCGGGACCCGGCCGTGGGTCTCCTCGCCAGCGAGCAGGGCCGTGGCCCCGGCGTCCGCGAGCGCGGCGACGAACCGGTCGGCCCTTTCGGGGTCGCCCTGCGCCCACCAGACCAGCCCGCTGAGCACCAGTTCCCCGGGGCCCAGGAAGCGGCCCGGGTCCTCCAGGTCGGTGGCGGTGACCCCGCTGACCTCCTGGCCGAGAAGGGCGTCCTCGCCCCAGAGCAGGGTGAGGCCGAGGTTTTCGGACTGGAGCAGGTCGAGGACGTGCACGGCGGGGACTCCTTGCGGCAGGGGGACTCCATACGGCGGGTGGCAGCCCACATTCGCCAGGCAAATACAGGAGACCCATAGTAAATGCCAGGGCAAGAGCGCCATAGTCCTCTTGGTTGATAATCCAGGGCGAGGCCGGTCGGGCCCCGCTTTTCCGTGCCCGTGACCAGTCGTGCCACCCCCCGCGCCGTTGCTTCACTGGCTGGAAACCTGCGGATCAACCGCGCGACGGATGCGCGGCCGACGCGCGACGGAGCGGAACAGACGGGGCTGGTGGCCGACCTTGGACCTCAACACGGTGCTCGACGTGCGCGACCCGCGGCGCCGCGAACCCTGGCGGCCGGGCGACGCCTACCTCGGCGGCGGCACCTACCTCTTCTCCGAGCCCCAGCCGCACGTCCGCCGCCTGATCGACCTCTCGCGCATGGGGTGGGCGCCCTTGTCCTGGAGCCCGGACGGGTCCCTCGACATCTCCGCGACCTGCACGATCGCCGAGCTGTCCCGCTTCGGCCGGGCCCTGCCCGCCACCGCCGCCCCGCTCATCGAGCAGTGCTGTCGCGCCTTCCTCGCCTCCTTCAAGATCTGGAACATGGCGACCGTCGGCGGCAACCTCTGCAACGGCCTGCCCGCGGGCCCGATGATCTCCCTCACCGCCGCGCTGGACGGCGTGTGCCTGCTCCGGGGCCAGGACGGCGTGCTGCGGCGGATCCCCGTCGCCGACTTCATCACCGGCGCCGGCCGCAAGGACCTGCGCGAGGGCGAACTGTTGCGGTCCGTCCGCCTCCCCGCCCGCGCGCTGGAGGGCCGTACCGCCTTCCGGCAGGCCTCGCTGTACGGGCTCGGGCGCTCCGCGGCCCTGGTCATCGGCGTCAGCGACCCCCGGGACGGCTCGCTCACGGTCACGATCACCGCCGCGACCGTGCGCCCCTTCCGCTTCTGGTTCCCGCTGCCGCCCACCGCCGCCGAACTGCGCGCCGCGATCGAGGCCGGGGTAGCGGAAGCCGACTGGTTCGACGACATCCACGGGCTCCCCGCCTGGCGCCACCACATGGGCCTGCGCCTGGCCGAGGAGGTCCGCCGCGAGCTCTCCCCCGATCCCCGTGACCGCACCGAACCCCGCCCCGGCCCCCGTACCCACACCCACGGCGACTTCTCGGAGGTACCCCGATGAGCTTCGAGATCGACATCAACCGGCGCCGCTGCGAGGTCGCGCCGCGCCCCGGCCAGTGCCTGCGCACCTACCTGCGCGACCAGGGCTGGTTCGGCGTCAAGAAGGGGTGCGACCAGGGCGACTGCGGGGCCTGCACGGTCCACGTCGACGGTCGCCCGGTGCACAGCTGCCTCTACCCGGCCGTCCGCGCCGAGGGCCGCTCCGTCACCACCGTCGAGGGTCTGGCCCGGCCGGACGGCGAGCTCCACCCGACGCAGCAGCGCTTCCTCGACGCCCAGGGCTTCCAGTGCGGTTTCTGCACGGCCGGGTTCCTCATGACCACCACCGCCCTCGAAGCCGAGCGCGGTACGCCCGCCGACGACGGCAAACTCGACGACCTGCCGCGCGCCTTCAAGGGCAACCTCTGTCGCTGCACGGGCTACCGGGCCATCGAGGACGCGGTGCGCGGGGTCACGCACACCGAGTCCCCCGGGGCCGGGCAGGCCGTCGGCAGGTCCCTGGGCGCCCCCGCCGGCCCCCAGGTCGTCACCGGCGCCGCCCGCTACACCTTCGACGTCGAGGTGCCCGGGCTGCTGCACATGAAGCTGCTGCGCTCTCCGCACCCGCACGCCCGGATCGTCTCCATCGACACCCGCGACGCCCTCCGGGTGCCCGGCGTGCACGCGGTCCTCACCCACCACGACGCCCCCGACCGGCTGTACTCCTCCGCCCGGCACGAGCACCCCACCGAGGACCCGATGGACACCCGGGTCCTGGACGACGTGGTCCGCTTCGTCGGCCAGCGGGTGGCGGCGGTCGTCGCCGACAGCGAGCGGGCGGCCGAGGAGGGGTGCCGGCGCGTGGTCGTCACGTACGAGGAACTGCCGTACGTGATCGACCCGGAGGAGGCCATGCTCCCCGGCGCCCCCGTCCTGCACCCCAAGGGACCCGAGTCGGGCATCTTCCGCGCCGAGAACAACGTGTGCGGCGAGGTCCACCACACCCTGGGCGACATGGAGCGGGGGTACGCGCAGGCGGACGTCGTGTACGAGGAGACCTTCCAGACGCAGCGGGTGCAGCACGCGAGCCTGGAGACCCACGGCAGCGTCGCGTACTTCGAGCCCAAGGAGGACGGCGACGGCGAGCGCGTCACCGTCCGCTCCTCCACCCAGGCGCCGTTCCTGACCCGGCGGGCCCTGTGCGCCCTCTACGACCTCGGCGAGGACGAGGTCCGCGTCGTCGCGGGCCGCGTGGGCGGCGGTTTCGGCGGCAAGCAGGAGATGCTCACCGAGGACATCGTGGTCCTCGCCGCCCTGAAGCTGCGGCGCCCGGTGAAGCTCGAATTCACCCGGGCCGAGCAGTTCTACGGCGCCACCACCCGCCATCCCTTCAAGATCACCATCAAGATCGGGGCCAAGGCCGACGGCACGCTCACCGCGCTGCGCATCCGCGTCGTCTCCAACACCGGGGCGTACGGAAACCACGGCCCGGCGGTGATGTTCCACAGCGTCGGCGAGTCCTTCGCCGTCTACAAGGCGCCGAACAAACAGGTCGAGGCGTACTCCGTCTACACCAACGGGGTCCCGGCGGGCGCCTTCCGCGGCTACGGCCTCGGCCAGGTCCTCTTCGCCCTCGAATCCGTCATGGACGAGCTCGCGATCCGGCTCGGCATGGACCCGCTCGCACTGCGCGAGAAGAACGTCATCGGCGCCGGCGACCCCCTGGTCACCCCGATCGGTCACGAGGAGGACCTCTTCATCGCCTCCTACGGCATGAAGCAGTGCATGGACGTCGTCCGCCGGGCCATCGCCGAGGACCGCAGCCACGAGGACGTTCCGCCGGGCTGGCTGACCGGGACGGGCTCGGCGGTCGCGATGATCGCGACCGGCCCGCCGGGCGGCCACTTCGCCGATGCCACCGTCAGCCTGCTGCGCGACGGGACGTACGACATCGCGGTGGGCACGGCCGAGTTCGGCAACGGCACCACCACCGTCCACAAGCAGATCACCGCGGGCGCGTTGAACACCACGGTCGACCGGATCGCGGTCCGCCAGTCGGACACGGACGTCGTGCGCCACGACACCGGCGCCTTCGGTTCGGCGGGCACGGTGGTGGCGGGCAAGGCCGTGATGCTGGCGGCCCAGTCGCTCGCGGAGCGCCTGGTGACCTTCGCGGCCCGGCACACGGGCGTCGCGCGGCACCTGTGCGCGCTCGGGGCCGAGGCCCTCGACTGCGCGGGCCGCGTCGTCACCCTCAAGGAGCTGTACGAGGCCGCGCACGACCGGGGCGCGCTGCGGGAGGTCGCGGCGGACGGCCACTGGGGCGGCTCCCCGCGCTCGGTGGCCTTCAACGCCCAGTGGTTCCGCCTCGCGGTGGATCCGGACACCGGCGAGATGAAGATCCTGCGCAGCGTCCACGCGGCCGACGCGGGCAAGGTCATGAACCCGATGCAGTGCCGCGGCCAGGTCGAGGGCGGGGTGGCGCAGGCACTCGGCGCCACGCTCTTCGAGACGGTGCGCGTGGACGAGCGCGGGGAGGTCACCACGGCCGCGTTCCGGCGCTACCGCCTCCCGCAGTACGCGGACGTCCCGCGCACCGAGGTGCACTTCATGGAGACCTCGGACGCGATCGGGCCGCTGGGGGCCAAGTCCATGTCCGAGAGCCCCTTCAACCCGGTGGCCCCGGCCTTCGCGAACGCGCTGCGGGACGCGACGGGCGTGCGGTTCACGGAACTGCCCGTCACTCGGGACGTCGTCTGGCAGAAGATGCAAGGCCGTACCGAATAGTTCTCACACAGATGCCACCCACATCATGAGATGGGCCTGGCAGATGAGTTCCGGTGGGTACCCGCGCGGGCATGACAACGGCATGGCCAAACTCATGCTGCACGGAGACCTGGACCACCCGGCCGTCCTCGGCGTCGCGGACCTGCGGGGCTGGCCGGCGCACCGGGCCGAGGTGACCTTCGACTGCGCCACGAACGGCCCGCAGCACCACGTGTTCGAGGGCCCGCTGCTGCGCGAGGTGGTGGCGGACGCGGGGCCGGCCTTCGACGCCCGGCGCCGCAAGGACCGTTCGCGCTTCCTGCTCGCGATCAGCGGCGGGGACGGCCACCACACGGTCCTGGCGTGGGCCGAGCTGGACGCCGACTTCGGCGCCAGCCCGGTCCTGCTGGCCACCCGCATGGACGGGGTGGACCTCGACGCGGCGGGCAGCCAGCTGGTGGTCCCCTCCGACCGCTGCGGGGCGCGCTACGTCAGCGCGGTCACGCACGTCTGGTTCGGCGCCCTGACGACGCCGAGCCCGGGCACCTGACCCGGCGCCCGGTGGACCGCTACGGCGCCGCGGCGCGCAGCCGGGCCACGGCGTAGAGCGGCGCACCGAGGGTCAGCAGCCGGAAGGTCCCGGCGGCCATCCGGTGGCCGATGCTGATCCGTTCCATCACCCGGTGGTCGCTCACCCGCTCCCAGCCCGGGGCCACGGCGGCGAGTCCGCGACCGCCCCGGGCGCCGGAGCGGAACCGCGCCCCCGTCGCCTTGACGATCGGGTGCCGCCCGCTGAGCGCGACCTTCGGGTGGAAGTAGTCCGCCACCAGCTCGGCGGCGGGGAAGGCCGCCCGGCAGGAGAGCAGGAACGCGCGCAGCCCGGCCGGGTCCAGGTACATCAACACGCCCTCGGTCAGGACCAGTACGTGCCGCCGCTCCCCGACGAGGGGTAGCAGTGGGAGCGCCCAGCCCGGCTCCGTGATCGAGCCGGCGAAGACCCGGGTGCGGTCGGCCGGCATGAGCGCGGCCCGCAGCTCGACGACGTCCGGCATGTCGACGCCGAGCCAGCTGACGGTGGGCGGGACGGCGCCCGCGAGGCGCTCGGCGCGGGTGTCCAGGCCGATGCCCGCCTGGACGACCACCGCGTCGGGGTGTGCCCGGCAGAAGGCGGCGGTCAGTTCGTCGAAGACGATGGCCCGGTGGACCGAACCGGCCGCGTTGCCCCGGTCGGTCAGCACCTCGGGATCGCGGTAGCCGGTCGCCGCCAACAGGGCGGTGGCCGCGGGGTCGCGGAACGCGGTGCCCGGCAGGAGTTCGGCGGCGTGGGCGCGGCCGTAGAGGGGGGTCAGCAGGGTCATGGCCACACCGCTGAGGCCGTGGCCACCGCTGCCGGCGGCACCGGCGCCGTGCTCGTGCTCGGGATCGGGGGTCTTCGACATGGACGTGCGCTCCTCGGATCGACGGGATGGGGGCCGCTGCTCAGCGACGGTGGAGGACGACCTCGGGGTCGGTGGCCGTCGGGCCGTCCAGGCGGGGGGCCGGGACGCCGCGCAGGTGCAGGTCGAAGAAGTCACCGACGTACGCCCGCGTGATCTGCTGGGAGCGGGTGCCCGAGAGCGGGGTCTCCGGGTGGTCGTAGCCCACCTGGTCGCCGAGCACCGGCCAGTCGGTGAAGCCCGGGTGGCCCGCGCCCGTGACCGTCAGCCAGCGCTTCCAGCCGTCCAGGCGGGGCCAGGTGTCCTCCCAGGAGGTGTCGGGCAGGTCCGGCGGCACCAGGGCGGGGTCCTCGGCGAGCATCAGGAAGGGTCGGCCGCCGAGGCCGCCTTCGGGTACCGGGGTGAAGAAGGTGCCGTCCATGTTGACCCCGGCGTCCACGCGGGGGTCGGCGGCCATGGTCGCCGAGGCCGCGGCCCCGCCGATGGAGTGCCCGGCCATGCCGATGCGCCGGGGGTCGATCAGTGCGGAGTGGCGCCACGCGGCCCGGGGGCCGGTGAGCCGGTCCAGGACGAAGGAGACGTCGCGGGCCCGGCCGTCGGAGACCCGGCGCAGGGACCCGTCGGGGAAGACCTGCCCGCAGGCCGTGCAGGGCAGCAGCCGTCCGCCGGGGAAGAGCGTTCCGTCCGACTCGTAGGCGTGGTCCACGGCGGCCACGACGTACCCGCGGCTGGCCAGGTCCTCCGCCAGGGTGCTCAGCGTCGCGCGCGGCATGGTGAAGCCGGGGGAGAGCACGATCAGCGGGTAGCGCTGCGCGGCGGGCCGCGGGAGCGCGCCGGACCGGGCGTGCGTGCGGGTCGCGGCGAGGCGCTCGGGGGTGACGTACTCACCGAGCCGCCCCCGGTCGGTCAGCAGCGCCTTGGCCTCGGGAACGGCCAGGTAGGGGGCGGGAGTTCCGGTGTGCGCGAGCGCCGGGTAGTAGAGCGACAGCAGTAACTCCCGGTCGGCCGTGGGCACCCAGGGGTCCTTGCGGTCGTGGTCCACGAGGTGGAGCGTGTCGCGGCCCACGGCCGACGGGCCGGTGGGGGCGGGGAGTTCGAGACGCGCGACCGGGGCGGGCGCCGCGAGGGCGGCGGGGGCCGAGAGCGCGAGGGCGGCCGCCGCGGCGACCAGTGCACGGATGATCCTCTTCATGACCCCACCCTAAAACCAATAAGGCAAGGCTTACCTAACTATCCTCGATTTCCAGCGACTCGGACGGGAAATACCCCTCGGCAACGGTTACCGATGGGTAGCAACGGCGGTAGCGTGAGCCGCCGAGAGACGAGATCGGAGTGCCATGCCCCGCACCTTCAGCGTGTCCGACAGCATCCTCATCGACGTCAGCCCGGCCACCGCCTACCTGCGGGTCTCCGACCCCGTCGACATGGGGAGCTGGAGTCCGGAGAACCTGGGGGCGACCCTGCGCGGCGACCGCCGGGAGGGCGCGTACGTCGGCATGGCCTTCGACGGCCACAACAAGCGCGGCGCCTTCCGCTGGACCACCCGCTGCACGGTCACGGCGGCCGACCAGGACCGGCTCTTCCGCTTCCGGGTCCACTCCATCGGCTTCAAGCGACCGCGACTGCCCGGACCCATCGCCACCTGGGAGTACCGCTTCGAGGCCGACGGGGGCGGGACCCGGGTGACGGAGACCTGGACCGACGACCGTCGCTCCTGGCCCGACCCCGTGGCCAACGCCTTCGACCGGGTGGCGACCCGCGGGCACACCTTCGCCGACTTCCAGCAGCGCAACATCCGGACCACCCTGCGGAACCTCAAGGCGGCCCTCGAAGCGGCCCCGCCGGCGCGCTGAGCGGTGCCGGCGCACCGGCGGCGGCGTCCTCAGCCCAGCTTCGGCATCTCACCCACCGTGGTCGTGACGTCGATCAGGGCGAGGGCCGCGCCCTGCGGGTCGGTGACCGCCGCGAACCGGCCGAAGGGGCTGTCCATCGGCCCGAAGTGCAGCGTCCCGCCCAGCTCGGTGGTCCTGGCGACCGCCGCGTCGCAGTCCGGGACCGTGAAGTAGACCTGGACGTAGGACGGGATCTCCGGCGGGAACTCGGAGCCCATCGTCATCCGCCCCAGCACCGGATTGTCCGGACCGCCCAGACCGAAGACCTTGAAGTCCATGCCCTCGGCCTCCGGGCCGTCGCCCAGGTCGACCTGGTGCGAGGTGTACGGGAACACCTTCGGCAGGAAGGCGTCCGCCGCGGCCGCGTCCCGGGTGAAGACCTCCGCCCAGCAGTACGCGCCCGGCTCGGCCACCTTCTCGAAGCCCTTGTGCTCCCCCGGCTGCCAGACGCCGAAGACCGCGCCGCTCGGTTCCTTGGCGATCGCCATCGTGCCGAAGGTGCCGACCTGCATCGGCTCCATCAGGACCTCGCCGCCCGCCGCCCTGATCTTCGACGCGGTCGCGGCCGCGTCGGGCGAGGCGAAGTAGAGGCACCACTGCGAGGTCCCCTCCTGCCCCGGCATCGGCGGGACCACGGCCGCCACCGCCTTGCCGTCGGCGTAGGCCTGCGTGTAGTTGCCGTACTCGCTGGAGGCATCGCCGAAGGTCCAGCCGAGCACTGCGCCGTAGAAGCTCTTCGCACCCTCCACGTCGGTGAACATCGCGTCCACCCAACACGGTGCGCCTTCCGGGAAATCGGTCATCGCCATCGACTCCTGAGTCTGCGGATCCCTCACCGGGGTCCCCGTCTGGTCCCTCACCGGTCCCTCACCCGTCCCTCACCGGTCATCCCTCCCACGCTAGGCGCGCGGTGCGTCCCCCGCGCGCGGAGCACGGGCGCGCGGGACGCTGGAGCCATGGACATCACGATGCGCCTCGCCCAGCAGCCGGAGGCCGACGCCCTGCTCGGGCGCAGCCCCCTGGCCGCCCTCGTCGGCATGCTGCTGGACCAGCAGGTACCGATGGAGTGGGCGTTCACCGGCCCCTACACGATCGCCCGGCGGATGGGGGCGGACGACCTGGACGCGCACGCGATCGCCGCCCACGACCCGGACGCCTTCGCGGCGCTGCTGTCCGAGAAGCCGGCCGTCCACCGCTATCCGGCGTCGATGGCGAAGCGGGTGCAGCAGCTGTGCGCGTACCTGGTCGAGCACTACGACGGGGACGCGGCCGCCGTGTGGACGGGCGTCGGGACCGGCGCCGAGCTGCTGCGGCGCCTGAAGGAGCTGCCGGGCTTCGGCGAGCAGAAGGCCAAGATCTTCCTGGCGCTGCTGGGCAAGCGGCTCGACGTACGGCCGCAGGGATGGCGCCGGGCCGCGGGGGACTACGGGGACGCCGGGGTCTACCGCTCCGCCGCCGACATCACCGGGCCGGAGTCCCTCGCGAAGGTACGGGCGCACAAGCAGGAGGCGAAGGCCGCCGCCAAGGCGGCCGCCCACGTCCCACCCGCCGGGAATTGACCGGAGAAACAGTGGTGGAATTGGCCCCTGAAACCGGTCAACAGGGCCCGTAGATTAGGGGACATGAACACCGAAGCCGCACCGCAGACCGCGCACCTGACCCGCTCCGCCACCGCCGAGGCCATCTCCGACGCCCCCGGCAGCCTGATCACCCTGCTCGCCGACTCCGACACCACCGGCGGCGCGCTGACCTGCAACACCGCGATCTTCGAGGAGGGCGCGGCCGGCGCCCCGGTGCACTTCCACACCAAGGCGACCGAGTTCTTCTTCGTGACCTCGGGTCAGCTCGACGTGCTGGTCGACGACGAGGTCCGGACGCTGGGCAAGGGCGACTTCCTCGCCGTCCCGCCCGGCGTCAAGCACGCCTTCGCGCCCGCCGCCGGGCACACCGCGGAAGTCCTCGTCGGCTTCACGCCCGGCATGGGCCGCTTCGACTACTACCGGCTGCTGGGCCGGGTCAACGCGGGCGAGGCCACCGTCCAGGACATCAAGGACTCCTCGCCCGTGTACGACAACCACTACGCCGAGAGCGCCGCCTGGAGCGGCCGCCGGCGCAGCGCCGAGCCGTAGGTCTCGTCGGCGTCCAGGCGCCGCAGCTCCTCAGCGATCAGCTCGGCGTCGCTGCGGATCTTCAGCGCGACCGTACGGTCCGGACTCCCCGGCAGCACCAGCGTCGCCAGCGCCCCCTTGGGCCGGTCCACCCGTATCTCGCCGCCCGTGGTCTCCAGCCGGACACGGGTGATGACGGGACCGTCGGTGGTCACCCGGGTGAAGGGCACCCCGAGCCGGTCCTCCAACCAGCGGGCGAGCAGCTCGGCGCTCGGGTTGTCCGCCTCGCTCTCCACGGACCCGCCGGTCACCGGGAGCGGCTTCTGGTCCAGCGCCGCGGCCAGCAGCGCCCGCCAGGGCGTCAGCCGGGTCCACGCCAGATCGGTGTCCCCGGGGGCGTACACCGCGGCGCGCTCGTCCAGCACCGCGACCGGGTCGAGCGCCGCCTGCGCGTCGGTGATCCGGCGCTTGGCCAGCGCGCCCAGCGCGTCCCGGGCCGGATCGGCCGGGGCGTCGGCGGGCCACCAGGCCACGACGGGCGCGTCCGGCACCAGCAGCGGCAGCACCACGGAACCGGGGTGGCCGGTCAGTTCGCCGTGCAGCCGCAGCAGTACGACCTCCCCGCTCCCCGCGTCCGAGCCGACCCGCAGCTCCGCGTCGAGCCGGGTCTGGCGCAGCTTGTGCGGACCGCGCGAGGTCCGCTTGATGACCGCGATGATCCGACAGGGGTGCTCGCGCGAGGCCTCCGAGGCCGCACGGACGGCGTCGTAGGCGTTCTCCTCGTCGGTGACCACGACCAGGGTCAGGACGAGGCCCATGGTCGGGCTGCCCACGGCCCGGCGGGCCTCCAGGAGGGCCCGGTTTACCTGGCTGGACGTGGTGTCGGTGAGTTCGGTCCGCATCCCAGGAGTCTCTCAGCGTCCGGTACGGCGGCGTCACCCGGATGGCTCGATTCTCCCTGGAAGCGCCGGCCCGGGGCCGTGGAAGCGCCGGCCCGCGGCCCGTGGAAGGTCCTGCCCGCGGCCCCGGACCTCAGCGGCGGCGCTTCGCCGTGCCGAAGATCGAGCGGGAGATCTCCCGGCCCAGCTGGGTCCCGATCGAGCGGGCCAGCGAGCGGAACAGCCCGCTGCCCACCACCTGTTCGGCCAGCGAGGGATCCGGCTTCGGGGCGCTGCGCGCCGCCTTCTCGGCCGCCTTCGCCTGCTTCTCCGCCTCCACCGAGGCAGCCGCCGCCTCGGCCACGGCCTCGGCGGCCGCCTGTTCGGCGCTGATCTTCTCGTACGCCGATTCCCGGTCGATCGGTTCGGCGTAGCGCGAGTAGAGCAGCGAGGCCTTCACCGCCTGGTCCAGGACGGCCGGCTCGACCGGACCCATCAGAGACTGCGGCGCGCGCAGCCGGGTCGCGGCCACCGGCGTCGGCGCGCCCTTCTCGCTCAGCACGGTGACGACGGCCTCGCCGGTGCCCAACTGGGTGAGGAGCTCCTCCAGGTCGTACTCCGAACGGGGGAACGTCTTCACCGTCGCCTTCAGGGCCTTGGCGTCGTCCGGGGTGAAGGCGCGCAGCGCGTGCTGGACCCGGTTGCCGAGCTGCGCGAGGACGTCGGCGGGCACGTCCTTCGGCGTCTGCGTCACGAAGAAGATGCCCACGCCCTTGGAACGGATGAGCCGGACGGTCTGGGTGATGGAATCGAGGAACGCCTTGGACGCGCCGTTGAAGAGCAGGTGCGCCTCGTCGAAGAAGAAGACGAGCTTGGGCTGCTCCAGGTCGCCGACCTCCGGCAGGTCCGTGTAGAGGTCCGCGAGCAGCCACATGAGAAAGGTGGAGAAGAGCTGCGGTTTGTCCTGGACCGCGGGGAGCTCCAGCACGGAGACCGTGCCGCGCCCGTCCGCGGCCGTACGGAGGAATTCACTGGTGTCGAATTCCGGCTCCCCGAAGAACTCCGAGGCACCCTGCTGCTCGAACGCCGTGAGCGCGCGCAGGATCACCCCGGCGGTGACCGTGGAGAGCCCGCCGATCCCCTTCAGCTCGGGTTTCCCCTGGTCGGAGACGAGGAATGCGACGGTGGCCCGCAGGTCCTTGAGGTCGACGAGTTCCAGGCCCTTGGCATCGGCGTAATGGAAGATGAGGCCGAGCGACTGTTCCTGCGTCTGGTTGAGCTGGAGCACCTTCGACATCAGTACCGGACCGAAACTGGTCACGGTCGCCCGGACCGGAATTCCCGGGCCGATCCCGCCCAGCGCATAGAACTCGCAGGGGTGGCCCGTGGGCTGCCAGTCCTGCGCCACGTCCTTCGCCCGCTCCTGGACCTTCTCGCCGGGCACGCCCGGCGCCGAGATGCCGGAGACGTCGCCCTTGACGTCGGCGAGGAAGACCGGCACGCCGCTCGCCGAGAGCTGCTCGGCGATCAGCTGGAGGGTCTTGGTCTTGCCGGTGCCGGTCGCACCCGCGACCAGGCCGTGGCGGTTGAGCATGGACAGCGGGATGCGGATCTGGTGGTCCGGCAGGCAGGTCCCGTCCCAGAGCAGGGCCCCCAGATCGAGTGCCGGTCCGGTGAAGGCGTACCCGGAAACGATCCGGTCGGCCGATTCGCTGCTCTCGTGGCTGCTCTCGCTCATGCATCACTCCCGTAATAGGGCTATCTGTCACTTTTGCACCAGGGAGGCAAGGCTGCGCCCGCAGGCCCTTGACCGGTAGGCTTTCCGTGTGATCTTCAAGCGCATCGGAAGCGGGCGGCCGTACCCCGACCACGGCAGGGAAACCACCCGGCAGTGGGCGGACGTAGCCCCGCGCCCGGTCCGGCTCGACCAGCTGGTGACCACCAAGGGGCAGCTGGACCTCGAAACGCTGCTCGCCGAGGACTCGACCTTCTACGGCGACCTCTTCGCGCACGTCGTGAAGTGGCAGGGCGACCTCTACCTGGAGGACGGGCTGCACCGCGCCGTCCGCGCCGCGCTCCAGCAGCGCCAGGTGCTGCACGCGCGCGTCCTCGAAATGGGCTGAGTCCCCGCTGCGTCCCGGCCGGGAACCCAGCCGGGAACCCGGCCGAGGACCTGCTGGACGTGGCCGGGTCGGGTGCCGGGGCGGGTGCCGGGAATCCCCGGGATTGCGCCTTTCGGGTCTCCCTTGGCCTATGAACAGATCATTTAGTAGGCATCGTCACCGGGCCGCACTACGCTGCCGCCCATGAGCATGCTCACTCCCCCCGGCATGGGCGGAAAGTACCGCGTCACGGGAGCTGCCTACCCCCGCATGCACCGTCCCCGGCGTCGCCGGAGGATCGTGTTCGCCGTGCTCGGTGCGGTCGTCGCGCTCGCGCTGCTCGGCTACGGGGGACTGCAGCTCATCGGCGTCTTCAGGGGCGACAGCAAACGCCCCGCGGCCATGGCCGCCAAGGACTGCATGAAGGTCGCCAAGGCGGGGACCTCGGGTGGCGCGCGGGGCGAACCTGCCGCCGCGCCCAAGGCCAGCCCGGCCGCCGCACTGCCGCAGCCCGGCCAGATCACCGTCAACGTCTACAACGCCACCCCGCGCGCGGGGCTGGCCAAGGCCGTCGGCGACGAACTGAAGAAACGCGGCTTCGTCATCGGCCAGGTCGGCAACGCCCCGGCCGACTTCGACAAGAAGGTCACCGGAGCCGGGATACTGCTGGGCTCGCCCAAGACCGACAAGGCCGTCTTCTCCGTGCTCGGCGCCCAGCTGGCCGGTGCCACCCCGCAGACCGACGCCCGCGAGGGCGCGGACGTCGACCTGATCCTCGGCGACTCCTTCAAGGAACTGACGAAGAAGGAGGACGCGGACAAGACGCTGGCCCTCCTGGCCCACCCGAGGCCCGCGCCCGCCGCGACCTGCTGACGTCCCGGGCGCTGACGCGCCGGAGCGCCCCCGAGCCGTGCTCGGGGGCGCTCCTGTGTCGGGACCTGCTGTTCTCGGGTCCCCGCCGTTTCGGGTCCTGCTGTTCTGCTGTTTCGGGTCCCGCTATTCCGCGGAGCCGTACATGCGGTCGCCCGCGTCGCCCAGGCCCGGCACGATGTAGCCGTGCTCGTTGAGGCGCTCGTCCACGGCGGCCGTCACGACGGTCACCGGCGCGCCCGCCAGCTCGCGCTCCATGACCTCGACGCCCTCGGGCGCGGCCAGCAGCACCACGGCGGTGACGTCGTCGGCGCCGCGCTTGATCAGTTCCTGGATCGCCGCGACCAGCGTGCCGCCGGTGGCGAGCATCGGGTCGACGACGTAGACCTGGCGCCCCGAGAGGTCCTCCGGCATGCGCGTCGCGTACGTGGAGGCCTCCAGGGTCTCCTCGTTGCGGACCATGCCCAGGAAGCCGACCTCGGCGGTGGGCAGCAGCCGCACCATGCCGTCGAGCATGCCGAGACCGGCGCGCAGGATCGGCACCACGAGGGGGCGCGGGTAGGAGAGCTTCACGCCCGTCGTCGGGCCGACCGGAGTCGTGATGTCGCTCTGCTCCGTGCGCACGTCCCGGGTGGCCTCGTAGGCGAGCAGGGTCACCAGCTCGTCGGCGAGCCGCCGGAAGGTCGGGGAGTCCGTGCGCCGATCGCGCAGAGTGGTGAGTTTGTGCGCCACCAGCGGGTGGTCGACGACATGAATCCGCATGACTCCACAGTAACCGGGCGGACCGCCTCCGGAGCCCGCGCGAACGGGCCGCGGCCTGTGACCTACCTCGTGGCCCGATCCGGGACCCGATCCGGGACCCGCCTCGCGACCCGCCCCGGGCCCGCCCCGCGGCCCGCCCTTCGGATCCACCGCCCGGACGGCCCGGCCGCTCGCGTGACCTGCCGAAATGCCGCGGATCCACTGGCATCAACCCGCAGGTCCGGGGGAAGGTGGGTGGCGGGGGGTCTGCTTCGCGACGCGGAGGAGGACGACCGGACCAGCCGGGGTGGTGGCCGATGCCCGACGTTCAGCCGACCGAAGAGGACAGGGACGCACCGCAGCCGCAGGAGAGCGCCGCGCAGCGACGAGCGCGACGCGCGCAGTTCCTGCGCGATCTCAACGAGGCCCGCGAGCTGCGCGACCGGGTGCAGCCCCGACGCGCCCGCGCGGCCCGGATGCGCCAGCAGATGCGGATGCGTACCTTCCGCTGGTGACAGGTGCACGGACGGCGCCCGTGCACCCGCCCGCCCGGTGTCCGCACGGGGATCCGTACGACCGCGCACGGCCTCCGCCACGCCCGCCCGTACGCCGCTCGCACCACCCCGACGCCCCCCGCACAGGCCCCCCGAGCGACCCGCGCGCCCCCGCCGGACACCCCCCGAGCAGCCCACCGACGACACGGCACGGCACGACGCAAGCGCGGAAGACCTCTCGCAAAGCCGCTGTTTCTGCCACGATGCCGATTGGGCGGGGCACGACGGCGAGCACGACGGCCGTTCGACCCCATCCTCCGGCCGGGGGGACCTCCATCCGGCACGCCTATCACCAGTGGGAGAGTCACGGTGTACTTCGCCGCACTGCTCGCGCGCACCGAAGACGGGTGGGAAGCGAGCGACACGGATCTCGACAACGTCGAGTCGCTGACCGATCTGATCGATCTCGCCCGTTCCACCGCTGTCGATGACGACACGGTGGTCGCCCTCATCGAGCAGGAGGACGCCTGGTTCGGCGTCGTCCGCGTGGACGGGGAGGAGGACCCGCGGATCTTCGTCTCCAACGCCGCCGCGGCCTCCCGCAGCTCCTACGGCTCGATGCTCACCGAAGAGCTGCTCGGCAGCGACGAGGAGGAAGACGAACTCGACGAGCTGGACCTCGACGGCACCGAGGACGGCGAGACGGAAGTGGTCGCCGTGTTCGAGCAAGGGTCCTCCACCGAGGACGACGTCGACGACGACGAGGACACCGGCGTCGAACCGGTGCCCGCGGGGCCGCTCGGCGACCCCCGGCTGCTCGACGACCTCGGCGTGGGCCACAAGGAACTGCTGGACCTCGACGGGGACGCGCTCTCGCAGATCGCCGAATCGCTCGGCGCGACCGAGGTGCTGGAGGCCGTCCGCTAGTGGGCCCTTCGCACCACCCCGTCCCCGACCCCCCTGTCCACCCCGACATCGACATCGACACCGACCCCGGTGCCCATGCCGACTCCGGCGCCGGATCCGATCCGGTCCGGGACCCGTGGCGGACCTCCATGCGCCTGGCGCTGTCGGAGGCCGCCCGGGCGGTTCCGGCCGGTGACGTACCGGTCGGCGCCGTCGTGCTCGGCCCGGACGGCAGCGTCCTCTCGACCGGGTACAACGAGCGCGAGGCGACCGGTGACCCGACCGCGCACGCCGAAGTGGTCGCCATCCGCCGGGCCGCCGCGCGGCTCGGCGAGTGGCGGCTGCCCGGGTGCACCCTCGTGGTGACCCTGGAGCCCTG
This sequence comes from Streptomyces sp. NPDC098789, assembly GCF_044759975.1. Classification (NCBI taxonomy): domain Bacteria; kingdom Bacillati; phylum Actinomycetota; class Actinomycetes; order Kitasatosporales; family Streptomycetaceae; genus Streptomyces; species Streptomyces sp. NPDC098789. The sequence goes on from NZ_JBIWAJ010000017.1 coordinate 90,552, forward strand.
CGTGATGTGCGCGGGCGCGCTCGTACAGTCCCGGATCGCGCGCGTCGTCTACGGCGCGAGCGACGAGAAGGCGGGCGCCGCCGGGTCGCTCTGGGACCTCGTGCGGGACCGCCGGCTCAACCACCGGCCCGAGGTGATCGCCGGCGTGCTCGCCGAGGAGTGCGCGCGGCAGCTGACGGGCTTCTTCCGGAACCTCTGACCGGAACCACTGACCGGAACCTGCGGCTGCCCCTCCGGGGGGACGGCTCACCCCCGCCACCTATCGATTTCAGAGCACGGCCCACCGTGGGCTAAGCTCTCTCTCGGTAGCGTGTCCGAGCGGCCGAAGGAGCACGCCTCGAAAGCGTGTGATGGTGCAAGCTGTCCGTGGGTTCAAATCCCACCGCTACCGCTCTGAATCCGAGAGCCCCGCCCCGCAAGGGTCGGGGCTCTCGGCGTTCCAGGACCCGACGATCGGCGCTGCCGGACCCGGCAGCCGGCGTTCCGGGTCCCGACGATCGGCATTCCGGGACCGGCTCCGCGCCGCATCCCGGCACCCCCGACGTACTCCGCACCGGTGAGCCCGGGGCCGCGTCGGACCGGGCGTGCGTGACCGGGCGGGTACTCGGCCGTTGACACGGCATGACCAAGACCAAGCGCATGCTCGCCGCCCTGGCCCTCGCGGGCGCCACGGCGGGCTTCGCCGCCGCCACCGCCCCCGTCGCCTCCGCCGCCCCGATCACCCTGCCGGACCTGCCGGCCGCCGCCCCCGGTATGCCCGCGGGCGCGACGCCGGGATCGGTCCAGGAGATCGGCGCGAAGGTCAGCGAGCCGCTGCAGCAGCTCAACCAGCTGATGACCCTCCCCGACCAGCTCTCGCCCCTGACGGACACGGTGTCGCCGGTGACCAACCTCGCGACCGGCATCGAGTAGACCGAGTAGACCGAACAGGCCGAACAGGCCGAACGGATCGGATAGCGGGCCGACGCACAGGAGGCCCAACGCGTAGAAGGTCCCGACCGGAGTCGGGACCTTCATACGGTTGGGACGGGGGAAGTGACATCGGGGGGACAAGTCACTTCCCCCGATGAGGACGGAACCTGCCAGCCCGAGCCGCAGTCAGGGGGGAAGCTTGCGGCTCGGACCCCGCAGTGAGGTCCTGTCCCTTGCCCACCGATTTCCTGCCAGAACCGGTGGGCTCGTCTTCAATCCTGCCCCTCCCACCCCCGTCCCTGCAGCGGCAAAGGGCCTGGACCGTCGGGTCATTGGTCCTTAAAGGACAGGTGAGTGATCGAACCCGAGCGGTTAGACTCACTCGACGTTGCAAGGATTGGCAGGGGAGGCCGAGCCCGCTCGTGGACATCAAGAAGATCGTCGTGGGCGGACTCGTCGTCTTCGTGCTCTATGTGATCATCACTCAACCGGTCAAAGCGGCGGAATTCGTTCAGATCGGATTCCAGGGCATCTCGGATGCCGCTTCCGGTATCGGCCAGTTCATGACCGAACTGGTGCGCTGAACCCGTACGCTGCTGCGACTTCCGGACCTCCGGTCCCCCACTCCGACGGGTGGGGGACCTTTTGCGTTCTCCGTCCCCTTCCCGTTCGCGTTCCCCGTCCGCGTTCCCCACTCGCGTCCCCGTTCGCGTTCCCCGGTCATACGCGCCGTTCGATTTCGCATCACCCCTGCATACCCGCCAAATGCCCAACTTGCCCTCAACACGGCGATATACGGTGCTTGCGCACAGTGCACATGTCTTGTGATGCTATGACCGCTTTTGACTGATTGGTTAACTTGACTGAAGGGGTGGCGTGACCGTGCCGGCCAGTACTGCGCCTCAGGTGCCACCCCAGCAGGACCCCCAGGACGATCCACCGTCCGACGCGGTCGGCACCCTCCTGGCCGTGGCAGCCGCCGACACCGCGAACGGGGCCACCGCCGCGGACACGGCAACCGGCGCGGACACGGCGACCACCGTCACCACCGCCACCGCCACCGCCACCGCCACCGCCACCAAGGTGACCACCGCCCCCTTCGCACCCATGGCCCCCCGCGCCCCCAGCACCCGGGGCGCCGACACCCGGGCCCTCACCCAGGTGCTCTTCGGCCGGCTCAAGGGCCTGGAGCCGGGCACCAGCGAGCACAGCAGGGTGCGGGGGGCCCTCATCGAGGCGAACCTCCCGCTCGTCCGGTACGCGGCCGCCCGCTTCCGCAGCCGCAACGAGCCCATGGAGGACGTCGTCCAGGTGGGCACGATCGGGCTCATCAACGCGATCGACCGGTTCGATCCGGAACGCGGGGTCCAGTTCCCCACCTTCGCCATGCCGACCGTCGTGGGCGAGATCAAGCGGTACTTCCGCGACAACGTCCGCACCGTGCACGTACCGCGCCGCCTCCACGAGCTGTGGGTCCAGGTCAACGCGGCCACCGAGGACCTCACCACGCTCCACGGCCGCATGCCCACGACCCCCGAGATCGCCGAGCGGCTGCGCATCGGCGAGGACGAGGTGCTGTCCTGCATCGAGGCGGGCCGCTCGTACCACGCGACCTCCCTCGAAGCCGCCCAGGAGGGCGACGGCATGCCCGGCCTGCTCGACCGGCTCGGCTACGAGGACCCCGAGCTGACCGGGGTCGAGCACCGCGACCTGGTCCGCCACCTGCTCGTGCAGCTGCCCGAGCGCGAGCAGCGGATCCTGCTGCTGCGCTACTACAGCAACCTGACGCAGTCGCAGATCAGCGCGGAGCTGGGCGTGTCCCAGATGCACGTGTCCCGACTGCTCGCCCGGAGCTTCGCGCGACTGCGGTCCGCAAACAGGATCGAGGCGTAACCGGAACGGGTGAAAGCCTCCGGACGCTTTACCGACAGAACCGCTGACACCCCTTCTGTCGCTGGAGTTATATGTCGACTTGGCGCTACAGCGTGTTGCCGACATGTGACATTCTGCTGGAACCGCGTTTGCCGCAGCCCCGCCTCCGGTATTCAGGTGGAGGCTGCGTTCCTCCGACGGGCGCGCCCGCCGCGACCGTCCGCGATCCCAAGGGGGTGGCATGTCCGTAGAACAGGGCAGCTCCAAGGTGCTCACGCTCGTAAAGAGCGAGACGCCGGCTGTGTCCGACCGCACGGAAGCCCCGCCAGCGCCCAAAGCGCCCAATGACACCCGCACGCTCTCCCGCTCCCTGTTCCACCGGCTCGCCGCGCTGGACGCGGACAGTCCCGACCGGGCGTACGTGCGCGACACCCTGATCGAGCTGAACCTGCCTCTGGTGCGCTACGCGGCGGCCCGCTTCCGCAGCCGCAACGAGCCGATGGAGGACATCGTCCAGGTCGGCACGATCGGCCTGATCAAGGCGATCGACCGGTTCGACTGCGAACGCGGCGTGGAGTTCCCGACCTTCGCCATGCCGACCGTCGTGGGCGAGATCAAGCGCTTCTTCCGCGACACCTCCTGGTCCGTCCGCGTCCCGCGCCGGCTCCAGGAGCTGCGCCTCGCGCTGACCAAGGCGAGCGACGAGCTGGCCCAGAAGCTGGACCGCTCGCCGACCGTGCCCGAGCTGGCCGCCGTACTCGGGGTCTCGGAGGAGGACGTCGTCGACGGCCTCGCCGTCGGCAACGCGTACACAGCCTCCTCGCTGGACTCGCCCTCACCGGAGGACGAGGGCGGCGAAGGCTCGCTCGCGGACCGCCTCGGCTACGAGGACACCGCGCTCGAAGGCGTCGAGTACCGCGAGTCGCTCAAGCCGCTGCTCGCCAAACTGCCGCCGCGGGAGCGACAGATCATCATGTTGCGCTTCTTCGCGAACATGACCCAGTCGCAGATCGGCGAGGAGGTCGGCATCTCACAGATGCACGTCTCCCGGCTGCTGACCCGCACTCTGGCGCAGCTGCGCCAGGGCCTGATCGGCGAGTAGCCCGGACCGCGGGCACGTCGGGCGAGCCGGGTAACCATGCCGCGGGCGCTTCCCAATTGACGATCCGTCAGGAAAACTGGCGCGATGCGAAAGGGATCGCTCACCCTGCTTGCCGTGTGCGTGACCGCCGCGACCCTGACGGGCTGCGGCGGTCCGCCGCGCGACGGTTACGTCGCCGTGGGCGCCGCCGCCCCCGGCCCCGAGCGCGGCGCGGGGGAGACCGTGGCCCCCAAGGGCGCGGTGGAGTACCAATCCCTCACCGGCCCCGCGGGCGCTTCCGCCGCCTCCAGCAGTACGTCGCCCGATGCCCCGGGAAACCCACCGACCGCCGGCTCCGGCGCGGGTGGAGCCGTCCCGGGCGCCCCCACGGGCTCCGCGAGCGCCCCCGGATCCACCGCGGCGGGCGGATCCGGCGACGCCCCGGGCACCACCGCACCCCCACCCGCCGCGGGCAACGGCGGCACGGGCACGTCCGGCGGCTCCGGCACGTCCGGCGGCTCCGGCGGTTCGACCACGCCCCCGCCGTCCAAGCCCCCGGCAGCGACCCCGGCCCGGCTCCAGCTCGGCGCCCCCGCCCGGTCGGCGGCCGCGGACCGCTGGTGCGAGCGGGTCGGCGTCACCTTCACCAACACGGGCACCACGGCGGCCCGTTCGGGCACGGTGACCTTCTCCACCCACATCATCGGCGCACTCGGCATCGACTGGGCCACCATCACCTCGACCCAGCCCCTGCCCGCGCCGATCGCGGGCGGGTCGACGAAGACGCAGACGTACACGGTGTGCGTGGAGTCCTGGCGGGTGCCCCTGGGCATGCACATCGAGACCCAGCGGGTCACCGCCACCTGGAGCTGAGCCGCCCGGCGCGAGCCTTCCGGCCCGGCGCAAGCTCAGCGCTCGTCGGGGCTAGCGCAGCGCGAGCCAGGCGACGACGCCGATGACGACCACGAGTGCGACCACGACGGCCAGCCACACCCCCGTCCTGGAAGCCTGCTGCCGGTGCGAGGCGGCCGCGGCCGCCGGACGGGCGGCCTCCGCCTCGTCCACGAAGGCACGGAACATCTGGGTGCTGCCCGCGGGGTCGTAGTTGCCCTCGGGGCCCTGGGAGTTGGTGTGTGCAGCCATGGCTCAGGACCCTAGCGGGTTTTCCGATTCCTTTACCGCCCTCCACCCCAGATTCATTTGCCTGTAGCAACCATCTGCTTCTATGGTTGCTCAAAGCAACGAGATGGGGAGGGGAGCGCGGTGCTCACGCGAGACGAGACACGGACCGGCACGCAGTACGAGCTGTACGAAGAGCTGGCCCGCCAGCTCACGGGGATCGGTGCGATCAAGCGCGACCTCGCCCGTACCCTCCCGCCCGACTGCCCGCCCGGTTCGGCCGCCGTGCTCACCGTCCTCGACCGGCACGGCGAGATGCGGCTGAGCCACCTCGCCGAGCGGCTCGCCATCGACATCTCGGTCACCAGCCGCCACGTGGCCCACGTGGCCGAGCGCGGCTGGATCGCCCGCGAGGCCGACCCCGGCGACGGCCGTTGCCGGATCCTGCGCCTCACCCCGGCGGGCCGGAACCTGCTCCGCGAACTCGGCGTCCGCTACACGGCCGCGCTGGAGCGGACGCTGGGCGACTGGTCCGCCGAGGACGTCACCACCTTGACCACCCTGCTGGCCCGACTCCGATCGAGCTTCTAGAACATAAGGATTCACATGGCTACGACCACACCCACCGGTGTGCGGGGAGGCGGCCAGTCGGAGCCCATGCCCGACGGCGCACCCATGACGCACCCGCAGATCATGAAGGCGCTGTCCGGGCTGATGCTCGGCATGTTCGTGGCGATCCTCTCCTCCACGATCGTCTCCAACGCGCTGCCGCAGATCATCAGCGATCTCGGCGGCACCCAGTCCTCCTACACCTGGGTGGTCACCGCCGCCCTGCTGTCGATGACCGCCACGACCCCCCTGTGGGGCAAGCTGTCCGACCTCTTCAGCAAGAAGCTGCTGGTCCAGATATCCCTGGTGATCTACGTCCTCGGCTCGGTCGTCGCGGGGCTGTCCCAGAACACCGGCATGCTGATCGCCTGCCGGGTGGTCCAGGGCATCGGCGTCGGCGGCCTGTCCGCCCTCGCCCAGATCGTGATGGCCGCGATGATCTCCCCGCGCGAGCGCGGCCGCTACAGCGGCTACCTCGGCGCGGTCTTCGCCGTCGCCACCGTCGGTGGACCGCTGCTCGGCGGGGTCATCACCGACACCGAGTGGCTCGGCTGGCGCTGGTGCTTCTACGTCGGCGTGCCCTTCGCGATCATCGCGCTGATCGTGCTCCAGAAGACCCTGCGGCTCCCGGTCGTCCGCCGCGACGTCAAGGTCGACTGGCTCGGCGCCTTCCTCATCAGCGCCGCCGTCTCCACGCTGCTGATCTGGGTCACCCAGGCCGGCACCTCGTACGACTGGGTCTCCTGGCAGACCTGGACGATGACCGGCGGGGCCGTGGTCCTCGGCCTGCTCTTCCTCCTCGTCGAATCCAAGGCGAGCGACCCGATCATCCCGCTGCGGCTCTTCCGCAACAAGACCATCACCCTGGCCTCGGCCGCCTCGCTGTTCGTCGGCGTCGCGATGTTCTCGGGCACCGTGTTTTTCAGTCAGTTCTTCCAGTTGGCCCGCGGTGAGAGCCCGACGATGTCCGGAATCCTCACGATTCCGATGATCGGCGGCCTGTTCATCTCCTCCACGGTTTCCGGTCAGGTCATCACCAAGACCGGCAAGTGGAAGGCGTTCCTGGTCTCCGGCGGCGTCCTGCTGAGCGCCGGACTGGGCCTGCTCGGCACCCTGCGCTACGACACCCCGTACTGGCACATCTCGATCTACATGGCGCTGACCGGCCTCGGTCTCGGCATGATGATGCAGAACCTGGTCCTCGCCACCCAGAACCAGGTGGCCCCCCAGGACCTGGGCGCGGCCAGCTCGGTCGTCACCTTCTTCCGTTCGCTCGGCGGCGCCGTGGGCGTCTCCGCGCTCGGCGCGGTGATGGCGAACCGGGTGACGCACTACGTGAAGGACGGCCTGGCCGAGCTCGGCCCGAAGGCCGCGGCGATGGGCCACGGCGGCACCGGCGGCGGGGCCATCCCCGACCTGAAGACGCTGCCCGCGCCCTTCCGCACGGTCATCGAGTCCGCCTACGGCCACGGCGTCGGTGACGTCTTCCTCTACGCCGCCCCGACCGCGCTGCTGGCGCTGGTGCTGGTGGTCTTCATCAAGGAGGTCGCGCTGCGCTCGAAGCCGATGGCGGAGGCTCCGGCCGCCGCCTCCCCCGCCGCCGGCGCGACCGCCGTTCCCGCGGTCGCGGAGGCCCAGGTGCCGGCCCGTTCCGAGTCGGCCTAAGGCCCCGTCTTCGCCTCGATGCCCGCGATGAGGACATCGAGGGCGAAGTGGAAGTCGCCCTCGGGCGCCCGCCGGACCGGACCCCCACAGCCGTGCAGGAACTGCGACACGGCGAGGTGGGCTCCGGTCCGGCCGCCGTTCGTCAGCCCGGTGGCGTCGAGCAGCCGCAGCAGCGCCGCGTCGAAGGCCCGGGCGTGCGGGCCGATGTTGGGGTACTCGGCGGCCAGCGTCGCCACCCACGGCCGCTCGGCGAGCAGCCCGCGGTATCCGCTGGCCAGCGACCGCAGTCGGCCGGGCCATCCGGCCGCGGGCGAGTCCGCGGGCAGGGTGAGCTCCCCCAAGGCGCTGTCCAGGGCGAGTTCCAGCAGGTCGTGCTTGGTGTCGACGTACCAGTACAGGGACATCGCGGTCACTCCGAGACGGCCCGCGAGGCGGCGCATGGAGAAGCGGGCGAGCCCGTCGGTGTCGAGCAGCGCGACCGCGGCGCCGGTGATCCGGTCCCGGTCCAGTCCGGAGGTGTCCTCGCTGCGCCGTCTGGCCCCGGAGGCGGGCCGCGCGGCCAGCCACACGCTGGTCCGGATGGTCACGGGGTCCGCCGTGGTGGCCATGGAGGCACCCTCCTCAAGACGGGTGGATCGACCCGGAATGCCCGGTCCGCCCTCTTGATGATGCTAGAGGGTGCCCCTCGTGTTGTGGTCGCTTCAGGACGGGGTGAGGTCGTAGAAGGTGGCTCCCCCCACCGTGGTGGGCCGGTAGTTGGCCTTCACCCAGGTCTCGATGGAGCTGCTCGCACCACCTCCGGGGCCCCCGCCGCCGCGGGTGACGGCCCGGCCGCCGGCCCCTGCTTCGGTGCCCTCCTCCGTGCCCTGGCCGATGAAGTAGTGGATCCTGCCTGCCTTCACGTACGCCTGGAACTGCGCCAGGGTCGGTGACGGGTCGCTGCCGTTGAAGCCACCGATCGGCATGACCGGTGCCCCCGAGGCCAGCTGGTAGCTCGCGGCGTTCTGCGCACCGACGGCCGCGGCCGCCCAGGTGTAGCGGTCCGCGTCCGCGCGCAGGGCCGCCGTGGCCGCCGCGCTCGTCCTCGTACCGCCCAGCAGCCCGCCCATGCCCCCGCCGCCACCCGCGCGGCTCCCGCCGAAGCCGCCCTCGGCCCTGGCGCCCGTACCGCCGGTGCCGCCCGGGGCGCCCTGGCCCGCGGGCCCACCGCCCGGCATGGCCGCACCCGGCCCGGTACCCCGGCCCGCGCCCCGCGGCGGCGCGCCCTGCGGGAAGCCGCCCTGGCCGGGCCCGCCTTCCGACCCGGCGAACCGCGGCCCCATGCCACCCGGCCCCCGGCCACCCGCGACCGCGGGACCGGCCGTGACGATCGATCCCGTGTGCGCCGTACCCACCGTGTCCACGGTGTAGGCCAGGGGCCCGGCCAGTACGGCGGCGACGCCCACCGCGGCCGCGACCAGCACGGCCCGGCGTCCGAGGCGGGCGCCCAGCAGCAGCGCCGCGGCCGCGAGGAGCCCGGCCACCAGCACCGTCCAGCGCAGCCAGGGCAGATAGCCCTCGGCCCGGCCGAGCAGGACGTAGGACCACACCGCGGTCAGGGCGAGGACACCGGACAGGGTGATACCGGCGGCCCGGCCGCCCCGCTCCTCCCACAGCACGGCCACTCCCATGCCGGTCAGCGCGGCCACGTACGGCGCCAGCGCCACGGTGTAGTACTCGTGGAAGATGCCCTGCATGTAGCTGAAGACGAGTGCGGTGATCAGCAGGGAGCCGCCCCAGGCCAGGAAGGATGCCCGGGCCATGCTCTCCAGGGAGTCGGTGGCCCGCCGGGCGCGCCAGGTGATCACCAGTCCGGCGACGAGCAGCACCAGGGCCGCGGGCAGCAGCCAGGAGATCTGGCCGCCGATGTTGGCCGAGAAGAGCCGATCGATGCCGGTCTCGCCCCAACCACCGCCCCCGCCGCCGCCCGCGCCGCCACCGGCCCGCGCGCCGCCGCCCACGCTGCCGGTCTCGTCGCCGTTGATCCGGCCGAGTCCGTTGTAGCCGAGGGTCAGTTCCAGGAAGGAGTTGTTCTGCGAACCGCCGATGTACGGGCGGGAGGACGCGGGCCACAGCTCGACGATGGCCACCCACCAGCCTCCGGCGACCACCATGGCGAGTGCGGCGAGGCCGAGTTGGCCGAGCCTGCGGCGCAGCCGGGTGGGCGCGCAGACGGCGTAGAGCAGGGCGAGCGGCGGCAGGACGACGAACGCCTGGAGGGTCTTGGTGAGGAAGGCGAAGCCGACCGCGACACCGGCCCAGACCAGCCACTTGGTGTGGGCACCGTCCAGGGCGCGCAGGACGCAGTAGACGGTGACGGTCATCAGGAGGGCCAGCAGCGCGTCGGGGTTGTTGAAGCGGAACATCAGCGCGGCCACCGGGGTGAGCGCGAAGACCGAGCCGCTCAGCAGCCCGGCCACCGGGCCGAACCGGCGGCGTACGGCGGCGTAGAGGACGGCGGTGGTGCCGACTCCCATGAGGGCCTGCGGGACCAGGATCTGCCAGCTGCCGAGGCCGAAGAGCCGGACGGACAGGGCCATCGGCCACAGGGCGGCCGGGGGCTTGTCGACGGTGATGGAGTTCCCCGCGTCGGAGGAACCGAAGAAGAAGGCCTTCCAGCTCTCGCTGCCCGCCTGGACGGCGGCGGAGTAGAAGGAGTTGGCGTAGCCGGAGGCGCCCAGGTCCCACAGCATGAGGACGGCGGTGACGAGCAGGAGCGCGATGAGGGCGGGGCGCTCCCAGCGCGGCCGCAGCGGGATCGCGGCCGCCGGAGCGCGTTCGGGGAAGGGTGAGTCCAGCAGGGGCACGGCCGTGGTCATCGGAGGTCGTCCTTGGTCATCGGAGGGTGTCCTTCACAGGGGCGGAGCGGTCCGGGAAGACCCAGGCGCGCAGGAGCAGGAAGCGCAGCACGGTCGCGGCGAGGTTGGCGGTCACCAGGACGGCCAGCTCGGTGCCGTGCGCGGGAGTCTTGGTGGCGGCGCCGAGGGCGGCCAGGGAGCCGCTGGTCAGGGCCAGCCCGATGGCGAAGACCACCAGGCCCTGGGCCTGGTGGCGCACGGCCCGGTCACGGCCGCGGACGCCGAAGGTCAGTCGGCGGTTCGCGGCGGTGTTGGCGACGGCGGAGAGCAACAGGGCCGCGCCGTTGGCGAGCTGGGGTCCGACGCCCGCGCGGAAGGCGGAGTAGAGCGCCAGGTAGAGCAGGGTGCTCAGGAGGCCGACCGCGCAGAAGCCCATGAGCTGGCGGGCCAGGCCCCGGGGGACGCCGCTGAGCGCGCGGTCGCGCGGGTCGTCGCCGAAGGGGCGGGCGATCCGGTCGAGGGGGAGGGCGCCGACCGCGAGGGCCCGGCCCACCCGCCAGACCCCTTTGAGGTCCTCGGTGGCGGTGCGGACGATGTGGACCGTGGAGTCGGGGTCGTCCACCCAGTCGACGGGCACCTCGTGGATGCGCAGCCCGGCGCGCTCGGCGAGGACGAGCAGCTCGGTGTCGAAGAACCAGCCGGAGTCCTCCACCAGGGGCAGCAGTCGCTCGGCGACGTCGCGCCGGATCGCCTTGAAGCCGCACTGGGCGTCGCTGAAGCGGGCGGAGAGCGAGGAGCGCAGGATCAGGTTGTAGGCGCGGGAGACGAACTCGCGCTTGGCACCGCGCACCACCCGCGAGGAGCGGGCGAGCCGGGTCCCGATCGCGAGGTCGGAGTGCCCGGAGATCAGCGGGGCGACCAGCGGGAGCAGCGCGTTGAGGTCGGTGGAGAGGTCCACGTCCATGTAGGCGAGGACCGGGGCGTCGGAGGCGGACCAGACCGTGCGCAGGGCCCGGCCGCGGCCCTTCTCCTCCAGCCGGGTGCTGCGGACCCCGGCGACGGTCCGGGCCAGGGCGTCCGCGACCTCGGGGGTGCTGTCGGTGCTGGCGTTGTCGGCGATGGTGATGCGGAAGGCGTAGGGGAAGGTGCGCGTCAGGTGCTCGTGGAGCCGGCGCACGCAGGGGCCGAGGTCCTCCTCCTCGTTGAAGACCGGGATGACCACGTCGAGTACGGGCGCGCCGGGCACGGGGGCGAGCGGCGCCCGGGCGGGCAGGGTCCCCGTCCCGGGGAAGAGGTCGGTTGGCATGCACCGACTCTCGCGGGGCGGGCTGTCACGGCTGTGTGGTGAGCCTGTGACCCGTCTGTGAGTGGCCGGCCTCTGCGGGTCCGGTCTGCGCGTGGCCCGTCTGTGAGTGGCCGGCCTGTGAGTTCACGGCCTGTGAGTTCACGGCCGCCGGAAGTCCGGGCTCGGTGTGGAGGGGGAGCCGGACCTCGAAGCGGGTCCGTCCGGGCGCGCTGCGGACGCCGACCGTCCCGCCGTGGGCGGAGACGACGGCCTGCACGATGGCGAGCCCGAGCCCGGTGGAGCCCGCGTTGCGGGAGCGGGAGGCGTCGCCGCGCGCGAAGCGCTCGAAGACGTGGGGGAGCAGTTCGCTCGGGATGCCGGGGCCGTCGTCCTCGATCTCGATGCGGACGGAGGTTGTTTCACGTGAAACACGGGCGGTGACGGTGGTCCCGGGCGGGGTGTGGGTGCGGGCATTGGCCAACAGGTTCACCAGGACCTGCTGGATCCGGGCCGGATCGGCGGCCACCGGGGCCGCATCGGACGGCAGCTCCAGTCTCCAGTGGTGGTCGGGTCCGGCCGCGCGGGCGTCGCTGACGGCGTCCACGACCAGGGGTGCCAGGTCGGTGGCGGCGTAGGACAGCGGGCGGCCGGCGTCGAGGCGGGCCAGCAGCAGCAGGTCTTCGACCAGCCCGGTCATCCGGGTCGCCTCGGACTCGATCCGGCCCAGGGCGTGCCGGGTGTCGGGTCCGGGTTCCTCGCGGCCCCGGCGGGTGAGCTCGGCGTAGCCGCGGATGGAGGCCAGCGGTGTGCGCAGTTCGTGGCTCGCGTCGGCGACGAACTGCCGGACGCGGGTCTCGCTCTGTTGGCGGGCGGTGAGCGCGGCGGAGACGTGGCCGAGCATCCGGTTGAGGGCGGCGCCGACCTGGCCGACCTCCGTCCGGGGATCCGCCTCCGCGTCCGGGACCCGCTCGTCGAGGGCGGGCTCACCGCTGTGCAGGCGCAGTTCCGAGACCCGGGTCGCGGTGGCGGCCACCCGGCGCAGCGGCCGCAGGGCCACGGCGACCAATGCCTGCCCGGCGAGGGAGGCGGCGATCAGGCCGGCGAGGGTGACACAGACCTCCACGCCGATCAGGGTGTTCACGGTGGAGTCGACCCCGTCGAGGGGGAAGCCCAGCACGAGGCTGCCGTCGGCGGCGGTGAGCACGCGGTAGTTGCCCAGGCCGTGCAGGCGTACGTCGACGGGCCGTTCCTCCCCCGACCTGGCCTCCCCGGCGGCCGCCAGCAGGGCCTTGATCTGGGGATCGGTGAGCGTCTGACGGTGGTCGGGGGCGGGCCCGTCGGCGGGCACGCTGCGGGCCGCCGCGATGACCTTGCCGTCCGAGTCCAGGCGCACTCCGGCGGCGCCGAAGGGGCTGCCGGGTCCCAGGACGAAGGCGAGGGTGTCCCGTGACGACTTCTCGGCTCCGGGTCCCCGGGAGGCCATGGTCACCGAGGTGGCGAGCTGACGGTCGAGCTGGCCCACGAGGTAGGAGCGCAGGACCAGGATGGTGACCGTACCGATGGCCGCGCCCACCACCGCGATGAGCAGCACGGCCGAGACGACCAGCCGGGTCCGCAGGGACCAGGGCCGCCGACCGGGGATCCGGAACGCCACTATTCGCTCGGCTTGATCAGGTATCCGGCGCCGCGCCGGGTGTGGATCAGCGGGGGGAGGCCGGGGCCGCTCTCCAGCTTGCGCCGCAGGTAGGAGATGTACAGCTCGACCACGTTGGCCTGGCCGCCGAAGTCGTAGGACCACACGCGGTCCAGGATCTGCGCCTTGCTGAGCACCCGGCGCGGGTTGCGCATGAGGTAGCGCAGCAGCTCGAACTCGGTGGCGGTCAGGTGGATCTCCCGACCGCCCCGGCTCACCTCGTGGCTGTCCTCGTCGAGCCGCAGGTCGCCCACGGCCAGTACGGATTCGCCGCGCGCGGCCTGGGCCGCGCCGGAGCGGCGGACCAGACCCCGCAGCCGGGCCACCACCTCTTCCAGGCTGAACGGCTTGGTGACGTAGTCGTCGCCGCCCGCCGTCAGACCGGCGATGCGGTCCTCGACCGAGTCCTTGGCGGTGAGGAAGAGCACCGGGACGTGCGGGAGCCGGCGGCGCAGCTGACCGAGGACGGCCAGCCCGTCCATGTCCGGGAGCATGATGTCGAGGACGACCACGTCGGGATGGAACTCCGCCGCCGTCCGCACCGCACCCGCTCCGTCACCCGCGCTGCGGACCTCACAGCCCTCGTAGCGCAGGGCCATGGACAGCAGCTCGGACAGCGATGCCTCGTCGTCCACGACGAGGACCCGGCACGGGCCGCCATCGGGCCGGACGAGGGCCATGGGGTTGCTGGTGGACGTGGACGCGTGGGAAGTGGTCGTCGCAGTCATGGCGCCCACGCTCGCCTGCGCCGGTGAAAGCCCCCTTGGCCCTTTCTGTGATTCTCCTGAGAATCCCCGGCGCGGGCCGTGGGGCGCCGGGGCCGCCGGCGCCGCCGGAAGCGCTACGGGAGGTCGAAGAGCCGGGCGGCGTTGTCGTGGCAGACGGCGCGCAGCCAGTCGTCCCCGAGGCCGAGCCCTTCGAGGGCGGCCAGCTGGTGTTCGTAGGGATAGGGGATGTTCGGGAAGTCGGTGCCGAGCAGGATCCGGTCGCCGAGCGCCGCGAGCCGCCCGAGCTCCCGGACCGGGAAGGGGCTCATCCGCTCGGAGAAATCGGTGAAGGCCATGGTGGTGTCGAAGCGGACCTCGGGGTGGCGGTCGGCGAGGTCCAGGAACTCGGTGTACTCCGGCATCCCCATGTGCGCGATGACCAACGGCAGCCGGGGGTGCCGGGCGAGCAGCCGGGCCACCGGCTCGGGCCCGGTGAACTTGGCCGGGGTGGGCATGGAACCGCAGTGGATCACCGTGGGGACACCGGCTTCGGCGAGCAGCCCCCAGACGGGGTCGAGCAGCTCGTCGTTCGGGTCGTACGCGCCGACCTGGAGGTGTGCCTTGAAGACGCGGGCGCCGCCCTCCACCGCCCGGCGCACGTATCCCCCGGCCCCCGCCTCGGGGAAGAAGGTCGCGGTGTGCAGGCAGTCGGGGGTGCGGGCGGCGAACTCCGCGGACCAGGAGTTGAGCCAGGCGGCCATGGCGGGCTTGTGCGGGTACAGCATCGCCGTGAAGGCCCGGACGCCGAACTCCCGCAGCAGGGCCACCCGGTGCTGCTCCTCGTGCCGGTAGGTGATGGGCCATTGCGTGCCGGTCAGCGGACCGACGGCGTCGAAGTAGTCCCACACCTTGGCCAGCACGCGTTCGGGCATGAAGTGCGTGTGGACGTCGATCAGCCCGGGGAGCCCGAGCCGCTCCCGGAAGGCGCGGACCGCCCCGGTCGTACCGGACGCGGCCGCCGCGCCGCTCAACTGGTTGCTCATGGCACCCACCTTCGGCGGCGGCCCCCTCGCCTGTCCATGCCCGGGGTCAGAAGAGCCCGTCCTGCTCGGCGGCGGGCGGGGGCGCGAGGTCCGTCCACGGCGCGGGCACCGGCGGGTGCGGCCCCTCCGGGGCGACGAGCGCCCAGCCGGCCAGCAGCCGGGTGTCGACCACGAGCCCGTCGGCGAAGTGCAGGTCCGGCCCGGCCGCGCCCACCAGCAGTCCTTCGACGGCTCCGCCGGGGATCATCCCGGTGAGCCCCCGCGCGGGCACCGGCAGGGCGTCCAGCCGGAACAGCCCGGCGTGGTCGGCGACCTCGCACCCCGTGCGCTCCAGCGATTCGGGCCAGCCGGCGAGCGCGCCGGCCCGCGCGTGCAGCTCGGCCACCTCCCGGGCCCGCTCCTCGGCGGGCGGCAGCTGCGCCCGTACGGCGCGCTTGCGGGCGTAGGCGATCCGGTCGGGCACCCCGAGGGCGGCCCGCAGCAGTTCCTCGGTGCGCCGGGCCGCCATCAACGGTCCGCGCCCGAGCCAGCTCCAGGTCACCGCGCCCTGCTCGCGCAACCGGTCCGGACCGCGCTCCTCGGCGGTGAGGCCGACCTTGACCAGGCCGGGCCCGAACCAGGCGAGGTAGACGCGGTAGGTGCGCGGATCCGCGACGTTGGTGTCGGCGGCCACCGAGAAGGACCGGTCCAGCCGGGCGCACTCGGGGCACTGGGCGTTGCCCGCGCGCTCGGAGACGGTGGCGGCGGTGGGACAGGGCGTCCGCTTCCCGGCCCGGCGGACGCCGAGGCAGCGCCGCTCGCCCCGGCCGACGAAGGAGAGGCGCTGCCCGTAGGCGAGCACGCTCCGGCGCTCGCCAGCCCCGGGGCCCGGGCCGCGGCTCTCGGCGTACCAGCCGATGGAGGGCTGCCCGCCGCTCCACCCCATGCCGGTGCACCGCCAGGTCACAGCGGGAGCGGCCGCTCGAAGAAGGTCTCCAGGACCACGGTCGCCTGCGTGCCGCTCACGCCTTCGATGGCGTAGAGCCTGCGCAGGACGTCCTGGAGCCGCTCGGTCGTGGCCGTGCGGACCTTGACGAGGACAGAGGCGGTGCCCGCGATGATGTGGGCCTCCTGGATCTCCGGGATCGCCGCGAAGGCGGCCTCGGACTCACCCATCCAGGCGGTGGAGTCGACGTGGACGTAGGCGAGGACCCCGCTGCCGACGGCCGCGGGGTCCACGTCGATGGTGGTCCGCCGGATGACCCCGCGCTCGCGCAGCTTGCGCACCCGCTCGTGGGTGGCCCCGGCGGAGAGCCCGACGGCGGCGCCGAGGGCGGCGTAGGACTGTCCGGCGTCCTCCTGCAGTCGCAAGATCAACGCCCGGTCGATGTCGTCCACGTGTGCCTACCGCCCCGCCGGTGTCCCGCGGGTCCCGGCGACTCCGGCGACCCTCATCGAGACGGTACCGCATCCTGCGATACCACCATCGGGCCAAATTTCATTCGGCCCGTCGCCGCTAGCGGGCGACGAACTGCGTCAGGATCGCCTGGACCTCATAGATGTCGACGCCCTTGGTGAAGGTCTTCTGCAGGGGCGCCGCGGTACCCGAGATCCAGATCTTCAGCTCGGCGTCCAGATCGAAGTGCCCGGCCGTCTCCACGGAGAAGTGCGTGATGCTGCGGTAGGGCACCGAGTGGTACTCCACCTTCTTGCCCGTGATCCCCTGCTTGTCGACCAGCACGAGCCGCCGGTCGGTGAAGAGGATCGTGTCGCGTATCAACAGGTACGCGGCGTGCACCTGCTCCCCGTGCCCCAGCAGCCGCGCGTAGTCCCGCTGCGCCGACACGGGGTCGACCGTGTGCGCGTTCCCGAACAGACCCATGAGGGCCCCCCTCGTTCCGTTGACAGGCTCACCGACAGGTTCAACGCAAGAGGCCCCCTGGATTTCTCCAGGGGGCCTCTTGGGCTGTGCACTCGGCAGGATTCGAACCTGCAACCTTCTGATCCGTAGTCAGATGCTCTATCCGTTAAGCTACGAGTGCTTGTGCTTCCCGGGGTTTTGCGCCCCGTTGGCCTTGCGAGAACAACAATACATGGACCTCGGCGGGACGCGAAATCCATTGGCCACATGGCCTCTGACCTGCGGAAACACCCTGGAACGGGTGATTCCTCGGCGGGCGTCCCCCACGCCTCCACGGCCGGATCACGAGGGTCTGCGCCGCCTTTCGCGCCCGGAACGCACCGAAGCCCCGGTCCAAGAGGACCGGGGCTTCGGTGAGGTGCGGAGGCGGAGGGATTTGAACCCTCGATGGGGGGTAAGCCCCAAACCGCATTAGCAGTGCGGCGCCATAGACCGGACTAGGCGACGCCTCCAGCACACCTCCGCGTACGAAGGTGCGTGCAGATGATGACACAGGCGCAGGGCCGCTCACCAATCCGCTCTCACGGTACTAGGCAGCGAGCCCTCAGGGCAAAGCCTTAAGAGCACGCATTGCCCACGGAACATCGGGGCGGGCGCGTCGTTGGGCAGGCGTACGACGTACGGACGACCTGGAGTGCCCCATGCTGCGTCTCGCCGCCTTCGCCGTCACCACCTCCGCCCTGGTTGCCGCCGCCACCGGACCGCTCCCACCGCTGCCCCTGGGCCTGCTGGCACCACCCGACCGGCTCACCGTCAGCGTGTCCGCCACCGGCAATCCGCGCGCCGACGGGGAGTACCGACTGGAGTGCGGTGCGCCGCCGAGCGGTACGCACCCGCAGGCGGCCAAGGCGTGCGCGCGGCTCGCCGAATTCGCCAAGGAACACAAAGACCCCTTCGCCCCGGTCTCCAAGCGGCAGATCTGCACCCTGCAGGACGGCGGTCCGGCGACCGCCCGGGTCACCGGAACCTGGCACGGACACGAGGTGAACGCCCGGTTCGACCGCAGCAACGGGTGCGAGATCCGCCGGTGGAACGACTTGGAACCTCTGCTTCCGAGTGCGCGTTCCTGACCAGGGAGGATGCGGTCGGGATGCGGGATATGCCCGACTCGGGCACCGCATCCGCCGTCCCGCCGGGGGGAGGTGGCCTTAGACTCCTCCCGTGACATGCCGGTAGTCGTGGTCAGGGAGGAAGCTCGTCGTGAGCAGCAGGCCATCCCGAGGCGCTGCTCGCCTCGCAGCAATACTCGATGCTCTTCCTGACGCACTGTTGCTCGTGAACGCCAACGGCACAGTCGTCAACGCCAATTCGATCGCGCTCGAGATGCTGGAGAGTCCCGGAACGGGACTCGTGGGGCGCGGAGTGCTCGACCTCCTGCCCGGATTCGACTCGAAGCTGATCCCGGGTTCCATGCGCCGTCCCGACGAGGACAAGGAACAGCGCGCCACGCCGACGCGCATGGTCGCGCGCCGCACCGACGGCAACGAGTTCCCGGTCGAGGTCACCAGCGCCAACCTCGACGGCCGCGACGCCTACCGCGACCCGAGCCCCGGCTACACGGGTGACGAACTGCTGATGCTCGTCGTGCGCGACCTCACGGGAACCCTCGACACCGAGAACGAGCTGGCCCGCTCGCAGCGCCAGACCGAGATGATCCTGCGCGCCGCCGCCGAGGGCGTCGTCGGCACGGACACCGACGGACGCGTGGTGCTGGTCAATCCGGCCGCCGCGCAGATCCTCGGATACCGCGCGACCGACCTGGGCAACCGCGAACTGCACGGCCTGATCCAGCACTCGCGCGCCGACGGTTCGCCGTTCCCCTTCGACGAGTCCCCGCTCGCCGACACCCTGCGCAGCGGACGCAAGCACCGGGTGCGCGGACAGGTGCTGTGGAACAAGAGCGGCAAGCCCGTCGCCGTCGACCTGACGACCTCACCGGTGCGCGACGGAGAACTTCTGGTGGGGGCCGTGATGACCTTCACCGACCGGCGCCCCTACGACGCCCTGGCGGCGCGCCACGCGCAGCTCCTGGCGGTCCTCGGTGACTCCCTGCGGGGCCCGCTGGAGGAGCTGCGGGGCGAACTGGCCACCCTGGCCGCGGACGACGCCGGGCAGTTGTGGCCCGAGGCGAACCAACTGCTGCACCACCTGTCGGCGGGCTACGCCCGGATGACCACGCTGGTCGACAACGTGCTGGGCTTCCAGCGGCTGGACTCGGGCACCGAGAAGCTCACGAAGAAGAAGGTGCTGATCGACGGGGTCGTCACGGCCGGTGTCGACGGCGCGGTCGAACTGATCGGGCCGGGGCGCGTGCAGTTCGCCGTCCACGCCCCGACCATCGAGGCCGAGGTGGACGCGGACCGGATCTCCACGGCGCTGGCCCACCTGATCGCGGACGTCGCCGGGGTGGACGCCACCGGCAAGACCCCCCAGGGCAGCGGCTACACGGACTCGACGATCGTGGTCGCCGCCGCACAGCGCGGCAAGGTCGTACGGATCGAGGTGCGCGGCCCGTACAGCGGGGGCAACGCGGTGCACGAGCCGATCGTGCGGGGCATCGTGGCCGCGCACGGCGGAGTCCTCCAGACCGTGAAGGTGCCCGGCGCGCCCGGCGGCGCATTCGTCCTGGAACTTCCCCTGGGCGCCGGGGCGGGCACGGTGACCCTGCCGGACCCGCCGCCCGAGCCCGCGGCGGCCGGCCGGGGCGAGGACGGCGCGGGCGAGGTCAAGGACGGTCCCGGTGGCCGTCGGGCCCGGCGCGGCGTCGACGCCTTCCTCGACGACGAGGTCCGTTCCGGTCAGCCCCCCGCGCGCGAGCCCGGTGCGGGCGGCGCGCTCGCGCTGCCGTCCGGGCGGCGCCGCGCGGGCGATGCCGTGGAGGCCGCCGACGCCCCCGCGGGCGGCGGTCTGGCCCAGTCCCCGGTGAACCCGGCCGGTCTCGGTACGGGTCGCCGGCGCGGCCGTGCCGGTGACGGCGACAGCGGTGGCCCCGCGGACGGCACGGACAGCACTGACGGCAACGGCGGCAACGGACCCGAGGACGGCCCGGCCCGGCGGCCGGTGCCCCCGCAGGGCATGCCCGCCCTTCCGCCCGCTCCCGTGCAGGGACCGCCCGGCGAGGCCCCCGCGGGCCGCCGCCGCGCGCTGGGCCCCGCACAGGGCGACGACGGAGCGGACCGCCCCCAACGGCCCGTACCGGCCACGGGCCTGGCGCCCGCGACGCCCGTGCCCGGCACCGGGACCAGCAACGCCGGTGTCCGGCGGGCGCTCGGCAGCCCGCAGCCACCCGCACCGCAGGCTGCCGCTCCGCAGACCTCCGCACCGCAGGCCCCCCTCGCGCCCCCGGCACCGGCCAAGGCCGCGCCGCTGGTCAAGGCGGAGCCCGACGCGTCCCCCGAGTCGCCCACCGGGCGGCGCCGGGCCCTGCCGGCCACTCCCGCCTGGCCGGTCCCGGCCGCGCGGACCGCTCCCGAGGACGAGGAGCCGGCCGCCGCGGTGGCGCTGCCCGGTGCCCGGCAGTCCGCGGACACCGCGGCCCCGGCTCCGGCCGGCCAGCCGATCAGCGTGCGTCCCCTGGGCAGCACCCTGGGCCAGGGCATCGCCGTTGACTCCGGCTCCGGCCGCAGGCGGCGGCTGTCCGAACCCGCGCCCCAGGGTCGGGCCTTCGCCATAGGAGCACCCGAAGCCGGCGCCGCGGAGGGCCCCGAGCCGCTCGACGGGCCCGGTGGCGCCGTCGAGGTGGTCAACCGGCCCGCACCGCGCCCGATGGACGACGAGCTGCCGCCCGAGCCGCTGGACAACCCGCGGCGGCTGTTGGTCTGGCCCGCCCCGGACGTACAGACCGAGCAGGCGCTGAGCGAGCGCGGCTACCGTCCGGTGATCGTGCACTCGCGCGAGGAAGTGGACGCGCAGATCGCCGCGTTCCCCGCCGCGCTGTTCGTGGACCCGCTGACCGGGCCCATCACCCGGACGGCCCTTCAGTCACTGCGCCAGGCCGCCGTGGCCGCCGAGGTGCCCGTCCTGGTGACGGCCGGGCTGGGGCACGCGACGCGCGAAGCGGCGTACGGCGCGGATCCCGCCGTGCTCCTCAAGGCGCTCGCTCCGCGCGACAGCGAGCAGCACCCCTCCCGCGTGCTGCTGATCGAGCAGCACGACGAGATCGCCACCGCGCTCACCGCCGCCCTGGAGCGGCGCGGGATGCAGGTGGCACGGGCGGGCGCCGACACCGACGCGGTGGACCTGGCCAGCCGGATGCGGCCGAACCTCGTGGTCATGGACCTGATGCAGGTCCGTCGGCGGCGGGCCGGGATCGTGGACTGGCTGCGCGCCAACGGGCAGCTGAACCGGACCCCGCTGGTCGTCTACACGACCGCCGGGATCGACCCGTCCGAGCTGCCGCGGCTCGGCTCCGGCGAGAGCGTGCTGTTCCTCGCCGAACGGTCCACCACGGCGGAGGTGCAGGGCCGCATCGTGGACCTGCTCGCCAAGATCGGGACCAATTAGCCACCCTGGTCCGATGGCCATCATCGACACGACCGAACACACCGTCCCCGCCGACAACGGAGAGGTGAGCCTCCTCATCGCCCGGCAGGTGGAGCCGGGCCACGAGGAGGCGTTCGAGGTCTGGGCGCGCGGGATCCTGGAGACCGCGGCGACCTTCCCGGACCACCTCGGGTACGGCTTGTTCCGCCCGGCGACCGAGGGCGGGCCGTGGTTCCTCGTCCACCGCTTCCGCCATCAGGAGGCCTTCCAGCGGTGGCAGGACTCGGCCGAGCGGGCCGAGTGGTTCGCCAACTGCCACGGCCATCAGCACACCGAGATAGCCCGGCGCGAACTGCACGGCATGGAGACGTGGTTCGCCAAGCCCGGTACCACCCGGCCGGCGCCGCCGCGCTGGAAGATGGCGGTCAGTTCGGGCCTGGCCATCTTCCCGATCTCGCTGCTCGGCAACGCGCTGCTCGGGCCCTACCTCGCGAACGTGCACTTCGTGCTGCGGACGGCCGCCTTCGCCGTCGTCTTCAGCACCCTGATGACGTACGTCGCCATGCCCGCCGTCAGCAAGCTGCTGCGGCCGTGGCTCACGCGCGGCTGACCCGGCGGGCCCGGAACCTTCCGGGCCCCCCGTCGTCGGCCGCGGGGCCGGCTAGTCGAGCGTGGTGACGTCCAGGGCGCCTTCCGCGTACTGCTTGCGGATCACCTTCTTGTCGAACTTGCCGACGCTCGTCTTCGGTACGGACTCGATGATCGACCAGCGCTCCGGCAGCTGCCACTTGGCGATGGACTGGGCGAGGAAGGCCCGCAGGCCGACGTAGTCCACCGTCGCGCCCTCCTTGAGGACCACCGTGGCCAGCGGTCGCTCGCCCCACTTCTGGTCCGGGACGGCCACCACGGCCGCCTCGGCGACCTCGGGGTGGGCCATGATGGCGTTCTCCAATGCGACGCTGGAGATCCATTCCCCGCCGGACTTGATGACGTCCTTGGCCCGGTCCGTCAGCGTCAGGAAGCCGTCGGGGCCGATCACGCCGACGTCGCCCGTCTTGAGCCAGCCGTCGGCACTGAACTTGTCCTCGGGACGCAGCGGTTCACCCGTCGCACCGCCGAAGTAGGCGCCCGCGATCCAGTTGCCGCGCACCTCCAGCTCGCCCGCGGACTCGCCGTCCCAGGGGAGCACGTCGCCGCCCGGACCGACCAGCCGCGGTTCCACGCCCGCCGGGAAGCGGCCCTGGGTGAGGCGGTACGGCCACTCCTCCTCGGCGCTCAGACCGGCCGGCGGGTGGGCCATGGTGCCCAGCGGGGAGGTCTCGGTCATGCCCCAGGCGTGGCAGACGCGGACGCCGAGCTTGTCGTAGGCCTCCATGAGGGAGGGCGGGCAGGCCGAGCCGCCGATGGTCACGTGCTTCATGGAGGTCAGGTCGCGCGGATTCGCGGTGACCTCGGCGAGCAGCCCCTGCCAGATGGTGGGGACGGCCGCCGCGTGCGTGGGGCGCTCGCGCTCGATCATCTCGGCGAGCGGAGCGGCCTGCAGGAAGCGGTCCGGCATCAGCATGTTGATGCCGGTCATGAAGGTGGCGTGCGGCAGGCCCCAGGCGTTGACATGGAATTGCGGGACCACGACGAGGCTGGTGTCGCGGTCGGTCAGACCCATCGACTCGGTCATGTTGACCTGCATGGAGTGCAGGTAGATGGAGCGGTGGGAGTAGATGACGCCCTTGGGGTCCCCGGTGGTGCCGGAGGTGTAACACATGGCGGCGGCCTGGCGTTCGTCCAGCTCCGGCCAGGCGTAGGTGTCCGGGCGGCCGGCCAGCAGGTCCTCGTACTCGTGCACCTGGACGTCCAGGCCGTCGAGCACCGAGCGGTCACCGATGCCCGACACCACGACGTGGTCGATGGTGGGCAGGTGCGGCAGCAGCGGAGCCAGCAGCGGCAGCAGGGTGCCGTTGACGAGCACGACCCGGTCGACGGCGTGGTTCACGATGAAGACCAGCTGCTCGGGGGGCAGCCGCAGGTTCAGCGTGTGCAGGATCGCCCCCATGGAGGGGATCGCGAAGTACGCCTCCACGTGCTCGGCGTTGTTCCACATGAGCGTGGCCACGCGGTCGTCCTGCTGGACACCCAGCTCGTCCCGCAGGGCGTTGGCCAGCCGGGTGGCACGGACACCGATCTCCGCGAAGCTGCGCCGGTGCGGCTCGGCCTCCCCGGTCCAGGTCGTGACCTGGGACTTTCCGTGGATCGTCATGCCGTGTCGAAGTATGCGGCTGACGAGCAGTGGTACGTCCTGCATGGTGCTCAGCAAAGCGTCCTCCCGGTGGGCGCTGCAGCGCTGCGGCGGCTACGGATGCTGCCGATTCTGCTCACGTACCGGTCGGCATGTCACTACCCGGAGAGGGCGAGTCACTGTTTCACGTGAAACATCAGCGGACGGGAGTGAGCTCCGGATCCTCGCGCAGCTTGACCAGGGCCCGGGAGACGGCGCTCTTGACCGTGCCGACCGAGACCCCGAGCAGCTCGGCGGTCTGGGCCTCGCTCAGGTCCTCGTAGTAGCGCAGCACCACCATGGCCCGCTGCCGGTCGGGCAGCCGGGTCACCGCGCGCCACATCGCGTCGCGCAGTGCCTGCGCCTCGGCGGGATCGGCGGCCGGCGCCACGTCCGTCTCCGGCAGCTCGTCGCAGGAGAACTCGTCGACCTTGCGCTTGCGCCACTGGGAGGTGCGGGTGTTGACCAGGGTCCGGCGGACGTAGCCGTCGAGGGCCCGGTGGTCCTCGATCCGGTCCCATGCGACGTAGGTCTTGGCGAGGGCCGTCTGCAGCAGGTCCT
Organism: Streptomyces sp. NPDC098789; assembly: GCF_044759975.1. Lineage (NCBI taxonomy): Bacteria > Bacillati > Actinomycetota > Actinomycetes > Kitasatosporales > Streptomycetaceae > Streptomyces > Streptomyces sp. NPDC098789. The sequence goes on from NZ_JBIWAJ010000017.1 coordinate 114,590, forward strand.
CGGCATCGCACGGGTTGGCGGTCAGCGAGCGCGCCGTACGCATCAGGGACGTCCCCCGGGTCCGTACGTACGACGAGAACGACGGGTACGACGGGTACGACGGGTAGGACCGGTGCGACGACGGGTGCGACGACTGGTTCGATGCGTACGTGCACACTGGCGTGGTCATACCCCCCACGCTAGGAGCGGCGGCAGCCCGGGGGATCGGCCGCAGGTGCCGAAGCCACGTCCCTCTCAGGTTGTAGGCGGGGGGTTTCCCCCACCTCCTGTAGGTGGAGGAGGTGGGGGACCGCGCGCCTGGGGCTCCGCGGCGTTCCCGGCCCGGGTCCCGGGGACGTTCTAGACGTCGACGCCCAGCACCAGGCCGGAGGTCGGCACCCCCGTTCCGGCCGTGACCAGGGCGTGGGCCGCGCCCGCGACCTGGTTGACCGAACTGCCGCGCAGTTGGCGCACCGCCTCGGCGATGCCGTTCATGCCGTGCAGGTACGCCTCGCCGAGCTGGCCCCCGTGGGTGTTGAGGGGGAGCGCGTCGGCGGCGACGTAATCGGCGGCTTCCCCCGGCTTGCAGAAGCCGAACTCCTCCAACTGCATCAGCACGAAGGGCGTGAAGTGGTCGTAGAGGATGGCGACGTCGATGTCGGAGGGGCGCAGCCCGCTGGTCCGCCACAGCTGCCGGGCCACCACGTCCATCTCCGGCAGGCCGGTGAGGTCGTCCCGGTAGAAGCTCGTCATCGCCTCCTGGCGGCGCCCCGCCCCCTGCGCCGCCGCCGTGATGACGACGGGTGCCCGGCGCAGCTCGCGGGCCCGCTCCACGCTCGTGACGACGATCGCCTGACCGCCGTCCGTCTCCTGACAGCAGTCCAGTAGCCGCAGGGGCTCGACGATCCAGCGCGAGGCGGCGTGATCGGCGAGGGTGATCGGCTTGCCGTGGAACCATGCGGCCGGGTTGGTGGCGGCGTGCCGGCGGCCGGTGACGGCCACGTGCCCGAAGGCCTCGGGGGTGAGCCCGTACGCGTGCAGGTAGCGCTGCGCGGCCATCGCCACCCAGGAGGCCGGGGTGAGCAGGCCGAAGGGCAGGGACCAGCCGAGCGCCGCGCCCTCCGCGGACGGATCGCGCTGCTGCACCCCGGACCCGAAGCGGCGGCCGCTGCGCTCGTTGAAGGCGCGGTAGCAGACGACGACCTCGGCGACTCCGGTCGCCACGGCCAGCGCGGCCTGTTGCACGGTGGCGCAGGCCGCCCCGCCGCCGTAGTGGATGCGGGAGAAGAAGGACAGTTCCCCGATGCCCGCGGCCTGGGCGACGGTGATCTCGGGACTGGTGTCCATCGTGAAGGTGACCATGCCGTCCACGTCGGCGGGGGTGAGCCCCGCGTCGTCGAGCGCGGCGTGCACGGCCTCGACGGCGAGGCGCAGTTCACTGCGGCCCGATTCCTTGGAGAACTCGGTCGCGCCGATCCCGGCGATGGCGGCGCGGCCCCCGAGGGAGTCCCGGGCGTGGACGCTCATTCCGGGCCCTCCGTCAGGGTCGCGGTGACCGTGCCGGTGACGTGGTGGCCGATGCCGTTGGCACCGACCACCTTGATCTCGACGGTGTCCTCGGCGACGGCGGTGACCGTGCCGGTGAGGGTCATCGTGTCGCCCGGATAGTTCGGCGCGCCGAGACGGATCGCCACCCTACGCAGTACGGCGCCCGGCCCGAGGTGGTCGGTGACGTACCGGCCGACCAGACCGTTGGTCGTCAGGATGTTCATGAAGACGTCCGGAGAGCCCTTCTCCCGCGCCAGCGAGGCGTCGTGGTGCACGTCCTGGTAGTCGCGGGAGGCGATCGCGCCCGCGACGATCAGCGTGCGCGTGACCGGTATCTCCAGCGGCGGCAGGCTGTCGCCCACCCTCATCGCGTCGGCTCTCATCCCTCAGACCTCCTGCGCCAGTACGGCGCCCAGTTCCGCCAGAAGTTCGCTGCCACAGCCGAGGTACGCGTCCAGCTGACGCCCCCAGAGGAAGTGCCGGTGCACGGGGTGGTCCAGGTCGGCGCCCATCCCGCCGTGCAGGTGCTGGCCCGCGTGCACGACCCGCTTGCCCCCTTCCGAGGCCCACCAGGCGGCGGTCAGCGCGTGCTCGTGCGCGGGGAGCCCCTGATCGATGCGCCACGCCGCCTCGTACGCCGTCACCCGGATGGCCTCGGTGTCCATGTACGCGTCCGCGGCGCGCAGCATGACTCCCTGGTTGGTGGAGAGCGGGCGGCCGAACTGCTCGCGTTCGCCGGTGTAGGCGACGGCCCGGGCCAGGGATCCCGCGCAGACGCCCGCCTGGAGGCCGGCGAAGGCGGTGCGCGCGCTCGCGAGCACCGCTGCGTACGCGTCGCCGTCGCCGCCCGCGCCGTCACCGCCCGCGTCACCGTCGCCGCCGTCGCCGAGTCGTTCGGCTTCGGCGCCGTCGAGGACCAGCCGGCCCGCCGACCACGGGGCGGTGGTCTCCTGCGGGGCCGTCCCGACGCCGGGTGCGTCCGTCCGTACGAGCCACAGCTGCCGGTCGGCGCTCGGGACCAGGACGTGCGTGGCATCGCGCAACCACGGCACGGCCTGGGCCGTACCGGTCAGGCGTCCGTGCGCGTCCGCGGTGAAGCGGCCGCGCGCCGGGAAGGCGCCGGTGGCCACCGCCTCGCCGGCGGCGAGTGCGGGCAGCAGCCGGGCGCGCTGCTCGGCGCTGCCGTGGGCGGCGACGGCGAGCAGCCCGTACGTGCAGGTGGCGGCGAAGGGGACCTGGGCGGTGGTGCGGCCCTGCTCCTCCAGCAGCAGCACCAGGCCGAGCAGTCCGACGTCCTCGACCGCGGCGATCAGCCCGGACCCCGCCAGGGCCTTCCACAGCTCGGCGTCGGTCCCGGTGCCCGCGGCCGCGAGGCGCTCGTGGGTCGCCAGGTCCCGGAAGATCTGCGCGGCGAGACCGACGGCGGCGGCCTGCTCCTCGGTGGGCCGGAAGTCCATCAGCCCTCACTCCCCCGGAAGACGGGCAGTTCCAGTTCCTCGTCGACGCGCAGGAACTCCAGCTGGACGGGCATGCCGATGCGCACCTTGTCGTAGGGGACGCCGGTGATGTTGCTGACCATCCGGACGCCTTCGGCGAGTTCGACGACCGCCACCGCGTAGGGGGGGTCGAAGGCCGGGAAGGGCGGGTGGTGCATGACGACGTAGCTGAAGACCGTCCCGGCGCCGGACGCCTCGACGGTGTCCCAGTCCAGGCCCGCGCAGTCGTTGCAGCCCGGGAGCCAGGGGAAGCGGAGGGCCGCGCAGGAGGCGCAGCGCTGGATGAGCAGCCGGTGTTCCTGGACCCCGGCCCAGAAACCCCGGTTGTCGCGGTTGACGACGGGGCGGGGGCGCAGGGCCTTGGCCTTGGCTTGGGACCGGGCCTGGGTTTGGGCCTCGGCCTGGGTTTGGGCCTCGGGTCGGGCCGGGTCCTCGGGTCGGGCGGCGGGGGCGTACTTCAGGATGCGGAAGCGGTGGGTGCCGGCGGGTTCGCCGTCGGCGCGGATGTCCATCCGGGTCGTCACGAAGTGCCCGGTGCCCAGCTTGGTGGTCTTGCGGGGGGAGACGGATTCGATCACGGCGTCGAAGGTGACCTCGTTGCCGGGGCGCAGGGGTCGCAGGTACTCCTGCTCGCAGTCGGTGGCGACCACGGAGGTGTATCCGGCGCCGTCGAGGAGGACGAACAGCTCGTCGTAGGCGGAGGAACGGTCGGTGTGGCCGGAGAGCCCGCCCATCGTCCAGGCCTGGAGCATGGTGGGCGGGGCTATCGCCTCGGGACCGGTGTAGGCCGGGTTGGTGTCGCCCATCGCCTCGCACCAGTGCCGGATCATCGGCTCGTTGACCGGGTCCTTGCCCCGGCCCGAAGTGGCGGCGGCCCGCCCTTCGAAGGCCTTGAGCAGCGGGTACAGCGTGTCCACCGGCCCGCTTCCGGTCTCCGTCCGCTCTCGTTCCCGGCCCTGGCCCTCGCCCTCGCCCTGGCTCCGTGTTGTCGCGGTCACCGCTTCCTCCCCTTCATGCCGAGCCGCATCATGGCGACGATCTCGCGCTGGACCTCGCTGACCCCGCCGCCGAAGGTGTTGATCTGCGCGGCGCGGTTCATCCGCTCCAGCTCGCCGCCCGCGAAGGCCGCCGGACCGCGCACGAGGGCCTCCTCGCCGACCACTTCCTGGCACATCCGGTACACCTCGACGGTCGATTCGGTGCCCAGGAACTTCACTCCGCTCGCGTCTCCGGGGGCCAGGCTGCCGGCGCCCACGTCCTGTACGAGGCGCCAGTTCAGCAGGCGTACGGCGGCCAGACGCGCGTGTGCCTCCGCGAGCCGGGACCGCACCCAGGGCCGGTCGGCCGGGCGCTCGCCGGTGACGGGATCGGCGGTGCGGGCATGGGTCAGGGCGGCGTCGTAGAAGTCCTCGGCCTGCATCCCGATCGCGGCGAGGGCGACGCGTTCGTGGTTCAGCTGGTTGGTGATGAGGCCCCACCCGCCGTGCTCGGGGCCGACGAGGTTCCCGGTCGGCACGCGGATGCCGTCGTAATAGGTCGAGGTGGTGGTCAGACCGCCGACGGTGTCGATGGGCGTCCACGAGAAGCCCGGGGCGTCCGTGGGCACGAGGATGATGGAGATGCCCTTGTGCTTGGGGGCCTCCGGGTCGGTGCGGCAGGCGAGCCAGATCCAGTCGGCGTTCTGGGCGTTCGAGGTGAAGATCTTCTGCCCGTCGATCACCCACTCGCCCTGCTCCGCCCCGGTGTCGTCCCGCACGGCCCTGGTGCGCAGGGAAGCGAGGTCGGTGCCGGCCTCCGGCTCGGAGTAGCCGATCGCGAAGACGATCTCCCCCTTGAGGATCCGGGGGAGGAAGAACTCCTTCTGCTCCTGGGTCCCGTACCGCATCAGTGTCGGGCCGACGGTGTTGAGCGTGACCATGGAAACGGGCGCTCCGGCCCGGTACGCCTCGTCGAAGAAGACGAACTGCTCGTCGGGTCCGCGCCCTTGACCGCCGTACTCGACGGGCCAGCCGAGGCCGAGCAGACCGTCGGCGCCGATGCGCCGCAGCAGCGCGCGCTGCCCCGCGGGGTCCTGCGGCGCACCCTCCGGCATCACGTTCTGGAAGTAGTCGCGCAGTTCGGCACGCAGCCGCAACTGGTCTTCGGTCGGGGCGAGGTGCACGGCGCAGGCCTCCCGGCATCACACATCATCAAGTGGACCTGACTGTCCGTCAGATTCCCTGTCGATGTCAAGGTCGGGAACGCGCGAGGGCGCCCGCGCCTACCGGACCCCAGCCGGTCCGGTCGCGCGGGCGCCCTCAGCGCTCAGGCGGCGGCTACCACCAGGGGTGGAAGTTCACCGCGACGTTGCTGTTCGACTGATGGATCGCGGTGAAGGCGGAGCCGTTGACCTGCGCGGAGTTGTTCTGGTTGGACGCGCCGGCGCCGGTGGCCACCTGCTGCGTGGTGGCGGAGTTGCCGTGGTTGTTCCCGCCCACGCCGCTGCCGATGATGCTGGCGACGCTCGCATTCGACCCGTCGTTCGCGAAGCCGCCGTTGTCGGCGTGCGCCACCCCACCGAAGAGGGCGAGGGCGAAGGGGAGCGCGGCGACGGTGGCGATGACGCGGGCGGTACGGATGCTTGCCATGTCTTTATCCTCCAGAGAACCTGAAACGGGGGTGTTTTCAAGGCAGTTGGCCGACCGCCTCGATCGTTCTGTGGTGACGACGTCGCTGGACCAGAGTTGCCCACCGAATCCCCGGCGAACCACCCCGGAGCCCACGATTCCCCCGCAAGCATGAGCAACATCGGATAAACCCCATTCACGCCCCCAGAGCCCCTGATCAGCGCACGCGCAACGGGCGAAACCCCCGGCACACAAGAGGCGAAGCGTTCCGCCAATCCCACTGGCCCCGGGCATGCCAAAGAGGACCGCTCCGTCCGGGAACCCCACCGTCTCCCGGGTCTGCGGTCCTGCACACGCGCTCGCGCGCCCCCTGCACGCCCCCGGCGCTCGCCGGGGTGGCCGAGCGGTACGCCCCCACGGGCGCTCTCGCCGACCTGATGTCCAACTGAAAGTCACTGCCCGACCGTGCGCGAACGACCGGCGCACCACCTGATCGGGCTGGCTGTCCCACAAAACCTGCGTACTGCGTACGAGCTGCTACCTGCTACCTGCTACCTGCTACCTGCTACCTGCGAACGGTACGACCTGGTCCGACCTGACGACCAAGCCCGCTTCTGCACCACTGCACTGCTGTACCGCTGAACTGCTGCACCACTGGACTTCTACACCGCTGAACTGCTCCACCACCGCGCTGCCGTACTTCCGCACTGCCGCGTTCCGCACTGCTTCCGAGCGGATTCCGAGCTGCTTCCGCACTGCCGACCCACGTCAGGCGACGAGTTCCAGCGCGTCCCGGGACCGGTCCGACTGGGCGTGGGCGGCGGCGGTCGTGGAGCGGCTGCGGACGGAGGGGGTGGAACCGTGGGCTTCGGCGCGGATCCGCTGGGCGATGGTCGGCGGCAGCGATCCGCCGCGCATCATCGCCCTCCAGCTCCGCCGGGACGGCACCGCCGTCGTCCGCGCCACGGATCCGGCCGGGACGGCGGGAGCCGAGACGGAAGCCACGACGGGAGCGGCGACGCTGCCACCGAGACCCAGGGCTGCGAAGAGCGCCACGAGTGCGGCGAGGACACTGGTCCAGATCGACTTGAAGGTGCTGCTGTTGGCCATGACGAACCCCTCATTCCAGGATGTTCCGACGGGCGGATCTGAATACATTCGTCATGATGTGACCGCAAGCGCAGCGAGTCCCACGCCCGCGCCGATCTTCCGACAAACACCACTCGGTCGGCCCATCACCGCTTGCGGAGTCCCAGCGGAACCGGACGCAGAACGGCCCCTGACCGGTTTTTCCGGTCAGGGGCCGCTCGTCCGCAGTGCGGTGGGTGTGGGATTTGAACCCACGGTGACATCGCTGCCACGACGGTTTTCAAGACCGTTCCCTTAGGCCGCTCGGGCAACCCACCTGGCGGGTACAGAGTACCGGGCAGGTGGGGTGCACGGGGGCTGCGGTCAGGAGGAGGTCTGGGCCCTGTCGTAGGCCGCCTTCGCCTCGTCGCCGAAGTACGGGCCGTACATCCGGTTCGGCAGGAAGGTGTAGCCGAAGCTGTTCACCGAGACCTGCGTGCCGAGGCCGGTGGCCTCGTCGAAGTTCTGGAGCCAGGGGCCGCCGCTGGAGCCGCCCGTCATGTTGCAGGACAGGCTGTGGTCCTTGGTGAGGAGGAAGTCCTTGCCCGTGTTGCCACTGCAGTAGACGAGCTTCGTGCCGTCGTACGGCGCGGCCGCGGGGAAGCCGAAGGAGTACATCTTCTTGTTGTAGCCGCCGTTGAACTGGATGCCCTGGGCCCCGACGACCTCGCTGAGCTTGCGGCCGCCGAGCGGGGCGACCACGGCGAGGCCGACGTCCATGTTCATGTCCTCGCTCGCCACCCACTGGTCGGTCGCGAGGGTCTTGGTGGCGGACCACTGGCCGTACGGCGCGCTCCCGTTGTTGTACGCCGGGACGAAGATCCAATTGGTGTGCCAGGCGCCCTGGTACTTCACGCAGTGGCCGGCGGTGATGACCGTGCTGCCGTTGGCGCTGGTGATCGAGTCGCCGGAGCAGGAGGCCGTGCGGTCACCCATGGTGAAGAAGACCCGGCCGGAGGTCTTCACGATCGCGCCGCCGCCCGTCCAGGCACCGCCCGCCTGCGGGAACGCGCTCGGGGACGCGTCATGGGCCGACGGGGCGGACGGAGCGGTCGGGGCGAACGTCGTGGGGCCGGTGACCGCCGTCGGGGCGCTGCGGGTGGATCCGGGGGCCGCCGTCACGTCGAGCGGGGTGGCCGCCCTCATCCGGGCCGCCGTCCAGAAGCCGGGGTCCGGGGTGAGGGGGGACGCCGCGGACGCGGGCGCGGCCGTGAGCACGCCCGCTATCAGGGCGCCTGCGGCCAGGAGGACGGACGCGGCCGTTCGATGACGATTCACGCATGACTCCTTCTGCCGTGCCCTGGGCCCGTGGGACCCGGGCAGGGGTGGGGTAGGAAGAGTTGTCGGTGCGGATCGGCAGTGCGGCGGTGCGGCAGTGCGTTGGTACAGCAGTGCGGCGTGCCCGGGCAGCGTGGCACGGTGGTGCGCGATTGTCAGCGGGGCGTCGCGCTGATTGGCCGGTTCGGCCCGCTACGGCTGAACTCCGCCTCGTCGCGCGCTACATGGTGAGCAGGACCCCGGCGTACGAGACCCCCGCCACAACGGCCCACGAGCTCAGGCCCAGCACCGCGGCCCGCCCTCCGGTCCGGGCCAGCGTCGGCAGGTGCACCGCGGTCCCCAGACCGAACAGCGCGGCGGCCAGCAGGGCCTCCTGCGCCGAGTGGGCCCAGCCCAGTGCGGCCTCGGGCACGACCCCGGTGGCGCGCAGCGCGGCCGCCGCCAGGAACCCTGCGACGAACAGCGGAACCGGTGTCGGCCGCCGCCCCGAGGCGGTGCGCACCCCGCGCCGGCGGGCCCGTACCGAGAAGGCCACGGCGGCCACCAGCGGGGCCAGCAGGGCCACCCGCATCAGCTTGACGAGCACAGCCTCCCCGAGCGCGTCCGGCCCGGCGGTCTGAGCGGTGGCCACGACCTGGCCGACGTCGTGCACGCTGGCCCCCACCCACCGGCCGAACTCCGGGTCCGTGAGCCCCAACGGTCCCTGGAGCAGCGGCAGGACCGCGATGGCGAGGGTGCCGCACAAGGTGACCAGTGCCACCGAGGCGGCCACGTCCTCCTCGTCGCTGCCGGAGACCTCGCTGACCGCACCGATCGCCGAGGCTCCGCAGATCGAGTACCCCGTCGCGATCAGCAGCGGCTGGTCTCCGCGCAGCCCGAGCCGCCGGCCCAGCCACAGCGTGCCCAGGAAGGTCGCGGCGACCACGGCGACGACCATGGCCACCGTGGCCCAGCCCAGCCCCAGCACGTCGTCCAGACCGAGCCCCAGGCCCAGCAGGACGATCCCGATCCGCATCAGCCGTCGACCGGCGAGCGACAGGCCCGGCCGGGCGGCTCCGTGGACGAAGGTACGGATCCGGGGCAGATGCGCGGCGGCGATGCCCAGCACCACCGAAGCGGTGAGCCAGGGCACGGCGGGCACGAGCCGGTGAACGGCCCAGGCGATCGCGGCCCCGACCACCGCGGCGGCCAATCCGGGCCAGGAAGTGGGTGTTTCACGTGAAACAGGCCGGTCCCCGTCGACGCGCGGTGTGGACCGGTGCAGCAGCGCCATCAGTCGGTGGGGAGCGTGTAGACCCGCCGGACGCTGCTTCCCAGGCGGGCGACGTCCGCGCCGTAGACGTGGAGGGATATCGCCTTGGTACGACAGGAGTTGCGCACCTTGTGGATGTCGCCGGGGGGCGCGAACCCGCAGACGTCCCCGGGACCGTTGAGGATCTCCTCGGTGGCCACCAGCCGGGCTCCCGCGGTGCCCGTTGCCGGGGCGAGCCGGTAGCGCCGTTCGCTCTCCGTGCCCTCGTGGACTCCGGCCACGCACCACGAGACGTGGTCGTGGATGCTCGTCTCCTGGCCGGGCAGCCACACCAGTGCCACCACCGAGAAGCTGCCGTCCGGCTCCGCGTGCAGGATGTGCTGCCGGTAGCGGTCGGTGTGGCCCTCGCGCTGCTCCTCGGTGAGCAGGTCGGGCGTACCCAGCTGGGGCGCGACGAGCTCTCCGACCAGATAGGCGGTGAGGTCGGGTGCGAGCCCCCGGTCCACGACCGTACGGATCTCAGCGACGAGGGCGGCCATCCTCGCGGTGGTACGGGCCGGTGTGGTGGTGGTCATATCGGCAGCATCCGGCAGCCGATCCATCACGTCCAACGACAGTTTCGACCTGAAATCCCAAGTGCCGCTTATGGATTGGGGGAGAGGCGGTGCCCGTCGGGTCAGCAGCCGACGCGGTTGGCGGCCACCCGCTTCAGCTCGTCCAGGACGGCCGCCGTCGCCGGTATTCGCAGGTGGTCCCGGTAGACGTAGGCGGCGATGTGGCGGCGGGCCATCGGCGCCAGCGGCCGTCCGCACACCTTGTTCAGCGAGAGCGAGGGAAGGACCAGCGCCGGCATCATGGCCACACCGAGTCCCTGGGCCACCAGGCTCTGCACGACCAGGTTGTCGTCGGTGGAGAACCGGATGTCGGGGACGAACCCCAGCTCGGCGCACTCGTGCAGCAGGTTGGCCCGGCAGCGCGGGCAGCCCGCGATCCAGCGCTCCTCCGCCAGGTCCGCCAGGTGCACGGCGCGCCGGCGGGCCAGGGGGTGGCCGGTCGGCAGCAGCACCGTCAGCTGGTCCTCCAGCAGCTTCACCTCGGCCACCTCCTCCGGTATCTCCTCGTGGAGACCGGGATAGGTGAAGGCCAGCGTGATGTCGCACTCCCCGCGCTCCAGCCTGCGCAGCGAGTCCGGGGGTTCCCCTTCCAACAGCTCCACCTGCACGCCGGGGTGGTCCTTGGCGAGCCCGCTCAACGCCTCGGGGACGAGGGTGACGTTGACACTGGGGAATCCGCACAGCCGGACCCTGCCGGCACGCAGTCGCGCATAGGCCTTCATCTGCGCCTCGGCGGCGGAGAGGGACCCGAGGATCGATTCCGCGTGCCTGGCCAGCGAATTGCCCGCCTCGGTGAGCTGCATGCGGCGACCGACCCGGGTGAACAGCGGGGTGCCGACGGCCCGCTCCAGGGCCTTCATCTGCTGGGTGATCGCGGGCTGGGTATAGCCCAGGACGCGGGCGGCCGCCGAGTACGACCCGGAGGCGACCACCTCGTGAAACGTGCGTATGTGCCGCGAATCGAACACGACCGAAGCATAAGCGGACGTTGGGAGGGGCCGTAGGCACAATCGCGCCTACGGCCCCTCCCGACAGGATTTCCTGTGGCCCGGACTATCCGTGGCCCGGGATCACTCGCCCGGAATCACTCGCCCTGGGTCACTCGCCCTGGTCACTCGCCCCGAATCACTTGTCGCCGACCCGCGACCCGAGCGTGATGTCGACCGTGGTCGGCTTTCCACCGCGCAAGTACGTCAGCTTCACGGTGTCGCCGGGCTTGTACGTCCAGATCTCACTGATGAGCGTCGGGCCGCTGTCGATCGTCTTGTCGCCGAACTGGGTGATCACGTCGCCGGGCTTGAGGCCGGCCTTGCCCGCCGGACCGGCCGGGTCGACCAGCTCGTTGGCCGCGGCGCCCTGCTCGGAGATCTTCGCGCCGTCCGTCTTGGACTGGAGGTCCACGGAGACGCCGATCACCGGGTAGGTCGGCTTGCCGGTCTTGATGAGCTGCTGGGCGACGTTCTTCGCCTGGTTGATCGGGATCGCGAAGCCGAGGCCGATCGAACCGGCCTGGCCGCCGCCGAAGCCGCCGTTGCCCGCCGACTGGATGGCGGAGTTGATGCCGATGACCGCGCCGCGGCCGTCGAGCAGCGGACCGCCGGAGTTGCCCGGGTTGATCGAGGCGTCCGTCTGGAGGGCGCTCATGTACGAGTTCTTGTTGCTGGCGCCGTCCCCGGAGGCCACCGGGCGGTTCTTCGCACTGACGATGCCGGTGGTCACCGTGTTCGACAGGCCGAAGGGCGCGCCGATCGCGATGGTCGTGTCACCGACGGCGACCTTGTCGGAGTCACCGAGCTGGAGCGGGTTGAGCCCGGCGGGCGGGTTCTTCAGCTTCAGCACAGCCACGTCGTAGCCCTGGGCCCGGCCCACGACCTCGGCGTCGAACTTCTTGCCGTTGGAGAAGGTGGCGGAGAGCTTCCCGCCGTTGGCGGCGGAGGCCACGACGTGGTTGTTGGTCAGGATGTGGCCCTCCTGGTCGTAGACGAAGCCGGTACCCGTACCGCCCTCGCCGTCACCGCCCTGGGCCTCGATGGTCACGACGCTGGGCAGCGCCTTGGCCGCCAGGCCCGCGATCGAACCGGGCTCGCGCTTGAGGTCCTTGGGCGCCTCGCCGGAGGAGCTGACCGTGGTGGAGCCGGAGCCGTCGAGGCTGCCGTCGGCGAGCTTGTAGCCGATGCCGCCGCCCACCCCACCCGCGAGCAGGGCGGCCGCGATCACGGCCGCGATCAGGCCGCCCCGGCCCTTCGCCTTGTGCTGCGGAGCACCGTCGCCGAGCGGGGGCGCGCCCCAGACCCCGGCGCCGTTGCCACCGTCGTGGCCCCCGGCGCCGTACGCCGGAACGGCCGGCGGAGGCGGCGGCCAGGCCTCGGCGCCGTGCGCGGCGGGAGCGCCGTACGGAGCCGCGGGCGGGCCCGGTACCGGCGCCGCGGCCGGAGCCCCGTACGGGTCCGCGGCGGGGGTCGGCGGCAGCTGCTGGGTCGGCTCGGCCCCGGGCGGCGGGACCGGCGGCAGCTGCTGGGTCGCGGGCTCGGCGGCGTAACCCTGGTCAGCGGCGACCGGTGCCTTGCCCATGTCCACGGGGGGCGCGTCCGCGGGGGCCGCATCCGCCGGAGCCACCGGCTCGGGGGTCGGCGCGGCCACCGGCACGGGAGGTGCGGACGGGGCCGCGGGGGGCGTCGGGGCCGCGGTGCCCTCGTTCTCGGTGCTCACAGCGCTCTCTCCTCGTCACACACGGCGTGCTGGATATCGGACGGTACATCCGGCGGGACATCGGTCCGGGTGAACGTTCGACCGGTCGTACAAGTTCCTGGGCAAAGCCTTTCCCATCAACCGTCAGAGCACTGTAAGCCGGACCTGTGTGTCCTGACCCCATCCTTTATGCCGGGCATTTCGGACGCATCTCCAGGGTCCCGCCCCACGCCGGAGGGCCGGACCCTGGCACCATGACCCGGTGACCCACGCAACGCCGCGCCCCATCCAGGTCGTCGCCCACCGCGGTGCCTCGGAGGACGCCCCCGAGCACACCCTGGCCGCCTACCGCAAAGCCGTCGAGGACGGAGCGGACGCGCTCGAATGCGACGTCCGACTCACCGCCGACGGCCATCTCGTGCTGGTCCACGACCGCCGGGTGAACCGCACGTCCAACGGCCGCGGCGCGGTCTCGGCCCTGGAACTGGCCGATCTCGCCGCCCTCGACTTCGGCTCCTGGAAGGACCGTGAGGAGTCCCCCGACTGGGACGCCGGAGCGGGTGCCGCCGGCGAGTACGGCAAGGAGCCCGATCCGGAGCGCACCTCCGTGCTCACCCTGGAGCGGCTGCTGGAGCTGGTCGCGGACGCCGGACGGCCGGTGCAGCTCGCGATCGAGACGAAGCACCCGACCCGCTGGGCCGGACAGGTGGAGGAGCGGCTGCTGTTCCTGCTCAAGCGCTTCGGCCTGGACTCCCCGCCCGCCGAGGGCCCCCACCCCGTACGGATCATGAGCTTCTCCGCGCGCTCCCTGCACCGGGTCCGCGCGGCCGCGCCGACGATCCCGACCGTGTACCTGATGCAGTTCGTATCGCCCCGGATGCGCGACGGGCGACTGCCCGCCGGGGTCCGGATCGCCGGGCCGGGGATGCGGATCGTCCGCAACCACCCCGGCTTCATCCGCAAACTTCAGGCCGCCGGGCACTCGGTCCACGTATGGACCGTGAACGAACCCGAAGACGTTCAGCTCTGCGCTGATCTGGGTGTGGAGGCAATCATTACGAACCGACCCCGCCAAGTTCTGTCACAACTTGGACGCTGACGCACCCTTTTGCCCACCCGTCCCCCCTTCACCTCCCGTGACAGGGTGTGCCCCGGCGCATCCGCTCCGCATTCAGTCGTCATGAATGCGTCAGAGGCCCCCTCCACGGCGGTTTCCGGTCCAGGCCAATGGGGCATTCAGACCATGGCGTGGGGCTAAGGAGGTTCCGGGGGTGACGTTGGTGATGGCACAGGAAGTGCCCACGTCGTCGTGCATGGCCGTACCCCATGGCCCTGCGGGCGTGGGTACGGCGAGGCACCGCATGCGTGAGCAATTGCGTATCGGCGGACTGCCCGATTCGGTCGTGGACGATGCCGTCCTGATCCTTTCCGAACTGCTCAGCAACGCCTGCCGGCACGGCAGGCCCCTGGGCGCTCAGGAGATCGGCGACGGGGACATACGCGCCGCATGGCGCGTCGACAAGGCGGGACGACTGACGGTCGAGGTCACGGACGGGGGCGGGCCCACCCGTCCGGTTCCGGCCACGCCTTCGGTCACCGCGCGCGGCGGCCGGGGGCTGAACATCATCAGCGCCCTGGCCCAGGACTGGGGCGTCCGGGACGGCGCGGGCGGCGAGGTCACCGTATGGGTGACGGTCGCGTGCGGACCCCGTCACGACGATTTCGCTACGCGCGTCGCTGCGCCCGCGATCGGCTTCGGCGCCCCCTTCGACGACCTGGATCCCTGACCCGATCCCGCACCCGCGCTCCGAGCCGGACGCGCACCCGAGCTCCGACCCGAACGTGAACCCGAGATCCCGTCCGAGCTCCGACTCGAACGCGAACCGAACGCGCACCCGGGAGCGCACGCCGACCGTGCTCCCGACCGTGCTCCCGACCGCGCTCCCGGCCGCACCCGCCCGGTTGCGCCGGTACGAACGGCTAGGCTCGCGCCGTCACGTACCGACGCACCGCCGCAACCGGGAGACACCCACGATGGCCAAGAAGCGCCCCGCAGCGAAGACTGCAAAGCCGCAGCTCAAGGACGGGGAGATCCCTGTGGTGGGCGCCCGCGAGCCCTGCCCCTGCGGATCCGGGCGCCGCTACAAGGCCTGCCACGGCGCCGCCGCCTCACACGCCGTCACCGAGCTGGTGCAGCGCCCCTTCGAGGGCCTGCCGTCCGAGTGCGACTGGGTGGCGCTGCGCGAGCTGGTGCCGGCCGCCACCATCCCGCTCACCCTCAAGGGCGGCCTGCCCGAGGGCGTTCCGTCCGTCACGCTGGTGACCGTACTGCCCATGGCCTGGCCGGCGCTGCGCCGCGAGGACGGCTCCGTCCTGCTCGGCCTGCAGAACGAGTCGTCCAGCGGGAACCTCTCCCGCGACCTCGCCGACACGCTGGAGCGCGCGCTCGTCGCCGAGCCCGGCAACCCGGTCGCCGCCCGCCGGGTGCCCGCCGAGGGGCCCCGACTTCAGGATCTCCTGGACCCGGACGGCGTTTTCGAGCCGGTTGTACACAGCGGCTTCGAATTCTGGATTCCGGATGCGGAGACCGCCCAGGCCGCCTCCCCGGAGATCGCCGCCTCGCTGGAGCGCGCCAACGCCGCCGCCATCCCGACCGTCAAGCTCACCGGCGTCGACGCGGCCTACTGGTGCGAGACCCCGGAGAAGAACCACCTGCGCTGGGTCATGCCGCACCCCGAGGAGCAGCTGCTCGACGCCCTGGCGCGGCTGACCGCGGCGGGCGAGTCCTCGCTCGGCGAAGGCACCAAGCTCGTCGGGTCCTTCCGCGCGCACGGCCTGATGGTCCCCGTCTGGGACCTGCCCGTCGGCTACACCGCCGACCAGGCGGAAGAGCCCGCGGCCCGGCTCGCGGAGCGCCTCGCCAAGGCCCTGACCACGGACGCCCCGCTGACCCCGGAGGAGCGCCGGGCACGCGGCGGCCTGACCAACCGCCAGGTCACCCTGAGCTGACCTGCTGGGCCGACCCCGGGTGTCCGTGCGGGCCCACGACGGGTCCGCACGGGCCCCGAAGGCGCCCCACGGACCCTCCCGGAGCGCGCCACGGGCGGTGACCGGAGTCACAACTCCCGCTAATCGTCTGCAAATCGATGTCCGAATATCCGAGATCGAATTTGCGAACAGGCGATCTCTTGTTACCGTTCTTGTAGCCCGGTCGCTGGTGCATCCCCCGTCGCCAGCGACCGGGCCCTTCCATTTCCGGTGGCGCTCAACCGCCGCCCGGTCCCGGTGAGTTGCTCCCGGACCGCAGGAGCAGGGGCCCTTCAGCATCCGGAACTGCAAATTCCGCTACTGCGCTGTACCGGTCCGGGGTCCCCAGGGAGTCCTCCTTGGGCGTCTCGCACAGACCCGGTTCGTCGCCCGTCCCGATCGCGCAGCGGATCTGCACCGTCCGACCCGCCGGACCCATCACGGTCAGCACGGATTCCAGCGCTCGCCCGCTGGTGTTGCGGTAGTAACTGCGCCCCCAGCTCTGCCCCTCGCCGCTCAGCACGCACGTCTGCGCCTCGACGCCCTGGGGCGAGGAGAGTTCGGGGCCGCAGCGCGAGTCCGTGCGGGGCTGCTCGGCCGGTCCGGGCGGCGCCGGCTTCGTCCCGCCCGGGCGGCCGGAGGGATCCGACAGCCCCAGCGAGGAGAGCAGTCCGCCGCCCTTTCCGTCGTCCCGAGCGGCGAGGTCCGGTCCGGCGATCGCACCCGCGAGCGGAAGCGACAAGATGATCAGCACACCGGCACCGATACCGATCAGGCGGAGATTCATTCGCCGAAGATAGCGATGCGGCGATGGGCCACAGAGATCCCCGCGCCCAATTCCCTTGGAATCGGGCACTGGTGACACCCGTTCGAGTGATCCGGCGGTAGGGCCGCCGGTGCGCCCGTACGCGCGTCGGTACGGGCGTCAGTACGCAAGTCGGCTGCCGCCGCCCGGCGCCCCGCTGCTCGCCTCCACCAGCGCGTCCACGACCGCCTCCACCTCCGGCAGCCACGGCGGCCCGTCCTGCGCCACCGGTTCCCGCTCCCAGCGCACCTGACCGCCGCAGGACGCGGCGGAGGGCGGCAGCAACAGGTACCCGCCCTCGCCATGGAAGCGCAGCGAGGACGGCACGTGGTCCTTGGCGTAGAGGAGTTCGCCGAGCCGCTCCAGCGAGTACGGCGCCACCAGCAGCGACCAGCGCGTGGGCGTGGCGACGACCGGACCGAGCCGCAGGCCGCGCTGGTCGAGCCGGACCAGCGCCCGCGCGGCCGCCGCCGCCGGCAGGCTCACCGCGCAGGGTGCGGCCCCGCCGGTGGCCAGGAGCAGGGGAGCGCTCGGCCGGTTGGTCCACCACCAACCCACCATCCGGGGATCGGTGGTGGCCGCGAGGAGACCCGGGTCGAAGGGGTGGGCGCCGGGAACCACGCAGTCCGGGTCCGGGCAGGCGCAGCGCGCACCGTCCGCGCCGGCCCGGCCCACACCGGGGAGCACGGGCCACGCCCACTCGGCGGCACACACCAATGCGGCGTCGAGGGAGGGCGGGTGGGCGGGGGCGGACCCCGGCCGGGACCCGGCCCGCTGGGCGAATCGGAGGGACTGAAGGGTCCGGAGAGGCTGGAGGGTCCAAAGGGACTGGAGCGTCCGAAGGGACTGGGCGGTCCGAAGGGAACTGCGGAGTCGCTGGAGACGCCTTCCGAGGATCTCGCGCATGAGCGCTCGTTCCTTTCCGTTGAACGCCGAGGGCCACATCACACCATGTATGCGGTGTTTCACCACACGTACACGTTTCGCGTCACTGTCCGCCAGAAGCAGGTTCACACGGTTCGTGCAGTTTTCGTACGGGTCCATGGAACGTCCAGCAAGGGCGGTGCGCGACCCGTGGTGGGCCGCGCCCAGCCGCCGCCGCTAAGGACGGCGGCCCGTACCGGACGGTTCCCGGCGGGTCCGGGGTGGCGTCAACTCACCCCGCGCACCACCGTTTACGTACCCGTGCCGACGGAGACGCCCGCCCAGTCGACCGCAAAAAGGCATCCCATCCAACCTTTTCCGGCCAAGTTTTACCCTTGACTGAACGGTGAGTTGTCGTCTCACGGACACCAGGATTCCCACCTGGGCAATGCTGGACATCGATCCATGTGTGCGTGTAGATGTGGATCCATTGATGGCGGCGCAGAACGATCTGGGGGTTTGCGATGCTATTCGGCGAATCGCACCAGGTGGAAAGCCGGACGCCATGAGCGCCCCGCATCCGCCGAAAGTGGCTGGAATCGATCCAGTAGTTACGGCTTCCCCTCACACTGCGGCACCCGTGCCCCCGCGCACCGCTCCCGCACCGACCGCGGTACCCGTCCCCAGCACCCTGATCCAGGACCGCCTGGCGGGCATGGTCTCCGACCTGACCACCCTGCACGAGCTGACCGAACGCCTCGCCCGGTCCGCCGGCCTCGACTCCTGCCTCCAGGAGTTCCTGCGCGCCGGAGCCGCCCTCGTCGGCGCCCGTCGTGGGCTGATCGTGCTGGAGCCCGCCGACGGACTCGGCCCCGCCACCACGATCGGGCTGGGCCTGGGCCGCGCGGACCTCGGTCACATCGAGACCGTCCCGCGCGCCGCCACCCCGTACGGCCGCATCCTCGACGGAACCCCCGGCGCCGCCGGCGGCTCCGAGGTGCTCCCCGAGGTCGGTGCGCCCCCCGGTTCCGGCGGGTACGCGACCCCCGTCGACCCGCAGCACCGGGAGGTCGCGGCGCGCCTGGGCTACGCCGCCAGCTACGCGCTGCCGCTGACCGCCGAGGCCACCGGCCGGCTCGGCGCCGTCCTCTGGCTGTACGACGACCAGGTCGAGCCGAGCGACCGCCAGCGCGACCTCGTCGGCCTCTACGTACGGCACGGGGCCGAGCACCTGGCCCGCGTCCTGGAGGCCCAGCGCGCCCGGACCCGGCTCGCCACCGTCACCGAGGAACTGCTGCCGAGCAGGCTGCCCCGGGTACCGGGGGTCCAGCTCGCCGCCCGCCACCACACCGGACCGCACGGCGGCGGCGATTGGTACGACGCCCTGCCACTGCCCGAGGGCGCCCTCGGACTGGCCATCGGGTCCGTCACCGGAGCCGGGCCCAGCGCGATCGCCGCGATGGGTCGGCTGCGGGCCTCGCTGCGCGCGTACGCCGTGATGGAGGGCGAGGACCCGGTCGCGGTCCTGTCCGACCTAGAGCTGCTGCTGCGGCTGACCGAGCCCGCGCGATCGGCCACCGCGCTCTTCGCCTACTGCGAGCCGGGATCCCGGAAGATCGTCCTGGCGGGCGCCGGACACCCGCCGCCGCTGCTCATCGGCGAGCACCGCACCGAGTACGTGGAGACCACGCTGTCCGCGCCGCTCGGCATGCTCGCCTGCTGGGAGGCGCCGAGCGTGGAGATCGAGCCCGCATCCGGAGAAACGGTGCTGCTCTACACCGACGGGCTGCTGCGGCGTACCGGTGACGCCATGGACCGCGCGTACGCCCGACTGCACGCGGCCGCCGCCTCGGTACCGCGGGCCGCCCGCGAGGACCCGGCCGCGATCGTGGACCACGTCCTGCGCACCGTGCTGCCGGACGAGGACTTCACGGGCGGGACCGGAAACGGGTCGACGAGCGGCTGCACCGAGGACATCGTCCTGCTGGCTGCCCGGTTTGACTGATTTATCACAGCCCTGCGGGGCCACTTCCTCTCGCACATACGATGGACGGGGTCCGTACCCGGTCCTGTCGTAGCTGAGGAGATGACGTGGCTGACGAGCTCACCCCGGAGACCCCGGAAGAAGAGCAGCCCAAGAAGACGCACAAGCAGCGCAAGAACGGGCTGTACCCGGGCCTCAGCGACGAACTCGCCGAGAACATGCGCACCGGCTGGGCGGACACCGAGCTGCACGGCCTGGAGCCCATCGCCCAGGCCGCGCACACGGCCGCGCGCCGCGACACGCTGTCCGCGAGCTTCCCGGGTGAGCGCCTCGTCGTCCCCGCGGGTCGCCTCAAGACGCGCTCGAACGACACGGAGTACCCCTTCCGTGCCTCGACCGAGTACGCCTACCTGACCGGCGACCAGAGCGAGAACGGCGTCCTGGTCCTGGAGCCCACCGGCGAGACGGGCCACAGCGCGACCATCTACCTGCTCCCGCGCTCCGACCGCGAGAACGGCGAGTTCTGGCTGTCCGGCCAGGGCGAACTGTGGGTCGGCCGCCGCCACTCCCTCACCGAGGCCGAGCAGCTCCTGGGCATCCCGGCGAAGGACGTCCGCACCCTGGCAGAGGCCCTGACCGAGGCCACCGGCCCGGTCCGGATCGTGCGCGGCCACG
Source organism: Streptomyces sp. NPDC098789 (assembly GCF_044759975.1). Taxonomy (NCBI): domain Bacteria; kingdom Bacillati; phylum Actinomycetota; class Actinomycetes; order Kitasatosporales; family Streptomycetaceae; genus Streptomyces; species Streptomyces sp. NPDC098789. Next base: position 134,534 of record NZ_JBIWAJ010000017.1, read on the forward strand.
ACGCGGTCATCGAGGCGGCCCTGGCCGACAAGGTCACCGCCGAGCGCGACGGCGAGCTGCGCACGAACCTCTCCGAGGCGCGCGTGGTCAAGGACGCGTTCGAGATCGGCGAGCTGCAGAAGGCCGTCGACTCCACCGTCCGCGGTTTCGAGGACTGCGTGAAGGTCCTCGACAAGGCCGAGGCCACCAGCGAGCGCTACATCGAGGGCACCTTCTTCCTGCGCGCCCGCGTCGACGGCAACGACGTCGGCTACGGCTCGATCTGCGCCGCCGGCCCGCACGCCTGCACCCTGCACTGGGTCCGCAACGACGGTCCCGTCCGCTCCGGCGACCTGCTACTGCTGGACGCCGGCGTGGAGACGCAATCTCTCTACACGGCCGACGTCACGCGCACCCTGCCGATCAACGGCCGGTTCACCGAGATCCAGCGCAAGATCTACGACGCGGTGTACGAGGCCCAGGAGGCCGGCATCGCTGCCGTGCAGCCCGGCGGTAAGTTCCGCGACTTCCACGACGCCGCGCAGCACGTGCTCGCCGAGAAGCTCGTCGAGTGGGGCCTGGTGGAGGGTCCGGTCGAGCGTGTCCTGGAGCTGGGTCTGCAGCGCCGCTGGACCCTGCACGGCACCGGTCACATGCTCGGCATGGACGTGCACGACTGCGCGGCCGCCCGCACCGAGGCCTACGTGGACGGCACCCTGGAGCCCGGCGTGTGCCTCACCGTCGAGCCCGGCCTGTACTTCCAGGCCGACGACCTGACCGTGCCGCAGGAGTACCGCGGCATCGGCGTCCGGATCGAGGACGACATCCTCGTCACCGAGGACGGCAACCGGAACCTGTCCGCGGGTCTGCCGCGCCGGTCCGACGAGGTCGAGAGCTGGATGGCCGCGCTGAAGGGCTGACCCTTGCGCCACCGCACCACCGCCGATGGGCGGGTTCCCCTGTACCGGGACCCCGCCCATCGGCCGTTCAGGACGCCTTCAGCAGCGCTCCGTCCTGCCATTTGAGGATCTTGTCGAAACTGACGACGGCTCCCCGGCCCGGGCGGTTGCGGAACCGGGCGTGATCGGCCAGCTCGGCGATCAGCGACAGTCCCCGGCCGTGCTCCGCCAGCGAGGGTCTGCGGCGGGAGACCGTCGTGGGCGGGAAGCCCGGGCCCGAATCGGTCACCTCGATCCGGCAGCGGTCGCCGTCGAGATAGGCCGTGACGCGGTACGCCGCACAGGCCGCGGGATCGGCGGGAGCCGGCCCGACGCCGCCGACGGGAGCGTCGTCGCCGTCCCCGGCCACCGGCCCGCCGTGCTCCACCGCGTTCGCGCACGCCTCGCTCAGCGCCACCGACAGGTCGAAGGAGATGTCGGGGTCCACCCCCGCGGTCTCCATCGTCCCCAGCAGCAGTCGCCGGGCGAGCGGAACGCTCGCGGCCTCGCGCCTCAAGTGGAGAGACCACCAGATGCTCATACCGTTACCTATTGCCGCCCGGAGCACTGTGTAAGCCCCGTGCGGCCGTCGGAGCGCTCGTTCGGCCGATGCGACCCGCCCGGACGCCGGTGTATGCGACGGTCCGGTGGGTCGGCGGGCGGACTCCGTCCAGGGGGACTCAAGGGACCTTCCGGACCTGCCGTATGGGAGACCTAAGCGCAGTGCGATGATGGCCCGGCCATGACTGCCCCCCACACGATGCGTGCAGGAGCCGGGCTCCGGATCCTGCGGGCCGCGGTGTTCACCGCGGTCTGCGTAGTGCTGTCCGCCGTCGGGCACGCCCTCGCCTCGTGCGCCACCGTTCCCTGGTGGACGCTCTGCGCGGGCTTCCTGGCCGTGTTCGCGGTCGCCTCCCTGCTCGCGGGCCGCCGGCGCACCCTGCCGGGTCTCGCCGCCGCCCTCGCCGTGGGCCAGCTGGGGCTGCACACGCTGTTCGGCCTCGGCCAGCACGGCGCCGCCCTCGCAACCACCGGCTCCGCCGCCACGGGTGCTTCCGCACAGGCCGCCTCCGACACCTCGCTCGCGGCGCTCGCGGCCCGGCTGGTCTGCGGGGGCAACTCCGTACCGCTCAGCCCGGCCGACGCCCGACAGGTACTGGAGACAGCGGGGCTGAATCCGGCCGCGCTCGCGGTCCCCGCGCACGACGCCCACGCGCACATGGCGCAGGCGGTCACGGCTCCCTCGACCGGGCTGCTCAGCCTGCCGATGCTGCTGGGCCACCTGGTGGCCGCGCTGGTCGCCGGCTGGCTGCTGAGCCGCGGGGACGCGGCCCTGTTCCGGCTCGTCGAACTGTCCCGGCTCGCCGCCCCGGCCGCCCCGGTCCGCGCCCTGCGGACCGCCCTGGCCCTCGTCCGCGCCCTGGGCGCCGGACTTCCGGGCACGGCCGGACGTACCCCGCGGTCGCCGCGCAGCACCCCGGACCGGGCCGTGGCCCCCGGCCGGACGGCACTCCACCACACGGTGATCAGGCGCGGCCCACCAGCGGCCCTCGCCCTCGCAGCCTGACGCGGCACCACTCCACTCCCCGGGACACCCTGCGGAGCACCGGTGCCGCGAACTCCGCGCGCGCCTGTGCGCCGGAGTCACCGTCACCCCTGCTTCCGTGGAGTGTTCCTGCCATGAAGACCTCTCGCGTCTCCTTCGCCGCCGCCCTCGCCGCCGGTACCGTCCTCGTCCTGTCCGGCACCGCCTTCGCCCACGTCGGCATCCAGCCGGGCGAGGCCGCCAAGGGCGGCTACGCGACGATCAACTTCAAGGTCCCGAACGAGCGCGACAACGCCGCGACCAACAAGCTCGAAGTCAGCTTCCCGACCGATCACCCGCTCTCCTCGGTCATGCCGCAGGACGTTCCGGGATGGACGGTCACCGTGGAGAAGAGCAAGCTCGACAAGCCGCTCACGGTCCACGGCAAGCAGATCAACGAAGCCGTCACCAAGGTGACCTGGACCGGCGGCAAGATCGAGCCCGGCAAGTTCCAGCAGTTCCCGCTCTCGATCGGCCAGCTCCCCTCGGACGTCGACAAGCTCACCTTCAAGGCCATCCAGACGTACGACAACAACGAGGTCGTCCGCTGGATCGAAGAGGCCAAGGACGGCGCCGCCGAGCCGCAGAACCCGGCGCCCGTGCTCAAGCTGACGGCCGCGGCCGGTGGCGACCACCACGACGCCGGTGCGAAGAAGACCGACGAGGCCAAGAACACCGACCACGAGAACGGCGACGGCGCCGAGAACACCGCGTCGGCCGGCTCCGACACGACCGCGCGCGCCCTCGGCATCGCCGGGATCGTCGTCGGCCTCGGCGGGGTCGCCTTCGGCGTGGCCTCGCGCCGTCGCACGTCCTGACCGCGTCCGCAGACATCCGAACCACCCCCGATCTCAGGGACATCCCATGCGCACCACACGTGTGACGGTCGCCGCCCTCGTGGCGGCGGCCGCCCTCGCCCTCACCGCCTGTGGCAGTGACACCGGCAAGAGCACGTCGCTCGCGGAGGTCAACGCCCCCGCCAAGAGCAAGCCGGGCACCGTGCTCGACCGCCCCTTCGACAAGCCGGACCTGGTGCTCACCGACACCAACGGCAAGCCGTGGAGCCTGCGCGAGCAGACCAAGGGCAAGCCGACGCTCATCTACTTCGGCTACACCAAATGCCCGGACGTCTGCCCGCTGACGATGAGCAACATCGCCGTCGCCAAGAAGGCGCTGCCCAAGGACGACCAGGACAAGCTCCAGGTCGTCTTCGTCACCACCGACCCCGACCGGGACACCCCCGAGTCCCTCGGCCAGTGGCTCAAGTCCCAGGACCCGTCCTTCATCGGACTCACCGGGGACTTCGCCAAGATCCAGGCCGGTGCCCGCAGCCTCGGCATCGGCATCGAGGCCGCCAAGAAGGAGGCCAACGGCGACATCGTCTCCATGCACGGCGCGCAGGTCATCGCCTTCTCGCCGAAGACCGACGAGGGCTACGTCCTCTACGGGGAGTCGACCACCGTCGAGGACTACACCAAGGATCTGCCGAAGATCATCAAGGGAGAGAACCCGTGAACCGCCGCACCACCCGCACCATCGCCGCCGCCCTCTCCCTGTCGGCAGCGCTCGCCATATCCGGCTGCTCCTCCGATTCCGACGCGGGCGACGGCAAGCCCGAGCTGAAGGTCAGCGGCGGGTACATGCCCGAACCGATCGACGACAAGATGGCCGGCGCGTTCATGGTCATCAAGAACGGCTCGAAGGCGGCGGACAAGCTCACCGCCGTCACGAGCACGCTCTCGGGCGACGTGACGATCCACGAGACCAAAGACCAGAAGATGCAGCAGGTACAGGCCCTCGACGTGCCGGCCAACGGCGAGCTGAAGCTCGCGCGCGGCGGCGACCACATCATGTTCATGGGCCTGAAGAACAAGCCGAAGGTCGGCGACAAGGTGACCGTCGAGCTGCGCTTCGAGAAGTCGGACCCGGTCAAGGTCGAGCTGGACGTGAAGGAACGCACGTACCAGCCGCAGAAAACCAACTGACGGACCGAGGGACTGACAACGCCATGACGGCCACCGCCCCCGCCCCTTCCACGGCCCGCACGGCCACGGCGGCATTCGTGCCGCGGCTCCTGCTGGTCCTCGCCGCTCTGGCCGCGGCCCTGTTCACCGCGGCCGGACCGGCCTCGGCACATGCCGCGCTCACCGCGAGCGACCCCAGGGACGGGGCGGTGGTCGCCACGGCCCCCGCCCAGGTCACCCTTTCCTTCTCCGAAGGCGTCGCCATGAACGGCGACTCCATCCGGGTCATGGACCCCCAGGGCAAGCGGATCGACACCGGGGAGCTGCGCGACCTGTGCAGCGGCTCCACCATCCGTTACGGCACCGCGTTGCACAGCGGCCTGCCCAACGGCACCTACACCGTGGCCTGGCAGGCGGTCTCCGCCGACAGCCACCCGGTCTCCGGCGCCTTCACCTTCTCCATCGGCGCCCCCTCCGCGACCAGCGTCTCGGTGTCCTCGCAGGTGGCGGGCGGCGGACCGGTGGGCATCGCCTACGGCATCGCGCGCTACGCCGCCTACGGCGGATTCGCCGTGCTCGTCGGCGGCGCGGCCTTCATCCTGCTGTGCTGGCGCCGGGGCGCCGCCGAGCGGCCGCTGCAAAAGCTCGTACTGCGCGCCTGGGTGACGCTGACGGCCGCCACGCTCGCCATGCTGGTGCTGCGCAACCCCTACACCGGCTCGGGCGACTTCTCCGACGTCTTCGACCTCGACGGCCTCAAGGCCGTCCTGGAGACCAAGACCGGAGCCTCCCTGGTGTCCCGGCTGCTGCTGCTCGGCGCCGTGGCCCTCTTCATGGCCGTCCTCTTCGGTACCTTCGCCCGCAAGGTGCAGGGCAGCGGCGCGAGCGAGGAAGACGCCAAGGACACCAGCGACCTCACCTTCGGGCTGGCCATCGGCGGGACCGTGGTCGCCGCCGGGATCGCCGCCACCTGGTCGCTGTCCGAACACGCCTCCACGGGCATTCAGCCGGGCATCGCCATGCCGGTCGACATCGTCCACCTGCTGGCCGTCGCCACCTGGCTCGGTGGTCTCGCCGCGCTGCTGATCGCCCTGCACAAGGTCCCGGACATCGAGCGCGAAGCCATCCGGCGCTTCTCCCGCGTCGCCTTCGTCAGCGTCCTCGTCCTCACCGCCACCGGTGTCTACCAGTCCTGGCGCCAGCTCGGCAGCTGGTCCGCACTGACCGGCACGGAGTACGGCCGGTACCTCCTCATCAAGGTCGGCCTGATCGCCGTCCTGGTCGCCATCGCCTCCGTCTCGCGGAAGTGGACCGGCCGGCTGGCCGGGGACGCGGCCGGCCGCGCCCCGCAGGTCGCCGCCCAGCGCGATGTTTCACGTGAAACAGAAGCGGCGGTCACCGTCCCGCCGAGCGCCAAGCGCGCCGCCCAGCTGGCCCGTCAGCGCGCTGCCCGCGAGAGCGCGCGGGACAAGCGGATCCGGGACGCCGATCCCGATCGCGCGGGACTGCGCCGGTCCGTCCTCGCCGAGGCGGCCGTCGCCGTCGTCCTGCTCGCCGTCGCCACCCTGCTGACCGGCACGGAGCCCGGCCGGGCCGCCGAGCTGGAGGGCGGTCGCACCGTCACCGCGGTACCCGACCGGGCCGTGAAGATCACCCTGCCCTTCGACACCGGCGGCCAGAACGGAAAGGGCAGCGTCCGGATCGAACTGGACCCGGGCCGGGTGGGCGCCAACAGCCTGCACGTCTGGGTGGACTCCCCGGACGGCCGGCCCTTCGACATCCCCGAGGTGAAGGTCGCCTTCACCCTCCCCGCCAAGGACATCGGCCCGCTGCCGCTCGCCCCCGATCGCGCGGCGCCGGGGCACTGGAGCGCCTCCGGCGTCCAGCTGCCGCTGGCCGGTGAATGGCGCATCGACGTAAGCCTCCGTACCTCCGACATCGACCAGACGACCGTCCAGAAGACCGTCAAGATCGGCTGAACAGCATGACCGAGAGCAACCCCGACATCGAGATCTCCCGGCGCCGGCTGCTGGGCACCGTAGGTGCCGCGGGCGCCGCCGGTCTCGCACTCGGCGCCACCGGTGGCGTACTCGCGCATGCCGCGATCGCGGATACCGACGGCAGCGGCCCGGCGGCCGCCCTCGGCGCCACCGAGATCGACTTCCACGGCGAGCACCAGGCGGGCATCACCACGCCGCTCCAGGCCAAGGGCCACGTGCTGGCCTTCGACCTGGCCCCCGGGGCGGGCCGCAAGGAGGTCGTCGCCCTGATGCGCCGCTGGTCCGACAGCGCCCGCCGGCTGATGGCCGGCGAGACGGCGGGTGCGGCCGACTCGGGGATCGCCCTGGACGCCGGACCGTGCTCGCTCACCATCACCTTCGGCTTCGGCCGCTCGTTCTTCGACCGCACCGGCCTCACGGCGCGCCGGCCCACCGCGCTCGATCCGCTCCCCGAGTTCTCGGCGGACCGGCTCGACCCCCAGCGCGGCGAAGGGGACCTGTGGGTCCAGATCGGCGCCGACGACGCACTCGTCGCCTTCCATGCGCTGCGCACCCTGCAGAAGGACGCGGGGGAAGCGGCCCGGGTCCGCTGGCAGATGAACGGTTTCAACCGGACGCCGGGAGCCACGGCCGAGCCGATGACCGCCCGCAACCTCCTGGGCCAGATCGACGGCACGGGCAACCCCAAGCCGTCCGAGGCCGACTTCGACAAGCGGATCTTCGTGCCCGGCGCCGGTCCCGGCCCGGCCGAACACGCGTGGATGGCCGCAGGCTCGTACGCCGTCGTCCGACGCATCCGGATGCTGTTCGACGACTGGGACAAGCAGTCGCTCACCAAGCAGGAGCAGGTCATCGGTCGGAAGAAGGCGGACGGGGCGCCCCTGACCGGCGGCACCGAGACCACCAAGCTGGACCTCGACAAGTTCGGCGGCGACGGCAAGCCGGTCATCCCCTCCAACGCCCACGCCCGGATCTCCGCCCCCGCGCAGAACGGCGGGGCCGCCATGCTCCGGCGCCCCTTCTCCTTCCACGACGGCATCGGCTCCGACGGCACCCCCGACGCCGGTCTCCTCTTCATCTGCTGGCAGGCCGACCCGATGCGCGGCTTCGTCCCCGTCCAGCGCAAGCTCGACCGGGGTGACGCGCTGTCGGACTTCATCCGCCACGAGGCGAGCGGGCTGTACGCCGTCCCGCGCGGCCCGCGAACCGAGGAGTACGTGGGACAGCCGCTGCTCGAAGGATGAACAGCACCTCGGGGCACGGGGCAGCGGCATTAGGCTGATCACATGTCGGCCACCCGCTTCACGTATCTCGGTCCCGAGGGCACCTTCACCGAAGCCGCCCTGCGCACGCTGCCGGAAGCCGCGACCCGGGAACTCGTTCCCATGGTGTCGGTCCCGGCGGCACTCGACGCCGTAAGGAACGGGGAGGCGGCAGCGGCCCTGGTCCCGATCGAGAACTCCGTGGAGGGTGGCGTCACCGCCACCCTCGACGAGCTGTCCTCCGGCGAGCCGCTGATGATCTACCGCGAGGTGCTGCTGCCCATCGCCTTCGCCCTGCTGGTGCGGCCCGGGACCAAGCTGTCCGACGTCAAGACGGTCACCGGGCACCCGGTCGCCCAGCCGCAGGTGCGCAACTGGCTGCGCGCCAACCTGCCCGACGCCGTGTGGGAGTCCGCCGCCTCCAACGCGGACGGCGCCCGGCTCGTCCAGGAAGGCCGCTTCGACGCCGCCTTCGCCGGCGAGTTCGCCGCCGCCACCTACGGGCTGGAACCCCTCGTCACCGAGATCCACGACGCGGAGAACGCCGAGACCCGTTTCGTCCTGGTCGGCCGACCGGCCCGGCCCGCGGCGCCGACCGGAGCGGACAAGACCTCCGTCGTGCTCTGGCTCGGCGAGGACCACCCCGGCGCGCTCCTCGAACTCCTCCAGGAGTTCGCCGTCCGCGGGGTCAACCTGATGTTGATCCAGTCCCGGCCCACCGGCGAGGGCATCGGCAACTACTGCTTCGCCGTCGACGCCGAGGGCCACATCTCCGACCGCCGGGTCAGCGAGGCCCTCATGGGTCTCAAGCGCACCTGCCCGCAGGTCCGCTTCCTCGGCTCCTACCCCCGCGCGGGCGTCGCTCTGAGTGAGGTGCGCGCGGCCCGCCCCGGGACCTCGGATGGCGATTTCACGGCCGCTTCCGACTGGCTGACCCGCTGCCTGGACGGCCGGGGCTAGCTCGCACACAGGACGGCGTCACTTATCCACAGAGTTATCCACAGGAGCATGTAGAGACCTGGGGACAAGTCGACAGTGCGGCACGACAAGGTCGACAAATCGGTCGGGGGCCCAGGTTTCGCGCTGGGGATCGGAGGGTGAACGGCGTCACCCACGCATCGCTGATCAACTCTTTGGGGCGAGCCATTCCCACCCGAATGAGTGTGTGAGGGGGGTTTGAACCCTGATTCGCCCCCGAGCCGCATCGCCCGGGAATGATCTCTTTTCGTGTCCACAGATACGGCGCACAGCCTGTGGATAAGCCGGCCAGGATCGCAATTCCTGTGGACAAGAGGCCGCTTCGCCCCTGCTCAGCCCCAGGGGCGGGGGCGCTCGATGCGCCCCATTTCGGGGATTCGGGCGGTTTTATCAGCCCGGGATCTGGCGCGGACCGGACCAGTGCGGTGGTCCACTTCCGGCCACGTGTCAGGAGTTTTGCATTCGCGGCAATTGGGACATAGTGACACGCAGCGTTATATCGGTACGAGGCCTCGAAGACGGCCCGGTAGCCTGGTGGGGTGATTGACCTCCGGCTGCTCCGTGAAGACCCTGACCGTGTCCGCGCCTCGCAGCGCGCCCGTGGAGAGGACGTCGACCTCGTCGACGCACTGCTCTCCGCCGACGAGCGCCGCAGGTCCTCCGGCACCCGCTTCGACGAGCTGCGCAATGAGCAGAGGTCCCTGGGAAAGCTGATCCCCAAGGCCTCGCCCGACGAGCGTGCCGAGCTGCTGAAGAAGGCCGAGCAGCTCAAGACCAACGTCAAGGCCGCCGAGGCCGAGCAGAACGAGGCGGACGAGACCGCCAAGCGACTGCTGCTGCAGCTCGGCAACATCGTGCACCCGGACGTCCCGGTCGGCGGGGAAGAGGACTTCACCGTCCTGGAGACCCACGGCACCATCCGTGACTTCGGCGCGGAGGGCTTCGAGCCCAAGGACCACCTGGAGCTCGGCGAGTCCCTCGGCGCCATCGACGTCGAGCGCGGCGCGAAGGTCTCCGGCTCGCGCTTCTACTACCTCACCGGCGTCGGCGCCCTGCTGGAGCTCGCCCTGGTGAACGCGGCGATCGCGCAGGCGGGCGAGGCCGGCTTCATCCCGATGCTCACCCCCGCGCTGGTCCGCCCGCGTGCCATGGAGGGCACCGGCTTCCTCGGCCAGGCCGCGGAGAACGTGTACCACCTGGAGAAGGACGACTTCTACCTCGTCGGCACCTCCGAGGTCCCGCTCGCGGCCTACCACATGGACGAGATCCTGGAGGCGGACCAGCTGCCGCTGCGCTACGCCGGGTTCTCGCCGTGCTTCCGCCGCGAGGCCGGCACGTACGGCAAGGACACCCGCGGCATCTTCCGCGTCCACCAGTTCGACAAGGTCGAGATGTTCTCGTACGTCGCACCGGAGGACGCCGAGGCCGAGCACCAGCGTCTCCTGGAGTGGGAGAAGCAGTGGCTCACCGCTCTGGAGCTGCCGTTCCAGGTCATCGACGTCGCCACCGGGGACCTGGGCTCCTCGGCCTCCCGCAAGTTCGACTGCGAGGCGTGGATCCCGACCCAGGGCAAGTACCGCGAGCTGACCTCCGCCTCGAACTGCAACGGCTTCCAGGCCCGCCGCCTGTCCGTGCGGATGCGCGAGACCAAGGACGGCAAGAAGGTCACGCGCCCGCTGTCCACGCTCAACGGCACCCTGTGCGCCGTCCCCCGCACCATCGTGGCCATCCTGGAGAACCACCAGCAGGCCGACGGTTCGGTGCGGGTGCCCCCGATCCTCCGTCCCTACCTGGGCGGCCGGGAAATTCTGGAGCCGATCGCCAAGTGACCCCCGCACCGTTCCCGTACAAGCTCGTCGCGACCGATCTCGACGGCACGCTCCTGCGTGACGACGACACGGTCTCCGAACGCACCCGCGAAGCCCTGCTCGCGGCCACCGCGGCGGGTGCGGTGCACATCATCGTCACCGGGCGCGCCGTGCCCTGGACCCGGCACGTGCTGGACGACCTCGGCTACAAGGGCATCGCGGTGTGCGGGCAGGGTGCACAGCTGTACGACGCCGGTGCCCGCAGGCTCCTCACCTCGGTGACGCTGGACCGGCAGTTGGCCGGTCTGGCGCTCGCCAAGCTCGAGGCCGAGGTGGGGCCGCTGGCCCTCGCGGCGAGCCGTGACGGGGTGGACGGCGAGGTGCTGTTCGGTCCCGGGTACCAGGTGCAGGAAGGGCTTCCGGCGGTGTACCTGCGGGACACCACGGAGGTCTGGACGGCTCCGCTCAACAAGCTGTACATCCAGCACCCCGGGCTCGGCGACGACGAGCTGGTCCGGGTGGCACGGGCGACCGTGGGCAGCCTCGTGGACGTGGTGATGGCCGGGCCGGGCATAGTGGAGATCCTGCCGCTCGGCCTGAGCAAGGCCACCGGCCTGTCGCTGGCGGCCCGTCGGCTGGGCGTGAAGGCGGCGCAGACCATCGCCTTCGGCGACATGCCCAACGACATCCCGATGTTCGGATGGTCCGCGCACGGCGTGGCGATGGCCAATGCCCACGCGGAGCTGAAGGCGGTGGCCGACGAGGTGACCACGTCGAACCAGGCCGATGGCATCGCGGTGGTGCTGGAGCGTCTGCTCGGCGCCGCCTGAGCACGAGGACCGCAGGGAAGGTCCGGGACGGCCCGCGCCGCGAGGCGCGCTCGAAGTGGCCGCCCCGGACCTTTTTGTTGCTCCCCGCACAGCTCACTCTGCCCCCGGGCCGTGTCCCTTACCAGCGAATTACCGCCGGTCGGCGGGGCGCGGACCGCTTCCTGTTTCACGTGAAACACGAGGGTGGTGCGCGTCGGAGTGCACGTGCGGGTGCGGGTGCCGGGTGAGCGGCCAGGCGATCAGGCCGATGGAGAGCGCGATGGCGTGCCCGGCGTCCGTGAAGGTGCCGCCGGTGAGCAGCGGGAGCCCGAAGAAGGCCACGGCTCCGGCCAGGTAGAGCCACCGCCAGGGGTTCGGCAGCCGGTAGGCGAGGACGCCGATGGCCGCGGCGAGGCCGTAGCTGACTCCGATGTCGACGACGTGGGCCATGCTCCGTGGGGCACGGTGGTCCTGGATCGCCGTGAGGACGAGCTTCTGGCTGATCAGCGTCGCGACGACGTGCGCACTGGCGACGATCATCAGCCAGCGCAGGGTGCCCAGCCAGCGTTCCACCGAGGCGTGGAACACCTCGAAGAGCACGGCGTAGAGGGCCAGTGAGGCCGGGTTCTCGATCCAGAAGGCACTGCCGATCAGCGCCTGGAAGGGGTGCTTGACGAGCTGGTGGATGTTGCTGCTGTTGCGGTGGAAGAGGAAGTGGTCGACCGCGTCGGGGGAGACGGCCACGATGATGCTGGTGACGGCGATGATCAGGAGCCAGACGTGCGTACCGGGCGAGGCCCGGACCCAGGACCACAGGGGCCTGGAGGGCTCGGGCTCGGAGTGCGACAGCATGTCCCGATCATGACGCGCAAACCTGTGCCCCGCCCGGCATGTGGGCCGGGCGGGGCACGGGTGACCTGGTGCGGGGCGGCGGGTCCTACTCGTCGCCCGCCAGGGTCAGACGGCGCAGCTTCTGACCGGCGTAGACGGTGGCGCCCACGGTGACTGCGGCGAGCAGGACCACTGCCGTGGTCAGGCCGACGGAGGAGTCGACGTACCCGGGACCGCTCACCTTCTCGGCGAGCGCGAGCGCCCACTGCTGGACGCTCAGGGTCTTCGCTCCCTCGACCAGGCTGCCGAAGAGCGACTCCCAGATCAGGGCGTAGACCAGGCCGAAGACGACCGCGTGCCGGCTCACGGTGCCCAGCAGCAGGAACAGCGCGCTGTAGGCGATCGAGGCGACGAGCGCCGCGATGGTGTAGGCGACGGCGATCTGCTGACCGTTGCCGTTCAGGATGAACCCGGCGATCAGGGTGGGGATCGCGGAGAAGGCCATGGTCACGGCGATCGCGACGATCAGCTTGGTCATGATGATCGTGGGCCGCTTCACCGGCTTGGCGAGCAGGTAGACGATCGAGCCGTCGTCGATCTCCGGTCCGATGGCGCCCGTACCGGCGATGACGCCGATCAGCGGAACCATCGTGGCGAGGGCGAAACCGCCGAGCAGATCGGCGGCGACCTTGTCGTCGACGCCGGTCAGGGTGCGGACGGCGATGGAGATGATGATCAGCAGGGCGGGCAGCGCGAAGAGGATCAGCGCGCGACGGCGGCCGAGCAGGGCTCGGTAGGTGAGCCGGGCAACGGTGGGGTTGTACATCGGGTGCCAGCTCCTTTCAGGCCGCGACGAGGTAGGAGAAGACCGATTCGAGGGACTCGTCGGAGGGCGAGACCGTCATCAGTCGGATGCCGTGCGCGCGGGCGACCCGCGGGAGCAGCTCGGTGAAGCGCCCGAAGTCGACGGCCTGGATCCGCAGGGCGCCCTCCTTGAGGTCGACCTCGATCCCGGCGGTCGACGGATCGGCGATCAGGGCCGCGGCGAGCGCCCGGTCGTCGGAGGAGCGGACCAGGTAGCGGTGCGGGCGGTCCGTCATCAGCCGGCGGATCTTGCGGAAGTCGCCGGAGGCGGCGTGCCGTCCGGCGACGACCACCTCGATGTGGGAGGCGAGCTGTTCGACCTCCTCCAGGATGTGGGAGGAGAACAGGACGGTGCGGCCTTCGTCGCCCATGCGCCGCAGCAGCTCCATGAGCTGCATGCGCTGACGCGGGTCCATGCCGTTGAACGGCTCGTCGAGCAGGAGCACGGACGGGTCGTGAACGAGGGCGGAGGCCATCTTCACGCGCTGGCGCATGCCCTTGGAGTAGGTCGAGATCTTGCGGTCCTGGGCGGACTCCATCTCGACGGTGGCCAGCGCCCGCTGGGCGGCCGCGTCGTCGAGCCCGTGGAGTTCGGCGTTGGCGACGACGAACTCCCGGCCGGTGAGGAAGTCGTACATGGCCTCGCGCTCGGGCACGACGCCCACGCTCTTGTAGACCTGCTCGTTGCGCCAGATCGGCGCCCCGTCGAGCTTGACGGTGCCGGTGGAGGGGGCGAGGAAGCCACCCATCATGTTGATGAGGGTCGACTTCCCGGCCCCGTTGGGGCCCAGTAGACCGGTCACGCCGGGACCGATGCGCATGGTCACGTCGTTCACGGCGACGACGTTCCCGAACCAGCGGGAAGCGTGGTCGATGTCGATGATGCTCACAGCCCGGCCTTCCGGTAGCGGGCCATCAGCGCGGCGTAGGAGCCGACGATGAGGCCGAGTACGACCAGCAGATAGACGAATCCGACGCCGACCGTGGGTCCTTCGCCGCCGGGGAACGCGGAGGCGCCGCCGAGGAAGGCGGTCTGGACGCCGTCGATCAGGGTGATCGGGGAGAACAGGCCCATCCACTGGACCGCTTCGGGCGTACCGGTGTTGTAGGCGACGGCCTGCACCGTGGTGACGGCGCCGTAGGGGATGATCAGCAGCCCGATGACGGCGGCGACGCCGAAGCCGCGCCGCGGGGTGAGGGCCGCGGCGACCAGCCCGAGGCCGGAGAAGAGCAGCGAGAGCAGCAGTACGGACACCAGACCCTGCCCGAGTCCCTTCGCCTGGTGGGCGAAGTCGAACTTGGCCAGCATGGCGCCGATGAACATGATCAGCAGCGGCGTGGCCGTGAGGATGAAGAGCGCGCTGGCCATCGCGGCGAACTTGGCGAGGACGTAGTCGACGCGCTCGATGGGCCGCGAGAAGTAGAGCGGGACCGTCTTGAACCGCAGGTCGCGGGAGACGGACTGCGGGGCCTGGGAGGCCAGGTACAGCCCGATGATCATCTGCGTGGTCAGGGCGTACGTCGTGTACTTGATCGGCAGGTCCGTGTTGCCCGGCACCGCGATCGCCACCGCGACCATGATCAGAGCGGGGACGCACATCACCGCGAAGAGGATCATCGGGAGGACCTTGGACTTGGCCGAGCGGCCGAGCCCGTAGGAACCCCGGAGGGACTGGGAGAACAGCGAGGTGCGCGCGTAGGCGCGGCCGAGCCGGGAGCCCTCGTAGGACCGGTAGCCGATGTTGTGGATCTGGGTCGAGGTGTCAGGCGCCATCGGAACCGGCTCCCTTCTGCTGGTCGTGGTCGCGGAAGACCTCCGCGATGTGGTGGCGGCGCTGTTCCATCCGGACCAGGCCGAGGCCGAGGTCGGACACGATGTCGCGGATGGTGTCGTTGGTCTCCTCACCGACGGCCTCGACGAGGAGGATGTGGCCCGCACCGGGCAGGCCCTGCTCCTGCGCCGCGTGGAGGGTCAGGCCCGCCCCGGTCAGCGCCTTGCGCAGCGCGGCGGTCCCGTCGGGGTGGGCGTCGGTGTCGGTGACCTCGACCGCGAGGGTCGTCGTGGTCTGGGTGAAGTCGCTCGTGGAGCTGGAGCGCAGCAGCTTGCCGCCGTCGACGACCACGACGTGGTCGCAGGTCCGCTCCAGCTCGCCGAGGAGGTGGGAGGTGACCAGGACCGAGATCCCGAAGTCGGTGTGGACGCGGCGGATCAGGTCGAGCATCTCGTCGCGGCCGACCGGGTCGAGGCCGTTGGTGGGCTCGTCGAGGAGGACCAGCTGCGGGTCGTGGACCAGCGCCTGGGCCAGCTTGACGCGCTGCTTCATGCCGGTGGAGTAGCCGCCGATGGGGCGGTACCGCTCTTCGTAGAGCCCGACGTGGCGCAGCGTGTCGGCGGTCCGCTCACGTGCGGCGGTCGGCGGCAGCCCCGACATGCGGGCCATGTGCACGACGAACTCGGTGGCCGAGACGTCGGGTGGCAGGCAGTCGTGTTCGGGCATGTAGCCGACGCGCTCACGGATGGCACTGCCATGCGTGGCGACGTCGAGCCCGAGCACGGCGGCACGGCCCTCGGTGGCGGGGGACAGTCCCAGCAGAATCTTGATCAGCGTGGACTTGCCGGCTCCGTTGGCACCCACGAGACCCGTTACGCCGGGCCCGATGTCCAGGGAGAGCCGGTCGAGGGCGGTCACTCGGGGGTACCGCTTGCTCAGGCTTTCGGTCGCGATGACAGTCACGGGACCGACGTTAGTGGCCGGGCCCGCGCGGATCGTCAGACCTGGAGCGGGACCCCGTCTCCGCCTTCAGGCGTACACGGCCTGTCGGAAGGCTGATGCGGCTGTCCACATCGCAGGACTTTTCCACAGGTCCGTGCACGGGCCTTGACGTGATCTCCAAGCATTGTCACATTCATCAGTGTCAAGTTACGGACGCGTACGGCTACTCGGACGGACGGCTGGCATGGCAGGGGACACCAAGCAACGGAGCACCGCGCGGGCGGCCGGAGTACGGGCGCCGGGCGGGTCGAAGGCCGGCGTACGGGCCGGCGCGGGGGCCGGCCGCCCAACGGCCGCAGATCTCGACGGATTCAGGGAGGTGCAGCGCCTGTCGTACGCCTGCGCCGAGGCGGTCGCGGCGCAGCTGCGGCCCGGGGTGACCGAGCGCGAGGCGGCCCGGATGCAGCGCGACTGGCTGCGCGAGCGCGGGGTGCGGGACTGGTTCCACATGCCCTTCGCCTGGTTCGGGGACCGGACCGCCTTCGTGAACTTCCGGATCCCGCTCCAGTTCTTCCCCACCCAGCGGAAGCTGGAGCCGGGGATGCCGTTCATCCTCGACATGGCACCGGTCTACAAGGGGTACACCGCGGACGTCGGGTACTCCGGCTGCCTCGGGCTCAATCCCGTGCACGACCGGCTGCTGTCCGACCTGAAGGCGCACCGCGAGCTGATCCTGGAGCAGGTGCGCGAGCGCCGTTCGCTGCGCGACATCTACGAGGACGTCGAGCGGCTCATGGTCCGCCAGGGGTACGCGAACCGGCACCGCGCCTATCCCTTCGGGGTGATCGCGCACAAGGTGGACCGGGTCGCCGAGCGGCGGTGGTCACCGACCGCCTTCGGCTTCGGCACCCAGGCCCTGAAGGGGCTGGCCAGTGACGCGCTGCACGGGCACCGTGAAGGATGGTCCCCGTTGTGGAGCCCGTACTCCTTCTCCGACCACCCGCCGCAGCCCGGCTTGTGGGCGGTGGAGCCGCACCTGGGCTTCCGCGGCACCGGCGCCAAGTTCGAGGAGATCCTGGTCGTGACCGACTCCCGGGATCCCGCGGAGAGCGCCTTCTGGCTGGATGACGATCTGCCGCACGTGCGGCGTTGGGCGGAGGAGAAGGCGGCGTGAGCGAGATGGGACTGGCAGGAGCGCGGGAGCGCCGGGTGAGCACCGGCGGGATCGAGCTGTGCGTCGTGGAACTGGGCGACACCGAGCGGCCGACCGTGGTGCTGGTGCACGGCTACCCGGACAGCAAGGAAGTCTGGTCGGAGGTGGCCGAGCGCCTCGCGGAGCACTTCCACGTGGTGCTCTACGACGTGCGCGGGCACGGCAGGTCCACGGCGCCCGTGCCGCTGCGCGGTGGCTTCACGCTGGAGAAGCTGACCGATGACTTCCTCGCGGTCGCGGACGCCGTGAGCCCCGACCGCCCGGTGCACCTGGTCGGGCACGACTGGGGGTCCGTACAGGGCTGGGAGTTCGCGACCGTACGGCGCACGGAGGGTCGGATCGCCTCCTTCACCTCCATGTCGGGGCCCTCGCTGGACCACTTCGGGCACTGGATCAAGAAGCGGATGTCCCGGCCGACCCCGCGCCGGGCCGCGCAGCTGCTGGGGCAGGGCGCCAAGTCCTGGTACGTGTACCTGCTGCACACCCCGGTGCTGCCGGAGCTGGCCTGGCGCGGGCCGCTCGGCAAGCGGTGGCCCGTGATGCTGGAGCGGCTGGAGAAGATCCCGGCCGGTGACTACCCGACCGCTTCGCTCGCCTCCGACGCGGCGCACGGCGCCTGGCTCTACCGGGACAACATCCGTCCCAGGCTGCGCCACCCGCGCACCGACGCCTACGCCCACGTGCCCGTCCAGCTGATCACCCCGACCGGGGACTCCTTCCTGTCCGAGCGGCTCTACGACGATCTGGAGCTGTGGGCGCCCGATCTGCTGCGCCGGACCCTGCCGGCCAAGCACTGGATCCCGCGCACCCGACCCGACCAGCTGGCCGCGTGGATCGGCGAGTTCGTCACCTCCCGCGAGGAGCCCGCGACCCGCGCGCCGGAGCGGAAGGCCCCGGGGCGCTACGCCGACCGCTTCGGCGGGCAGCTCGTCCTGGTCACCGGCGCGGCCAGCGGCATCGGGCGGGCCACGGCCTTCGCCTTCGCCGAGGCCGGCGCCCGGGTGGTGGCCGTGGACCGCGACGGCGAGGGCGCCGCCCGCACCGCCGAGATGGCCCGGCTCGTGGGCGCCCCGCAGGCCTGGGGCGAGTGCGTGGACGTCAGCGACGAACAGGCGATGGAGAAGCTCGCGGCGAAGGTCGCCGCCGAGTACGGCATCGTCGACGTCCTGGTCAACAACGCCGGGATCGGGCTCTCCGGGCCCTTCCTGGAGACCAGCTCGGAGGACTGGAAGAAGGTCCTCGACGTCAACCTGTGGGGCGTCATCCACGGCTGCCGGATCTTCGGCAAGCAGATGGCCGACCGCGGCCAGGGCGGCCACATCGTCAACACCGCCTCCGCCGCGGCCTACCTGCCCACCAAGAGCCTGCCCGCCTACAGCACCTCGAAGGCGGCGGTGCTGATGCTGTCGGAGTGCCTGCGCGCCGAACTGGCGGGCCGCTCGATCGGCGTCTCGGCGATCTGCCCCGGCATCGTCAACACCAACATCACCGCCACCTCCCGGTTCACCGGGGTGGACGCGGCGGAGGAGAAGCGCCGCCAGCAGAAGTCCTCCCGGCTCTACGGCCTGCGCAACTTCCCGCCGGAGAAGGTCGCCGACGCGATCCTGCTCGCCGTGGTGAAGAACCAGGCGGTGGTTCCGGTGACCCCCGAGTCCAAGGGCGCCCGGTGGATGTCCCGCTTCGCCCCCGGTGCGCTGCGGGCCTTCGCGAAGCTGGAGCCCCGGCTGTGAGCGGGGCGTACCGGATCGCTCCGCGCCGGGTGGCCTTCGACTGGCGGACCACCCCGCTGCACTGGATACCGGACGAGCCCACCGCCACCCACGTGATCAATGTGCTGCACCTGCTGCTGCCCGCCGGGGAGCGGTGGTTCGTCAAGGTCTTCAAGGAAGCCCTACCCCTGGTCACCGACCCCGGGCTGCGACAGGAGGTCAAGGGGTTCATGGGGCAGGAGGCCACGCACAGCGTGCAGCACTCCTACGTCCTGGACCACCTCGCCGAACAGCGTCTCCCGACCGCGGAATTCACCCGGTACGTCGATTTCCTCTTCGAGAAGCTGCTCGGCGAGACCCCGCCGTTCGGCGCGCCGCTGCCCGCACAGGAATGGCTGCGCTTCCGGCTCTCGCTGGTCGCCGCGATCGAGCAGTTCACGGCCGTGCTCGGAGACTGGGTGCTGCGCGCCGAGGGGCTCGACCGGGCGGGCTCGGACGAGATCATGCTGGACCTGCTGCGCTGGCACGGCGCGGAGGAGGTGGAGCACCGCTCCGTCGCCTTCGACATGTACCAGCACTGCGCCGGCACCGGCGCGGCCCGGTACGCGCGCCGGATCGAGGGCATGGCCGTGGTCGCCCCGGTACTGGCCTGGCTGTGGGTGTGGGGGACGGCGTACCTGATACGCAACGACCCGGAACTCGCCGGCCGGCTGCGGTATTCGCTGCGCGCCCACAACCAGGCCGTGGCCAAGGGCCTGCTACCGACCTGGAGAGAGCTGGGCGCGGCCATACCCCGCTACTTCCGGCGGTCGTACCATCCCTCGCAGGAGGGCTCGCTGCGCAGGGCAGTCGAGTACCTGGCGACTTCGCCCGCCGCCCGCGTCGCGGCGGGCGCGGTCGGCCGAGCCGCCGTGTCGTAGGGCCCGTCGTGGGCCCCTGGTGGGCCTGTCGTGGGCCTGTCGTAGGGAGTGGGATTGTCCGATCAGGCGGTAGCCGAGTACCGGATCGAGGACCTGGCGCACCACAGCGGGGCGACGGTGCGCACGATCCGGGCGTACCAGGACCGAGGCCTGCTGCCGAAGCCGGAGCGGCGGGGCCGGTCCAACGTGTACCGGGACACGCATCTGGCCCGGCTGCGCCAGATCGCCGACCTGCTGGACCGCGGTTACACCCTGGCCTCCATCAAGGAGCTGCTGGAGGCCTGGGACGCGGGGCGCGGGCTGGGCGGCGTACTCGGTCTGGTCGCCGAGGTGCACGGGCCGTGGACGGACGAGGAGGCGGCCCGGATCAGCCGGGCCGAGCTGAACGAGCGGTTCGGCGGCAAGCCCGACGACACCGCGGTGGACGAGGCCTGCGAGCTGGGTGTCCTGGAGCGGATCCCGGGGCGGGAGGACGAGTTCCTGGTCCCCTCGCCCCAGGAGCTGGCCGTGGCCGCCGAGCTGTATGCGGCCGGGGTGCCGCTGGCGGCGATCACCGGGCACCTGCGGGAGCTGCGCGGCCAGGTCGAGCACATCGCCTCGCGCTTCCTGGAGTTCACCACCGAGCACGTCTTCGCCCGCTACCTCGGTCACCACACCGACGCGACGGCCGCGATCGACCCCGCCTGCGCCGTGGAGCTGACCCTGACGGACGCCGCGGCGACCGCCGCGGCCGCCATGGTGCGCAGGCTGCGGCCGCTGGCCCAGCAGACGGTGGACGCCGAGCTGGCCCGGGCCATGCGCCTGTTCGCGACCCGGCACCTCCAGCGGCACCTGGGTACGGTCGGTCCGCCGCAGCCGCCCGGGCCCACTCCGGTGGTGCTGCCGGCCGAGACCGTACGGGCGGTGCAGGAGCTGGTCGGGGCCGATCACGTGGCGGCCTTCGTCCGGGCCGCGACGGAGCGGGAGTTGCAGGCGAGGACGATGAACGAGCTGGCGCGGCGCGGCGGTTAGTTTCCACAGGGTGGTCACCCGTTTGCCGACAAACCCCACCGAATCAGCTGTGGACAAGTGGGGATTTCCTGTGGACGGACCTTCCGACGCCGACGTCGGGCCCTCTGACGCCGACGTCGGGCCCTCTGACGCCGACCTCGGGCGCGCCGGCCCGAACCGGCTCGACCGGCGTCGGCTCAGCCCGCGCGCGCGTAGTCGGCATCGGGCCCGGCCGCCACGCCCTTGGCCGCCACGACGACCACCTCGCCGGCCCCGGCAGCCGCCGCCGCCTCGCCCTCGCCGGACCCTGAACCGGACCGTGAACCCGACCCTGAACCCGACTCCGCAACCGCGACCGCGCCCGCACTCGCACTCGCACCCGCACCCCGCCCGTACAAGAAGGCCGCGAGCAGCAGGCCCAACACCCCGCCCACCAGCTGCGCCAGGACGAACCCGGGCAGCGAGCGCGGCGCGATCCCGGTGAAGGAGTCGCTGAAGGCGCGCCCGACGGTCCCGGCGGGGTTGGCGAAGGAGCCCGAGGAGGTGAACCAGATCGCGGCGGCGATGTACGCGGCCACCGCCACCGGTATCAGCCGCGACCGCCCGATCCGCCCCAGTCCCTGGATGACCAGGACCAGCCCGGCCGTGGCCACGACCTCGCCGACCAGAAGGTGCCCACCGCCCCGCACCTGGGTGGCGAAGTTCCCCGGCACCCGCCCGAACATGGCCTCGGCGAGCACCGCGCCGCCGATCGCCCCCAGCGTCTGGGCCACGGTGTAGACGAGGGCCTCGCGACCGTCCAGGCCCTCGCCCCCGCCCCGGCGCGCCCACCAGGAGGTGAGGCTGACGACGGGATTGAGGTGCGCCCCGGACAACGGCCCGAGCAGCGTGATGATCAGGCCGAGGCCGATCGCCGAGGCCAGGGAGTTGGCCACGAGGGCCACGCCCACGTCCCGGCTCAGGGCGGCGGCCTGTATTCCGGAACCGATGACGACGACGAGGAGCCCGCAGGTGCCGATGAGCTCGGCAGCCGCGCGGCGCGGCAGCGAGGCCGCGGCGGGCACGGCGGGTGCGGTCACAGCCGGTACGACGGGCGCGGCGGGCGCGGCCGATGCGGTCACCGCGGCTGCGGTCACGGCGGGTGCGGTCATGGTGTCTCCCCCAGGATTCAAGTCCAACGGAAAAAGTATTCCGTATACCGAAAGTGCGATAGAGGGGTCTCACCGGGAGCCGGAGGGCCCGAGGGAACGTAAAGCCGTTGGCAGGCCGCGCTCCACCGGGCAACCTGGCGTCCATGGACGAGAAACGCACCGTGAAGGTGTCCAAATACGTCTCGAAACACCTGCGACATCAGCCGGAACGGATCGGACTGGTGCTCGATGCCCAGGGCTGGGTCGAGATCGACGACCTCCTGCGCGCGGCCGCGGACCACCGCTTCCCCATCACCCGCGCCGAACTCGACCACGTCGTCGCCGCCAACGACAAGCAGCGCTTCGCCGTGGTGGGCACCCGCATCCGGGCCAACCAGGGCCACACCGTCGAGGTCGACCTGGACCTCCCCGAGGCCGAACCGCCCGCCTACCTCTACCACGGCACCGTCGCCGCCGCCCTGGACCCGATCCGCGCCGAGGGCCTGCGGCCCATGCGGCGCCACCACGTGCACCTGTCCCCCGACCGGGAGACCGCCACCCGGGTGGGCGCGCGGCGCGGCCGGCCGGTGGTGCTCAGCGTGGACGCGGGCGCGATGCGGGCGGCCGGGCACGTGTTCCGGGTGAGCGCCAACGGGGTGTGGCTCGTGGACGCCGTCCCTCCGGAATTCCTGCGCCTTCCGTAGCCGGGCGGACACGGCCCGGACCCCGGACCTCACGCCCCCGGACCCCGCGCCCCACAACCCCACGCCACACCCCCACGCCCCCGCTCCGCATCCCCCGAGAAATTGCCGGGGCGCCCTGTCAGGGCCGCCCCCTACCCTGGTGCGCACGGTCGGTTGAGAGGGGGGTACCTCGCGATCACCGGACAACCCCAGCACACGCGAGGTGACTTTCCATGACGTCCACCGTCCCGCCCACCGGAGCTGCGGACACGCCGTCCGAAGCGGCTGCCAACTCCTTCCAGGTCGACCTGCGCGGACTCGTCGACCTGCTCTCCCACCACCTCTACTCCAGCCCGCGCGTCTACGTCCGCGAGCTGCTCCAGAACGCGGTGGACGCCGTCACCGCCCGCCGGGCGCACGATCCGGACGCGGTCGTCCGCATCCGGCTGTCCGCCGGGGCCGGGCGCGTCACCATCGAGGACAGCGGCATCGGCCTGACGGCCGCCGAGGCGCATTCGCTGCTCGCCACCATCGGCCGCAGCTCCAAGCGCGGCGGCGAGCACGGCCTGGAGACCACCCGGCAGGAGTTCCTGGGCCAGTTCGGCATCGGCCTGCTGGCCTGCTTCGTCGTCGCCCGGCAGATCCGCGTCGTCACCCGCTCCGCCCGCGACCCGCGGGCCGCGCCCGTCGAGTGGCTCGCCACCGACGACGGCTCCTACACCGTGCGCGAACTCCCCCACGAGGCCCGCCCCGAGCCCGGCACCACCGTCCACCTGGAAGCGCGTCCGGGCGCCGAGGAATGGACCGTGCCCGCCAAGGTCGAGCAGCTCGCCCGCGACTACGGCTCCCTGCTGCCCTACGACATCACCTTCGAGGAAGCGGCGCGGGCCACCGACCCGGGCTCCGGCGGCGCCGCCCGCCCGATCACCGACCGACCCGCCGTCTGGGACCGCCCGTACGCCACCCCCGACGCCCGCCGGGTCGCCCTCGCCGGACACTGCACGGCCCTCTTCGGCTTCAGCCCCCTCGACAGCATCGACCTCGACCTGCCCGTCGCGGGCGTGCGCGGCGTCGCGTACGTGCTCCCCGAGCCGACCAGCCCCGCCCACCGCGCCGGTCACCGCGTCCACCTCAAGGGCATGCTGCTCACCGACCGGGCCGACAACCTGCTGCCGGACTGGGCCTTCTTCGTCCGCGCCGTCCTGGACACGGACACCCTGCGGCCCACCGCCTCCCGCGAGAACCTCTACGACGACGAGACCCTCGCCGCCGTGCGCGAAGCCCTCGGCGCCCGCATCCGCACCTGGCTGGCCGAGCTCGCCGCCAGCGAGCCGGACCGGCTGGCCGCCTTCCTGCGCGTCCACCACCTCGGCGTGAAGTCCCTCGCCCGCCACGACGCCGAGCTGCTCGGGCTGATGCTGCCCTGGCTGCCGTTCGAGACGAGCGACGGCTCCATGAGCCTGGAGGAGTTCGCCGCGGCGCACCGCGAGATCCACTTCACGCGCACGGTCGAGGAGTTCCGCCAGATCGCCCCGATCGCGGCGGCCCACGGCCTGGGCGTCATCAACGCCGGATACACCTACGACGCCGATCTGTTGGCCCTGCTGCCGACCGTCCGCCCCGGCATCAAGGTCACCGAGCTCGACGCCGGCGCCGTCACGGACCGGCTCGACCCCGTTCCGGCCGACGCCGAACTGGCCCTCGCCTCCTTCCTCTCCACCGCGCGGATCCGGCTGGAGGCGCAGAGCTGCGACGTCGTGCTGCGCGCCTTCCAACCCGTCTCCGTGCCCGCGCTCTTCCTCGACGACCGCCGGACCCGGCAGGAGAAGGACCGGGCGAGCGCGCAGGAGAGCGCCGATTCGCTGTGGAGCGGCATCCTCGGCTCGCTGCGCGGCGCCGCCCCGCGCGCCCGGCTCGTGCTCAACCACAACAACCCGCTGGTCCGCCGGATCGCCTCGATCCCGGACCCGGCACTGGCCGGTACGGCGGTCGAATCGCTGTACGGACAGGCCCTGCTGATGGCGCAGCGCCCGCTGCGCCCGGCGGACTCCAGCCTGCTCAACCGGGCCTTCCTCGGACTCCTGGAATGGGCGACCCACTCCACCGGAACCGAAGGGACGCAGAAGTGAGCGCGATGACCCCGGACGAGATCCGCCAGGCCCTCCAGGCCAATGCGAGCACGCCCAACGGCGCCGCGCGCAACGCGCGCGCGGAGGAGCTGAGCGCCGCCGCCGAAGCCTGCGGCGACCGGGCGCTCTTCCGCACGGCCCTGGACCACCAGATCAACGCCTACGAGTACTCCTCCGAGCGGCCGCGGATGCTCGTGCCCTTCGCCCGGCTGCTCCAGGAGTACGACCGCGATCCCGGTGCGTTCGCGCAGCGCGAGGTCAGATCCCTCTTCTGGCAGTTCAAGTGGGTCGCCTCGGCGATTGCCAACTCCCCCGAGATATCGCTCGACCAGGCCAGCGGCTGGCTCACCGAGATGGAACGCCGCTACCGGCTCGCGGGCTACGGGGAACGTCCGGTGCGCGAGGCCGAGCTGTTCCTCGCGGACGCCCTCGCCGACGACGAGCGCGCCGAGCTGGCCGTCTCCCGGTGGATGGCCGCCGATCGGGACAGCATGACGGACTGCCACGCCTGTGAGATCAACGTCCAGGGCTGGTTCCGGGTGCACAAGGGCGACGATGCCAAGGCCATCGAGGTCTGGCGGCCGGTCCTCGCGGGCGAGCAGGTCTGCGCGGAGGAGCCGCACCGGGTGCTGGCCCAGTCCCTGCTGCCGCTGCTGCGGCTGGGCCGGCTCGACGAGGCCCGCTCGCACCACCTGCGGGGCTACCGGATGGCCCGGGGCAACGACAGCCTGCTGCGCTCGATCGGCAAGCACATCGAGTTCTGCGCGCTGACCGGCAACGAGCCGCGCGGACTGGAGATCCTCGCCGAGCACGCCACGCACCTCGGCCGACCGAACGACGTCGACGCCCTGGTGGAGTTCTACGGCGGCGTCCTCGTCCTGTTGCGCCGGCTGACCGAGCTGGGCCTCGGCGACGGACCGGCCGTCGCCCACCAGGGAGCCGTCCGGAGCGTGCGCGAGCTGTACGCGCTGCTGCACGCCGACGCGTGGGAAGGCGTACGGCGCTTCGACGCGCGCAACGGGAACTCCCGGGCCTCCGACCGGTTCACGGCGCGGATCGAACAGGCACCGCTGGCGCGGGCACTGCCGCTCGGGGTGCGCAGCGCCCCGCTGCCCGGTGCCCGCCCGGACGGGACCGCGGCCCCGGCTCCGAACACGACTCCGAACACGGCAGCGGGCCCGGCTGCGGTCGTCGCGGGGACGGCCCCGGGCGCGATCGGTTTCGCGGAGCTGGTGGCCCGGGCCCGGGCGGCGCGGGCCGAGGGCCGTCCGGGGGCGCCGGCGCTGTGGGCCCAGGTGGCGGCGCGGGCCGCGACCGCCCCGGTGGACGGGGCTGCTCGGGAGGAGACCAGCGCGTCCGGCCCCGCCGCTCCGGTGGACGCCGCGCTGGCCGCCGACCTGCTGGAGCACCGGGCCCTGACGGCCGCGCGGACCGCGGGCCGGGAACCGGCCACGGGAGCGACCGCCGGCGACACCGGGCCCGAGCGGGTACGGGTCCTGCTCGCCGAAGCCCGCGACGCCCAGCGGGCCGCCGGCCAGCCGGACCGGGCGGCGCTGGCGCAGCTGTGGCTGGTCAGCGCGGCCTTCCAGGCGGGCGCCGAACCGGCCGAGCTGCGCGAGCTGCTGGCGGCGGCCGTCGGAGCCGCCGCGGCGCTGGACCCGGCGGATCCGCTGCGCGCGCGCCGGATCGCGTCGGCCGAGCTGACCCGGATGCGCGTGGAGTCGTACCTGCGCGCGGCGCAGGACGACCACGACCACCGCGAGGTGGACCCGGAGCTGATCGCGGGGCTCGACGCCCTCGTCGCCGCCACCACGGGCACGGACCTGTCCGACCTGGCGGCCGACGCCGAGGAGCTGTCGGCGCGCCTACGGCTCCAGGAGGGCGACGCGCAGCGGGCGGTGGCCCTGCTCGCCTCGGCCGCCGAGCACGGTGTCGGGGCGGGCCGGCCGTGGCTGGCGGTGGACCCGTTGGCCCTGCGGGCGCAGGTGCTCCTCTCGCTCGGGCGCCCGGCGGAGGCCGAGGAAGCGGCGCGCTCCGCCGTGGCGCACTCGGCCGAGGTGACCGACGCCGAGACGCACGGCTCCGTACGCCTGACCCTCGCGGAGATCCTGCTGCGCGGGGACGAGGAGGCCGTGGCGGAGGCCGCCGGGCACGCCCTGGACAGTGCGCACTGGTTCGATCTGGCCGGCCTCGCCGAGGCCGGCGGGGCGCGGGCCCGGCTCCTGCTCGCCCGCGCCTACGCGGCGGCCGGGCGCACGGTCGAGGCGGTGGAGGTGCTCCAGTCCGCGGTGGCGGACCTGGCCGGACAGGGGGAGTACCCCGAGGTACAGGCACGGGAGCTGCTCGGCGACCTGCTCGGCGCGCTGCACGACGCGGCGGGTGCGGCCGAGCAGTACCTGCTGGCCGCCGACGTCACCAAGGGCTGGGAGGATCCCCGGCCCCAGGCCCACCTCGCGCAGTCGGCGGCCGACGCCCTGTCCACCGCCCGCAGGTGGTCGGACGCGGTCGCCGCCTACGAGCGGGCGCTGGAACTGCGCCGGGCGATCGGTGACAACCCGGTGTCCGAGGTGCGGATGCTGCGCTCACTGGCCTGGCTGACGGTGCAGGGACAGGGACAGGACAAGCAGGGGGAGAGCGCCGACGAGCGGTTCGCCCGGGCCCGGGCCCTGATGGACGCGGCGGTGGCCGTGCTGGAGGCGGCGGCCGGGGAGGCGTCCGGTGAAGCGGCCGACGACCCGCGACTGCGCTTCGAACTCGCCCAGACCTGGCAGCAGCTCGCCCAGCTGATCGACCGCCGGCTGACACCCGAGGACGAGGGCCACTTCGACGAGGACGAGGACGGCACCACGGGCGAGGAGGAGGAGGAGGAGAGCGCCGAGGGCTACCTGCCGCTGACCGGAGCGGAGGTGCGGCTGCTCCGGGAGGAGCAGGTCGACCTCTGGGACCGGGCGGCCTCGCGCTACGCCGGACTCGGGTCCGAGCGCGTCTCGGAGCGGTTCTGGTGCGTGCGGAGCGCCGCCCGGGCGGACCGGGAGCTGGGCCGGACGGAGCGGGCGACGGCCCGGCTGACCGCCCTCGTCGAGGACCTGCGCGCGCTGCCGCAGGGGGCGGCGCCGGACTGGC
Organism: Streptomyces sp. NPDC098789; assembly: GCF_044759975.1. Taxonomy (NCBI): domain Bacteria; kingdom Bacillati; phylum Actinomycetota; class Actinomycetes; order Kitasatosporales; family Streptomycetaceae; genus Streptomyces; species Streptomyces sp. NPDC098789. The sequence goes on from NZ_JBIWAJ010000017.1 coordinate 162,163, forward strand.
TGCTGACCCGGGCCGAGGCCGCACGGGACCAGCTGGCGCCCTGAGGTCGATCGGGGTGGGCGGTTCGGGACGGCTGACGAACCGCCCACCCCGGACCGACCACCCCGGACCGCCCGGCAGCCCACGCGTCGGGCACTCCACGCGTCAGGCCAGCTGGGCGAGCCCCTCGGTGGCGATCTTCTCGAACACGTCCTGGTCCACCGCGAAGTCCGAGTCGGGGATCGGCGCGTGGATCACCAGCTCGCTGAAGCCCAGCTCGCGGTGGCGTCCCACGAAGTCGACGAACGCGTCGAGCGAGCTCAGCATCGTGTTCGCCTCCGGGGTGAACCCGGTCAGCAGGATCTTCTCGACCGACTCCGGATCCCGGCCGATCTCGGCACAGGCCTTGCCCAGCTTCTCGATCTGGCCCCGCAGCGCCTCGACCGACTGCTCCCCGGTGCCCGCCTCGAAGAGCTTCGGGTCCCCCGTGGTCACCCAGGCCTGCCCGTGCCGGGCGGCCAGCTTCAGCCCGCGCGGGCCGTTGGCGGCCACCGCGAACGGCAGCCGGGGCCCCTGGACGCAGCCGGGGATGTTGCGGGCCTGGTCCGCTGAGTAGAAGGTGCCCTCGTACGTCACCGACTCCTCGGTCAGCAGCCGGTCGAGCAGCGGCACGAACTCCGCGAACCGGTCGGCCCGCTCGCGCGGGGTCCACGCCTCCTGCCCGAGCGCGGTCGCGTCGAAGCCGTTGCCCCCCGCCCCGATGCCGAGGGTGATCCGGCCGCCGGAGATGTCGTCCAGCGACATCAGGTCCTTGGCGAGGGTCACCGGGTGCCGGAAGTTCGGCGAGGTCACGAGGGTGCCCAGGCGCATCCGCCCGGTCGCGGCGGCCGCGGCGGTAAGGGTGGGCACGGCGCCGAACCACGGGCCGTCGCGGAAGGTCCGCCAGGAGAGGTGGTCGTAGGTGTAAGCGGTGTGGAAGCCGAGCTCCTCGGCTCGCACCCACTCGTCGCGGCCGCCCTCGTGCCAGCGACGTACCGGAAGAATCACAGTGCTCAGACGCAGACTCATGTCACAGAGCCTACGGCGGTCCGGACGACCACCCCGTCCGCCGCGGCCCTGGTCGGGCCGGGCGGGCCCATGGGCGAAGATGGACCGGTGACCTCGGCTCCCCAGCGCCCGGACGGGCCCGCACCCACGCCCCGCCTCATCGCCACCGACCTCGACGGCACCTTGCTGCGCGACGACAAGTCCGTGTCCGACCGCACCGTCGCCGCCCTCGCGGCGGCCGAGGAAGCCGGGATCGAGGTCTTCTTCGTGACCGGCCGGCCGGCCCGCTGGATGGACGTCGTCGCCGAGCACGTGCACGGCCACGGCCTCGCCATCTGCGCGAACGGCGCTGCCGTCGTCGATCTGCACGCCGGCCGGGAGTTCGTCCAGGTCCGCGAGCTGCCCCGGGCCGACGCACTGGCCGTCGTGCACGCGCTGCGCGCCGCCGCCCCCGGCAGCTCCTTCGCCGTCGAGCTGACCACCGGCATCCACTACGAGCCCGCGTACCCGCCCTTCTACCAGGACCCGGGCGCCACGGTGGCCACCGCCGAGAAGCTCCTGTACGCGGACCCGGCCACGCCGGCCGCGCCCGTGCTCAAGCTGCTCGCCCACCACCCCGAGCTGTCGCCGGACGCGTTCTTGACCCTGGCCCGGGCCGCCGCGGGGGAGTACGGCTCGATCACGCGCTCCAGCCCGACCGCGCTGCTGGAGATCAGCGGCCTCGGCGTGTCCAAGGCCAGCACCCTGGAACTCTGCTGCGCCGAACGCGGCATCTCCAGCGCCGAGGTCGTCGCCTTCGGGGACATGCCCAACGACGTGGAGATGCTGAGCTGGGCGGGCACCTCGTACGCGATGGGCAACGCCCACCCCGCCGTGACCGCGGCCGCGTCCGGACGCACCCTCGCCAACAACGAGGACGGGGTCGCCCTCGTCATCGAGCAGATCCTGGCGGACCTGGCCCACCGCCCGCACTGACGCGGGAAGCCGGACCCACCCCGGTCACAGGCGGCCCGGTCACAGGCGTCCCGTCAGAGCGGGGCCTCCCACACCAGGGTGGTCCCGCCGCCGTCCTCGCCGATGCCCGGGCCGTACGAGCTGGACCCGCCCAGCGACTCCGCCCGGCGCCGCAGGTTCCGCAGCCCGCTGCGCCGACCGCCCTCGGGGATGCCCACCCCGTCGTCCGCGACCTCCAGCCGGACACCGGGCCGCCCGTCCGCGAGCGTGATCGTCGAGTCCAGCACCACCTCGATCCGACCCGCCTCCGAATGCCGGAACGCGTTGGACAGCGCCTCGCGCAGCGCGGCGATCAGGTTCTTGCCGACCAGCTCGCCGACCACCGCGTCGATCGGCCCCAGGAAGCGGTGCGCGGGCTTGAAGCCCAGCGGTACAGCCGCCATGTTGATCTCGCGCAGCACCCGCGTGCGCAGACCCGACGGGGCCTCCGCCGGGCCCTGCTGGAGGGCGAAGATCGCGGTCCGGATCTCCTGGATCGTCACGTCCAGCTCGTCGACGGCCTTGCCCACCCCGTCGCGCACCTCGGGAACGATGGACCGGCGTTGGGCGCCCTCCAGCATCATCCCGGTGGCGAACAGCCGCTGGATGACCAGGTCGTGCAGGTCACGGGCGATCCGGTCGCGGTCCTCGAACACCGCGAGCCGCTCCCGGTCGCGCTGGGCCTCGGCCATCATCAGCGCGAGGGCGGCCTGCGAGGCGAACTGCGTGGCCAGGGTCCGCTCCGCCTCGCTGAACGGCCGCTTCCCGCGTGCCCGGGGCGTCACGAGCGCGCCCAGCACCCGCCCGCCGCTGTGCAGCGGGAGCATCATGCAGGGTCCGTACTGACTGGTCAGGCGGCCGATCATCCGCGGATCCGCGGACGCGTCGTCCACGAACACCGGCTCCCCGTGGAGCAGCTTGTCCACCACGGGGCTGTCGCCGGGGATCAGCACTCCGAGCGAGTTGCCCGGGTGGTCGGCGGAGACCGCCACGATCTCCATCCCGCCCTCCTCCGAGGGCAGCATGACGATCCCGGCCGCCGAGTCCGCCAGCCGACGGGCCTGTTCCGCGACGACGGCCAGCGCGTCGTCGGCGTCACCGCCCGACAGCAGCGCGGTGGTGACGGCCACCGATCCGTCGATCCACCGCTCGCGCTGGGTGGCGGCCTCGTACAGGCGGGCGTTGCCGATGGCGATGCCCGCCTCGGTCGCCAGCACCCGGACCATGTGGACGTCGTAGTCGTTGAACTCGGCGCCGCCGTGCTTCTCGGCGAGGTACAGATTGCCGAAGATCTCTCCTTGGACGCGGATCGGTACGCCGAGGAAGGTCTTCATCGGCGGGTGGCCCGCCGGGAAGCCCGCCGAGCGCGGGTCGCTCGACAGATCGGCGAGGCGGACCGCGTCCGGATGCTCGATCAGCGCCCCGAGCAGGCCCCGCTTGCCGTCGGGGCGGTGCCCGATGAGCCGGGCCGTCTCGTCGTCGATGCCGTAGGTGACGAAGTCGGAGAGGCCGCGCCCCTCGGTGTCCACCACTCCGATCGCCGCGTAGCGGGCGGCGGCCAGCTCCGCGGCGGTCTCGCAGATCCGGTCCAGCGTGGAGTGCAGTTCGAGGCCGGTGCCGACCGACCGCATCGCCTCCAGCAGCTGCGGGACACGGGCGGTGAGCTCGGTGGACAGCCCCTGCAGACTCCGGGTGGCCTGAGTGGCGGCCTCCATCGGGTCCGGCGATTCCTGCGACTCCTGCACTGACATGTCCTTGAGACTAGTTAGTCCCTTTTGCTGGGGAAAGTCGGCACCGGCCTTCCCACCGCCCGATCAAGCCGATTCCAGCTGCCCGGCACCGGCCAGGTCCCCTTCCCGTTCCCGCTCGACCATCCGCCGCAGCGGGCCCGGTACGGCGACGAGCTCGGTGTACGGACCGCGCTGCACCACCCTTCCAGCGTCCAGCACGAGGATCTCGTCCACCGCGTCCAGGCCGGCCAGCCGGTGCGTGATCAGCACCGTCGTCCGCCCCTCGGTCGCGTGCAGCAGGTCCTCGGTCAGCGCGTCCGCGGTGACCACGTCCAGGTGCTCGGCGGGCTCGTCCAGGACCAGTACGGGGAAGTCGGCCAGCAGCGCCCGGGCCAGGGCGAGCCGCTGGCGCTGACCGCCGGAGATCCTCTCGCCGTGCTCGCCGACGAGCGTGTCCAGCCCCTCGGGCAGCCCGTCCGCCCACTCCAGCAGCCGGGCGGCGGCGAGGGCCGCGCGCAGCTCCGCTTCGCTCGCCCCGGTCCGCGCCAGGCGCAGGTTCTCCCGGACCGAGCTGTCGAAGATGTGCGCGTCCTGCGCGCACAGGCCGACGCTGCGGCGTACGTCGTCCCCGTCCAGGGTCCGTACGTCGACCCCCGCGACGGTGTACGCGCCCTCGGCCACGTCCAGGAACCGCAGGAGCACCTGGGCCAGGGTGGTCTTGCCCGCGCCGGAGGGTCCCACGACGGCGAGCCGGCGGCCCGCCTCCAGGGTCAGGTCGATCCCCCGCAGCGCGTCGCCCTCCTGCCCGGGGTGGCGGGCGGCGAGCCCGGTCAGCCGCAGCGGGAAGGCGGACGCGGGCGCCCGGCCGGGCACCTCGGGCTCGACGACCGGCGCCGGGGCGTCGATGACCTCGTGGACCCGCTCCGCACTGCGCCACACCCGCTGGCGGTACTGGACGGCCAGCGGAAGCCCGTTGACCGCCTCGAAGGCGGCGAGCGGGGTGAGCACCGCCACGGCCGTGGCCACCCCGCCGAGCCGGCCCTGGTGCACCGCGCCCGCGGCGACCGCGGCGGCCGCCGCCACGGTCAGGCCGCAGATCAGGGCCGACAGCCCGCTGCCGATGCCGGTGGCCGCGGCGCCCCGGGCGGCGATCCGGGTGAGGACCGCGTCGCTCTCGCGCGCCCGCTCCTTACGGCCGCCCAGCGCCCCGGCGACGGTCAGCTCGGCGGTGCCGGACAGCAGATCCGCCACCCGGGTGGCCAGCTCACCGCGTGCGGGGGCGAGCCTGCGCTCAGCCCGTCGTGCGCAGGCACCACTGACCAGGGGCACCACGATCCCCGCGGCCAGCAGCCCGACGGCGAGCACGGCTCCGGCCTCCGGCAGCAGCCAGGCCGTGAAGCCGACCGAGCCGAGCCCGACGAGCACGGCGGTGCCGACCGGCAGCAGCCAGCGCAGCCAGTAGTCCTGCAGGGCGTCGGCGTCGGCCACCAGCCGGGTCAGCAGGTCACCACGGCGCCGCTCGCGCAGCCCGCCGGGCGCGATCCGCTCCAGCCGCCGGTACACGGAGACCCGCAGCTCCGCGAGCATCCGCAGCACGGCGTCGTGGGAGACGAGGCGCTCCGCGTAGCGGAAGACGGCCCGGCCCATGCCGAAGGCCCTGGTCGCGGTGACCGCGACCATCAGGTAGAGCACGGGAGGGTGCTCGGAGGCCCGGGAGATGAGCCAGCCGGAGACGGCCATCAGAGCGACTCCGCACCCGACGGCCAGCGCGCCGAGGAAGAGGCCGAGCCGGAACCGCCCCTGCCACTGCGCCGCGGCCGCCCGCACCCGGGCGAGCGGGTGGCCTCCATCGCGCCCGCCACCGGTCGCGGCGGCCGCCTCCCTCTCGGCGACCTCCCCGAGGATCCAGCCCCCGGGTTCGGCGTGCGGCTCCGCCGGCGCGTGGGGTGCCCGGGCCGGCGCGGGCACCGGGGCCGCCGGCGCGGCTCCGGAGCCCACCGTCACCACCCGGTCCGCCACCGCCAGCAGCGCCGGCCGGTGCACCACGAGCAGCACCGTGCGACCGGCGGCCAGTCGGCGCACGGCGTCCACCACCGCGGCCTCGGTCTGCCCGTCGAGGGCGGCCGTGGGCTCGTCCAGCAGCAGCACCGGCCGGTCCGCCAGGAACGCCCGGGCGAGCGCGAGCCGCTGCCGCTGGCCGGCGGAGAGGCCGACCCCGCCCTCGCCCAGCAGGGTCTCCGCTCCGGCCGGCAGCGCGGCCACGAACTCCTCGGCCCCCGCGTCCCGCAGCGCCCGTGCGACCTCTTCGTCCGAGGCCCCCGGGCGCGCCAGCCGTACGTTCTCCGCGATGGTCCCCGCGAACAGGTGGGGGCGCTGCGGCACCCAGGCGATCCGCTCGCGCCACTGCTCCAGGGAGAGCTCGGACAGGTCCACGCCCCCGATCCGCACCCGCCCCTCGGTCGGCGTCACGAATCCGAGCAGCACCTGGAGCAGGGTGGACTTGCCCACCCCGCTGGGACCGGTGAGCGCGACGCACTCCCCCGGCGCGACCGTCAGCGAGAGCGGCCCGGGCGAGGGCTCGGCCCGGCCCTCGTAGCGCACGGCGACGCCCTCGAAGCTCAGCGCGGCGCTGGCGACGGGCGCCGGGGCGGCCGTCCCGCCCGCGCCGGTCACCGGCGTCTCCAGGACCTCGAAGATCTCCTCCGCCGCCGCCAGTCCCTCGGCAGCCGCGTGGTACTGCGCACCGACCTGGCGCAGCGGCAGGTACGCCTCGGGCGCCAGGATCAGGATGACCAGCCCGGTGTACAGATCGAGGTCACCGTGCACGAGCCGCATGCCGATGGTCACGGCGACCAGGGCCACCGAAAGGGTGGCGAGCAGTTCCAGCGCGAAGGACGAGAGGAAGGCGATCCGCAGCGTGCGCATCGTGGCGCGCCGGTAGTCGTCGGTGATGGTCCGGATGGACTCGGCCTGTGCCTTGGCGCGCCCGAAGACCTTCAGCGTCGGCAGTCCGGCGACCACGTCGAGGAAGTGGCCCGAGAGCCGGGACAGCAGCCTCCACTGGCGGTCCATCCGGGACTGGGTGGCCCAGCCGATGAGGATCATGAAGACGGGGATCAGCGGCAGCGTCACCACGATGATGGCCGCCGAGACCCAGTCCTCCGTGACGATCCGGGCGAGGACCGCCACCGGCACCACGATCGCGAGCCCGAGCTGCGGCAGGTACCGGGAGAAGTAGTCGTCCAGTGCGTCCACGCCCCGGGTGGCCAGTGCCACCAAGGAGCCCGTCCGCTGCCCGCTGAGCCAGGACGGGCCCAGGTCAGCGGCGCGCTCCAGCAGTCGGCCGCGCAGTTCCGACTTGACCGCGGCGCTGGCCCGGTGGGCGGCCAGCTCGGTGAGCCAGGCCACCAGGCCCCGGCCCAGGGCCACCGCCGCGAGCAGCAACAGGGGCGTCCGGAGGGCCTCCCCGTCGAGCCCGTCCTCGAAGGCGCCGACCACGATCTCGGCGATCAGCATCGCCTGACCGACGACCAGCCCCGCTCCGGCGAGTCCCAGAGCCACCACGGCCCCCAGGAAGAGACGGGTGGAGCGGGCGTACCGGAGCAGGCGCGGGTCGATCGGTTTCACGTGAAACATCCCCCAAGGAGGGTCGGGCAGGAGAGTGGGATCAGTGCGCGTCGGCGATGTGCTGCGTGCCGATCCGCTTGCGGAACACCCAGTAGGTCCAGCTCTGGTAGAGCAGGACGAGCGGCGTGGCCACTCCCGCGCACCAGGTCATGATCTTGAGGGTGTAGGGCGTGGACGAGGCGTTGGTGACCGTGAGGCTCCAGGCGTCGTTCAGCGACGAGGGCATGACGTTCGGGAAGAGCGTCAGGAACAGCATCGCGACCGCGGCCGCGATGGTGATCCCGGACAGGGCGAACGACCAGCCTTCGCGGCCCGCCAGGTTGCAGCCGAGCGCGCCGAGCAGGGCGAGCACCGCGATGGCCATCGCGACCAGGCTCGCGCCGTCGCCCTTGGTGACCTGGGTCCAGATCAGGAAGACCAGCGCCAGCACGGCGGTCACCACACCCAGCCGGGTCGCCAGCGCCCGCGCGCGGCCCCGGATGTCACCGACCGTCTTGAGCGAGGCGAAGACCGCGCCGTGGAAGGTGAACAGGGTGAGGGTGACCAGACCGCCGAGGATCGAATAGACGTTGAGCAGGTCGAAGAAGGTGCCGACGTACTCCTTGTGCTCGTCGATCTTCACGCCGCGCACGATGTTGGCGAAGGCGACGCCCCACAGGAAGGCGGGGATCAGCGAGGTCCAGAAGATGGCGTGTTCCCAGTTGGACTGCCACTTGTCCTCGGGCCTCTTGTGCCGGTACTCGAAGGCCACGCCCCGGATGATGAGGCACACCAGGATGATCAGCAGCGGCAGGTAGAAGCCCGAGAAGAGGGTGGCGTACCAGTCGGGGAAGGCGGCGAAGGTCGCGCCTCCCGCGGTGAGCAGCCAGACCTCGTTGCCGTCCCAGACGGGCCCGATCGTGTTGATCAGGACCCGCTTCTCCTTGCGGTCCTGGGCCAGCAGCTTGGTCAGTACGCCGATCCCGAAGTCGAATCCCTCCAGGAAGAAGTAGCCGATCCAGAGGACGGCGATGAGTACGAACCAGACGTCGTGGAGTTGCATGGTGTGGTCTCCCCAGCCTCAGTACGAGAAGGCCATCGGCCGGTCGGCGTCGGCGTCGTCGCCACCGATCTTGGTGGGCGGGTTGAGGTCGGCCTCGGTCAACTCCGGCGGGCCGGCCTTGACGTACTTCACGAGGAGCTTCACCTCGATCACAGCGAGGACGGCGTAGAGCGCGGTGAAGACGACCATCGAGGTGATCACCTCACCCTGGGAGACCGACGGCGAGACCGCGTCGGCGGTGCGCAGGACCCCGTAGACGGCCCAGGGCTGACGGCCCATCTCGGTGAAGATCCAGCCCCAGGAGTTGGCGATCAGCGGGAAGCCGAGCGTCCAGATCGCGCCGAGCCAGTAGAGGCGGGTGAGCCGCGGGCTCAGGGCGCTCTTGAAGAGGACCAGGTGGGGCCGCTCGTCCTCGCCGGTCCGCAGGGCCGGTGGGAGCAGGAACTTGCGTCGGGTCAGCCAGAGCCCCAGCGCGCCGATGGCGAAGGAGGTCATGCCGAAGCCGATCATCCAGCGGAAGCCCCAGTAGGCGACCGGGATGTTCGGGCGGTAGTCGCCGGGCCCGTACTTCTGCTGCTCCGACTTGTTGACGTCGTTGATGCCGGGCACGAAGGAGTCGAAGTCGCTGTCGGCGAGGAAGGACAGCAGGCCGGGCAGCTCTATGGCCACCTTGTTGTGGCCCTTGTCCACGTCCCCGACGGCGAAGACCGAGAAGGGCGCGCCCTTCTCCCCGTCCCACAGCGCCTCGGCGGCGGCCATCTTCATCGGCTGCTGCTTGAACATGACCTTGGCGAGGGTGTCGCCGCTGATCGCGGTCAGCAGGCCGCCGATCACCACGGCGACCAGGCCGAGGCGCAGCGAGGTGCGCATCACCGCGATGTGGTTCTTGCGCAGCAGGTGGAAGGCGGCGATGCCGACCATGAAGGCGCCGCCGGTCAGCAGGGCCGCCGTCAGGGTGTGGAAGACCTGGCTGAGCGCGGTGTTCTGGGTCAGCACGAGCCAGAAGTCGGTCAGCTCCGCGCGGCCGGTCTCCTTGTTGAAGCGGTACCCGACGGGGTGCTGCATCCAGGAATTGGCCGCGAGGATGAAGTAGGCGGACAGGATGGTGCCGATCGACACCATCCAGATGCAGGCGAGGTGGATCTTCTTCGGCAACTTGTCCCAGCCGAAGATCCACAGGCCGATGAAGGTCGACTCGAAGAAGAAGGCGATGAGCGCCTCGAAGGCCAGCGGGGCACCGAAGACGTCACCGACGAACCGCGAGTAGTCGGACCAGTTCATGCCGAACTGGAACTCCTGGACGATGCCGGTGACGACGCCCATCGCGATGTTGATCAGGAAGAGCTTGCCCCAGAACTTGGTGGCCTTGAGGTACTTCTCCTTCTCCGTCCGCACCCATGCCGTCTGCAACACCGCGACGAGGGCGGCGAGCGAGATCGTCAGGGGGACGAAGAGGAAGTGGTAGACGGTGGTAATGCCGAATTGCCATCGCGCCAGGGTCTCCGGCGCCAAAGCTAGGTCCACGTCGTCTTCTCCTTCGCGTCGCCGTGGTCACAGCCGCAGTGTGCCCCTTACATCCCACCCAATACGGGAGGAACAAGACACGCTTGTGAAAGCGTTCACATTCACAAGCATTATGTCGCACACCTGTCGGCATCTTTCAGGCGGGGTACCCCTAGCCAACTGATTCAACAGATTGTTGAATGCGGCCCATGCAGATACGAATCTCCTGGCCCTCCGGCCAGCTCACCGCGACCCTCGACGACACCCCCACGGCCAAGGCCCTGCTGGAGGCACTCCCGATCTCCGCCTCCGCCAACACCTGGGGCGAGGAGGTCTACTTCGACACCGGGGTCTCCGTGGCGCTGGAGGACGACGCCCGGCAGGTCGTCGACCCGGGCACGGTCGCCTTCTGGACCGAGGGCGACGCGCTCGCGCTGCCCTACGGCCCGACCCCCATCTCACGGGGAGGCGAGAGTCGCCTGGCGAGCCCCTGCAACGTCCTGGGCTCGTTCGACGGCGACCCCCGCCTGCTGGCCACCGTCCATGACGGCGACCCCATCCGGGTGGAACTGGCGTAACGGTTCCGCGGGGCGCGGCCTGCGGCCGCGGCCCCTCACAGCTCCTTGAAGAAGGCCTCTGCCGTGTGCAGGAACAGGTCGTTCGCCTCGGTCTCACCGATCGTGACCCGCAGGCCCTCACCCGCGAAGGGTCGGACCACCACGCCGGCCTTCTCGCAGGCCGCCGCGAAGTCGGCGGTGCGCTCCCCCAGCCGCATCCACACGAAGTTCGCCTGGGTCTCGGGAACCACGGACCAGCCCTGCGCGATCAGCGTCTCGTACACCCGCGCACGCTCACCGAGCAGCGAGCCGACCCGGCCCATCAGCTCGTCCTCGGCCCGCAGCGACGCGACCGCCGCGTCCTGGGCGAGCTGGCTGACGCCGAAGGGAACCGCCGTCTTGCGCAGCGCCGCCGCCACGGGCTCGTGCGCCACCGCGAAGCCGACCCGCAGGCCGGCCAGCCCGTACGCCTTGGAGAAGGTGCGCAGGACCGCCACGTTCGGCCGGTTCCGGTAGATCTCGATCCCGTCCGGCACCTCGGCGTCGCGCACGAACTCGCGGTAGGCCTCGTCCAGCACCACCAGGACGTCCGAGGGCACCCGGTCCAGGAACCGCTCCAGCTCCGCCCGGCGCACGGCGGTGCCGGTCGGGTTGTTGGGGTTGCAGATGAAGATCAGCCGGGTGCGCTCGGTGATCGCGTCGGCCATCGCGTCCAGGTCGTGCAGGTCACCCGCGGTCAACGGCACCTTCACCGAGGTCGCCCCGGAGATCTGGACGATGATCGGGTACGCCTCGAAGGACCGCCAGGCGTACATGACCTCGTCGCCCGGACCGGCCGTCGCCTGGATCAGCGACTGCGCGACGCCGACCGACCCGGTGCCGGTCGCTACGTGCTCGACCGGCACGCCGAAGCGCTCGGCGATCTCGTTGACGAGCCCCGTGCAGGCCATGTCGGGGTAGCGGTTGAAGTCCCCGGCCGCCGCCACGACGCTCTCCAGCACGCCCGGCAACGGCGGGTAGGGGTTCTCGTTGGAGGACAGCTTGTACGCCACCGGGCCTCCGGCGGCGGCGGGCTTCCCCGGCTTGTAGGTGGGAATGCCATCCAGCTCGGCGCGCAGCCTCGGGCTCTTCTCGCTCACCGCAGGTCCTCCTCGACCATCCCGTGCAACTCAATACTGCTCACCTTATGAGGATTCCGCGCTCCCGAGAATGGCCGGTGCCAGGAATGAGGGGGAGCGCATGCATATATGCGTGCGCCGGTGGCCTGCGCCGTGGCGCGCGTCCCTCGTGCAGGTGAGTTGAGACCGGTCCGAGACCTCCTCACTTTGGCATGCTCGTACCCGACGACAAGCGCCATGGTCACTCATTGCTACTAAATGCCTTTATTTCCAAGGTCATTGGGGGTGGCGAACCATGCAGAACCGTTCCTGTCAACGCCTGCATATGCATACGGACCAGCCACCCCACCGAGCCCTACTATCGGCTCGCCATGACAGCAGCAGGGAAGCATCAGGTGAGCCGGACCGACACCCCCCGGCGGACCGCAGGCCGTCCGGGCCGCGCGGGAATCAGGGACGTGGCCGCCGCGGCCGGCGTCTCGATCACGACCGTCTCCGACGCGCTCAATGGCAAAGGGCGGCTCCCGGACGCCACCCGCCGCCACGTCCGCGAGGTGGCCGACCGGCTGGGCTACCGCCCTTCCGCCGCCGCCCGCACCCTCCGTACCGGCAAATCGGGCCTCATCGGCCTGACCGTGACCACGTACGGGGATGAACCTTTCACCTTCACCGAGTTCGCGTACTTCGCCGAGATGGCCAGGGCGGCCACCTCCGCCGCGCTCGCGCGCGGCTACGCCCTGGTCATCCTCCCCGCCACCTCCCGACACGACGTCTGGTCGAACGTCGCCCTCGACGGCACCGTCGTCATCGACCCCTCCGACCACGATCCCGTCGTCACCGAGCTGGTCCGCCAGGGCCTGCCGGTGGTGTCGGACGGCCGCCCCGCGGGATCGCTCCCCGTCACGGCCTGGGTCGACAACGACCACGAGGCCGCCGTCCTCAACCTGCTCGACCACCTCGCCGCCGCGGGAGCCCGTCGCATCGGACTCCTCACCGGCACCACCACCGACACCTACACCCGGCTCTCGACCACCGCCTACCTCAGCTGGTGCGAGCGGGTCGGACAGGATCCCGTCTACGAGTCCTACCCCGCCCACGACCCGTGCGCCGGAGCCGTGGCCGCCGACCGGCTGCTCGCGCGCCCCGACCGCCCCGATGCCGTCTACGGGCTGTTCGACCCCAACGGCACCGACCTGCTGGCCGCCGCCCGGCGGTACGGCCTGAGGGTCCCCGAGGACCTCCTCCTGGTCTGCTGCAGCGAGTCCACCGTGTACGCCACCACCGAACCGCCCATCACCACCCTCTCCCTCAAACCGCGTCGCATCGGCACGGCCGTCGTGCAGTTGCTCATCGACGCGATCGAGGGAGTGGACACCGGACGACCCGTCGAACAGGTGGTTCCGACCGAACTGATCGTCAGAACTTCCTCACAGCGCAGGCAGCCGCGCACCACCGTCAGTCCGCCCCGATCCCCGGCCGGAGACTGACCTTCGAGGATTCCCGCACCATCCCGCAACACACATATCGGAAGAAAACGGTAGGAACGGATCGCTCCGGCCAGGATTCACCACCCCTGGTGCGTCACAGAGCGCGAGCCACATTCCTATGATGGGCGCACGACATCACGGACCCTCCGACCCTGGAGGTCAGGAGGGTCCGCAGATGTACGGCAGCGCGACGGTGGTGGAGGGGTCGATGACTCAGGGGGCCGGTCAGGGACCCGCGATGCGGACGGCGACGCTGCGGGACTTCCGAGTGCCGACCGCCCCACCCGTCGCGTACGGCACGGACACAGCCGCGGCCGCGATGCCGGGCGAGGTCCCCGTCTACGGCGAGTACCCGGCGTACTACGACGACGGCGCGCCCGTGCCGCCGCCACGGCCCGCCTACGCTCCCACCCCCGCTCCCGCGCACGGCCCCGGCCCGCACTCCGCTCCGGATCCCGACGTGGCCTTCGCCGCGGTGGTGTCCGAACACCCCGAGCAGCACGGCCGGTCCGATCAGGGCGCGGACTCCGAGGACTACACGCCGACCCAGCGCGACCTCCCCGTCATCAGTCGCGGCGGACCGGGCGACACCGTCCAGGTCCAGTACGTCCACCAGGACGCGCCCGCCGACGGGCCCGGGCCGCTCTACGTCGTCGGCGACGTGCACGGCTACCTGGACGAGCTGTACACCGAGCTCCAGGCCCAGGATCTGATCGACGCCGACGGACACTGGTCGGCCGGCAACGCCAGGCTCTGGTTCCTCGGCGACTTCACGGACCGCGGGCCCGACGGCATCGGCGTGATCGACCTGGTCATGCGGCTCTCCGCCGAGGCCGCCGCCGCGGGCGGCTACTGCAAGGCCCTCATGGGCAACCACGAGCTGCTCCTGATCGGCGCCAAGAGGTTCGGCGACACCCCGGTCATGTCCGGCGCGGGCACCGCGACCTTCCAGGCCGCCTGGCTCCTCAACGGCGGCCAGCGCACCGACATGGAGCGCCTGGAGGACGTACACCTGCAGTGGATGTCCCGGCTGGACGCGGCCGCCCTGGAGGACGGCCACCTGCTGCTGCACTCCGACACCACGGCCTACCTGGACTACGGCGATTCCATCGAGGACGTCAACGACAAGGTCCACGAGCTGCTCAACCAGCACGACGCGGACGAGACCTGGGACCTGTTCCGCAAGTTCACCAAGCGCTTCGCCTTCCGCGACCAGGAGACCGGACCGCAGGCCGTGCGCGAGCTGCTCGGTACCTACGGGGGCGGGCGCGTGGTGCACGGGCACAGTCCCATCCCGTACCTGCTGGGCGAAGTGGGCGCCGAGGACGGCGAGCACACCCACGGGCCCGAGTCCATCGACGGCCCCCACGTCTACGCGGACGGCCTCGCCATCGCCATGGACGGCGGGGTCACTATGGCCGGAAAACTGCTGGTCGTACAACTCCCGTTGAACGACTGAGTGTTCTTGGAGCGGGGTATTTCCGGAAAGCCCCTGTCACCGCGTGGCGTGGGCGCTCTACCATCGCACTGTCCGTAGCAGGCTCTCCTCCGTTTGTGCCGGCGCCCGGTCCACGCGGGCCAACCGGCCTCCACGGAGCATCGGGGGATGCACATGACCAGCGCTCCGCACCTGCTGACCGAAGACCGACCGGAGTTCGATCGGCTCCTCGACGAGGCGTTGCGCACCGCACACGAACGGCCCGAACTCGCGAGTCTGGGCGAACGGCTGAACGCCGAACAGTTGCGCACCATGGCTCTCGACGCCAGTGCGCTGCTGACGGCCGCGGCCGCGGCCGAGTACGACCACTACGTGAAGATCCGCGGTGATCTGCGGGAGGAGACGGCGACCACCCCCGCGACCGCGTCGGACGACGATCAGGGCGGCGGCGCCGGAGTGAGCGCCGTGGTCGCCGTCCTCGCGCCGGTCCTGGCCGGCACGGCCATGCTCATCTTCCTGCTGGTGGGCTACATCCTGAAGATGATCGAACCGGAGCCCGCCTTCGCCGAGACCATGCTGACGGCGGGCTGGCTCTTCGGCGCCCTCACCGCGGCGGCCA
The DNA here is from genome assembly GCF_044759975.1 of Streptomyces sp. NPDC098789. NCBI lineage: Bacteria > Bacillati > Actinomycetota > Actinomycetes > Kitasatosporales > Streptomycetaceae > Streptomyces > Streptomyces sp. NPDC098789. The sequence continues at coordinate 177,303 of NZ_JBIWAJ010000017.1, forward strand.
TCCTCTTCGCGGCGATAGGCCTGCTGGTCACCGCCATCCGCAACAGTTCCACCGAAGTGACGGTGAATGTGGCCGAGGCCGTCCCGGACGAGGTCTCGCGCGCCCGGGAGGCCTGGCGGCACGCGCTGCTGGAGCGGGGCATCATGCCGTTCCTGCGGGACGCACTGGCAGATCCCAGCGCCGGTGGCGGTTTCCCGGCACCGCGCCGTCAGCCACGACGCATCCCCCAGCTCGGCTACACCCCGCCCGATTTCACCAGCCCCGGGGGTACGGGTGGGCAGAGCCCCCGCCCCGGCTATACGCCGCCGGACTTCACCAGCCCCGACTTCGGCGGCCCGGAGCACGAACCGGAGTGAGGCCGGCAGGGTCGACGGAGCGCTGTTTCACGTGAAACAGCGCTCACCGTTACGCCCCGCCCCGCCCGGTGCCGCTCCCGAGGGGGACGGCCCCCGGAAGCGACGCGACGGCGCCGGTGTCAGTCGGCCAGCGGCAGGTAGACGCGGTTGCCCGCGGCAGCGAACTCGGCGGACTTCTCCGCCATGCCCGCCTGGATCTCGTCGGCCTTCAGGTCACCGCCGTGTTCGCGGCGGATGTCCTGGGAGATCTTCATCGAGCAGAACTTCGGACCGCACATGGAGCAGAAGTGCGCGGTCTTCGCCGGCTCGGCCGGCAGGGTCTCGTCGTGGAACGACCGTGCCGTGACGGGGTCGAGCGCCAGGTTGAACTGGTCCTCCCAGCGGAACTCGAAACGCGCGTCGGACAGCGCGTCGTCCCACTCCTGTGCGCCAGGGTGCCCCTTGGCCAGGTCGGCCGCGTGCGCGGCGATCTTGTAGGTGATGACTCCGGTCTTGACGTCATCACGGTTGGGCAGGCCCAGGTGCTCCTTGGGCGTCACGTAGCAGAGCATCGCGGTGCCCCACCAGGCGATCATCGCGGCGCCGATGCCCGAGGTGATGTGGTCGTAGGCGGGTGCGACGTCCGTGGTCAGCGGACCCAGGGTGTAGAACGGGGCCTCCTCGCAGATCTCCTGCTGAAGGTCGATGTTCTCCTTGATCTTGTGCATCGGGACGTGGCCCGGGCCCTCGATCATGGTCTGGACGTTGTGGCGCTTGGCGATCGTGTTCAGCTCGCCCAGCGTCTTCAGCTCCGCGAACTGCGCCGCGTCGTTGGCGTCCGCGATGGACCCGGGGCGCAGGCCGTCACCCAGCGAGTACGTGACGTCGTAGGCGGCCAGGATGTCGCAGAGTTCCTCGAAGTTCGTGTAGAGGAAGTTCTCCTTGTGGTGCGCGAGGCACCAGGCGGCCATGATCGAGCCGCCGCGGGACACGATGCCCGTCTTGCGGCGCGCGGTCAGCGGCACGTACGGCAGCAGCACGCCCGCGTGGACGGTCATGTAGTCGACGCCCTGCTCGGCCTGCTCGATGACCGTGTCCTTGTAGATCTCCCAGGTCAGGTCCTCGGCCCGGCCGTCGACCTTCTCCAGCGCCTGGTAGAGCGGGACGGTGCCGATCGGGACGGGGGAGTTGCGCAGCACCCACTCGCGGGTGGTGTGGATGTTGCGGCCGGTGGAGAGGTCCATGACCGTGTCGGCGCCCCACTTGGTGGCCCAGGTCATCTTGTCCACCTCCTCCTCGATGGAGGAGGTGACGGCCGAGTTCCCGATGTTGGCGTTGACCTTCACCAGGAAGCGCTTGCCGATGATCATCGGCTCGATCTCGGGGTGGTTCACGTTCGCGGGGAGGACGGCACGACCCGCCGCGATCTCTTCACGGACGACCTCGGGGGAGACGTTCTCCCGGATCGCGACGTACTCCATCTCCGGGGTGATCTCACCGCGGCGGGCATACGCGAGCTGGGTCACGGCCTGGCCGTCGCGGCCCCGGCGGGGCAGCCGCGGGCGACCCGGGAAGACCGCGTCGAGGTTCTTGAGTCCGCCGCGGGGCGAGGTGTGCTTGATGCCGTCGTCCTCGGGGCGCGCGGGGCGACCCGCGTACTCCTCGGTGTCACCGCGGCTGATGATCCAGTTCTCGCGCAGCGGCGCGAGGCCCCGGCGGACGTCGGTCTCGATCTGCGGGTCGGTGTACGGGCCGGACGTGTCGTAGAGCGTCACGTCCTTGCCGTTGGTGAGGTGCACCTGGCGAACCGGCACGCGGAGGTCCGGGCGGGAGCCCGCAACGTACCCCTTGTGCCAGCCAGGCTGGCGCTCTTCCTGGCCGTTGCTGTCCTGGCTGACGGCAGGCGTGTGTGCGTCCTGAATGGTCATAAGACCTATCTCCCTACGCCGGCATTACCCGGTAACAGGTTCGGCGGTCGGCGCAGCCTCCTCCCGTACGTGTCCACGTACGGTGATCAGCGCCCTCTCAGCCCGGTGCTCCGAGCTCCCGCGTTGTGCAAAGGTGCCCCCACGCTAGCGTCATCCTTGGCGTGCTGAACAGTGGGCCCCCTCATCTCTTGCGATGATCACTCGGTGACGTCCTCGCCGCAGCCCCCCACCGAGCCCACGGATCACACGGATCACTCGGGCCATGCCCACCCTCCCCGCGGGTCCTCGCACGAACCGTCCGCCGGCGCGTCCCACGGGCACTCGCACTCCCACAGCCACGGCCCGGCGGCCCCCGTATCGAAGCACTTGCGCAAGGTCATCGCGGCGGTCCTGATCCCCTTCGCCGCCGCCGTCCTCGTCGGCATGATCGTCCTGTGGCCGGGAGGCGCCCCCGCGCACGAGCGCACCGGAGTCGGCTTCGACCGACAGACCCAGCAGGGCAAGGTCGTGTCGATCGAGCTGGTCGACTGCAAGTCCGTCAACGCCGCCCAGGTCCCGCCGTCCAGTGGCACGCCCGCTCCCAAGGGGGGCAAGGCCGCCCCGTCCGGCGACTGTAAGAAGGCCACGGTCGAGATCGGCACCGGGCCCGATCGAGGACACCGGTTCGTCGAGATCGTCCAGCCGGGCGCACCGCGGCAGTTGGAGACCGGCCAGGGGATCGTGGTGGCGTACGCACCGGCTGCTCCGCGCGACCTGCAGTACTCCGTGATCGACGTGAACCGGAAGCTTCCGCTGGCACTGCTGGCCGGGATCTTCGCCGTCGCCGTGGTCGTGGTCGGCCGGCTGCGCGGTCTGTTCGCGCTGATCGCCCTCGCGGTCAGCTTCTCCGTGCTGACCCTCTTCATCCTGCCCGCCATCCTCCAGGGTTCGAATCCGCTGGTCGTGGGGGTGGTCGGCGCCAGCGCGATCATGCTGATCGCGCTCTACATGTGCCACGGCCTGACCGCCAGGACCTCGGTCGCCGTGCTCGGGACCCTGGCCTCGCTGCTGCTGATCGGGCTGTTGGGCTCGGTGTTCATCGGCTGGGCCTTCCTCAGCGGCAACACCGACGACAACACCGGTCTGATCCACGGGCTCTACCCGCACATCGACATGAGCGGCCTGTTGCTGGCAGGCGTGATCATCGGATCGCTCGGCGTGCTCGACGACGTGACGGTCACCCAGACGTCCGCAGTATGGGAACTCCACCAGGCGGACCCGTCGATGGGGCCGCGCGCTCTGTACCGGGCGGGCATCCGGATCGGTCGCGACCACATCGCGTCCGTCGTCAACACCCTGGTACTCGCCTACGCGGGCGCCGCGTTGCCGCTGCTGCTGCTGTTCTCCATCGCGAACAGCAGTGTGGGAGCGGTGGCCAACAGCGAGCTGGTGGCGGAGGAGATCGTGCGGACCCTCGTGGGTTCGATCGGTCTCGTCGCCTCGGTCCCGGTGACCACGGCCCTGGCCGCACTCGTCGTCTCCGCCGACCGGCCGGGGTCCCCGACCGCCGGAGCGGCCTCGGGGCCGAGCCGCAGTGGGCGCGGTCGTCGCCGGAAGCGGTGACTCGGTGTGACGGCGTGACGGTGGCTCAGCCGGCGTTCTGCTCGTTCTGCCGGGCCTCGGCCAGGATCTTGTCCAACGCCTCCTCCAGGTTCTCCTCGAAATCACCGAGGTTGCGCTCCTGACCGAGCGGCACGATCCGGTCGGTGCGGTCGAGGAACGCCACCAGGGGCGCCGCACTCGCCCGGAACAGGGCCCGGTCCGTACCGACCTGAAGTCGGATGTGCACGTCCGACAGCTCCTCCGGATCACTGGGAGCGATGTGCACATCGCCGTCACCACACGGCTTGTTGATGCCGTCGAGAAGCAGTTCCCGGCCGAACGCCCAGGTCACGGGCGCATCTCCGGGGAGGTGGAACGTCAGACGCACTGCGTAGGGGTCCCGTGCGTCGTACCGGAGTTCCACCGGGATCCGGAACGAAAGCTCCTCGGAAACGAGGAAGCTCATCATGACCTCTGCCTGTACCGACTCGCGCATTGACTACCCCGCTGTTGTGGAAGTGGCCAGGAATGGTCCCCCAAGGCCCTCTTGACAAGAGTGGTGTAAGCGCCGGGAGATCACAAGGAGTGAGTTTTCAGATACTGATAGAGAACGAAAGCGAGCTCAACAGCGCGCCTACTTCACTCCGTAGCCGTTCGAGCGCATGGGGCAACCGGCCTTCCAAGTGCAGCGGAAGGGAAATAGCCATGGTCGCAGCGGTGTCTCCGGCCGTAATCGGGATGGCCGCGCATACCGTGCCGAGAGAATATTCCTGACGCTCCGTAACCGGCTGCATGTTACCCAGCGTTCCGATCTTCTGCTCCAGAGCGTGCACGTCCGAAACCGTGTACGGGGTGACGGGCTGGACCGGATGGCGGGCGTAGTGGTCCTTGCGGACCTTCTCGTCGAGCTGTCCCAGCAGGCACTGCCCGATGGCGTGCGCGTGGCCGGTCTCGCGGAAGGCGGCCCATTCCTCGACGGCCGGGCCGGTCGGCGTGTCCGAGACGCCGACGACCTCGATCTCACCTTCGCGGTAGACAGCGAAGTACACGGGGGCCCCGACCGTCTCGCGGAAGTGCGCGAGGGAGTCGAGGATCATGGTGCGACGTTTCTGCTGGAGTCCACCGCCGGCCAGTCGCCCGACGGCGTCCCCGAGGATGAACACCCCGCCCTCGCGGCGCAGATAACCCTCGTGGGTGAGGGTCCGCAGCAGGTGGTACGCGGTGGGGAGCGGCAGCCCCGCCTCGCGCGCCAGCTGCTTCGCCGGGGCTCCCTCACTATGGGAGCCGACCGCTTCGAGCAGCCTCAGGGCCCTTTGCACGGAGCCGATCAGAGTCGGCACACCGGCATTGTGAAGCGATGCCAAAGCTCACCCCCAGGCGTGGCGGCGGACCTTGGGGCCGGCCCGCTCGCGGGGGCCGCCCCCGCATGTCCGCGCTTCCTGGGGGTCGTGCTCGGCTGATACGTGAAGGCACCGCGGGTCAGAGCGGATCACCGGCGTCGGTACCCAGGAAAATGCACAGATTGCCACTGTATCGGCGGCCTCCCGCTGAACGAGCGGTCCAGGGCTCCATGTTCGCCCACCTGGGTTAATCCGCTGCGGAGCCGCTCCCTACCAGTCGCTGGAAGAGGACTTCGAACCGCCGCCCGCGAACTTCTTCACGACGAAGATCAGACCGCCGACGAGGCCGACGAAGAGCAGCACCTTGAAGATCAAACCGATGAGGGCGGTGAGCAGGCCGCCGAAGACGAACAGCGCCAGCAGCGGAACCGCGACCCACTTAACCCACCAGGGCATACCTGCGAATGTCTCCCGGATGCCGTCCATGTCCTCAACCTCTTCCTGATGCGTGACTTCCTGACTCCGATGCTAGGAGGCGGAGAAACGCGATGGGGGCTCCAGATCCCTTGGAGTCCCCTGACCCGACCCCTAGGGGCCCCCACCCCCCTGACCACCGGGGAGTCAGGGGTCCACCGGCTCGGGGAGCGGGTCAGCCCTCCGGCGGCGAGAAGACGACCAGCACCTTCAGGTCCTCGGTGATGTGGTGGAAGCGGTGCGGGACTCCGGCCGGAACGTAGACCACGCCCCCGCGCGCCACCGTCGTCGTCTCTTCCCCGACGGTGATCGAGGCCCGACCGCTGACGACGAAATAGACCTCGTCCTGGGCGTGCGGCTGCTGGGGATCACTCTGCCCGGCGTCCAACGCGTACAGACCGACGGACATGTTCCGCTCCCGCAGGAACTGGAGGTAGGCCCCGTCATTGGCCAGTCGCTCGGCCTCTAGCTCGTCCAGCCGGAATGCCTTCATCGTTCTTACGCCCCTCGCGCTCTTTCGTGCCCTGGCTTCGGCTGTCGTGCTGATGTCCCAGCCGGATCTTCTCTGCAACGATCAGACACATGACGAATTTCGTAGTCAAGACGATCGCCAACGTCGCGGCCCTGGCCGTGGCGATCTGGCTGGTCCCCGACATCTCCCTCGACGACGGCAGCAGCATGGGTCACCGGACCCTCACCGTGATCGTGGTCGCCCTGGTCTTCGGCCTGGTCAACCTCATCGTCAAGCCCGTGGTGAAGCTGTTCTCGCTGCCCCTGTTCATCCTCACCCTCGGCCTGTTCACCCTGGTAGTGAACGCCCTGATGCTGCTCCTGACCTCCTGGCTGGCCGGAAAGCTCGACCTGTCCTTCCACGTCGAGGGCTTCTGGACCGCGGTCATCGGCGGCCTGATCATCTCCGTCGTCTCCTGGGCCGTGAACATGGTCCTGCCCGACAAGGACTGAGCGAGCTGCCCGTGTACCGCGTGTGCTTCGTCTGCACCGGCAACATCTGCCGCTCGCCCATGGCCGAGTCGGTCTTCCGCGCCCAGGTCGCCGAGGCCGGGCTGAGCGACCTGGTCGAGGTCGACAGCGCCGGCACCGGGGGCTGGCACGAGGGCGACGGCGCCGACCCGCGCACGGTCTCCGTGCTGGCGGCCGCCGGATACGGACACGGACACCGGGCCCGGCAGTTCCGCGCCTCGTGGTTCGGCCGCCTCGACCTCGTCATCGCGCTCGACACGGGACACCTGCGTGACCTGCGCAGGATGGCCCCGACCCGGGAGGACGCCGCCAAGGTCCGGCTCCTGCGGTCCTACGATCCGGCCGCCGACGGCCTCGACCCGGACGTACCGGATCCGTACTACGGACCCCTCGACGGGTTCGAGGCGTGCCTGGAGCTGGTCGAAGCAGCAGGACCCGGCCTGCTGGCAGCCGTCCGCACCGCGCTGAAGGAGCACACCCCGTGAACCCCCAGGACCGATCCCGCATCGGCGAAGGCACCCGCGCGGTGCGCGCCGGGCTGCCCGAGCCGGTCAAGAACGAACCGACCCTGCCGGGGCCGGTCTTCGCCGCCCACTTCCACCTGCCCGGCGACGTCGAGGGTCCGTACACCTACGGTCGTGACACCAACCCCACCTGGACCCTGCTCGAACGGGCCGTGGGGGAACTCGAAGCCCCGGGGGACGAGGTGGAGACCGTCGTCTTCGCCTCCGGCATGGCGGCGGTGTCCGCCGTCCTGCTCTCCCAGACCCGCGCCGGCGACACCGTCGTCCTGCCGGACGACGGGTACCAGGCCCTGCCGCTCGTCCGGGCCCAGCTGGAGGCGTACGGGGTCCACGTGCGCACCGCCCCGACCGCGCAGGAGGCACAGCTCGCCGTGCTCGACGGGGCCCGGCTGCTCTGGATCGAGACCCCGTCCAACCCGGGGCTCGACGTCTGCGACGTACGGCGGCTGGTCGAGGCGGCCCGCGCGAGCGGCACCCTGGTCGCCGTGGACAACACCCTCGCCACCCCCCTGGGGCAGCGCCCCCTGGAACTCGGCGCGGACTTCTCGGTGGCCAGCGGCACCAAGGGCCTCACCGGCCACGGCGACCTGCTCCTCGGCTACGTCAGCTGCCGCGACCCGGAGCTCGCCGCCCGGGTCCGCCTGTGGCGCAAGGTCGTCGGTGCGATCCCGGGACCCATGGAGGCCTGGCTGGCCCACCGCTCCCTGGCCACCCTGCAACTGCGGACCCACCGTCAGTGGGACAACGCCCTGGCGGTCGCCGAGGCGCTGGCCGAGCGCACCGACGTCACCGGCCTGCGCTACCCGGGGCTGCCCGATGACCCGTCCCACAAGACGGCCGCCCGGCAGATGGCGGGCTACGGCTCGGTGGTCTCCTTCACCCTGGCGGACCGGTCCCGTGCCGAACGGTTCATGAGCGCTCTGCACCTGGTGGAGGACGCCACGAGCTTCGGTGGGGTCCGCTCGACGGCCGAGCGGCGCCGCCGATGGGGCGGTGACGCCGTGTCGGAGGGGTTCATCCGCTTCTCCGCCGGAGCCGAGGACACCGAGGACCTCGTCGCGGACGTCCTGCGGGCCCTTGACGTCGCCGGTTCCGGGGCCTGACCAGCGCGCGCGGGCGGTCCGAGCCTCCCCCCTGGTGGCTCGGACCGCCCCGGGTTCCCGCGTGAAGAACCACACGGAGAAGGCTAATTGACTCTCTGTCAGTGTCCAATCACGGTAGCGACAGGTAGCTATCGACATATTTATAGTGGATGGCCTCACCGAGAGGGGTGGCCATGGACCTGGCGCTGCTGCGCACCTTCGTCGCCGTGCACCGGGCCGGCTCCTTCACCCGGGCCGCCGCGCTGCTGGGACTCTCCCAGCCCGCCGTCACCTCGCAGATCCGCACCCTCGAACGCCAGCTCGGGCGACCGCTGTTCCACCGCCAGTCCCGCGGCGTCACCTCCACCGCCATCGGCGACGAGCTGGCCCGCAAGGCGGCCCCGCACCTGGACGCCCTGCTGGAGATCGCCGGGACCCAGCAGGAAGCGGCCGGGGCGGTCCGCACCCTTCATCTGGCCGGGCCGCCGGAGTTCCTGTGCCTGCGGGTGCTCCCGGCGCTGGCGCCGCTCGTGGGCCAAGGACAGAGCCTGCGCGCCTCCCTTCCCACGGAAGCGGCTCAGGTGGTGGAAGGGCTGGCCGCCTGCCAGTTCGACCTCGGGGTCACCACCACCCGCCCCCGGGGCTCGATGTTCACCGCGACCGCCCTGTGCGACGAGGAGCACGTCCTGGTCGCGGCTCCCTACTGGGCCGCGCTGATCGACCCCGAACTGCTCCGCGCCAAGGGCCCGGCCGCCATGGACGGGATCCCGCTCGTCGAAGTGCACGAGTCCCTGCCCCTGATCACGCGCTACTGGGCAGCGGTCTTCGACGCTCTCCCCACGGCCGCGGCCACCGTCGTCGCTCCCGACCTGCGGGCGGTCCTGGAGTGCGCGGCCACGGGCGGCGGACTGGCCGTACTGCCCCGCTACCTGTGCCAGGACGCCCTCGACAGCGGTCGGGTCGTCGCCCTCATGGAGCCCGTCGTGCCGCCGCTGCGCACCTGGTTCCTCGTGGTGCGCGCGGGCAGTCTCGCCCTCGCCCACCTCGCGCGCGCCCACGACCACCTCCTGCGCGCCGCGGCGCATTGGTGACCCGATTCGCGGTAGCGCGTTTCAGAAGCGGAGTCCTGGGCCACGCTTCATCCATGACCGAACGTCCTGTGGTCAAACGCACCGCTCGCGCGATCCTGCTCGACGGTGACGATCTGATCCTGATCAAGCGCACCAGGCCCGGCGTCGATCCGTACTGGCTCACCCCCGGCGGCGGAGTGGAGTCCACGGACGCCACCGTCGTCGACGCCCTGCACCGAGAGGTCCACGAGGAACTCGGGGCCAAGATCACCGATGTGGTGCCCTGCTTCGTCGACACCGTCGAGCACATCGCCGTGGCCGGGGTGACCGGCGTCAAGGTGCAGCACTTCTTCGTCTGCCACCTCGAATCGATGGACCCCAGCCTGCGCCACGGGCCCGAGATCGATCAGCCCGAAGGCGAGTACGAGATCGTCAGGGTGCCCTTCAGCCGCGTCGGCATCGCCGCCGTCCACCTCGTTCCGCTGTCCCTGCGCCACTACCTCGACGGGAACATCGAGGGAGTCCGTGCCATGCACGCTCCCGACCTGGGCTGAGCCGGGCCCGGTGGGGGTCTCCGGCTCAGCCGGAGACCCCCACCGGCTCCTCGACCGAGTCGTACCGGATCCGGTCGCCCGGGATCCCGATCTGCTTGAGGGCGTCCACACCACTGCGGATCATTCCGGGCGGACCCGAGACGAAGGCGTCGTAGGAGTTCCACGGTCCGTGCTCACCGGCCGCCTGCGGCAACTGCCCGGCCAGACCGTCGCACACCACCGGCCGCACCGACAGCCACGGGTGCGTGCGCTGCATGCCCAACAGGGTGTCCTTGTCGTAGAGGTCCCCGTCGCTGCGCGCTCCGAAGAAGACCTCCATCGGCCGGCGCTCGCCGTGTCCCGCGACGTCCTCGATCAATGCCTTGATCGGGGCGATGCCCGTGCCGCCCCCGAGGCACAGCATCCCGTTGTCCGTGGTGTGGTCGACCACCATCGAGCCCGCCGGCGGCCCCAGCCGCAGGACATCGCCCGGGCGGGCGTGGCGCACCAGCGCGTTGGAGACCCACCCGGCGGGGACGGCTTTGACGTGGAAGGCCAGCAGGCCGTCCGAGCGCGGCGCCGAGGCGAAGGAGTAGTGCCTCCACACCCGCGGCCACCACGGGGTCTCCAGGCTCGTGTACTGACCCGCCAGGAAGGGGTAGGGCTGATCGGGGCGGACCGTCAGTACGGCGATGTCAGGAGTGCGCAGTTCGTGGGAGATCACCTCGGCCTGCCAGGACGCGGGGGCCTTCTGCTCGTCCGCCGCGGCGGCGTCGATCATGATCTGGGAGATCGCGGTGTACGCCCGCACCCAGGCGGCTTCCGCCTCCGGGCCCCACGTCCGTTCCGCGAACCGGGCCAGCGCGCCGATCAAGGCCTCGCCCACGGCCGGGTAGTGCCCGGCCATCGTGCCGTACTTGCGGTGGCCGGTACCCAGTCGGCTCAGATACGGGGCGAGCACCTGCGGATTGTCGATGTGTTCGGCAGCCGTGAGCAGGGCCTTCAGCAACCGTTCCCGCTGCACGTCCATGGCCACGGGGAACATCGACCGTAATTCCGGATGCCCCGTGAAGAGCAGGGCGTAGAAGTACGACGTCACCTTGTCGGCTATCGGGCCGACCTCGGCGAGGGTCTTGCGGATGAGCACGGCATCGGGGGAAGGCTCGGTCGCGCCGCCCCCGGTGGGTATCCCGTCGGTCCCCCATCTGGCCGATCTGGTGGGCGGAGCGTCCATGCGGTGCCTCGCTTCGAGCATCTCGGTCGGTTTGCACGCGCCACGGCTTCGAATCCGTGGTTCCGGGCTTCGCAGCATGCCAGCCGAGGGAGTGGCTTGCGGGGAAATGCGGAAAATCCGCAGTTCTCACCGACCCTCCGCTTAAGATGCCTCGACCTTCGGGGCGAGCGTCCCGGCGAGCCGATAGGCCTCTCGAAGATCCCTTCCTTCGTAGACGTACGTCGCCAGGGCAGCCACCTGGGGCCGCGCGTTGACCGCCACCGAGACCGGCAGCGCACCGAACAGCACCGCATCGGTCATGGAGTCCCCGTAGACGACACAGTCGCTCCGGCTCACTCCGAACCGGGCACAGAGCCGGTCCGCCACCTCCAGCTTGCCCTCCGGGGTCAAGATCCCCGTCACGTCCACGGGTCGGGTGAACGGCACCTCCGGGAAGACCGAGCCGTGCGCCGCGTGCGCACCCCACTCCAGCAGGAGTTCCACGAAGAACGACGGCGACAGGGAGACCACCGCGCAGTAGTCCCCGGACTCGCGGATCTCCTGCCACACCTCGCGAATGCCCTCGATCCACGGCGCACCGTCGAATGCCGCCCGGACGTGCGTCGGCGTCAGCTGCGTCCACAGCGTGTGCACTCCCACGGAGAACTCCTGGGGCCCGATCTCCCGCGCTCCGAAGGCCCTCTCCAGCTCCGCGATCTCGGCGCCCAGGCCGAGCTGCCGTGAGATCTCGACCGGCGCCGCAGAGCCGAACATGAGCGTGCCGTCGAGGTCGAAGAGGTGCAGGCGAGTCATGAGAGGTGAGATTAGTCCGTCCGTTTCACGTGAAACAGCGCGTTTCACGTGAAACAGCGGCTGGTTTCACGTGAAACATCCGCCTCCAAAACCTCTGGACGCTCCCCAGCCAGTGATCCAGGCTGGGCCGGTGACACCACCACAGCTCATCGATCTACCGATCCGCGCACTGACCCTGGACGATCTCCGGCGCTGCGCCGACCTCTCCGAAGACCGCGGGTGGCCTCGCGAGGACCACAAATGGGGCCTGCTCCTCGCCGCCGGAAGCGGTTACGGGGTCGACGCACCCGACGGGCAGGGCCTCGCAGCCGCGTGCGTCGTCACCCGGTACGGACAGACGTACGACACGGCGGAGCTGGCCGCCATCGGCATGGTCCTCATCGCCGAGCGCTACTCCCGACGGGGACTGGGCCGCCATCTGATGGCGTACGTCTGCGACGACGTCCTCAAGGGCGTCCCGCTCACCCTCAACGCCACCCCGTACGGCCGGCCCCTCTACGAGGAACTCGGCTTCGCCACCACGGGCCGGGGCGAAATGCTCAAGGGCGCCTTCCGGCCCGACCCCGCGGTGCCCGGCGCCGGCACCGTCCCGGTCCGCCCGGCCACCGCGGAGGACCTCCCGCGGATCCTGCGGCTCGACGCGGAGGTCTTCGGCACCGACCGGACCCACATCATCGCCCGGCTGCCCGCCTTCGCGGACCGGCTGGTCGTCGCCGAGGACCGCACCGGCGACCTCGTCGGGTACGCCGCCATCTGGCCGAACATGGACACCCATGTCGTCGGCCCACTGATCGCGCGCGACACCGCCGGCGCCCAGGCCCTCATCACGGCCCTCGCGGCGACGACCGACCGCCCCCTGCGCACGGACATCGACGTGCGCCACGAGGAACTGCGCGACTGGCTCAAGGACCGCGGTCTCGACTCGATCACCTTCAACACCGTCATGACCCGGGACCTCCCCGACCTGCCCGGAGACTGGACCCGCCGCTGGGCCCCGCTCACCGTGGCCGCGGGCTGAGAAAGGAACACCCTTCCATGAACGACCTGCCCCAGCTGGACATCCGGCCCGCCACCGAGGCCGACCTTCCCGTCATCGTCGCGATGCTCGCCGATGACCCGCTCGGTGCCACCAGGGAGTCCCCGGACGACCTCACGCCCTACATCGCGGCCCTCAAGCGGCTCACGGACGACCCGAACCAGCACGTCGTCGTCGCCGTCCGCGGGGACCGGGTGGTCGGCACCCTCCAGCTGACCGTCATCCCGGGCCTGTCCCGCAAGGGATCCACCCGTTCCATCGTCGAAGGCGTCCGGGTGCACGCCGACGAACGGGGCAGCGGACTGGGCACGCTCTTCATCGAATGGGCGATCGAAAAGTCCCGGGCGGAGAACTGCCAGCTGGTGCAGCTCACCTCGGACGTCACCCGTACCGATGCCCACCGGTTCTACGAGCGGCTCGGCTTCGTCGCCTCGCACGTCGGCTTCAAGTACCAGCTCTGACGGCGAGCGGCCGGCGCAGCGCGCCGGCCGCTCGATCAGCCCACGCCGCGCCACCCCAGGGGATCGACGCCCCCCGGGACCGGCGCGGACGGGTCGTAGGGCGCACGGGTGAACACGAACGAACCGAGGTCCAAGTGGCTCAGGGACCCGTCCTCGCGCCGCACCGCGCGCAAGGTCTCGCCGGCGTAATAGCCGCTCACCCCGGTCCAGTTCCCGTCCGCTGCCGCCCGGAAGCGGGCCGCCCGTCCGGTCGCCGAGACCGGGCCGAGCGCCAGGGTCCCGTCCGCGGTCAGTCGGAGCACGAACGGAGCCGCTCCCCAGTACCAGGGCCCCGTCAGCTCCAGAGCCACCTCGTCGGCTTCCCGGAAGGGCTTCCAGGGCTCGGGGATCCGCGGTTCCGCCTCCGCCACGATGCCCAGCAGTTCGGAGGCGACCAGCGCGACCGGTAGGCCGGAGGTGCAGTTCGCCAGGGCGACCACGGCGAGGTCCTCCGCCTCGCTCAGCCACAGGCAGGCGACGAATCCCGGGAGCGAACCGCTGTGCCCGGCCAGGGAGCGGCCGCCGGAGGTCATCAGCTGCATGCCCAGCCCGTACCCGCCCTCCGCGACGCCCGGCTCGGGCGGCGAGGCCGCCGTGCGCATCTCGCGCACCGTGTCCGCGGCCAGGACCCGCTCGTCGCCCCGGGTGAGGAACACCGCGAAGCGGGCCAGGTCCCGCGTCGTGGACCAGAGCTGCCCGGCCGGTGCCATGAGCCCGAGGTCCTCCAGCGGCTCCGGCAGCATCACGTCGGCCCAGGGGTGGACGGCCCAACCGCCCGCGTGCGGTGCCTGTGGCAGCACGGTGGTGCGCTCCAGCCCCAACGGCTCCAGCACCTCGGCCCGGAGCACCTCGGCCCACGCCTTCCCACGGACCGCCTCCACGAGCGATCCCAGCAGGGTGTAGCCCGGGTTGGAGTAGTGGTGGCGCTGCCCGGGCACGTGTCGGAACGGCTCCTCGCCCAGGACATCGGCCAGTTCGGGCCTCAGCGAGCCCGGGCTGCGTTCCCACCACTGCCCGGGGGTCTCCGCCGCGAGCCCGCCTGTGTGGGCGAGCAGTTGAGCGATGGTCACCTCGCCGGCGCCGGTACCCGGGAGGTGCTTCTCCAGCGGGTCCTCCAGGCTCAACAGACCTTCGTCGCGCAGCCGCAGCACGAGCACGGCGGTGAAGGTCTTGCTGATCGAACCGACCCGGTACTGCACGTCACCGTCGGGTCCGTGCCCGTCCACACAGGTGCGGGAGCCCTCCCAGACGATCTCGCCGCCACGAGCCACGGCGGCCACGATCGAGGGAGCCCGTCCCTCGCTCTGCGCGACGGCGAGGCGGTGGCGCAGCGCCCGCCGGGTCGAGGGGAGCAGGTCCCGGTCTTCGGCCGTGCCTGCTGTGTCAACTGCGTCTACGGAACTCATGATCAGACTCTAGGTGTTGGCCATGTCCACGAACCGGGAGTAGTGGCCCTGGAAAGCGACCGTGATCGTCGCCGTGGGGCCGTTACGGTGCTTGGCCACGATCAGGTCCGCCTCACCGGCGCGGGGCGACTCCTTCTCGTACGCGTCCTCGCGGTGCAGCAGGATCACCATGTCGGCGTCCTGCTCGATGGAGCCGGACTCTCGAAGGTCGGAGACCATCGGCTTCTTGTCGGTGCGCTGTTCGGGACCACGGTTCAGCTGCGACAGCGCGATCACCGGGACCTCCAGCTCCTTGGCGAGCAGCTTGAGGTTTCGGGACATGTCCGAGACCTCCTGCTGGCGGCTCTCGGGGCGGCGCGAGCCACCGGACTGCATCAGCTGCAGGTAGTCGATGACGACGAGCGACAGATCGCTTCGCTGCTTGAGCCGACGGCACTTCGCGCGGATCTCCATCATCGACAGGTTGGGGGAGTCGTCGATGTAGAGCGGGGCCGCGGAGACGTCCGGCATCCGGCGGGCCAGCCGGGTCCAGTCGTCGTCGGTCATGGTGCCCGAGCGCATGTGGTGCAGCGCCACCCGGGCCTCCGCCGAGAGCAGGCGCATCGCGATCTCGTTGCGCCCCATTTCGAGGGAGAAGATGACGCTGGGCAGGTTGGCCTTGATGGAACAGGCCCGCGCGAAGTCGAGCGCGAGCGTGGACTTGCCCATGGCGGGGCGGGCCGCGATGACGATCATCTGGCCGGGGTGCAGACCGTTGGTCAGCGAGTCCAGGTCCGTGAAGCCCGTCGGGACTCCGGACATCTGGCCGCTGCGCGAGCCGATCGCCTCGATCTCGTCGAGGGCGCCTTCCATGATGTCGCCGAGCGGCAGGTAGTCCTCGGAGGTCCGCTGCTCGGTGACGGCGTAGATCTCGGCCTGGGCACTGTTGACGATCTCGTCGACGTCCCCGTCCGCCGCATAGCCCATCTGCGTGATCTTCGTGCCCGCCGCGACCAGCCGGCGCAGGACCGCCCGCTCGTGGACGATCTCCGCGTAGTACTCCGCGTTCGCCGCCGTCGGCACGGACTGGACCAGCGTGTGCAGGTACGACGCGCCGCCGACCTTGCTGATCTCGCCGCGCCGGGTGAGCTCCGCGCCGACCGTGATCGGGTCGGCGGGCTCGCCCTTCGCGTACAGGTCGAGGATCGCCTGGTAGATCGTCTCGTGCGAGGGCCGGTAGAAGTCGTGGCCCTTGAGGACCTCGACCACGTCGGCGATCGCGTCCTTCGAGAGCAGCATGCCGCCCAGGACCGACTGCTCGGCGTCCAGGTCCTGCGGCGGGACCCGCTCGAAGCCACCGCCTCCGCCGTCCCAGGAGCCGCCCTCACGGCCCCGATCGGACTGGTCGTCCCCGCGGCCGCGGCCTTCGCCGTTGCGTCGTGGACGGGCGGGCAGACGGTCACCGGGACCGCTGTCGGCCCAAGGGTCGTCCATGGGCTCGGGACTGCTCACCGGGCCGCCTCCTCCCGTCCGCAAAGCGGACCTTGCCGTGTCACTCTTTCTACGACACGGCTCTGACATTTGGGGCACCCGGATCGGCTCTCGGCGCGTCGGGCAACGCACCACGGTAGAGCCGCCGGCGACGTCAGCCAATCTTGTTATCCACAGGCTGTGTGGATGAGATGTGGATGACGAGCCGAATGCTGTGGGTAACTCGCCGGAAGCTGTGTACGGACCGGGGGACGACGCTGTGGACAAAATCACCCGACCCACCACGGCACCCCCACTGACCTGCAATTTCGTCATCCACGGGCAGCGTGGGAAAAATTTCTTCGCCGCTACCTCAAGATCGCCTCCAAAGGGGTGCGAAGAACGCCCAAGTCAGCGCCCCAGTAAGGATCCAAAGAGTCTTGCATCTATTACCTGTGGAAGATTAGATTGAGCACATGACACAGGCCACCGAGCCCCCGAAGGCTGCCCCGAGACGGCACGACCGCGAGATCTTCGCACTCGCCGTTCCCGCCTTCGGCGCACTCGTCGCCGAACCCCTCTTCGTCATGGCCGACAGTGCCATCGTGGGGCACCTCGGCACTCCCCAGCTCGCCGGCCTCGGAGTCGCCGCGGCCCTCCTGATGACCGCCGTGAGCGTCTTCGTCTTCCTCGCCTACGCCACCACCGCGGCGGTCGCCCGCCGGGTCGGAGCGGGCGACCTCCAAGCCGCCATCCGGCAGGGCATGGACGGCATCTGGCTCGCCCTCCTGCTCGGTGGAGCCGTCATCGCCCTCGTGCTGCCCACGGCTCCCTGGCTGATCTCGCTCTTCGGCGCCTCCGACACCGTGGCCCCCTACGCCGTCACCTATCTGCGCATCTCCGCCCTCGGCATCCCGGCCATGCTCGTGGTGCTCGCCGCCACCGGTGTGATCCGCGGCCTCCAGGACACGCGCACCCCCCTCTACGTCGCCATCGGCGGGTTCGCCCTCAACGGCGGCCTGAACGTGGCCCTGGTCTACGGCGCGGGCCTCGGCATCGCCGGTTCAGCGTGGGGCACGGTCATCGCCCAGTGCGCCATGGCCGCCGCCTACCTGATCGTCGTCGTCCGGGGAGCCCGTCGCCACCACGCCTCCCTGCGGCCCGACGCCGCGGGCATCCGCGCCTGCGCACAGGCCGGGGTACCGC
Source organism: Streptomyces sp. NPDC098789 (assembly GCF_044759975.1). Taxonomy (NCBI): domain Bacteria; kingdom Bacillati; phylum Actinomycetota; class Actinomycetes; order Kitasatosporales; family Streptomycetaceae; genus Streptomyces; species Streptomyces sp. NPDC098789. The sequence goes on from NZ_JBIWAJ010000017.1 coordinate 194,774, forward strand.
TGCTGGTGCGGACCCTGTCCCTACGGGCCGTCCTGATGATCGCGACGGCCGTGGCCGCCCGGTTGGGCGATGCCGACATCGCGGCGCACCAGATCCTGCTCTCCCTGTGGAGCCTGCTCGCCTTCGCTCTGGACGCGATCGCGATCGCCGGACAGGCCATCATCGGCCGGTACCTGGGCGCGGGCGACACCGAAGGGGCCAAGGCCGTGTGCCGCCGCATGGTGCAGTGGGGGATCGTCTCGGGAGTCGTCCTCGGCATCCTGGTGGTCGCGGCCCGGCCCCTGTTCGTACCGCTCTTCACCGGCGACCCCACGGTCAAGGACGCCCTACTGCCCGCCCTGCTCGTCGTGGCGGTCTCCCAGCCGGTCTCCGGCATCGTCTTCGTCCTCGACGGGGTCCTGATGGGCGCGGGCGACGGACGCTACCTCGCCGGCGCGATGGTCGTGACGCTGGCCGTCTTCACCCCGGCCGCCCTGCTCGTCCCCAGCATCGGTGGTGGCCTCACCACGCTCTGGTGGGCGATGACGCTGATGATGTTGGTACGGATGGTCACGCTCCAGCTGAGGGCCCGCTCCGGCCGCTGGCTGGTCACGGGCGCCTCGCGCTGACCGCGGTCCACCGCACGCTGTTTCACGTGAAACGGATGGTTTCACGTGAAACAGGGTGTTTCACGTGAAACACCGCCGCACGAAGGAGCTCCGACGCCGTTCGGGAACGACGAAGGGCCGTACCCCAAGGGGTACGGCCCTTCGTGCGCGGCACTTAGGCGGCGACGACCTCGACACCCAGGTTCGCGACGACCTCGGCGTGCAGACGCACGGAGACCTGGTACGAACCGAGGGTCTTGATCGGGGACGCCAGCTCGACGCGACGCTTGTCGACCTTCGGACCACCGGAAGCCTCGATCGCCGTGGCGATGTCGGCCGGGGTCACGGAGCCGAAGAGGCGGCCGGTGTCACCCGAGCGGGTGGCCAGACGCACCTTGACGGCCTCGAGCTTGGCCTTGAACTCGTTGGCCTGCTCGATGGTCGCGATCTCGTGGATCTTGCGGGCGCGGCGGATCTGCGCCACGTCCTTCTCGCCACCCTTGGTCCAGCGGATCGCGAAACCACGCGGGACCAGGTAGTTGCGAGCGTAGCCGTCCTTGACGTCGACGACGTCGCCGGCAGTTCCGAGGCCAGAGACCTCGTGGGTCAGGATGATCTTCATTATTCGGTCACCCTTTCCTTATCGCGCGGTGGACGTGTAGGGCAGCAGCGCCATCTCACGGCTGTTCTTGACTGCCGTGGCGACGTCACGCTGGTGCTGCGTGCAGTTGCCGGTGACGCGGCGGGCACGGATCTTGCCGCGGTCGGAAATGAACTTCCGCAGCATGTTCGTGTCCTTGTAGTCCACGTACACGGTCTTGTCCTTGCAGAACGCGCAGACCTTCTTCTTAGGCTTGCGCACAGGCGGCTTCGCCATTGTGTCTCTCCTGTGTGATCAAGAAGTGGGGTAGAGCTGCCCTTAGAAGGGCGGCTCGTCCGAGTAGCCACCGCCGGAGCCGCCGGAGCTTCCGCCCCAGCCGCCCCCGCCGCCGCCCTGCTGCTGCTGCGGCTGGCCGCCGGCCGGCGCGCTGGACGCCCACGGGTCGTCGGAAGGTGCTCCGCCGCCCTGCTGGCCGCCACTGGGGGCTCCGCCCCAGTTGCCACCGCCGCCGCCCTGCTGGCCGCCGCCGCCACCGCCGCCGTAGCCACCCTGGCCGCCCTGGCCGCCGCGACCCGTGGTCTTGGTGACCTTGGCCGTGGCGTTCTTCAAGCTGGGGCCGACTTCCTCGACGTCCAGCTCGTAGACCGTGCGCTTGACACCCTCACGGTCCTCGTAGGACCGCTGGCGCAGCCGGCCCTGAACGACGACACGCATGCCCCGCGTAAGGGACTCTGCGACGTTCTCGGCCGCCTGCCGCCACACCGAGCAGGTCAGGAACAGGCCTTCGCCGTCCTTCCACTCATTGGTCTGGCGGTCGAAGGTGCGGGGAGTGGACGCGACACGGAACTTCGCGACCGCCGCACCCGAGGGGGTGAAGCGCAGCTCGGGGTCGTCGACGAGATTGCCGACGACCGTGATGACGGTCTCGCCTGCCATGGATGAACCTCTCGGCGGGTTTTGCTGCTGGCTGCTTGTGCTACTCGAAATCCCGATTACCGCTGAACTGGGAAGTTCAGTGGGTTTCGGGACGGAGGACCTTGGTCCGGAGGACCGACTCGTTCAGGTTCATCTGTCGGTCGAGCTCCTTGACGACCGCAGGCTCGGCCTGAAGGTCGATGACCGAGTAGATGCCCTCGGGCTTCTTCTTGATCTCGTAAGCGAGACGACGACGGCCCCAGGTGTCGACCTTCTCGACCTTTCCGTTGCCCTCACGGACGACAGAAAGGAAGTTCTCGATCAGCGGGGAGACAGCGCGCTCCTCGAGATCGGGGTCGAGGATGACCATCACTTCGTAGTGACGCATGTGGAACCCACCTCCTTTGGACTCAGCGGCCACGGTCGTTCCGTGGCAGGAGGGTCGTGATGCGTAATCGCACCGGGCCCGAGCGAACGGACACAGGTGCAGACCGTACAGAGTACCTGCTCCCCTCCTTCCGGTTGAAATCCGGCACCTGAAGGCCACACCCTGTACCCATCGGGTGTGCTCGGTGCTATGCCCCCGGCTCCGCCGGACGGCTGCTCCGCTGCACCGCTCTGCGTCAGCCAGGAGGTGCCTTCCGATGGCACAGGCAATGCGACCCCAGTCGTCCATCTCGCTCTTCTCCACCGACGGCAAGCCCCACCCGCTGCAGGACACCCTTGTGGCGGTCACCCTGATCCTCGGCATCGTGGCGTTCGTCACGGCGTTCTTCCACAATCTGCACCTGCTCAGCTCGTGGACCGGGCTGATCGGCATCCTCACCGGCGCCTACGGACAGTTCATCTCGGCCACGACACGCGAACGCTTCGCACTGATCGTCGGCCTGGGAGCGTCCGCGGTCGGGTTCTATCTCGCCATGGCGCACGGCGGTCTCTTCGGGTAGCCGGGCACCTCCGCGACAGGGCGCCGGCCGGCCCTCGGCCCGGACCGGGTCCGTCCCCCAGATGGGTGGCGCCCTTGTCGCAGTAGGCTTCGCGCCATAGCCAGCGAAGCCGCCTAGGAGACGCCCCGCATGAGCCTGTCCCTGAGGACCATCAGCCGAGAGCAGCATCTGGCATATCTCCAGAGCCTGCCCTCGGCGAGCCACTGCCAGGTTCCGGCGTGGGCCGACGTGAAGAACGAATGGCGTTCGGAGAACCTCGGTTGGTTCGACAACTCCGGTGAACTCGTCGGTGCCGCACTGGTGTTGTACCGGCAGTTGCCCAAGGTGAAGCGGTACCTCGCGTACCTTCCCGAGGGCCCCGTCATCAACTGGTACGCCCCGAATCTGGAGGAATGGCTCCAGCCGATGCTGGCGCACCTGAAGCAGCAGGGCGCCTTCACCGTGAAGATGGGCCCGCCCGTCGTCATCCGCCGCTGGAACTCGACGGCCATCAAGGCCGGCATCCAGGATCCGGATGTCAAGCGCCTGCGCGACGTGGAGGCCTCGGTCATCGAGCCCCGCGCCTTCGAGGTGTCCGACAAGCTGCGCCGCATGGGATGGCAGCAGGCCGAGGACGGCGGCGCCGGCTTCGGTGACGTCCAGCCGCGCTACGTCTTCCAGGTCCCGCTCGCCGAACGCTCCCTGGACGACGTCCTCAAGGGCTTCAACCAGCTGTGGCGCCGCAACATCAAGAAGGCCGAGAAGGCCGGCGTAGAGGTCGTCCAGGGCGGTTACGAGGACCTGCCCACCTGGCAGCACCTCTACGAGATCACCGCCGAGCGCGACAAGTTCCGCCCGCGCCCGCTCAGCTACTTCCAGCGCCAGTGGACGGCCCTCAACTCCGAGGACCCGAACCGCATGCGCCTGTACATCGCCACGCACGAAGGGGAGCCGCTGGCCGCCGCCACGATGCTCACCGTCGGCCAGCACGTCTGGTACTCGTACGGCGCCTCCGCGAACCACAAGCGCGAGGTCCGCCCGTCGAACGCGATGCAGTGGCGCATGCTGCGCGACTCCTACGCGCTCGGCGCGAGCGTGTACGACCTGCGCGGCATCAGCGACACGCTGGACGAGAACGACCACCTGTTCGGCCTGATCCAGTTCAAGGTCGGCACGGGCGGCGAAGCCGTCGAGTACGTCGGCGAATGGGACTTCCCGCTCAACAAGATGCTGCACAAGGCGCTCGACATCTACATGTCCCGCCGCTGATTCCCACCCCACCCCCCGCTGCACCGAGCAGTTCTTTTCTAGAGAGGTTCCGGACGGGCATGGCGCTCACGCTCTACGTCGACACCGCGCGCTGGCGTGCGCACCAGAAGCAGATTCAGGATCAGTTCCCCGGGCTGATCCCGGTCTGCAAGGGCAACGGCTACGGCTTCGGCCACGAGCGGCTGTGCGAAGAGGCGACCCGCATGGGCGCCGACATCCTGGCCGTGGGAACGACGTACGAAGCCGCCGCGATAAAGGATCTGTTCGGCGGGGACCTGCTGGTCCTCACCCCGTTCCGGCGGGGCGAGGAGCCGGTACCGCTGCCCGACCGGGTCATCCGCTCGGTGTCCTCCGTGGACGGGGTGCGCGGCCTGGTCGGCGCCCGTGTCGTCATCGAGTGCATGAGCTCGATGCGCCGCCACGGGATCTCCGAACACGACCTGGGGCAGCTGCACTCGGCGATCGAGGACGTGCGGCTGGAGGGTTTCGCCCTGCACCTGCCGCTGGACCGCCCCGACGGCTCCGACGCCGTCGAGGAGGTCATCGCCTGGATGGACCGGCTGCGCGCGGCCAGGCTGCCGCTGCACACGATGTTCGTCAGCCACCTGCGGGCCGAGGAGCTGACGCGGCTGCGCCAGCAGTTCCCGCAGACCCGGTTCCGGGCCCGGATCGGCACCCGGCTGTGGCTGGGCGACCACGAGGCGACCCAGTACCGCGGCGCCGTACTGGACGTCACTCGGGTCTCCAAGGGCGACCGCTTCGGTTACCGCCAGCAGAAGGCCGCCTCGGACGGCTGGCTGGTGGTCGTGGCGGGCGGTACCTCGCACGGCGTGGGCCTGGAGGCTCCCAAGGCCCTGCACGGTGTGATGCCGCGCGCCAAGGGGGTCGCCCGGGCCGGGCTGGCCACCGTGAACAGGAACCTGTCGCCCTTCGTGTGGGCGGGCAAGCAGCGCTGGTTCGCGGAGCCCCCGCACATGCAGGTGTCGATCCTGTTCGTGCCCTCGGACGCGACCGAGCCGCGCGTGGGCGACGAGCTGGTGGCCCACCTGCGGCACACCACGACCCAGTTCGACCGGGCGCTCGACGCCTGATCCCGGGTACGGGTGCCCGCCGGGATCAATCCCGGTAGGCACCCCACTCGACCCGCTGTCCCTCCGAGGGCGTCGCATCCTGCGGCGCCCTCGCGGCGTGGGAGAGCACGAACGCGTCCTCGGCGCCGTCCAGGACACCGCCCGAGGGGTCGTCCGAGCCGTCCTGGCGCACCACGTCCCGCTCGGGGAGCAGGATGTCCCGCACGATCACGGCGCAGAGGTACAGGGTGCCGAGCAGGTGCGCGGCGATGGCCAGCTGGTAGCCCTCGATGGGCAGGCCCTGGTGCTTGTCCCCGCTGGTCGTGTAGGCGAGGTAGGACCAGATCCCGAGGAAGTACATGACCTCGCAGGCCTGCCAGACGAGGAAGTCGCGCCAGCGCGGTCGGGCGAGGGCGGCCAGCGGGATGAGCCACAGCACGTACTGCGGCGAGTAGACCTTGTTGGCCAGGATGAAGACGGCGACGACCAGGAACACCAGCTGGGCGAAGCGGGGGCGCCGGGGGGCGGTGAGCCCGAGCAACCCGATGGCGCCGCAGAGCAGCAGGGTCAGGCCCGTCGCGTAGGTGTTCGCGCCCTCCAGCGGGTTCCCGGAGCGCTGGGAGATCAGCAGCCACACCGACCCGAAGTCGATCGGACGTTCCTGGCTGAAGGTGTAGAACTTCGACCAGCCGTCCCAGGCGTAGAGCATGACGGGCAGGTTCACCACGAGCCAGGACGCCACCGTGCCGAGGGCGGCCAGTGCGAACGCACGCCACTTGCCGGCCCGCCAGCACAGGACGAACAACGGTCCGAGCAGCAGCACGGGGTAGAGCTTGGCGGCGGTGGCCAGGCCGATCAGGACGCCGAAGGCCAGTGCCCGACCGCGGGACCACATGAGCATCGCGGCGGCGGTCAGCGCGATGGCCAAGAGGTCCCAGTTGATCGTCGCGGTCAGCGCGAAGGCGGGCGCGAGGGCGAAGAGCAGGGCGTCCCAGGGACGGCGGCGGTGCGTACGGGCCACACAGACCGCGATGACGGCGGCGCAGGCCATCAGCATGCCCGCGTTGACCATCCAGTACATCTGCTCGCGGTGCTGCATGGAGCCGCCGGTGGGCGTGAGCCAGGACGCGACCTGCATGAAGAGCCCGGTGAGCACGGGGTACTCGAGGTACTGCATGTCGCCGCTGAGCCGGTCGAAGTACGGCGTCAGACCGTCGGCGAAGCCGCGCACGACGTACAGGTGCGGGATGTCGGAGTAGCAGGCGTGGGTGTACTGCGAGCCCGCGCCGCGGAACCACGCCCAGTCGTAGCAGGGCAGCTTCTGCACCATCCCGAGCGCGAACATGCCGATCGCCACCAGGACGATGACGCGCACGGGGCTCAGCCAGTGCCCGCCCAGCCGCGCGTACCTGCCCATCGGTCCGCCGATCAGCTCGCTGCCGGCCGCCGCGACCTCGTCCTGCTGGGTCGGCAGTACGGGGCGGTCCTCGTGCACCTTCGTCATGCGCTCATCCTGCCGTACGGGGCTGTGAACGCGCCGAGGGCCGCCGCATCGGAATGCGACGGCCCTCGGGGCGCGGAGGCGGCCGATCAGCCGGTGTCGGCGCCCGAGGGTCCCCAGACGCTGTTGCCCGGCCGGCCGGGCCTGCCCGTCTTGGTCGGACTGGGCTTCCCGGTGGGCGTGCCGCTCGGGTCCGGGTCGCAGTACAGCTTCCACGGGTTGCAGCTGGGCTTGCCCCCCGCGGACGGGGACGGGGAGACCGTCGGGGACGGCGAGACCTGCGGCGACTCCGTCACGGACGGCGAGGGCGAGGGCGACGGGGTGGGTGTCGGCGTGGGAGCGCCCGCGGCGTCGGCCGTCACGCCGATGTCCTCGGCCTCGGGGAAGTCCTTCTCCGGAGACCCCTTGAGGGCGGCCTTCATGTACTCGGTCCAGATCACCGCGGGGATGTCACCACCGTGGATGGAGTCGACACCGCCCACCCGGTTCATGGACATCAACTTCTTGTCCGCCGAGTTCGGGTCGTTGCGGAACAGGGTGACGGCGGTCGAGAGCTGCGGGGTGTAGCCGACGAACCAGGCCGACTTGTTCTGGTCGGTGGTGCCGGTCTTGCCCGCCGCGGGGCGGCCCAGCTTCTTGGCCTTGGTACCGGTGCCGTTCTCCACGACGTTGCGCAGGACCTTGGTGATGTTGTCGGCGATGGAGTTGTCCATGGCCCGCTGGGACTTCGGTGCCTCGAAGCCGGACAGCTCCTTGCCGTCCTTGAGCACCTTGGTGACCGAGAAGGGCTCGTGGTGCGTGCCGGAGTCGGCGAAGGTGCCGTAGGCGTCGGCCATGCGGATGGCCGACGGGGTCGAGGTGCCGAGGGCGAACGAGGCGTTGTCGGCCGGGTCCATCGACTCGTCGAGGATGCCGGAGGCCTTGGCCACCCCGCGCACCTTGTCGTGGCCGACGTCGAAGACGAGCTGGGCGAACGGCGTGTTGATGGACTTCTCCATCGCCTCGTTGAGGGTCACGTACCCGTAGGCGGTGGGGCTCTCGTTCTTCTGCCGGAAGGGCGTGCCGTCGGCGGCGCGCAGCGGCTTGCCTTCCCGGTTGTTGATGACGGTCTGGTCGTTGCCGTTGTACTTGCTGCTGACCGAGATGCCCTCGCCGCGCGAGTTCTGGGTGCCGTACTCCAGTGCCGCGGCCAGGACGAACGGCTTCCAGGTGGAGCCGACGGGGACACCGATGGTGTTGGCGTTGTTGGTGAAGTGCTTGTGGTCCCAGCCGGGCCCGCCGTAGAGGGCCACGACGGCGCCGGTCTTCACGTCCACGGACGCGGCGCCGAACTGGACGAAGGTGTCGTAGTCGGGCCGCGCCTTCTCGTCCAGGAAGCCGTTGCGGGTGTCCTCGACGGCCTTGACCAGCGCGTCCACCTTGGGCTTCTGGAAGGTGGTGGTGATCTGGTAGCCGCCCAGTGCCATCTGCTCCGCGGTGAAGCCCTTGGCCTTCATCACGTACTGCTTGGCCGTCTCGACCAGGTATCCGGTCTGGCCGCCGAGCGAACGGGCCTGCGCGGAGTCGACCAGCTTGGGGAACTCGCGGAACTGGGCCCGCTCGGTCGGGGTCATCCGGCCCACGGCGACCTCGCGGTCGAGCACCCAGGCCCAGCGGCTCTGGGCCCTCTTGGTGTTGGCCTCGGGGGTGGCCGCCGATCCGATGCCGCCGTCCGGGTTGTAGAGGTTGGGACCCTTGAGGACCGAGGCGAGGAAGGCGCCCTCGGAGGGCGTCAGCTTGTCGCAGTCCTTGTCGAAGTACGCACGGGAAGCGGCCTGGATGCCGTAGGCGTCCCGGCCGTAGTACGCCGTGTTCAGGTAGCCCGCGAGGATCGTGTCCTTCTCCGCGGTGACACCCAGCTTTATCGAGATGAACAGCTCCGTGACCTTCCGCTTCAGCGTCTGGTCGGAGTCCAGGAAGGTGTTCTTCACGTACTGCTGGGTGATGGTGGAGCCGCCCTGGGTCGAACCGCCCTTGGCCATGTTGACCACGGCGCGGGCGATGCCCATCGGGTCGACGCCCTTGTCGGTCTCGAAGGACTCGTTCTCCGCCGAGATCACGGCGTTCTGCATCGACCGGGGGATCTTGTCGATGGGCACGATCTGCCGGTTGGTCGACCCGCCGGTCGCGACCATCTGGGTCCCGTCGGCCCAGTAGAAGACGTTGTTCTGGGCCTCGGCGGCCTTGTTCGCGTCGGGGGTGCCCACCATCGCGATGCCGATGCCCGAGCCGGCCGTGATGACGGCGAAGAAGCCCAGGGCCGTGCCCCCGACGAGCTTCCAGGAGGGAAGGAATCGCTTCCAGCCGTCCCTGTCGGACCGCGGGTAGTTGATGAGCCGCTTGTCGCCGCGGCCGGATCCCTTGCCGCCACGGCCTCCGCCGGCTCCTCGGGCGTCCCTACGGGCCCCGGCACGGCCGTCGTGGACCGGTTGTCCCTCGTACGGCCCACCGGGCGATGCGGTGGGGGCGTCGTGCCCGGGCGCGGCGCCCCGGGCGGGCCGCTGCTGGGCGGCCCGGCGGGCCGCGGCCCGTCCACCGCCTTGCTGCGGCGGTTTGCGGCGGTGCTCGCTCATCGAACGACTACTCCTCGGGCAGGCGAGTGGCCTGGAAGCGGCAGGCGTATTCCGGTTCCCCCGGCGCACAGACTACGCACGCTCAAAACCCAACCAGTGCCGAAGTTCACCCCAAATCAGGCAACTTGCCTCCTACGAATTAGTGATGTGACGCCGGTCACCACGTCTCCCCTTGTCGTAACGGGCCGCCCGTTCTATCGTCTGGATGTATCGAGTCGATACATCAGCTCGGCATAAAGAACTCAGGGGCGAGGAGGAAGCAGGCGGATGAGCCGGCGCTCAGGCATTCTCGAGTTCGCTGTCCTCGGCCTGCTTCGCGAGTCCCCCATGCACGGCTATGAGCTGCGCAAGCGGCTCAACACCTCGCTGGGGGTGTTCCGGGCGTTCAGCTACGGAACCCTCTATCCCTGCCTCAAGACGCTCGTCGCCCACGGGTGGTTGATCGAAGAACCGGGCAATGCCCTGGAAGACGCGGTCGCCGCTTCACTCGCAGGACGCCGCGCAAAGATCGTCTACCGGTTGACGGCCGCGGGTAAGGAGCACTTCGAAGAGCTGCTCTCCCACACCGGCCCCGACACCTGGGAGGACGAGTCCTTCGCCGCCCGCTTCGCGTTCTTCGGTCAGACCGAACGGGACGTGCGCATGCGGGTACTGGAGGGCCGCCGCAGTCGGCTGGAGGAGCGCCTGGAGAAGATGCGCACCTCGCTCGCCCGTACGCGGGAGCGCCTCGACGACTACACCCTTGAGCTGCAGCGGCACGGCATGGAATCCGTGGAGCGCGAAGTGCGCTGGCTGAACGAGCTGATCGAGAGCGAGCGGGCGGGACGGGATCGCAGACGACCCGACTCGTCCGACGAAACTGCAAAATGAGGCCCGCATTCGCAGGCCTCGTCCGAGAACAAACAGGGAGCAACCGGAATGGGTTCGGTTCGCGTAGCCATCGTCGGCGTAGGCAACTGCGCCGCCTCGCTGGTGCAGGGCGTCGAGTACTACAAGGACGCCGACCCGGCGGCCAAGGTCCCCGGCCTGATGCACGTCCAGTTCGGCGACTACCACGTCCGCGACGTTGAGTTCGTTGCCGCCTTCGACGTTGACGCGAAGAAGGTCGGCCTCGACCTTTCGGACGCCATCGGCGCCAGCGAGAACAACACGATCAAGATCTGCGACGTCCCCAGCAAGGGCGTGACCGTTCAGCGCGGCCACACCCTGGACGGCCTGGGCAAGTACTACCGGATGACGATCGAAGAGTCCGCCGAGGCTCCGGTCGACATCGTCCAGGTCCTCAAGGACAAGCAGGTCGACGTTCTGGTCTGCTACCTGCCCGTCGGTTCCGAAGCCGCTGCGAAGTTCTACGCGCAGTGCGCCATCGACGCGAAGGTCGCCTTCGTCAACGCCCTTCCGGTCTTCATCGCCGGCACCAAGGAGTGGGCTGACAAGTTCACCGAGGCGGGCGTCCCGATCATCGGCGACGACATCAAGTCGCAGGTCGGCGCCACCATCACGCACCGCGTGATGGCGAAGCTGTTCGAGGACCGCGGTGTCCGTCTTGAGCGCACCATGCAGCTCAACGTCGGCGGCAACATGGACTTCAAGAACATGCTGGAGCGCGACCGCCTCGAGTCGAAGAAGATCTCGAAGACGCAGGCCGTCACCTCGCAGATCCCCGACCGCGAGCTGGGCGAGAAGAACGTCCACATCGGTCCGTCCGACTACGTCGCGTGGCTCGACGACCGCAAGTGGGCGTACGTCCGCCTCGAGGGTCGCGCCTTCGGTGACGTTCCGCTGAACCTCGAGTACAAGCTCGAGGTGTGGGACTCCCCGAACTCCGCCGGTGTCATCATCGACGCCGTGCGCGCCGCGAAGATCGCCAAGGACCGCGGCATCGGTGGCCCGATCCTGTCGGCTTCGAGCTACTTCATGAAGTCCCCGCCGGTCCAGTACTTCGACGACGAGGCCCTGGCCAACGTCGAGAAGTTCATCAAGGGCGAGGTCGAGCGCTAAACAGGACGCAGCACGATGCGCCAAGGGCTTCCAGCACTTGGACTTCGACTGGTCTTCCGCCGAGGGTCCCCGGGCAATCCGCCCGGGGACCCTCGGCGTATGTGACGCTTGCCCACATGCCTGTCGTAGGTGATCTGCGCGTACTCCTGCGCCTGAGGGACTTCCGCAACCTGCTCTCCGTGCGGCTCCTGTCCCAGGCCGCCGACGGCGTCTACCAGGTCGCGCTCGCCACCTACGTGGTGTTCTCCCCGGAGAAGCAGGCCTCGCCCGTGGCCATCGCCTCGGCCATGGCCGTCCTGTTGCTGCCCTACTCGGCGATCGGCCCCTTCGCCGGAGTGCTCCTGGACCGCTGGCCGCGCCGCCAGGTGTTCCTCTACGGCAATCTGCTGCGTGCCTTCCTGGCCTGCGTCACCGGGATGCTGATCGTCGCGCAGGTGCCCGACTGGCTGTTCTACGCCTCGGCGCTCTCGGTGACCGCCGTCAACCGCTTCGTCCTGGCCGGGCTCTCCGCTTCGCTGCCCCGGGTCGTCGGGGTCGACCAACTGGTGACCGCGAACGCCCTCTCCCCGACCGCCGGGACCCTCGCGGCAACCCTGGGCGGGGGGCTGGCTTTCCTGGTGCGCCTGCTCGCCGCCGAATCCAATGCCGTCATCGTCCTGCTCGGCGCCGCGTTCTACCTGTGCGCGGCGCTCGTCTCGCTACGGCTCGACGTCCGGCTCCTCAGCCCCGACTCCACCCCCGCACGGCAGTACCCCTCGGTGGCCGAAGGGATCGCTCTGACCGTGCGGGGCATGGCCCAGGGCCTGAGGCACCTGTACGAGCGCCGTGACGCCGCCCAGGCGCTCACCGCCATGACCTTGATGCGCTTCTGCTACGGGGCGCTGACGGTGACCCTGCTGACCCTCTGCCGCTACGCCTGGTCGGACAACGAGTCCGACGGGCTCGCCCTGTTGGGGATCGCGGTCGGGGTGTCGGGGGCCGGGTTCTTCGCGGCGGCCGTCATCACGCCCTGGCTGGTGGGGCGGCTCGGCACCCGGGGCTGGATCACGCTCTGCGCGGCGATAGCGGCCGTTCTGGTGCCGGGTCTGGGTCTCTTCTTCGCGCCCGCGCCGATGCTGGTCGCCGCGTTCGTGCTGGGAATGGCCACGCAGGGAGCGAAGATCGCCACCGACACGGTCGTGCAGTCACAGGTGGACGACGCTTTTCGCGGCCGGATCTTCTCCGTCTACGACGTGCTCTTCAACGTCGCCTTCGTCGGAGCCGCCGCCGTGGCCTCGCTGGTGCTGCCGCTCGACGGGAAGTCCGTCCCGCTGATCCTGGGCGTGGCCGCCCTCTATGCCCTGACCGCCGCGTTGCTCATCCGGCAGGGACGACGTTTCACGTGAAACATCGCCCCTGACCCCTCTCGCACCCCGTGTCGATGTTTCACGTGAAACATCGACACGGGACCGCCTCAGTTCTGAGCCGCCCACCACTCCTTGAGGGCCGCGATCGCGGCCTCCCGCTCCATCGGGCCGTTTTCGAGCCGCAGCTCCAGCAGGAAGGCGTAGGCCTTGCCGATCACCGGACCCGGACCGACGTCCAGGACCTGCATGATGTCGTTGCCGTCGAGGTCGGGCCGGATCGAGTCCAGCTCCTCCTGCTCCTGGAGCTGCGCGATCCGCGCTTCCAGGCCGTCGTAGGTGTGGGAGAGCGCCTTGGCCTTGCGCTTGTTGCGCGTGGTGCAGTCGGAACGGGTCAGCTTGTGCAGCCGCGACAGCAGCGGACCCGCGTCCCGCACGTACCGGCGGACCGCGGAGTCCGTCCATTCGCCCGCCCCGTAGCCGTGGAAGCGCAGGTGCAGCTCCACCAGCCGGGAGACGTCCTTGACCATGTCGTTGGAGTACTTCAGCGCCGTCATGCGCTTCTTGGTCATCTTCGCGCCCACCATCTCGTGATGGTGGAAGGAGACCCGCCCGTCGCTCTCGAAGCGGCGGGTGCGGGGCTTGCCGATGTCGTGCAGCAGGGCGGACAGCCGGAGCACCAGGTCGGGGCCGTCCTCCTCCAGGTCGATCGCCTGCTCCAGCACGATCAGGGAGTGCTCGTACACGTCCTTGTGCCGGTGGTGCTCATCGCTCTCCAGGCGCAGCGCGGGCAGCTCGGGCAGCACCCGCTCGGCCAGGCCCGTATCCACGAGCAGGCCCAGGCCCGTGCGGGGCCGTTCCGAGAGCAGCAGCTTGTTCAGCTCCGCCTGCACCCGTTCCGCCGAGACGATCTCGATCCGGTCGGACATCGCCGTCATCGCCGCGACGACCTCGGGGGCGACCTCGAAGTCCAGCTGCGCGGCGAAACGTGCGGCGCGCATCATGCGCAGCGGATCGTCGGAGAAGGACTCCTCGGGAGTGCCCGGGGTCCGCAGCACACGGGCCTCCAGGTCTTCCAGACCGCCGTGCGGGTCGATGAACCGCTGCTGCGGGAGCGCCAGCGCCATGGCGTTGACGGTGAAGTCGCGGCGGACCAGGTCCTGCTCGATCGAGTCGCCGTAGGACACCTCGGGCTTGCGCGAGGAGCGGTCGTAGGCCTCGGACCGGTAGGTCGTCACCTCGATCTGGAAGCCGCCCTTGTTCGCCCCCACCGTCCCGAAGGCGATGCCGACGTCCCAGACGGAGTCCGCCCACGGTCGGACGATCTTCAGCACGTCCTCGGGCCGGGCATCGGTGGTGAAGTCGAGGTCGTTGCCGAGGCGCCCGAGCAGCGCGTCGCGAACGGACCCGCCGACCAGCGCGAGGCTGAAGCCCGCCTCCTGGAAACGGCGGCCGAGCTCATCGGCGACAGGAGCGATCCGCAGCAGTTCACTGACCGCGCGGTGCTGCACCTGACTCAGGGCACTGGGGTTGTCTTCGTTGGCGTTCGGCACAACAGAAAAGGGTACGTGCCCCGCCCGGCCGGGGCTCCCTTCTTATTGGGCACCCTGACGCAGCGCCCCCACGCGGCGGCCCCGATCATGTGGAGCAAGGCGCGGCACTCGCGCACAGCGGGCCTCGTTACCATGCGTGGACGCATAAACGACGACCACTGACACTTCGAGGACGGGCGGGCGCGTGGCCGAGGCGGCAGACATCCAGGGGACAGCACCTGCCCCTGTCAGGCGCCGCTGGCTGCGGCGCGCGATCGTCATGCTCACCGGGACTCCGGTTCTCGCCGCCCTCGTCTACGCCCCCGCCCCAGCCGCGCAGGCCACCGAGAACGCCGCCTCCGCCGCCGCGGCGGTCGACGTCCAGCTGGACGCCCTGACGCCGAGCGCGCCGGTGAAGGGCGACACCCTCACCATCTCCGGCACCGTGACCAACAACAGTCGCGAGACGATCACCGAGGCGCACGTCGGTCTGCGGGTCGGGCCGGTGCTGAGCGATCGCGACGCGATCGGCGACGCCGCGGAGCAGACCGGGTACCGGTCCAGCAGCGATCCCGTGGAGATCGACGGCGCCTTCGCCGCGAAGCTCTCCGCCCTGCCCGCGAAGAACAGCCAGCCCTTCACCCTGAAGGTCCCCGTCGACAAGCTGGGGCTCGACAAGGACGGCGTCTACCAGATCGGCATCTCCGTCTCGGGGGAGAGCGAGAGCCGGCCCACCGAGCAGGTGCTCGGCATCCAGCGGACGGTCCTGCCCTGGCAGCCCGAAGCCGCCGCGAAGCGCGCCCAGCTCAGCTACGTATGGCCGCTGATCTCCCGGGTCCACCTCACGGCCGAGACCGGTTCCGACGAACTGCAGACCCCCGTCTTCGAGGACGACAACCTCGCCGACGAGCTGCGGCCCGGAGGACGGCTGGAGCAGATGGTCTCGCTCGGCAAGGACCTGCCGATCACCTGGGTCATCGACCCGGACCTGCTGTACACGGTCGACGCGATGACCAAGGGCTACCGGATCCGGGTTCCCGGTGGAAAGCCGGTGCCGGGGAAGAACAAGGCCGTCGCCGAGCACTGGCTGAGCGCCCTGGAAACGGCCGTGCAGGGCAAGAAGGTCGTCGCCCTGCCCTTCGCCGATCCGGACCTCGCCTCGCTCGCACACCGCGGCAAGGACGTCTCGGGCACCCTGGGCCAGCTGCGCCCCGCCACCGACAAGGCGAAGCAGGCGGTGGAGACGGTCCTGCACGTCACCCCGTCCACCGATTTCTCGTGGCCCGTGGACGGTGCCATCGACCCGTCGATCGTCAATGTCGCCACCTCGGCCGGCGCCCACAACGTCCTCACCCGCAGCGACAGCTTCCAGGAGAACGCCGGCCTCGGCCACGTGCCCTCGGCGGCCCGCCCGATCGGGGCCGGGGCCACCGCCGTGGTCGCCGACGCACGGCTCTCCACCGCCTTCGAGGGCGACATGCTGAACGCCGGGAACTCCGTCCTCGCGGTCCAGCAGTTCCTCGCCCAGAGCCTCGTACTGAACCAGCAGGGCACCGACGAGCAGCGCAGTTTCGTCGTCGCCCCGCAACGGATGCCCTCCTCCAGCCAGGTCCAGACGATGGCAGCGGCCCTGCGCGGTCTCCAGCCGGGCCGCTGGAGCCAGCCCCAGGACCTGGAGGCGGCCGCGGCCGCCAAGCCGGACCCCGGAGCCGCCACGCAGGTGCCGGGCGCCGGACAGTACCCCGAGGGCCTGCGCAAGCAGGAGCTCCCGCTCTCCGCGTTCGAGAAGATCCGCACCACCCAGAACACCCTCGACCACTTCAAGGTGATCCTTTCGGCCCCCGACCGGGTCGAGATCCCCTTCGGCAACACCACCAACCGGGAGATGTCCGCCTCCTGGCGCGGTCGCCCGGAGGAGGCCGCGCTCTACCGCGACGGCGTCCAGCAGTACCTGATCGGTCTCACCGAGCAGGTCCAGCTGGTCCCCAAATCGGACGCCACCCTGTCCGGGCACAGCGCGACGATCCCCGTCACGATCCAGAACAGCCTCGTTCAGGACGTCCGGGGCCTGGTCCTGCGGTTGAAGTCCGCCAATCCCACCCGCCTGATGTTCGGCGAGGCCGGCGAGGCGGAGAAGGAGGTCAACGTCCAGGCCGAGCACAGCCAGACCTTGAAGTTCAACGCCAACGCCACCGCCAGTGGTCCCGTCGAGGTCACCGCCCAGCTCTACACCCGGGACGGCGTTCCGTACGGCAAGGAACGCAGGTTCACCGTGGAGGCAACGGAGATCACTCCGACTGTCATGCTCGTCATCGCGGGCGGGGTGCTCCTCCTCGTCGTGGCAGGCATCAAGATGTACGCCAGTCGCAAGCGCGTCGCCGCGCGCGCCGCCGCCGAAGAGAGCACGCAGCAGAGTGACGAGACCCCGGACACCGGACCGCAAAGCACCAGCGGGTCCGGCACGGGTGAGACAGTGGACCGTTGAGCGACGCCGTGGCCGGTCGGCCTGGGGACGATGAGGTGGGGTTTCGATGAACGCGCCGTACGACGGTGACCACGGGCAGGGCGCCGGCGGTCCCGCGCCGGCCCAGGGCACTGCCCCGGGCACCCCGGTACCGGGGCAGGTACCTCCGCCTGCCGCCGCGCCGGAACACGACCCGTATGTCCAGGGCGCCTACGAGTACGACCCGTACCGGTCGCAGGACCTGTCGGCGCAGGATCCGGTGGCCGAGGTCCTCTACGACCGGGCCGCACACCCGCCGCCGCCTCCCGGCACCTACCAGGAGCCCGGTCCGCTCTACGCGGCCCCGGCGGCCCCCGCCTACGCCCCGGACCCGCGCGTCTGGGCCCAGACCCCGCCGCCCGAGCCGGACGGCCCCTCCCGCCACATGCCGTACGGCGACCACGCGACCACCACGCAGTTCGTCGGCGTCGACTCGCTCGTCACCCAGGCCACCGACCAGCAGCCGGAACCGGACGCCTTCGCGCACCTGTACCGGGACCAGCAGGCGGCCCCTCGTACCGCGACCGAAGAACCCCCGGTCGCCGCCCCCGCGCCCAGCAAGCCCGCCGGGCGCGCGTCGAGCCTGCTCAAGTCGAGCGCGCTCATGGCGGCGGGCACGATCGTCTCGCGGCTCACCGGATTCCTGCGCACCCTGGTCATCGCCGGTGCGATCGGTGTCGGCACCTTCAACGACACCTATCAGATCGCCAACACCCTGCCGACGATGATCTACGTCCTCGTCGGCGGCGGCGCCCTCAACGCGGTCTTCATCCCGCAGCTCGTGCGGGCCATGAAGAACGACGACGACGGGGGAGAGGCCTATGCCAACCGGCTGCTGACCCTCGTCGTGGTCCTGCTCGCGGGCATCACCACGGTCTGTGTGCTCGCCGCGCCACTCTTCATCACGATGATGTCGCCGAAGATCGCTTCGAACCCGGAGCAGATGGACGTCGCGGTCGCCTTCGCCCGCTACTGCCTGCCGACCATGTTCTTCATGGGCGTGCACGTGGTCCTCGGCCAGATCCTCAACGCCCGCGGCCGGTTCGGCGCGATGATGTGGACCCCCGTCCTCAACAACATCGTCGTCATCGCCACCTTCGGCGCCTTCATCTGGGCCTTCGGCGGCTTCACCACCTCCGGCGTCAACGCCGCGACCGTCACCGCCGACGGCGTCCGGCTGCTCGGTCTGGGCACCCTGCTGGGCCTCACCGTCCAGGCCCTGGCGATGCTGCCCTACCTGCGGGACGCGGGATTCTCCCCGAAGCTGCGCTTCGACTGGAAGGGCCACGGCCTGGGCAAGGCCGCCGGGCTGGCCAAGTGGACGTTCTTCTTCGTCCTCGCCAACCAGGTCGGTCTGGTCGTCGTCACCCAGCTGGCCACCTGGGCCGGTTCGGTCGCCGAGAAGCAGGGCCACCCGGGTACCGGCATCACCGCCTACAACTACGCGCTGCTGCTGTGGCAGATGCCGCAGGCCATCATCACCGTGTCCGTCATGACGGCGGTCCTGCCCCGGATCTCCCGTTCGGCCCACGACGGGGACGTCGCCGCGGTCCGCGACGACATCTCCTACGGGCTGCGCACCTCGGCCGTCGCGATCGTCCCCTGCGCCTTCGCGTTCCTCGCCCTGGGCGTGCCGATGGCCACCCTGCTCTACGCGGGCTCCGGCGCCGGCGCGCAGAACATCGGCTACGTGCTGATGGCCTTCGGCCTCGGGCTGATCCCCTACTCCGTGCAGTACGTCGTCCTGCGCGGCTTCTACGCCTACGAGGACACCCGCACCCCCTTCTACAACACCTGCATCGTCGCGGGCGTCAACGCGGCGGTCTCGATCGCCGCGTTCATGGTCCTGCCCGCGCGCTGGGCCGTGGTCGGCATGGCCGCCGCCTACGGCCTCGGCTACGCGGTCGGGGTCGGCGTGGCCTGGCGCCGCCTGCGCACCCGCCTGGGCGGGGACCTGGACGGCGCGCACGTGATGCGGACCT
Source organism: Streptomyces sp. NPDC098789 (assembly GCF_044759975.1). Classification (NCBI taxonomy): domain Bacteria; kingdom Bacillati; phylum Actinomycetota; class Actinomycetes; order Kitasatosporales; family Streptomycetaceae; genus Streptomyces; species Streptomyces sp. NPDC098789. The sequence goes on from NZ_JBIWAJ010000017.1 coordinate 213,616, forward strand.
ACGCCCGCCTCGCCGGGGCCTGTTTCCCCGCGGCCGTCGTGGGAGGTGGCGTGGCCTTCGGCGTCACCCGACTGCTCGGCAGCGGAGTGACCGGTTCCCTGGCCTCCCTCGTCGCCGGCGGCATCGCTCTGGCGGCCGTATTCCTCATCGCCGCCAAGCGCATGCGGATCGAGGAACTCAACGCCATGGTCGGAATGGTGCGCGGACGTCTGGGGCGCTGATGCGCACAACCATCGGCCCCCCTAGCGTGTCGTGCATAGCGTCGGACTGTGGGCACAATTGGCACGGCTTCGCAGACTGGCCGACAGCGCGTATCGAATGGGGAGGCAGGAACGACGGTGGCGGAACGTAGCACGGCTGCCGTCGACGTGGCCGACAACAGCGGCGAAGAGCCGCCGGCCGCCGAGGCGGCCAAGGCCACGGCCGACGGGGCTGAGATCCAGGACGGACGAGCCGCGGACGGACCCATGCCCGAATCGGACGGCGAACCCAAGAAGGCCAAGGCCACCGCGCCCACCGCCGCCCCCGAGCTGCACAGCGGTCACAAGCTCGCCCGCCGCTACCGGCTCGAGGAGTGCGTCACCCGTCTGGACGGATTCAGCAGCTGGCGTGCGATGGACGAGAAGCTGCGCCGGGCCGTGGGCGTCCACCTGCTGCCCGCCGACCACCCCAGGGCCCGTTCGGTCCTGGCCGCCGCCCGCTCCTCCGCCCTGCTCGGTGACCCCCGGTTCGTCCAGGTCCTCGACGCCGTGGAGGAGAACGACCTCGTCTACGTCGTCCACGAATGGCTGCCCGACGCCACCGAGCTGACGGCCCTGCTGGCCGCGGGCCCGCTGGAGCCCCACGACGCCTACCAGCTCGTCAGCCAGATCTCCCAGGCCATGACGGCGGCCCACCGCGAGGGCCTGGCCCATCTGCGGCTCACCCCGAGCGCCATACTGCGCACCTCCACCGGCCAGTACCGCATCCGCGGCCTCGCCGTGAACGCCGCGCTGCGCGGCATCACCAGTGAGACCCCGCAGCGTGCGGACACCGAGGCGATCGGCGCACTGCTCTACGCCTCCCTCACCCAGCGCTGGCCCTACGAGAACGACGCCTACGGCCTCACCGGCCTGCCCAAGGGCGTCGGCCTGATCGCCCCGGACCAGGTCCGCGCCGGCGTCCACCGCGGTCTCGGCGAACTCGCCATGCGGGCGCTCGCCAACGACGGGGCCACCGCCTCCCGCCAGGAGCCCGCCTGCACCACCCCGGAGGAGCTGGCCAAGGCCGTCGCCGCGATGCCCCGCATCCGGCCTCCCGAGCCCGCGTTCACCGCTCCGCCCGAATACCAGCACACGACCTACCAGCAGGGCAGCTACGGCCGTCCGGCGACGCACAACGGGGTCACCACCGCCACGCCGCTGGCCCCCCTCCCTCCGCCGCCCCCGCTCCAGAGCCGCACCGGCCGCGCCCTGAAGTGGGGTGTCGCGGCGCTGCTCATCGCCGCGCTCGGGTTGGGCAGCTGGCAGCTGGCCGACACCCTCCTGCGGGGCAACCAGGGCAGCGCCGGGGACCAGAACCCGCAGCCCAAGGGCGACGACACGCCGGCGAAGAAGACTCCCGCCCCCATCGCGATCAAGACCGCGCAGGAGTACTACCCGGACGGCAAGGCCCAGGACACGGCGGGAGTCCCCAACACCTACGACGGGGACGCCTCCAGCTACTGGCACACCAGGAGCTTCGTCGACGGCCCCGAGATGAAGGCCCACTACAAGGCGGGTGTCGGGATCGTCTACGACCTCGGATCCGAACAAGAGGTCTCCGCCGCCTCGATAGGGCTGCGCTACGCGGGTGACCACACCACGGTCACGCTCTACGCGGCCGACTCCATGTCCTCGTCGACCCAGGTCGGCTCCATGAAGAAGATCACCACGGGCACCACCTCGGAGACCAGCCTGGCCCTGACGGCGGAGAAGCCCGTCAAGACGCGCTACGTCCTCGTCTGGTTCACGGCGATGCCCATGTCCGGTGTCGACCAGTACAGCGGCGAGGGCTACAAGCAGGGCGTGACGGACGTGAAGTTCTCCGGCTGAGGCCGCAGCAGGGGAGGGGCTCACCGTTGGACGACGCCGCACCCGGTGGTCGTAGTGACCAGGAACTCTTGGCGCTGCACGCCGCCGGAGACCCCGACGCGTTCGGTGAACTCGTGCGGCGCCACCGCGACCGGCTGTGGGCGGTGGCCCTGCGCACGCTCGGCGACCGCGAGGAGGCCGCCGACGCGGTCCAGGACGCCCTCGTCTCCGCCTACCGGGCCGCCCATACCTTCCGCGGCGAATCGGCCGTCACCACCTGGCTGCACCGGATCACCGTCAACGCCTGCCTCGACAGGGCCCGCAAGGCCGCCTCGCGCAAGACGGCGCCCCTTGACGACACGGACCGCCTGGAGCGGCTCCTGGAGCCCCACGAGTCCGCCGAGGCGCCCGCCGAGCGCCATGAGCTCCACCGGCAGCTCCTGGCCGCCCTGGCCACCCTGCCCGCCGACCAGCGGGCCGCCCTGGTCCTGGTCGACATGCAGGGCTATCCCGTGGCCGAAGCCGCCCGGATCCTCGACGTCCCCACCGGGACCGTGAAGAGCCGGTGCGCCCGTGGCCGGGCAAAACTCGTCCCACTACTCACTCATCTGCGCGCCGATCCCGGGGATAACACCCCCGCTGAGCGGGGAAGGAACCGGACGCAGGGGACATCCGTCCCACCAGCGGCAGACCCCAGGCATCCAGACCCAGACTCGGTGAAGGGCGGAGGTGGACGAGCATGAGCCCTACCAACGGTGCGACCGGTGCGACCGGCACGATCCGACACCCGGACGTCTCGGAGATCTCCGACCTCACCGAGGGCCTGTTGTCTCCCTCACGGACGTCCGAGGTACGGCGACACCTGGCCGACTGCGCCCTGTGCGCCGATGTCCGCGCGTCCCTGGACGAGATCCGCTCCCTGCTCGGCACCCTGCCCGGGCCGCCCCGGATGCCCGTGGGGATCGCGGGCCGGATCGACGCGGCACTGGCCGCGGAAGCGCTCCTCGACTCCCGCGCTCCCGCCCCGCAGCCCCTCTCGACTCCCGTTCACCGCTCCGGGCCCGATGTTTCACGTGAAACACCTCCCGCCACCCGAGCCCCCGAAGGCCGTCCCGGCGGGTCCACCGGCCCCGGGCGCCGCCGGGCCCGCAGGCGGTTCGCCGTGGTGACGGGACTGGTCACAGCAGCCGCCTGCGCCCTCGGGATCTTCCTGTTCGCCGCTCTGCCGGACTCCCCCTCGGGGGACCGGGCCCGCACGGACGCGGCCAGCACACTGTCCCAGCCCAAGGCATCCGGGGAGTACTCCGCCCAGAACCTGCGCTCCAGCGTCGAGCAGCTGCTCACCGCGGCGAGCAGCACCGGGCGGGCCACCACGACGCAGCAGAGCCCCGGGCTCCAGAACGTCGCCCCCGACGGCGCGGTCGCCCCCCAGGACCGCCGGACCGCCGATGCCCTGCCGCAGTGCGTCCAGGAGGGCACCGGCCGACCGGAGACGCCGCTCGCGAGCGGGCCGGGCAGCTACCAGGGCACCCCGGTCTACCTGGTCGTCCTGCCGCACTCCGGCGACGCCGCCCGGGTGGACGCGTATCTCGTCGAATCCGGCTGCGCGGACACCCCCGGAGCCGGACCCGGAAAGGTACTGCTGACCACTACCTACCCGCGACGCTGAACCGTCACGGACGCCACGAGGACAACTCGGGAATGCTCGCGCCGTAGGATCCGTTGGGTGGGGTGAGAGTCCGCACCGGCCCCCCGGTAGGCAAGAAGCAGTCCGCAGAGACGAGGAAAGTACCCGTGAGCGACGTCCGAAACGTGATCATCATCGGCTCCGGGCCGGCCGGCTACACGGCTGCCCTGTACACCGCACGTGCCTCGCTCAAGCCCCTCGTCTTCGAGGGCGCCGTCACCGCGGGCGGTGCGCTCATGAACACCACCGAGGTCGAGAACTTCCCCGGCTTCCGTGACGGCATCATGGGCCCCGACCTCATGGACAACATGCGCGACCAGGCCGAGCGCTTCGGTGCCGAGCTGGTCCCGGACGACATCGTCTCGGTCGACCTCACCGGTGACATCAAGACGGTCACCGACACCGCCGGTACCGTGCACCGCGCCAAGGCCGTCATCGTCACCACCGGTTCCCAGCACCGCAAGCTCGGCCTGCCCAACGAGGACGCGCTCTCCGGCCGCGGTGTCTCCTGGTGCGCCACCTGCGACGGGTTCTTCTTCAAGGACCAGGACATCGCCGTCGTCGGCGGCGGCGACACCGCGATGGAGGAGGCCACCTTCCTCTCGCGCTTCGCCAAGACCGTCACGATCATCCACCGCCGTGACAGCCTGCGCGCCTCCAAGACGATGCAGGACCGCGCCTTCGCCGACCCGAAGATCAAGTTCGCCTGGGACAGCGAGGTCGCCGCGATCCACGGCGACCCGAAGCTGGCCGGTCTGACGCTGCGCAACACCAAGACCGGCGAGACGTCCGAGCTGCCCGTCACCGGCCTCTTCATCGCCGTCGGCCACGACCCGCGCACCGAACTCTTCAAGGGCCAGCTGGAGCTGGACGGCGAGGGCTACCTCAAGGTCGACGCCCCCTCCACCCGCACCAACGTGACCGGCGTGTTCGGCGCGGGTGACGTCGTGGACCACACCTACCGCCAGGCCATCACCGCTGCCGGCACGGGCTGCTCCGCCGCCCTCGACGCCGAGCGCTTCCTGGCCGCCCTCACGGACGCCGAGCACGCCGCCGCGGCGGTCTGAGTCCCTCTCAACGGCACCACCCCACACCCCACACCCCGCAGAAGAAAAAGGAGGCCGCTGTGGCCGGCACCCTGAAGACTGTGACCGACGCGAGCTTCGACGCAGACGTCCTGGCCAGCGACAAGCCCGTTCTGGTGGACTTCTGGGCCGAATGGTGCGGCCCGTGCCGCCAGATCGCCCCGTCCCTGGAGGCCATCGCGGCCGAGTACGGCGACGAGATCGAGATCGTCAAGCTCAACATCGACCAGAACCCGGACACGGCCGCCAAGTACGGCGTCATGTCCATCCCGACGCTGAACGTCTACCAGGGCGGCGAGGTCGTCAAGACCATCGTCGGCGCCAAGCCGAAGGCCGCCATCCTGCGCGACCTCGACGCCTTCGTGACCATCAAGCCGGTCGCCTGAGCAGTCCGGGACCCACGGCGTCCTGGACGCCGCGTCTCCGAGACCTCCACCCGCTGAGACGTGCGGGAACACGGACGGGGCCGCCCCTGCGGGGGCGGCCCCGTCCGCGCGTTCTCCACCACCCGGCTCACAACGGCCGGAGCGCCGGTTCCTTGCGCGCGCCGCCCAACAGCCGGTCCAGCGCCATCTCCACGTCTTCCTTCCACGACAAGGTGGACCGCAGTTCCAGCCGCAACCGCGGATGCACCGGATGCGGCCGCACCGTCTTGAAGCCCACCGACAGCAGGTGGTCGGCGGGCAGCAAGCAGGCCGGCCCTTCCCAGCGCGCGTCCCCGAAGGCCTCGATCGCCCGGAACCCGCGCCGCAGCAGGTCCTTCGCGACCGTCTGCACCATCACCCGGCCCAGACCCTGCCCCTGGTAACCGGGCATGATCCACGCCGTGATCAGTTGCACGGCGTCCGGCGACACGGGACTGGTGGGAAAGGCGATCGACCGCGGGACATAGGCGGGCGGGGCGTACAGCACGAAACCCACCGGGACCTCGTCGACGTAGACCACCCGGCCGCAGGAACCCCACTCCAGCAGGACCGCGGAGATCCACGCTTCCTTCTCCTGCTCCGCGGTACCGGACTTCACCGCGGCATTGCCGCTGACGGGGTCCAGCTCCCAGAACACACAGGAGCGGCAACGCCTGGGCAGGTCCCGGAGGTTGTCCAGCGTGAGCGGTACGACCCGGCGACCCATGAACGCATCGTATCCACAGGCCCCGCTCTCCCACACCGGAGCACGGCAAAGGGGCGGGGCGTACCGGTTCTCACCGGCACGCCCCGCCCCCGCGGCGGCCGGGGATCACTCCCCGGCGAGCCCCTGTTCCAGTACGCGGCCCTCACCCGGCGCCAGCGTCCCCAGAATGCGCTCCAGGTCCTCCATCGACGCGAATTCGACGGTGATCTTGCCCTTCTTCTGACCCAGATCCACCTTCACCCGCGTCTCGAAGCGGTCCGAGAGGCGCGAGGCCAGATCGGTGAGCGCCGGAGCCACCCGCGTCCCCGCCCGCGGTCCCTTCGGCTTCACCGAACTCGTCGGCTCCGACCCCATCAGCGTGACGATCTCCTCGATCGCACGCACCGACAGACCCTCGGCCACGATCCGGTGGGCCAATCGGTCCTGCTCCTCGGAGTCCTCCACCGACAGCAGCGCTCGCGCGTGCCCGGCCGACAGCACACCGGCCGCCACCCGCCGCTGCACCGGCGGCGACAGCTTCAGCAGCCGCAGCGTGTTGGAGACCTGCGGACGCGAACGCCCGATCCGGTCCGCCAGCTGGTCGTGGGTGCAGTGGAAGTCCTGGAGCAGCTGGTCGTACGCCGCCGCCTCCTCCAGGGGGTTCAGCTGTGCCCGGTGCAGGTTCTCCAGCAACGCGTCCAGCAGCAGCTTCTCGTCATCGGTCGCCCTGATGATCGCCGGGATGCGTTCCAGCCCCGCCTCGCGGCAGGCCCGCCAACGCCGCTCACCCATGATGAGTTCGTAGCGACCCGGAGCCGACTGCCGCACGACCACCGGCTGGAGCAGGCCCACCTCCTGGATCGAGGTCACCAACTCCGCCAGCGCGTCCTCGTCGAACACGTCGCGCGGCTGACGCGGGTTGGGCGTGATCGCGTCCATGGCCAGTTCGGCGAACGTCGCCCCGGCCACCGGTGTCGCTTCCAACAGCCCGGTCGACTCCGGCTCGACAGCGGCCGCGGCCCGCTCCGTTTCACGTGAAACATCGGCCTGCGCCAGCGACGCCAGCTTCGCCGCCGCGATCCCCCGCTCCGACGGCAGCAGCGGCACGGCCGACGGTGACGTCGATCCGGCGGCCACGGCCGCCGGAGTCCTCTCTTGCGGAGCCGCGGGGATCAGCGCACCGAGTCCCCGCCCCAGACCCCTACGTCGCTCACTCACTGGATCCCCTCCGACATGCTCTGCGTGCTGTTCACACCGGCGCCCAGATGGGCGTGCCGGGCGTCGTACTGGATTCCGACCCCCCGAAACGCGATCTCTCGCGCCGCCTCCAGATAGGAGAGGGAGCCACTGGAGCCCGGGTCGTAGGTGAGCACCGTCTGGCCGTAGCTCGGCGCCTCCGAGATGCGCACCGACCGCGGGATGCTCGTCCGCAGCACCTCCTTGCCGAAGTGGCTGCGCACCTCCTCGGCGACCTGGGAGGCCAGCCGGGTCCTGCCGTCGTACATGGTGAGCAGGATCGTGGAGACGTGCAGATTCGGGTTGAGGTGCGCCCGTACCAGGTCCACGTTGCGCAGCAGCTGTCCCAGACCCTCCAGCGCGTAGTACTCGCACTGGATCGGGATCAGCACCTCCGCGCCCGCGACCAGGGCGTTCACCGTCAGCAGGCCCAGCGAGGGCGGGCAGTCGATCAGGATGTAGTCGAGCGGCTGCTCGTACGCCTGGATCGCCCGCTGCAGCCGGCTCTCGCGGGCCACCAGCGACACCAGCTCGATCTCGGCACCCGCCAGATCGATCGTGGCCGGAGCGCAGAAGAGGCCCTCCACATCGGCCACCGGCTGCACGACCTCCAGCAGCGGCCTGCTCTCGACCAGCACGTCGTAGATCGACGGAACATCAGCGTGGTGATCGATGCCCAGCGCGGTGGAGGCATTGCCCTGCGGGTCGAGGTCGATGACCAGGACGCGCGCACCGTGCAGCGCCAGTGACGCCGCCAGGTTCACCGTCGTCGTGGTCTTACCGACGCCGCCCTTCTGGTTGGCGACCACCATGATCCGGGTCTGGTCAGGTCGTGGCAGACCTTCACCGGCCCGGCCCAACGCCTCTACCGCCAATTGGGCGGCACGGCCGATGGGGGTGTCGTTGTCTACAAGGGGCGGAGGCGATGTTTCACGTGAAACATCGTCGCCCGCCGACTCTGAGCGGGGACCGGGGACCGGGTCGGCCATCGGCCCCGCGAGGTTGGCGTCAGACCGCACGGGTTCACTCTCCTCGACATCAGGCTCGCGATGAACAGAGCCTGCCATGCCATCGGGGTCGCGAACCAGCGGGGCCCGTACTCCTGTGGATGATTCCCCCGTTGTGGACAACTCGATCACCCTCGGGTTGTCCTTGCGGTCGCGCGGGGAGGTGGCCGCGCGGCCACGGCTGATGATTCCGTGCAGCAGAGAGCGACGTTTCACGTGAAACACGATGCCCGGACGGAGTCATCAGCCCGCTACGACACTCCGAAATCCATACCTATAGGGCGCAACGGACCCATGGTTGGATCAGCGGGGGCCGGTCGGCCCGCCGGTCAACGACGTCGACGAGTACGGGAGACCCGGGCCGCCTTAGCCCGCTTGGCCGCAAACCTCACCCCGCCGGGGCTTTCTCCGACCTCGACGCGGACCACGGTCGACAGTGGATCCACGACGCCCTCGCCGACGTGCAGCACCGAGGTCTTCACCACACCGAGCTTCGCCAGCGCGGCCTTCGCCGCCACCAGCTCCTCCTCGGCCGTGTCGCCCTTCAGCGCCAGCATCTCCCCGTACGGACGCAGCAGCGGCACGCCCCAGCCGGCCAGCCGGTCGAGCGGGGCCACGGCGCGCGCCGTCACCACGTGCACCGGCTGCACCTTGCCCAGGACCTCCTCCGCGCGGCCGCGCACCACGGTCACGTGGTCGAGGCCCAGCAGCTCCACGGCTTCCTGGAGGAAGTTCGTGCGCCGCAGCAGCGGCTCCAGCAGGGTGATCTTCAGGTCGCGCCGCACCAGGGCCAGCGGAATCCCCGGCAGCCCCGCCCCGGAACCCACGTCGCACACGGTGACGCCCTCGGGCACCACCTCGGACAGCACCGCGCAGTTCAGCAGGTGCCGCTCCCACAGCCGTGGGACCTCGCGCGGCCCGATCAGGCCGCGCTCCACTCCCGCGTCAGCCAGCAGCTCCGCGTAGCGGACAGCTTCCGGGAAGTACTCACCGAATACCGCGTGCGCCTCTTCCGGCGCCGGGGGAAGCTCCGCTGTCTCCGTCACGGGGACCGTCCTTCCGTACCGCACTAAAAATCGTGTAGTTCAACAGTCAGGCTGACAAACTTCGGCCCCGCCTGCGACACAGACGGGGCCGAACACTCACGCTTGCGATCAGGCCGGGAGCACAACGACGAAGCGCTGCGGCTCCTCGCCCTCGGACTCGCTGCTCAGGCCGGCCGCCGCGACGGCGTCGTGCACGACCTTGCGCTCGAACGGAGTCATCGGAGCCAGCTTCACCGGCTCGCCCGAGGCCTTCGCGTCGGCCGCGGCCTGCGCGCCCAGGATCGACAGCTCCTCGCGCTTCCTCGCACGGAAGCCGTCGATGTCCAGCATCAGCCGGCTGCGGTCCCCGGTCTCCCGGTGCACGGCCAGACGCGTCAGCTCCTGCAGAGCCTCCAGCACCTCACCATCCCGCCCCACCAGCTTGTTCAGCTCACGGCCGGCCGAATCACTGACGATCGACACCGCGGCCCGGTCGGCCTCGACGTCCATGTCGATGTCGCCGTCCAGATCCGCGATGTCCAGCAGACCCTCAAGATAGTCAGCCGCGATCTCACCCTCCTGCTCCAGGCGGGTCAGGGTGTCGCCGCCCTCGGCAGCGGCGGCGGCGGAGATGGTGCCTTCCGTCACGGGATGGACTCCTTCTTACTTCTTGGTGGAGGGCTTGCTGGGGGGCGGGCTGTGCCGCTGCGACTTCGACTGCCGCTTCGGCTGCTGCCGCTTCGCGGCACCACCGCTCGCCGCGTCCGCGTCCGCCGTGGCCTCGGAGCTCTTGATCACCGAACCGTCCGCCTGGGCGGCCAGCCCCTGCTTCGCCAGCGTGGTGATGAACTTGCGCTCGTTGTCGTTGCGGTCCGGGCCCTTGGCCACGATCGCCGCGACGATCTTCTTCTTGCCGCGGCCCTTGACCTCGCCGTGCGAACCGAGGTGCTTCACCAGGCGGGTCAGGTACTGGTCCTGCGCCTTGCTGCCCGGCGTCGGGTTCTGGCTGATCACGTACATCTGCTGGCCCATGGTCCACACGTTGGTGGTCAGCCAGTAGACGAGAACACCGACGGGGAAGTTGATGCCCATCACCGCGAAGATCAGCGGGAAGATGTACATCAGCATCTTCTGCTGCTGCATGAACGGCGTCTTGACCGAGAGGTCGACGTTCTTCGCCATCAGCTGGCGCTGGGTGTAGAACTGCGAGAACGACATCATGACGATCATGACCGCGGTCACGATGCGCACGTCGACGATAGAGGCGCCCAGGCGCGCGACCTCTTCAGAGGTGTTCATGAACTTCGCGGCCAGCGGGGCACCGAAGATGTGCGCCTGGCGGGCGCTCTCCAGCAGCGGCTTGTCGATGACGCCGATGGTCGTGCCATTGGCGATGCTCGACAGCACGTGGTAGAGCGCGAAGAAGAACGGCGACTGCGCGAGGATGGGAAGGCACGAGGAGAGCGGGTTGGTACCCGTCTCCTTGTACAGCTTCATCATCTCTTCGGACTGACGCTGCTTGTCGTTCTTGTAGCGCTCCTGGATGACCTTCATCTTCGGCTGGAGCGCCTGCATGCCCCGCGTCGACTTGATCTGCTTCACGAAGAGCGGGATCAGGCAGATACGGATCAGGATCACCAGGGACACGATGGACAGGCCCCAGGCCCACCCACTGTCCGCACCGAAGACCGCGCCGTAGACCTTGTGGAACTGAACGATGATCCACGAGACGGGATAGGTGATAAAGCTGAACAGACTGGCAATCGTGTCCACTAATCAGGCTCCTTGAGCATTGCGAGATCGACGCAACGCACTGCGCAGCTGCTCGTGCCAACGCGGGCGTTTACGAGGTGGGACATGATCCACACCGCCAGGACTCCACGGATTGCACCGCAGGATCCGCCAGGCGGTCAGTACTGTCCCCTTCACCGCACCATGCCGGTCGATGGCCGCGAACCCGTAGCGAGAGCACGACGGGTAATAGCGGCACACCGGTCCGAGCAGCGGACTGATCGTCCACTGGTACAGCTTGATCAGGGCGAGCAGCGGGTACTTCATCGAGCCACGCCTCCCAGGAGCCGCGCCAGTGCGGCATCCAGGTCCCGGGCCAGATCGGCGTAGTCGGCATCACCCGCTCCGGGCAGCGCACGCACCACCACCAGGCTACCGGCGGGCAGCTCGGAGAGCCGCTCGCGGACCAGATGGCGGAGTCGGCGCTTGACCCGGTTACGGACGACGGCGACACCCACGGCCTTGCTGACGACGAAACCCGCACGCGTCGAGGGATCGATCTCCCCCGGCTCGTGCGGGTCCGTGGCACCGCTGGTACGTAGGTGAACGACGAGAAGCGGGCGACCAGCCCGGCGACCTCGGCGTACCGCGCTCGCGAAGTCCTCGCGCCGCCTCAGCCGATTTTCGGGAGACAGCACGACGTCACGACCTGTGTGCGTTGGTTACGCGGAGAGGGCGGAACGGCCCTTGCCGCGGCGGTTGGCCAGGATCGCGCGACCGGCACGGGTACGCATCCGGAGACGGAAGCCGTGGGTCTTGGCACGACGGCGGTTGTTCGGCTGGAAGGTGCGCTTGCTCACTCGGGGGCTCCAGAGAATGAATCGTTGTGGCGGGACATCGCCTGGCTGTCACCGTGCGCCCACGAGGAAACTCACGTGTTCGCCCGAGTGGCACCGCTACATGATCACAATCAGTGATCTTCGCCCATCGGTAGGCAGGCGGCAGCAGCCATCGACAACTCGACCTCGTTACGGTACGCGCGGCTACGCCATCCGGTCAAACCGAGCCGGTGACGTGGTCCACTGTGCACAGGCTGTGGACAACGACTTGAACCGTACCCGTCGGCCTGACTACCGTTGCCCGACCCCTGATTTTTTGTCCCGACCGTCCCAAAGAACCACACATTCGTGGGACCCCCGTGAGAGAGCGTGCTCTGTGGCTGACGTACCTGCCGATCTTGCCGCAGTGTGGCCGCGCGTGCTCGAGAAGCTGCTCGGGGAAGGTCAGCAGGGCATCGAGCCCAAGGACAAGCAGTGGGTCGAGCGCTGCCAGCCGCTGGCGCTCGTCGCCGACACCGCGCTGCTCGCCGTTCCCAATGAATGGGGGAAGCGGGTACTGGAAGGGCGCCTCGCCCCCCTCATCAGTGACGCGCTGAGCCGCGAGTGCGGCCGCCCCATCCGGATCGCCATCACGGTGGACGACTCGGCGGGCGAGCCCGCGCCCCAGCCCCCGGCCCCGCAGCACGACTCCTACGAGCCGGGGCCCTACCCCGGCTCGCGCACCGGCGGTCACACCGGCCCCACCGACGACCAGCTCCCGACGGGGCGGCCCGCCTACCCGGACTACCAGCAGCAGCGCCCCGAGCCCGGCGCCTGGCCGCGCGGCGGACAGCAGGACGAGTACGGCTGGCAGCAGCCCCGCCTCGGCGGCTACCCGGAGCGCGACCCGTACGCCTCCCCGCAGCCCGGCTACCTCCAGCAGCCCGAACCCCAGGGCTACGAGCCCTCGTACGAACAGCAGCAGTACGAGTCGAACCGTCAGCAGGGCTACGAGCAGCAGCAATACGAGCAGCCCGCGCCCCGCCCCGCGCCCGGACGCACCGGTCCCGGCGGTCCCGGCGGTCCCGGCGGACAGAGCGGCACCGGCCGGCAGTCGGGGTCGACCGGCGGTTCCGGCGGCTCCTCCTCCGGCCCGCTGGAGCCCACGGCCCGGCTGAACCCCAAGTACCTCTTCGACACCTTCGTCATCGGTGCCTCCAACCGCTTCGCGCACGCCGCCGCGGTCGCCGTCGCCGAGGCCCCGGCCAAGGCCTACAACCCGCTCTTCGTCTACGGGGAGTCGGGCCTCGGCAAGACGCACCTGCTGCACGCGATCGGGCACTACGCGCGCAGCCTCTACCCGGGCACCCGGGTGCGGTACGTGAGCTCCGAGGAGTTCACCAACGAGTTCATCAACTCGATCCGCGACGGCAAGGGCGACGCCTTCCGCAAGCGCTACCGCGAGATGGACATCCTGCTCGTCGACGACATCCAGTTCCTCGCGAGCAAGGAGTCGACGCAGGAGGAGTTCTTCCACACCTTCAACACGCTCCACAACGCGAACAAGCAGATCGTGCTCTCCTCCGACCGGCCGCCCAAGCAGCTCGTCACCCTGGAGGACCGGCTCCGCAACCGCTTCGAGTGGGGCCTGATCACCGACGTCCAGCCGCCCGAGCTGGAGACCAGGATCGCGATCCTGCGCAAGAAGGCGGTCCAGGAGCAGCTCCACGCCCCGCCGGAGGTGCTGGAGTTCATCGCCTCGCGGATCTCGCGCAACATCCGCGAGCTGGAGGGGGCGTTGATCCGGGTGACGGCCTTCGCCAGCCTGAACCGGCAGCCGGTGGACCTCGGCCTGGCCGAGGACGTACTGAAGAACCTGATCCCGGGCGGCGAGGACTCGGCCCCCGAGATCACGGCCTCGGACATCATGGCCGCCACCGCCGACTACTTCGGGCTGACCGTGGACGACCTGTGCGGCTCCTCGCGCAGCCGGGTGCTCGTCACGGCCCGGCAGATCGCCATGTACCTCTGCCGGGAGCTGACGGACCTCTCCCTGCCCAAGATCGGGGCGCAGTTCGGCGGCCGCGACCACACCACCGTGATGCACGCGGACCGCAAGATCCGCGCGCTGATGGCCGAACGCAGGTCCATCTACAACCAGGTCACGGAGCTCACGAACCGCATCAAGAACGCCTGATTCCGGGCCTCTGGCCCGCCAGCGAGCACCCTCGAAGGGCGCTCCCGGACCACACCGGGGGCGCCCTTCTTCGTGCGTGCGCCCCCAAGTTGTTCGAATACGCCCCCCGCGGGCCAACTCATCCACAGATCGGGGGACTTTCCGTCGTCCACAGCCTGGGGACTGTTCCCGTCACCCACAATCTGTCCACAGGGGTACCGCCTGAGCGATCATCAGCCCAGGTCATGACCCTGTGGAATTGTGCACAAACGTTGTCCACAGGGTGTGGACAACTTTTTGTCCACAGGTTCGTCCACGGCTCTGTCCACCGGCAACCCACAGGTTTGAAGCGGCAGTGCACAGGGTCGGCGTGCTTCTCCACACCGTTGTCCACTGTTCGGCAACACGAGGGGCCTTCTCACCGGCCCGAGTGAAAGCCGTCACACCGATGTGGACGTTTGGGTTGTGGAGTACCGGGGGAAACCTGGGGACGCACCTGTGGAGTAACCGGGCCCTCCTGGGGACGGCCTGTGCAGAAGTTTTTGTTCTCCACAGACACCATGGGTTTTCCACCGGCTCCACCCACAGGGTCGGTGGACAAAAAAGGGCTGCTGACCTGCGGAAAGGGAGTTATCCACCGTATCCACAGCCCCTACTACTACTCCCATAGACAGTTAGGCCTGGTCTGGTTTTAAAGCAGGCCCTGTGCACAACTCGTCGAGAGCGGCTTCCCGACACCTCCCACCCGACTTGACCGCCAGCAGCGACGCCTGTCGGCGCCGTACGTCAGACTGGTCTCCGGCATCGGGGCCAGCAGGCCTCCAGCCGACGACGAAGGCCAGCAATCAGCAGGAGGCGGTTTCCGGTGAAGATCCGGGTGGAGCGCGACGTACTCGCGGAGGCGGTGGCTTGGGCCGCCCGTAGCCTCCCGGCCCGGCCGCCGGTGCCCGTTCTCGCGGGCCTGCTGCTGAAGGCCGAGGAAGGCTCCCTGAGCCTCTCCGGCTTCGACTACGAGGTCTCGGCCCGGGTCTCGGTCGAGGCGGACGTCGAGGAGGACGGCACCGTCCTCGTCTCCGGCCGGCTGCTCGCCGACATCTGCCGCGCCCTGCCCAACCGGCCGGTGGAGATTTCCACAGACGGTGTACGGGCGACCGTGGTCTGCGGCTCCTCGCGATTCACACTCCACACCCTGCCTGTGGAGGAATACCCGGCGCTGCCGCAGATGCCGACCGCGACCGGCACCGTTCCCGGTGACGTCTTCGCCTCGGCCGCCGCGCAGGTGGCCATCGCCGCCGGCCGCGACGACACGCTGCCGGTGCTGACCGGCGTGCGCATCGAGATCGAGGGCGAGCGCGTCACCCTGGCCTCCACCGACCGCTACCGCTTCGCGGTCCGCGAGTTCCTGTGGAAGCCCGAGGACCCGGAGGCCTCGGCCGTGGCCCTGGTGCCCGCCAAGACGCTCCTGGACACCGCCAAGTCGCTGACCAGCGGTGACACGGTCACCCTGGCGCTCTCCGGCTCCGGCAAGGGCGAGGGCCTGATCGGCTTCGAGGGCGCGGGCCGCCGCACCACCACCCGCCTGCTCGAAGGCGACCTGCCGAAGTACCGCACGCTCTTCCCGACCGAGTTCAACTCAGTCGCCGTGATCGAGACCGCGCCCTTCGTCGAGGCCGTCAAGCGCGTGGCCCTGGTCGCCGAGCGCAACACCCCGGTCCGCCTGAGCTTCGAGCAGGGCGTGCTGATCCTGGAAGCCGGTTCCAGCGACGATGCACAGGCTGTGGAGCGCGTCGACGCCAAGCTGGAGGGCGACGACATCTCGATCGCCTTCAACCCGACCTTCCTGCTGGACGGCCTGAGCGCGATCGACTCGCCCGCCGCCCAGCTCAGCTTCACCACCTCGACCAAGCCCGCGCTGCTGAGCGGCCGCCCGGCCGTCGACGCCGAGGCGGACGAGGCGTACAAGTACCTGATCATGCCGGTGCGCCTCTCCGGCTGACCCGGAGCCGTCCGCACCCCGCCCTCAGCAGGCCGCCCAGGCCCGGACCCGCCGCCCGCGGATCCGGGCCTGCCGCCTTCCCGGGGCGCCAGCTGGGCCGGGCCGCGCGGCCCGGCGTAGGCTCGGACGCGGGGAAATCCCGGGAAGAATCGCCTCGACGCTTAAGGAACCACCTGATGGAGCTCGGTCTCGTCGGTCTCGGCAAGATGGGCGGCAACATGCGCGAGCGCATCCGCCGCGCAGGCCACACCGTCATCGGATTCGACCGCAACCCGGACCTCGCCGATGTCCACAGCCTGTCCGAACTTGTGGACAGCCTGCAGGCTCCCCGCGTGGTGTGGGTGATGGTCCCGGCCGGTGCGGCCACCCAGTCCACCGTCGACGAACTCGGCGAGCTGCTCTCGCCCGGCGACATCGTGGTCGACGGCGGAAACTCCCGCTGGACGGACGACGAGAAGCACGGCGCCGAGCTGGCCGCCAAGGGCATCGGCTTCGTGGACTGCGGCGTCTCCGGCGGCGTCTGGGGCCTGGAGAACGGCTACGCCCTGATGTACGGCGGTGCGCCGGAGCACGTGGCCGCCGTCCAGCCCGTCTTCGACGCCCTCAAGCCCGAGGGTGATTTCGGCGCCGTACACGCCGGCAAGATCGGTGCGGGCCACTTCGCGAAGATGGTCCACAACGGCATCGAGTACGCCATGATGCAGGCCTATGCCGAGGGCTGGGAGCTCCTGGAGAAGGTCGACTCGGTCACCGACGTGCGCGAGGTCTTCCGGTCCTGGCAGGAGGGCACGGTCATCCGTTCCTGGCTGCTGGACCTGGCGGTGAACGCGCTGGACGACGACGAGCACCTCGCGGGGCTCAAGGGCTACGCGCAGGACTCCGGCGAGGGCCGTTGGACGGTCGAGGCCGCGATCGACAACGCGGTGCCGCTGCCGGCGATCACCGCGTCGCTCTTCGCGCGCTTCGCCTCGCGCCAGGACGACTCCCCGCAGATGAAGATGATCGCCGCGCTGCGCAACCAGTTCGGCGGCCACGCGGTCGAGAAGAAGTAGCCGCGAGCGCCACATCAGCACGAGCAGTACCAGCAGCACGAGCAGTACCAGCAGCACCAGCAGTACCAAGGAGTGAGTGGCCGGGGGAGGTCGGCGCCGTCATGCACGTATCGCATCTGTCGTTGGCCGACTTCCGCTCGTACGCCCGGGTCGAGGTTCCGCTCGACCCGGGCGTCACCGCCTTCGTGGGCCCCAACGGCCAGGGCAAGACCAATCTGGTCGAGGCCATCGGCTACCTCGCGACCCTGGGCAGCCACCGCGTCTCCGCGGACGCCCCGCTCGTGCGGATGGGCGCCGAGCGCGCCGTCATCCGCGCGGCCGTGACCCAGGGCGAGCGCCAGCAGCTCGTCGAGCTGGAGCTGAACCCGGGGCGCGCGAACCGGGCCCGGATCAACAGGTCCTCGCAGGTCAGACCCCGGGACGTGCTGGGGATCGTACGGACGGTGCTCTTCGCGCCGGAGGACCTGGCCCTGGTCAAGGGGGACCCGGGGGAGCGCCGCAAGTTCCTGGACGAGCTGGTCACCGCGCGCTCGCCGCGGATGGCCGCGGTCCGCTCCGACTACGAGCGGGTGCTCAAGCAGCGCAACACCCTGCTGAAGTCGGCCGCCATGGCCCGCCGCCACGGCGGCCGCTCCATGGACCTCTCCACCCTGGACGTGTGGGACCAGCACCTGGCCCGCACCGGCGCCGAGCTGCTGGCCCAGCGCCTCGACCTGATCGCGACCCTGCTGCCGCTGGCGGACAAGGCGTACGAGCAGCTCGCGCCCGGCGGCGGCCCGCTCGGGCTCGTCTACCGGCCGACCTCGCTGGCCGGAGCGGCGGGCGAAGCGGTGGACTCCGGCGCCGCGCGGACCCGCGAAGCGCTGTACGAGGTGCTCATGGGCGCCCTCGGCGAGGCCCGCAAGCAGGAGATCGAGCGCGGGGTGACCCTGGTGGGACCGCACCGCGACGACGCGCTGCTGCGCCTCGGGGAGCTGCCCGCGAAGGGGTACGCGAGCCACGGCGAGTCCTGGTCGTACGCGCTGGCGCTGCGCCTGGCCTCCTACGAGCTGTTGCGCTCCGAGGGCAGCGAGCCCGTGCTGATCCTGGACGACGTCTTCGCGGAGCTGGACGCACGGCGCCGGGAGCGGCTGGCGGAGCTGGTGGCCGGCGGTGAGCAGGTGCTGGTGACGGCAGCCGTGGACGACGATGTTCCGGGGGTGCTGGCGGGGGCTCGGTTCGGGGTGTCCGGCGGTGAGGTGACGCGGTGGTGAGCGAGGACGGGAACGCTTCCGGGGCGCAGGGGCCGGCGCGCAAGGCGCCCGAGCCCTCGGGCGTCGACCTGGCCCGCCAGGCCCTGGCGGCAGCGCGGGAGCAGGCGCGGGCGCGCGGGCTGACGGCCGGCGGCAAGAAGTCCCGGCACGGCCAGCCGGGCCTGCGCTCGGGCGCCCGGGCGGACGGCCGGGACCCGATGCCGCTGATGGCGGCGCTGGACCGGCTGCGCACGGAGCGCGGCTGGGAGATGCCGATGGCGGTCGCGGGCGTGATGGAGCGCTGGGCGCAGATCGTCGGCCCGGAAGTGGCGGCGCACTGTGAACCGGAGCGCTACGAGGACCGTGAACTGGTAGTGCGCTGCGATTCCTCGGCCTGGGCGGCCCAGCTCAAGCTGCTCGCCCCGCAGCTGGTGGCCCGGCTCAACGAGGACCTCGGGCAGGGCACGGTCCGGCTGATCAAGGTGCAGGGACCGGGCGGGCGGCGCCCGCGGTACGGGCCGCTGCGGGCCCCGGGGACCAGCGGTCCGGGGGACACGTACGGCTGAGCCGGGACCGTCCGGGGGCGTGCGGGCAAGCCGCCCCGCGCGGACGTGCCAGTGGTCTCGCTCACGGTGGTGGGAGGTTGACAGGCCGAAGCGCTGGATGCCCGTGTGAGCCTCTTTGAGCCCCTGCCCGGATATGGGGAGTCGGAGAGTGCGGGTTGAGGGCGGCACATGCGGACTCAGGTACTGGCAAACCCCCATTCATGTCCGTGGTACCGGTAGACTGACGGGAATCCCGCCGCCTTGCGGGATCCAGTCGACAAAAGCTGACAACGCAGATTGACGCAGCCGCTCCTGCTCGCATGCCTGCTGGCCCGGAGTACGGCCTGTGCTGTGCCAGAAAGGGCGCTTCGTGGCCGATTCCGGCAACCCCAACGACAACCAGTCCACCGCCGGCGAGAACGCTGACCCCGTCGAGTACACCGGCAGCCAGATCCAGGTCCTCGAGGGCCTGGACGCCGTGCGCAAGCGCCCCGGCATGTACATCGGCTCGACCGGCGAGCGCGGCCTGCACCACCTGGTGTACGAGGTCGTCGACAACTCGGTCGACGAGGCCCTGGCCGGGCACGCGGACACCATCGACGTGACGATCCTGGCCGACGGCGGCGTCCGCGTCATCGACAACGGTCGAGGCATCCCCGTCGACATCGTCCCCTCCGAGGGGAAGCCCGCGGTCGAGGTCGTACTGACCGTCCTGCACGCGGGCGGCAAGTTCGGCGGCGGCGGTTACGCCGTCTCCGGCGGTCTGCACGGCGTCGGCGTGTCCGTCGTCAACGCCCTGTCGAAGCGGGTCGCGGTCGAGGTGCGGCGTGACGGCTTCCGCTGGACGCAGGACTACAAGGTGGGCGCCCCCACGGCCGAGCTGGCGAAGAACGAGGAGACGGCCGAGACCGGCACGTCCGTGACGTTCTGGGCCGACGGCGACATCTTCGAGACGACCGAGTACTCCTTCGAGACGCTCTCGCGCCGCTTCCAGGAGATGGCCTTCCTCAACAAGGGCCTCACCCTGACGCTGACGGACGAGCGCGAGTCGGCGAAGGCGACGATGGGCGCGGACTCGGCCGAGGAGGCCGACGACGACCAGGCGCGCACGGTGAAGTACTACTACGAGGGCGGCATCGTCGACTTCGTGAAGTACCTCAACTCCCGCAAGGGCGAGCTGATCCACCCGACCGTCATCGACGTCGAGGCCGAGGACAAGGAGCGCATGCTCTCGGTCGAGATCGCGATGCAGTGGAACTCGCAGTACACCGAGGGGGTCTACTCCTTCGCGAACACGATCCACACGCACGAGGGCGGCACGCACGAGGAGGGCTTCCGTGCGGCGATGACGGGCCTCGTCAACCGCTACGCGCGCGAGAAGAAGTTCCTGCGGGAGAAGGACGACAACCTCGCCGGCGAGGACATCCGCGAGGGTCTGACGGCCATCATCTCGGTGAAGCTGGGCGAGCCGCAGTTCGAGGGCCAGACGAAGACCAAGCTGGGCAACACGGAGGCCAAGACCTTCGTGCAGAAGGTCGTCCACGAGCACCTCAACGACTGGTTCGACCGGAACCCGACCGAGGCCGCGGACATCATCCGCAAGGCGATCCAGGCCGCCACGGCGCGCGTCGCGGCCCGCAAGGCCCG
>NZ_JBIWAJ010000018.1:0-187365 GCF_044759975.1 Streptomyces sp. NPDC098789
GGGCTCTGGTGCGGGCTGGTGGCGCCTTAATCCGCGCATTTGCCCGCCCAGCCGGCCACCCCGGCCGCCCCCGGGGGGGGGGCGGCCCGCCGGGGGCGGGGGGGGGGGCCCCCCCCCCCGGGGGGGCGCCCCACGGCCGTGAACGCGTCTGCCGGGTGCTCAGCGGACCTCGGTGATCTCCGGTCCGCGCTCCAGCTGGCCCATGCCACCGGAGAAGCGCGAGCCCTCCTGCTCCTCCGTCTGCACGCCGTCCGGCACCATCTGGGCGTCGTTCGGCAGCTTCAGGACGATCGGGTCGCGCGGGGCCATCGGGCCCTCGCCGCGCACCACGACGGTGTCGCGGAAGATCTGCTCCAGCACCCCGGCGGCCTCGGGGCGCACCGCGCCCTGGCCGGAAATCACACCGCGCAGGAACCAGCGCGGACCGTCGACGCCGACGAAGCGGACCAGCTGGGCGCCGGTCTGGCCGTCCGGCAGCGGAACCGGGACCTGCGCGCGCAGCTCCCAGCCCAGCGGGCCCTGGACCTCGTCGATGATGCCGCCCTGGGCCGTGATGCCCGCGCCGATCTCCTCGCGGACCTCGCCCCAGATGCCTTCCTTCTTGGGCGCCGCGAAGGCCTGCAGCTGCACCGCGCTGTCGTGCAGCACGACGGTCGCGGCGACGATCGCGTCCCCGGCGACCTCGACGCGCAGTTCCATGCCCTCGACACCCGGTACGAGGATGCCGCCGAGGTCGACCCGGCCCTCGGCGGGAGCCGAGACCTCGGAGTCGTCCCAGGGGCCGTCCGGACGCGGGGCCGGCGGCAGGTTCAGCCTGCGCGGCGCGCTCGCGGCGGAGTCGTCGGCGACGTCCTGGCCCTCGGCCCCGATGCCGTCGACCTGCTCGGCCGCGCTCCCGTCATTGACGGAGTCGTTCTTCTTGCGACGTCCGAACACGTCACTGTCCTTCCCGGTCGGTAACGACCGAAGCGTAGCCATTCCCACCCTGCTGACCAGCGCCGGTTCCGGCCACGGCCGCATGACCACCGGTGGAGCCGAAACCCCCCTCGGCCCGCGCCGAGCCGGGAAGTTCCGCCACCTCGTGGAAGCGCACCCTCTCGACCCGCTGGACAACCAGCTGGGCAATGCGGTCGAAACGCTCGAACCGTACGCTCTCGCGCGGGTCGAGATTGACCACGATCACCTTGATTTCCCCACGGTACCCGGCATCCACCGTCCCCGGGGCATTCACGAGGGCGAGCCCGCAGCGTGCGGCCAGCCCGGAGCGCGGGTGCACGAAGGCGGCGTAGCCGTCGGGCAGCGCGATGGACACGCCGGTGGGCAGCACCGCGCGCTCGCCGGGAGCCAGTTCCGCGGCCTGCGTGGTCACAAGGTCGCAGCCCGCGTCACCGGGGTGACCGTAGGCGGGCAGGGGCACCTCGGGGTCGACGCGGCGGATCAGCACGTCGACGGGCGCGAAGGAGTTCTGGGACATCAGGGGTTCACCTCGAAGGCGCGGGCGCGCTTGGCCTGGTCCGGGTCGGCCATCGCCGCCCGGATCTCCTCGGGTCGTCCGTTGTCGATGAAGTGGTCGACCTTGACCTCGATGAACAGGGCCTCGGCACGGACCGCCACCGGACCCTGCGGGCCGCCTATCCGACCGACGGCCGTGGAGTAGATCTTCCGTCCCGCGACGGCCGTGACCTCGGCCTCCAGGTACAGCACGGTGTCCACGGGCACGGGCCGCACGAAGTCGGTCTCCAGCCGCCCGGTCACCGCGATCACGCGCAGCAGCCAGTTCAGGGAGCCGAGGGTCTCGTCGAGCGCCGTGGCGAGCACGCCGCCGTGGGCCAGGCCCGGGGCGCCCTGGTGTGCGGGCTTGACGGTGAACTCGGCGGTGACCCGCACGCCCTCGCCGGCCCTGGCCTCCAGGTGGAGCCCGTGCGGCTGCCCTCCGCCACAGCCGAAGCAGTGCTCGTAGTGCGCGCCGAGGAGCTCGCCGGGCGGCGGGGCATCGGGGTGCCGCACCGGCGCCGTGGCATCGGCGGGAGGTGTCAACGCTGTGTTTCGTCCACTCACAGGCGCAGACCTTACCCGCGCCACCGGCCACGGGTCGCCCCGTGCCAAGCTTGGAGGCATGCAGCTCTCCCCCGCGCACCACGACGAACGACTGACCGCCCCCCGCGCCTGGTGGGCCATCTCCGTATTGCTGGGTCTGTCGTGCGCGCTGATGTTGCTGCCGCTCGGCACCCTGCCGCTGTTGGCGGGGCTGGTCGGCGGAACGGCGCTGGCCGGGGCGTGGGTGAGCTCGTACGGGTCCGCCCGCGTCCGCGTGGTGAACGGCGCGCTGAGCGTCGGGGACGCGCGGATCCCGGTCTCGGCCCTGGGCGAACCCGAGGTGCTGGACGCCGAGGAGGCGCTCGCCTGGCGGACGCACAAGGCCGATGCCCGCGCCTTCATGCTGATGCGCAGCTACGTGCCGACGGCGGTCCTCGTGGAGGTCACCGACCCCACGGACCCGACGCCGTACGTGTACGTCTCGACGCGGGAGCCGGAAGCACTGGCGGCGGCCCTGCGCGCGGCCCGCTCCTAGTTCGCGGGGCCGGCCGGCGCGACCCGACGGGTCGCCTCGGTCGGCACAGGAATCCCGGTGGCCCCGGGCGCCTCAGCCGTGCGGCCGTTCTCCGGGACCCTCAAGGGCGGCCCTGGTGGCCTCGGGAAGGGGCTGGAGGGGCTGCTCCAGGGGCGGCAACTGTGCGAGCGCGCTCCAGAGCACGGCGCGGCTCCGCAGGTCGCTGCGGACCTTCTCGGCGAGTTTGCGGGTATCGCGGCGGTTCATCACCGCGCCGACGGCCGCGCCGACCATGAAGGGCATGAGGTTCGGCAGGTTCCGCACCATCCGCTTCATGATCTGCTGGCGCAGCTCGCGCTTCATCTGACCGCCGAGGGCGGCATTGAGCGTGGTGGGCCGGGAGAGGTCCACGCCCCGCTCCTCCGTCCACGCCGTGAGGTAGCCGAGGCTGCGCTCCTTCAGCGTGCCGGGCGGCCGCAGGCCGTAGACCTCGTGGAGCTCGGCGATCAGTTTGAACTCGATCGCCGCGACTCCGGTGATCTCCGCGGCCAGTTCCGCCGGCATGGCGGGCGGCACGGGCAGCATCGCCGCCGCACCGATCCCCGCGCCGACGGTCGAGCTGGCGTTGGCGGCGCCCGCGATCAGCTTGTCGGCAAGCTGATCGGGACCCAGGTCCGGGAACTGCGCGCGCAGTGTCGCGAGGTCCCGCACCGGAACGCGCGGGGCGTTCTCGATGATCCGGTCGGTGATGAAGAGGGCCGCGGCCCTGACTCCCTCACCGCCCTTGCGCACCCCGTCCTTGACGGCGCGCAGCCGACGGGCCGTGGCGGCTCGCCGCGGCTCTTCGGCAGCCTCCGTGGCCGAGGGCTCAAGTCCTCCGGCCCCGGAGGGCAAGGCGGGCACGCCGGGCGCTTCGGGACCCGTTGCCGGGTCCGTGGCTCCCTCGTGCGTTTCCACCGGATCATCATGCTGTTTTCGCAGGCGGAGCCTGCGAAAAGGCGTCGAGCCCGTCACGGCCGACGCTCCTAGTCGCAGTCGCGACAGATCGGCTGGCCGTTCTTCTCCCGCGCCAGCTGGCTGCGGTGGTGCACCAGGAAGCAGTTGGTGCAGGTGAACTCGTCGGCCTGCTTGGGCAGGACCCGGACGGCCAGCTCCTCGTTGGAGAGGTCCGCACCGGGGAGCTCCATGCCCTCCGCGGCGTCGAAGTCGTCGACGTCGACGGTCGAGGACGACTTCTCGTTACGACGAGCCTTCAGCTCTTCGATGCTGTCGTTGTCGACGTCGTCGTCCGTCTTGCGTGGGGTGTCGTAGTCCGTTGCCATTTTTCGCTCTCCCCCTCTGGGATTTAGCGGTGTCTCAGCGCACGTAACGCGCGAGAGGCCGGACTTGTGCCCGACCTGAGGCGGAGATTTTGCCTCACATCAAGGTCTGTTACTCAATCGACACCCAGCTGCTCGCCATGGGCGGCGTTCAGCTGGGATGACGACCGGGACCGTACACGGTCCGGGGGTCGCCGTGCACAAGCGCCACCCCGTGTATTTCCCGCCATCAGGGGGGCCGGAAACCCGGACTTCCCGGGCTTTCCGGCCGCCCCAGGGGTCACCGAACGTACAAGGACCCCCACTCGGCACTGTGATCGATCACACAGAATCCACCCCCGTGGCCGCTCTTTCATTCAGCCAAGAGCGAACATGGGCATGAAGTCTCAGATCGGCAAAGTGACACGCATCACGAGGCCACCGCCCTCGCGCGGCTCCGCGTGGATGCGGCCGCCGTGCGCCCGGGCGACCGAGCGCGCGATGGAAAGGCCGAGTCCGACCCCCTTGTCGCTGCCCGTGCGCTCGGTGCGCAGCCGCCGGAACGGCTCGAAGAGGTTGTCGATCTCGTACGCGGGAACCACGGGACCCGTGTTCGAAACCAGGAGCACCGCCTGGCCGTGCTGCACCTCGGTGGTGACCTCGACCCAGCCGCCCTCCGGCACGTTGTAGCGGACCGCGTTCTGCACCAGGTTGAGGGCGATCCGCTCCAGGAGCACGCCGTTGCCCTGTACGACCGCCAGCGCGCGCTCGCCGCGGATCTCCACGCCCTTGCCCGCCGCCTCGACGCGCGCCTGGTCCAGGGCCCGGGAAGCGACCTCCGCGAGGTCCACCGGCTTGCGCTCGATGATCTGGTTGTCGCTGCGGGCGAGCAGCAGCAGGCCCTCCACGAGCTGCTCGCTGCGCTCGTTGGTGGCCAGCAGCGTCCGGCCGAGCTGTTGGAGCTCCACCGGCGCTCCCGGGTCGGAGAGGTGCACCTCCAGCAGGGTCCGGTTGATCGCGAGCGGGGTCCTCAGCTCGTGCGAGGCGTTGGCGACGAAGCGTTGCTGGGCGGTGAACGCCCGCTCCAACCGGTCGAGCATCTCGTCGAAGGTGTCGGCCAGCTCCTTCAGCTCGTCGTCGGGCCCGTCGAGCTCGATCCGCCGGGTCAGGTCCGAGCCGACCACGCGCCGCGCGGTCCGGGTGATCTTGCCGAGCGGCGACAGCACCCGGCCGGCCATCGCGTAGCCGAAGGCGAACGCGATGATGCTGAGGCCCAGCAGGGCCATCAGCGAACGGCTGAGCAGGTCGTCCAGCGCGTGCTTGCGCTGGACGTTGACGCACTCGGTGATCACCTGGTTGAAGCGGTCGAGCGACTGCTCGATCGACTGCACGCCGGGACATGTGCTGCTGGAGACCTCGACCTTCGTCCCGCCCACGATCTTGAAGGGGAGGCCGTTGCCCTCCCGCAGGGCCTGGGCGGCCAGCAGGTAGATGATCGACAGCAGCAGGATGCCCGCGATCAGGAACATGCCGCCGTAGAGCAGCGTGAGGCGTATGCGGATCGTCGGCCTGAGCCAAGGGAAGGGACCCTCGGGCTGGCCGGGGTCCCAGGTCGGTTTCGGTGGCGCCGATGGCGGCGCCGGAGACGAGGCCATCCTCATCAGATCCGGTATCCGGAGCCCGGCACGGTCACGATGACGGGCGGCTCGCCGAGCTTGCGGCGCAGCGTCATGACGGTCACCCGCACGACGTTGGTGAAGGGGTCGGTGTTCTCGTCCCAGGCCTTCTCCAGCAGCTGCTCCGCGGACACCACGGTGCCCTCGCTGCGCATCAGGACCTCCAGCACCGCGAACTCCTTCGGCGCCAGCTGCACCTCCTTGCCGTCGCGGAACACCTCGCGCCGGTTCGGGTCCAGCTTGATGCCGGCCCGCTCCAGGACGGGCGGCAGCGCGACGGTCGTACGCCGACCCAGCGCGCGCACCCGGGCGGTCAGCTCCGCGAACGCGAACGGCTTGGGCAGGTAGTCGTCGGCGCCCAGTTCCAGACCCTCGACCCGGTCGCTGACATCGCCCGAGGCGGTCAGCATGAGCACGCGGGTGGGCATGCCCAGCTCGACGATCTTGCGGCAGACGTCGTCGCCGTGCACGAGCGGGAGGTCCCGGTCCAGCACCACGACGTCGTAGTCGTTCACACCGACGCGCTCGAGGGCGGCCGCGCCGTCGTACACGACGTCCACCGCCATGGCCTCGCGGCGCAGTCCGGTGGCCACCGCATCGGCGAGCAGCTGCTCGTCCTCGACGACGAGTACGCGCACGTCGTTTCCTTCCTCCGAGCCCTTCAGGGCACACGTGTATTGCGTCGTCCATCCTGCCCCTTTCAGCCGTAAACCGGCTGTAAGGCGCCCCTGAGCCGCTCCGGCGGGGGATCGCCGGGGATTCCCCGGCCTGACGAGGTTTCTGCGCCCAGGGTGCCGGGGAGGACGTCAGCACACCCCGATCACTCCATGCCAGTGGCGCGCCTCGTGCTCGCCGCCGCCGACCCACGAAGAAGGGGCGTATCCCATGGACGCATTCACCGCGGGTCTCCTGCAGCGCATCAGGAGCACGCAGACGGACCTCAGGCAGGCCCGCGAGGCGGGCGACGACTTCCTCGCGGAGGTCGAGCAGGCCGAGCTGGAAGACCTCCAGCGCCTCGCCGCCGAACACGGCGTGCAGGTACAGGTCTCCGCCTCCGCCGCCTGACCGACCCACCGGCCCCCGACCCGCACCCCCTCCGACCGTCCCGTCCGGCCCCGGCGCGCTCCGCGCCGGGGCCGGACGGCGTTCGGCGGGCACGGTTCAGCCGGCAGGGTCCGGTCGGCGGCGTTCGGTCGGCGCGGTCCGGTCGGCACGGTTCAGTCGTGCCACGCCCCCGCCGCGTCGAGCAGCGGCTGGAGCGAGGCGAACACGGCCGGCGATCCGGCCACGGCGAGCTCCCCGGAGGCCGGCTGCCCCGGGCGGCCGCCCGTCAGGGCCCCCGCCTCGCGGGCGATCAGGTCCCCCGCCGCCAGGTCCCAGGGGTTCAGCCCGCGCTCGTAGTAGGCGTCGAGCCGCCCCGCGGCGACGTCGCAGAGGTCCAGCGCCGCCGACCCGGCCCGCCGGATGTCCCGGACCAGCGGCACGATCTGCCGGGCCACCTCCGCCTGGTGCGCGCGCCGCGTCTGGACGTACGCGAACCCGGTCGCCACCAGGGCCTGGTCCAGCGGTGCTGCCGGCCGGCACGACAGTCGGGCGCCGCCCGTCCAGGCCCCGCCGCCGCGCACCGCGTGGTAGGTCTCGCCCCGCATCGGGGCCGCCACCACGCCCACGACCGTCTCGCCCCGGTACTCGGCGGCGATCGAGACCCCCCAGCTGGGCAGGCCGTAGAGATAGTTCACGGTCCCGTCCAGCGGGTCCACGACCCACCGGACCCCACTGGTGCCGGGCGTGTCCGCGCCCTCCTCGCCGAGGATCCCGTCCGCGGGCCGGCGCTCCGCGAGGAGCCCGGTGATCAGCTTCTCCGCCGCGATGTCCATCTCGGTGACGACGTCGATCGGGCTGGACTTGGTCGCGGCCACCGCCAGGTCGGCCGGGCGGCCGTCCTTGAGGAGCGCGCCGGCGCGCCGCGCGGCCTCCAGGGCCAGCTCCAGCAGTTCGTCGAGGTCGAGCAGGGGGTCGCTCACATCGGGCTCCTCACGCGTCCGCGTACGGACTGTCGGCGCCCGCGGCCGCGGGCCTGGGCGCGCGCGCCGGGCAGCAGCCCACCGCGCACAGGTCGTGGCTCGGTCCGAGCAGTCCGAGCGCGCAGCGCTCCACCGGCTCGCCCCGCTCCCCGGCCGCCCGCTCCAGCACCAGCTCGCGCACGGCGGCCGCGAAGCGCGGATCGGCGCCCACGGTGGCCGACCGGGCCACCGGGAGTCCCAGCTCCGCCGCCTTGGCGGTGGCCTCCGTGTCGAGGTCGTACAGGACCTCCATGTGGTCGGAGACGAAGCCGATGGGCACCATCACCACCGCCGGGGCGCCGGCCCCGTGGAGGGCCTCCAGGTGGTCGCAGATGTCCGGTTCCAGCCAGGGCGTGTGCGGGGCGCCGCTGCGCGACTGGTAGACGAGCTGCCAGGGCCGCTCGACCCCGGTCCCGGCCCGTACCGCGTCCGCGATCACGCGGGCGACGTCCAGGTGCTGCTTGACGTACGCGCCGCCCTCGCCGTCCTGCGTGTGGTCCGCGACCGGGCCCGAGGCATCGGCGGCGGAGTCCGGGATGGAGTGGGTGGTGAAGGCCAGGTGGGCGCCCGCGCGGGACTGCGGCGGCAGCGACTCCAGCGCGGCGAGCACCCCGTCGATCATGGGCTGCACGAAGCCCGGGTGGTTGAAGTAGTGCCGCAGCTTGTCCACCCGGGGCCGCTCCAGGCCCTCCGCTTCGACCTTGGCGAGCGCGTCGGCGAGGTTCTCGCGGTACTGCCGGCACCCGGAGTACGAGGCGTAAGCGCTGGTGGCGAGCACCGCGACGCGGCGGCGCCCGTCGACGGCGATCTCACGCATCACGTCATCCAGGTACGGCGCCCAGTTCCGGTTGCCCCAGTAGACCGGCAGGTCCAGGCCGTGCTCGGCGAAGTCCTTGCGCAGCGCGTCGAGCAGCTCGCGGTTCTGCCCGTTGATCGGGCTGACCCCGCCGAAGCCGAAGTAGTGCTTGCCGACCTCCTTCAGCCGCTCGCGCGGGATGCCGCGTCCGCGGGTGACGTTCTCCAGGAAGGGCACCACGTCGTCCGGGCCCTCCGGGCCACCGAAGGACAGCAGCAGCAGGGCGTCGTAGGGCGCGGCGGGGCCGGCGGGCGCGGGCCCGGTACCGGTGGGGCGGGCGGCGGCGGGGTGCTGGTCTGACATGCCTCGAATCCTGCCACCCGCCCTCGGCGCCCGGGAAACGACCTCGCCCGTCGGCCCCGCCGCGCCCCGCGGCTAAGGTCAGCCTAAGTTGTCCCTTTTGATTCCCCCTGCGGGTACCGCACCAACGGTCGTAACCTGTATGGGCCAGCGACGTCCCTTACGGAGGGCCCCTTGCCCAGTCCCTACCGCGCGCTCTTCGCCGCCCCCGGCAGCAAGGGGTTCAGCGCTGCCGGCTTCATAGGCAGGATGCCGCTGTCCATGGTGGGCGTCGGCATCCTCACGATGATCTCCGAGATCACCGGGCGGTACGGGCTCGCCAGCGCGCTCACCGGCACCCTCGCCCTCTCCGCCGCCGCGGTCGGACCCCAGGTCTCCAAACTGGTCGACCGGCACGGCCAGCGCCGGGTGCTGCGCCCCGCCACCCTCTTCGCGGTCGTCGCCGTGACCGGGCTGCTGCTGGCCGCGGCGAACGGCTGGCCGGACTGGACCCTCTTCGTCTTCTCCGCCCTCGCGGGCTGCGTGCCGAGCGTGGGTTCGATGATCCGCGCGCGCTGGACGGTGATCTACCGGGACACCCCGAGCCTGCACACCGCGTACTCCTTCGAGTCCGTGGTCGACGAGATCTGCTTCATCTTCGGCCCGATCATCGCCATCGGCCTGTCCACCACCTGGTTCCCGGAGGCGGGCCCGCTGCTCGCCGCGGTCTGCCTGCTGGTGGGCGTGTGGTGGCTGACGGCGCAGCGCGCCACCGAGCCCGAGCCGCACCCGCACGACGAGCACACCGACCGGACCTCCGCCCTGCGCTCCCCCGGGCTCCAGGTGCTGATGGGCACCTTCGTCGCGACGGGGGCGATCTTCGGTTCGATCGACGTGGCCACCCTGGCCTTCGCGGACGAGCGGGGGCACAAGCCCCTCGCCAGCGTGATCCTGGCCGTCTGGGCGCTCGGTTCCTGCCTCGCGGGCATCACCTTCGGCCTGCTGCACCTCAAGGGCAAGGCCGAACGCAGGTGGGTGCTGGGCATTTGTGCGATGGCCGTGAGTATGATCCCCCTCCTACTGGCCGGGAACCTTCCGTTTCTGGCCGTGGCGCTCTTCGTTTCGGGTCTCGCCATCGCTCCCACGATGATCACCACGATGGCCCTGATCGAGGCGCACGTACCGCGCGCGAAGCTGACCGAGGGGATGACCTGGATCAGCACCGGACTCGCGGTCGGTGTCGCGGTCGGCTCCTCCGTGGCCGGCTGGGTCATCGACGCCTCCGGGGCGCGCAGCGGCTACGTCGTCTCCATCGCGGCGGGGGGCGCCGCGGCGGCGGTGGCGTTCGCGGGTTACCGCCGGCTGACGAGGCCGGCGCAAGGGGAGGAGCCCTCTAGCGATGGCGGACACACCGACGGCGCGGGCAGCAGGCAGGAGCGGACCGGGCAACAGCACGGCACCGACCGCAGCGTGGCGTAACTGGGCGGGCAACGTCCGCGCGACACCCGCCCGTGTCGTGACCCCGACCTCGGTCGGGGAGCTCCAGGAGGCGGTCCGCCGGGCCGCCTCGGACGGGCTGCGGGTGAAGGCGGTCGGCACCGGCCACTCCTTCACCTCGGCCGCCGCCACCGACGGCGTCCTGATCCGCCCGCAGGCCCTGACCGGGATCCGGGAGATCGACCGGGCCGCCGGGACGGTCACGGTGGCGGCCGGCACGGCCCTCAAGGACCTCAACCTCGCCCTGGCGCGGGAGGGCCTCTCGCTCACCAACATGGGCGACATCATGGAGCAGACCGTCTCCGGGGCGACCAGCACCGGCACCCACGGCACCGGCCGGGACTCCGCCTCGCTCTCCGCGCAGATCCGCGCGCTGGAGCTGGTCACGGCGGACGGCCGCCTGCTGACCTGCTCGGAGAAGGAGAATCCGGAGATATTCGCGGCCGCCCGGCTCGGCATCGGCGCGCTGGGCGTCCTCACCTCGCTCACCTTCGCCGTGGAGCCGCTGTTCTTCCTGACGGCCCGCGAGGAGCCGATGCCCTTCGACCGGGTGACCTCCGAGTTCGAGCAGCACTTCGCGGAGAACGAGCACTTCGAGTTCTACTGGTTCCCGCACACCGGCAACTGCAACACCAAGCGCAACAACCGCAGCCAGGGCCCCGCCGCCCCGCCCGGCGCGGTCAGCGCCTGGGTCGAGGACGAGTTGCTCTCCAACGGGATCTTCCAGGCCGTCAACTCCCTGGGCCGCGCGGTCCCCGCGGCGATCCCCGGCATCGCCCGGATCGCCAGCCGCGCCCTGTCGGCGCGCACCTACACGGACATCCCGTACAAGGTGTACACGAGCCCCCGCCGGGTGCGCTTCGTCGAGATGGAGTACGCCCTTCCGCGCGAGCGCGTCGTGGAGGCGCTGCGGGAGCTGAAGGCGATGGTCGACCGCTCGGGTCTGCGGATCAGCTTCCCGGTGGAGGTGCGCACGGCCCCGGCGGACGACATCACCCTGTCGACCGCCTCGGGCCGCGACAGCGCGTACATCGCGGTGCACATGTACAAGGGCACGCCCTACCACGCCTACTTCACCGCCGCCGAGCAGATCTTCACGGCGCACGGCGGGCGTCCGCACTGGGGCAAGGTGCACACGCGGGACGCGGAGTACTTCTCGCGGGTCTACCCGCGCTTCGGGGAGTTCACCGTGCTCCGGGACCGACTGGACCCGGAGCGGGTGTTCGCCAACGACTACCTGCGGCGCGTACTGGGCGACTGACCCGGGGTCAGGAGGGGTTCGCCCCGTCCGCGCCGCCCCGCGGCGTGGACTTCTCCGGGCTCGGCGTGGACTTGGAGGGCGTCGGCGTCGGCGTCGGGTCCTTGGACCGCGAGGGGTCGGGGCTCGGCGACGGGCCGGAGGAGTGCGAGGGGCTCGGTTCGGGGCTGGGGCCCTGGCCCCCGTGGGACCGGGACGGGCTCGGCGAACTCCCGGCCCCGGGGCCCTCGTCGTGCCGGCGCTCCCCGGCACCCGGGCTGCGCTGCCCGTCCGGGGCCGCGGGCGCGTCCTGCTTCTTGTCGCCGCCCCCGGAGCCGCTGGTCACCGCGGTGTACAGGGGCCGGTCGGAGACCGAGTTGCCGGAGAGCGCCTCGTACGCCGCGATGCCGCCCAGCGAGATGGCGAAGGCGGTGCCCGCGGCGACCGCCGTGCGCTTCCAGCCACGGACCCGGGTGCCGTGGACGGTCCCCCCGGTGAACTCCTCGTCCGGCGGGGCCCCCGGTCCGATGGCGGGCATGACGGTGGTGGGCACCCCGCCCGGCCCGACGGCGGGCATGACGGTCGTGGGCACCCCGCCCGGCCCGACGGCCGGCATCACGGTGGTGGGCACCCCGCCCGGCCCGGCCGCGGGCATCACGGTGGTGGCGTCGCCGTCACCGACCGCTCCGCCCACGGGTCCGGGACCGCGCCCGTCGCCCGCCCC
This sequence comes from Streptomyces sp. NPDC098789, assembly GCF_044759975.1. Classification (NCBI taxonomy): domain Bacteria; kingdom Bacillati; phylum Actinomycetota; class Actinomycetes; order Kitasatosporales; family Streptomycetaceae; genus Streptomyces; species Streptomyces sp. NPDC098789. The sequence continues at coordinate 12,182 of NZ_JBIWAJ010000018.1, forward strand.
GCCGTAGGCGTCCCCGTCCAGGACGGGCACCTGCCGCGCCCGGGGCCGGGTGGTCTCGCGCAACTGGTCGCCGGTGCGCCGGAAGAGATGGCCGATCACCGGGCCGCCCGCGGTGGCGACCACGCTGACCACGCCCGCGCCCAGGATCGTCCCGTACACGCCGAGCTTCGACGCGAGGAGCGCGGCCGCGACGGTGGCCAGGGAGGAACCCGCCACCTGAGCCGCACTCAGATCCAGCTTCTTCTTCTCCGGCGGCTCCACACCCCCGATCGACTCCAGCGTCTCCATGCCCTGCGTCGTCTTGTGACCCATCCCCATCCTCTGCGTGCCCGGACCCCGTCCGTTTCAGTGCTTCCAGCAGTTACTGACACCCGAGCGAAACGGATAGTTCCATTTCTGGTGATTCTGTGAAGCAAGACACCTGAAACCGGGCGGAGGTCCAGGCACGTACGGAAGTACGGCCTTTCAACTCCCCCCGCCCTGGACAAGTTCGGCGGCGCGGCGGTCCACCCGCATGGCCCGAATGGAGTACTGTGGCGAGCCCTGGGGCCGTCCTTCCTTTCGGATGTCCGGACTCGGGAGAGGGGGCCGACAGGTGCAGAATCGGCGCTCGAAACCGGCAATGCCACGGAATCTCACGGATTCCTGATGCGCAGAGTGACTGACCGGTCACTGTGTGTGGCCAACAGGTAACCGTGCCATAACGGCGATCAAGGGCGCATGCCCGACACGCCGGATGAACTCGGCAAGGTTGTGGCAGGCTGCACCCGGGCAGGCCACACTCGACTAGCGGAAGCAGCGACGCACGTGACGTCGGCAGGCACCACCCGGGAGGTCCCCATGCCCGAACTGCGTGTCGTGGCCGTCTCCAATGACGGCACACGACTGGTGCTCAAAGCTGCGGACAGCACGGAGTACACCCTTCCGATCGATGAGCGGCTGCGGGCAGCCGTGCGCAACGACCGCGCGCGCCTGAACCAGATCGAGATCGAGGTGGAGAGCCACCTCCGCCCCCGCGACATCCAGGCCCGGATACGAGCCGGTGCCTCCGCGGAGGAGGTCGCTCAACTCGCGGGCATCCCCGTCGACCGGGTACGCCGCTTCGAGGGCCCCGTGCTCGCGGAGCGCGCGTTCATGGCCGAGCGGGCCCGGAAGACCTCCGTGCGACGTCCCGGCGAGAACACGAACACCGGACCCCAGCTCGGCGAGGCCGTGCAGGAGCGGCTGACGCTGCGCGGGGCCGACAAGGAATCCGTCCAGTGGGACTCCTGGCGCCGCGACGACGGCACCTGGGAGGTCCTGCTGGTCTACCGGGTGGCGGCCGAACCGCACTCCGCGAGCTGGACCTACGATCCTCCGCGCCGCCTGGTCGTGGCCGTGGACGACGAGGCCCGCTCGCTGATCGGCGAGTCGGACGACCTGCCGGCGACGCCGGAGCCGAGCTTCCCCTTCGTGCCGAGGATCGCGCGGCTGCCGCGGGACCGGCCGCTGGACCGCGCCCTGGACCGGCAGCTGGAGCGGCCGGCGCCGCCGCCCCCGCCGGAGCCGGAGGAGGAGCGGGACTCGCTCACCAGCCTGTTGGAGGCGGTGCCGAGCTTCCGGGGCGACCTGGTCGTGCCGGAGCGTCCATCCGCCGTCGAACCGCCGGAGCCGGACGAGCCGGTGACGGAGCAGCCGCCCGCCGCTTCGGCGAGCACGGGTGCGGGGGCCGCGTACGCGGACGTCCTGATGCCGCGGACCGTGGCGGGGCACCGGGACCGGTTGACGGGCACGACGGACCGCCAGGCCGAGGCCGACGGCGTCCGACCCGGCCGTCGCGCCGCCGTCCCGAGCTGGGACGAGATCGTCTTCGGCACCCGCCGCAAGAAGCAGGAGTAGCCCCCGCCCCAAACACCGGCGAGGCTCGCTGGGCCCCGACAGACCGTCCGGGCCCAGCGCCCCGCCACTCGGCCGCCCGCGGCTCACCGGGCCTCCGGCGGCGCCTCAAACGCCGGCGAGGCTCGATGGGCCGGGATCCCCTCGGACCCCGACCCCTCCGAACCCCACCACGATGAGGCCACGCCCACCAAGCCCCGCCCCCATTCGCCACACGGCCGGGGCGCACCGAATCAAGCCCCGCCAGGGGTAGGCCGACGCACAGCGGGCGTGCCCATTCAAGCCCCGCCGGCGTTTGAGGCGCCGCCGGAGGCACCCCGGCGCACAGCCCGGACACACCCACTCAAGCCCCGCCGCAGGCAGGCTGCCGCGCAGCCGGGGCGCGCCCATTCAAGCCCCGCCGGCGTTTGAGGCGCCGCCGGAGGCAGGGCGGCGGCCGGCCAGGCCCGCACCCCGACGCACAGCCGGGGCGCGCTCGCCGGGCCCCGACGGCGCTCGCGGCGCAGCCGGGGCACCCCCGCCGAGCCCCGCCGGGACCCGGCGGGGGGTCACTGCGGGGTCGGGCCCGTGGCCACCGGGCGGGCGGGGTCCGCGGACCACTGCGACCAGCTGCCCGCGTACAGCGCGGCCCCGATCCCCGCCACCTCCAGCGCCAGCACCTCGTGCGCCCCGGACACCCCCGACCCGCAGTACACGCCGACCGCCACCCCCTCCTCGGCCGCGCCCAACCCCGCGAACCGCGCCCGCAGCGCGTCCGGGGCCAGGAACAGCCCGTCCGCCCCCACGTTCTCCGAGGTCGGCGCCGACAGCGCCCCCGGAATGTGCCCCCCGACCCGGTCGATCGGCTCGACGTCACCCCGGTAGCGCTCCCCCGCCCGCGCGTCCAGCAGCACTCCGGCCCTGGCCAGCGCCGCCGCCCCGTCGGCGTCCAGCAGCCCCGGCCCGCCCTCCGCACCCGGGTTTGGCTTGAAATCACCCTCAACCGGCGCCGACTCCTCGGCCGTCACCGCACCCCCGGCCGCCGTCCACGCGCCCAGTCCCCCGTCCAGGACCCGGACGTCCCCGTGACCCGTCCAGCGCAACAGCCACCACGCACGGGCGGCGGCCCAGCCCTGACCCCCGTCGTACACGACCACCGGCGTCCCGGCCGAGACCCCGGCCCGCCGCATCACCGCTCCGAAGGCCTCCGGATCCGGGAGCGGGTGCCGACCACCCGACCCCGCGGGACCTGCGAGTTCTTGATCGAGATCGACGTACACCGCACCGGGCAGGTGCCCGGACGCGTAGGCGTCGCGCAGCCGGGGGCCACCGAGCTGCCACCGCACGTCGAGGAGGACCGGTGGCCGGCCCCCCGCCAGTTCGGCCATCAACGCGGACGCGGAGAGGATCGCGGAGTTCACGGGCTTCACAGTCATGCGGGCCATCCTCCCCCCACCCGGTCGGCCCACGTAACAAGCCGGACATCGACGGGCCGTGGTGTTTCGGTCATCTCTGTCGCAGCACCCGGAAAAGCGGCCCGGTCGGGGCGCGCGAGCGTGCCGCGGGTGGAAACATCAGCCCCGACACGGGGCGCGGTACGACGGAGGAGAAACCTGACATGACCGAGGCAGCGGGAGCGACGCGGCGCACTCCCGGCACACCGTGCTGGGTGAGCCTGATGGTGCACAGCCTCGGAACCACCGAGGACTTCTACGCCGAGCTGTTCGGCTGGGAGTACGCCCCGGGCCCGGCGCAACTCGGACCGTACGTCCGGGCGCTGCTGGACGGCCACGAGGTGGCGGGCATGGGCGAGATGCCGCCGGACCGCCAGCTCCCGGTGGCCTGGACGACGTACCTCGCCACGGACGACGCCGACGCGACGGCGGAGGCCATCCGCGCCTGCGGCGGCACGGTCGCGGTCGGGCCGCTCGACGCGGGCGCCGCCGGCCGGGTCGCGATCTGCTCGGACCCGGCGGGCGCGATCTTCGGCATCTGGCAGGCCGAGGGCCACATGGGCGCGGGGACCGCCGGCGGCCCCGGTACGCCGATGTGGAACGAGCTGATCACCCAGGAGACGCTGACCGTCGGCAAGTTCTACGAGACGGTCTTCGGTCACGACGGCGAGGCCGCGGACGAACCCGACCTCGACCGCCTGACCCTGCACCTGCACGGACGCCCGGTCGCCTCGGTGCACGGCGTCGGCCGCGCGCTGCCCCACGAGCGCGGCGCGCACTGGATGACCTTCTTCGAGGTCGCCGACCCCGACGCGGCCGTGGCGCGGGTCGTGGAGCTGGGCGGCCGGGTGCTCGACGCACCGCACGACGCCCCGCTCGGCCGGCTCGCGCTGGTCGCGGACCCGGAGGGCGCGGTCTTCAGCCTCGTCCGGCGGGGCGCGTCCGCGAGCTGAGCCCGGGCGCGGTCCGCCCCAGGGCGACGCGCAGGGTGATCCCGTACCGCACCCGCAGGCGGCGCAACTCCCAGCCGGACAGGGCGGTCACCGACAGCGGCGGCCCGAGCAGGAACAGGATCCGGACCGGGATCGGGGCGTCGACGGGCCCGTCGTCGAAGACCTGCACGACGGCCAGCCCCCACACCAGGACGGGTGAGATCAGCGGCGGCAGCACCTCGTGGACGTCGGCCGTGCGGAAGGCGTGGTGCACGGCGAGCGCGGCCGACGCGAGGGTGAAGGGGACGGAGAAGAGCGCGAGGAACCCGAGGATCGGGGCCAGCAGCATGCCGAGCGCACTGGCCCCGAACATCGTGTTCACCAGCCCCTGTTGGAGCACTCCGGCCCAGAACACCAGGGCGCTGGCGAGGAGTACGCCCAGCGAGATCAGCGGCCCGCGCAGCCTGCGCCGGTAGAAGGCCGGGCCGGGCGGCCGCGCGGAGAACACGAACGCACCGATCATGAGCGGGGCGAGCACCAGCAACAGGCCGGCGCTGATGATCAGTTCGACCAGCCGCTCCTCCAGCAGGCCCTTGGCCGAGTCCTTGACCGGGTAGGAGTAGAGCAGCCAGAACGTGGCGAACAGCCCGATGAGCGAACGGGCGATCTGGGCCCGTTCGATGGCAGGGTCCACGAGCCGGTCGGGTCGGGTGGGCCGGTGGACCCGCCCCGCGAGGTGGAACGGCAACAGCAGGAAGCCGACGCACCCCCGCCGCCGCCCGCCAACGGGTCCGCCGCCGTTGCCCTGCCCCTGTCTCTGTCTCTGCCCCTGGCCCTGTCCGCCCGCGTACGCGCTCACGCGTCCCCCGCCCCCCGTGCCGTGATGATCACCGCATGATAGGTCGGCCGTCGCACCGTCAGAAACATTCGATACACCGTGTATTAAGTACGTGATGTATCGTTCCCGCGTGGCTCCCTCCAAGACTGCTTCCAGCGATCCCGCCCGGCCGCCCCGCCGGCGCGTCCACACCCGAGCGCGGCTGTTGGACGCCGCCGCTCAGGTGCTGGTCGAGCGGGGGTACGCGAAGACCACCATCGAGGACGTGTGCGCGGCGGCCGGTTACACCCGGGGCGCCTTCTACTCCAGCTTCGAGAGCAAGCAGGACCTCGTCCTCGCCCTGTTCGACCGTCATTCCGCGCACCGGCTGGACCAGTTGGAGGACCTGCTGACCGAGCCCGCTCCGGGAGCGGCCCGGCGGATCGGGGAGCTGCTCCTGGCGGTCGGCCCCGACGAGCGGGGCTGGATCCTGCTCTTCCTGGAGTTCCGGCTCGACGCGGCCCGCAGTCCGGAGCTGAGCGCGCGGCTCCACGAGCACGACCGGGCCGTCACCGGGGCCCTCGCGGCCCTCCTGGAGCGCAGCGGCACGAGTGCCGGCGCGCAGAGCCTGGCCACCTTCCTGCTCGCTTCCCGCGAGGGCATCCTCGCCCGGACCGCCACCGGCGGACCGGGTAGTGACGAGGCGCTGGGCGCCGCCGTCGACGTACTCGCCGAGCTGCTGCCCACCCTGCTCCCCTCGCTGAACCCGGCGCCCTGAGCCACCCCCGTCCACCCCGGCCGCCCGGCCCACCGAGAGGCGTCATGCACGCACCCGCCCCGTCAGACCCGCAGTCGGACCCGCAGTCGGACCCGCAGCGTTGGAAGGCGCTGTTATTCATCGGCATGGCGCAGTTGATGGTCGTGCTCGACACGACCGTCGTGAACATCGCCCTGCCCTCGGCCCAGCACGACCTCGGCATCTCCGACGGCGACCGGCAGTGGGTGATCACCGCCTACTCGCTGGCCTTCGGCAGCCTGTTGCTCTTCGGCGGCCGCATCGCCGACCTCACTGGTCGCCGGCGCGCCTTCATCATCGGCCTGCTCGGCTTCGCGGGAGCCTCCGCGCTGGGCGGCCTCGCGACCGGCCCCGGGATGCTGCTCGGTGCGCGCGCCCTCCAGGGCGTCTTCGGCGCGCTGCTCGCCCCGGCCGCGCTCTCACTGCTCGCGATCACCTTCACCGAACCCAAGGAACGGGCGAAGGCCTTCGGGATCTACGGCGCGATCTCCGGCGCCGGCGGAGCCGTCGGCCTGATCCTCGGTGGTGTGCTCACCGAGTACCTGAACTGGCGTTGGGCGCTCTTCGTCAACATCCCCTTCGCCGCCCTGGCCGTCTTCGGCGCCGTCACCGTCGTGCGCGAGCCGACGGGCGCCCGCACAGGCGCCCGCCTGGACCTCCCCGGCGTCGCCCTGGCCACCCTCGGCCTGCTGTCCCTGGTGTACGGGTTCACCCGCGCCGAGTCGGACGGTTGGACCGCCCCCGTCACCCTCGCGCTCCTCGTCGCGTCCCTGCTCCTGCTTGGCGCATTCGTCCTGGTCGAGCGCAAGGTCCGGGTCCCGCTGCTGCCGCTGCGGGTGGTGACCGAACGCAATCGGGGCGGCATCTACCTGTCCCTGGGGCTGGCCGTCATCGGCATGTTCGGGCTCTTCCTCTTCCTGACCTACTACCTCCAGGTCGTGAAGCACTACTCGCCCGTCCTCACCGGATTCGCCTTCCTGCCCATGATCGTCGGCATGGTGATCGGGTCGACGCAGATCGGCACCCGGCTGATGACCCGCCTGCCGCCACGGCTGCTCATGGGGCCGGGCTTCCTGACCTCCGCCCTCGGCATCGCGCTGCTGACCCGGATCGAGGTGGACAGTTCGTACGCCGCCCTGATCCTGCCGGCGCAGGTGCTCCTCGGCCTCGGCATGGGCACGGCCTTCATGCCCGCGATGAGCCTGGCCACCCGCAGCGTGCGACCGCAGGACGCCGGCGTGGCCTCCGCCATGGTCAGTACGTCCCAGCAGGTCGGCGGCTCCATCGGCACGGCCCTGCTGAACACCATCGCGGCCGGTGCCACCACGAACTGGCTGGCCGAGCACGCCCGTTCCCCCGCGGACCGGGTCGCGCTGGCCGACGCGGCGGCCGTGCACGGTTACGCCGCCGCCATCTGGTGGGCGGTCGGCATCCTCGTCACGGCCGCGGTCGTCGCCTTCACCCTGATCGACGCCGGGCGCCAGAACGGCGGCTCCGGGTCAGGATCAGGCGCCGGACCAGGCGTCGGATCAGGCGTCGACAAGAGCGACGTCGCCCCGGTGGCGGTCAACCACTAGAAACGCGCGTGGAGCCGCCGGACGTCCCCCGGCGGCTCCACACCCACGGCAACGGATGTCACCGGCCTACTCGTTCGAGAGGACCGCCTTCATCACCGAGCCGTCCGCCACGGCCGCGAGCGCGGCCCGGTGGTCGTGCAGCGGGTAGGACGACACCAGGCTCGCCAGGTCGAAACGGGCCACGAGGGCGGGCAGCAGGCGCACGTACTCGACGAGGTGCGCGCCGGTGAACGCCCAGGATCCGACGACGTCGAGCTGCCGGTAGACGATCTGGTGCGGGTTGAGCAGGGTGTCCCCCGCGTCCGTGTACTGGCCGATCACCAGGTACGAGCCCCCGCGGCGCGCCATGGTGAGGCCCTGCGCGACGGCCGCGGGCACGCCCGCGCACTCGATGACGAGGTCGGCCCCCGCTCCCCCGGTCTCCGCGCGCACCCGCTCCAGGACGGCCTCGGGGCCACCGGGCCCGGTGACGTCGAGGTGTACGTCGCCGATGCCGGCGGCGGCCGCGAGGGCCAGGCGGCTGTCGGGGCCGCCCACGAGGATCACCTTGGCGGCCCCGGAGAGTTGGGCGAACGCGGCGGCGGCCAGGCCCACCGGGCCGCTGCCCTGGACCACGACCGTCTCGCCGAGCCGCACCGGCCGCCGCTCGTGGAGGGCGTGCACGACGGTCGGCCCCGCGCAGGCCAGGGACATGGCGGCGAGCGGGTCGATGCCCTCGTCGAGCCGCACGACGGTGGTGCCCGCTTGCAGGGCGATGAACTCGGCCCAGGCGCCCGAGAGTTCGGGGCCGTCGGTGGTGGAGCGGTTGACCCCGTAGGTGCGGCGGTTCTCGCACAGGGTCGGCTCGCGGTGCAGCCGGCACGGCACGCAGGAGCCGCAGGCGATCGAGGAGGCCCACATCACCGTGTCGCCGGCGCCCAGCGCGGCCCCGGTGGCGTCGTGCGCGGGGGCGCCCGGACCGAGCTCGTGGACGGTGCCGAGGCCCTCGTGGCCGAGGACCAGGGGGGTGGGGATCGGCAGGTGGCCCTGCTGGAGGTGGAGGTCGGTGCCGCAGATGCCGCCGTGGCGGCAGGCGACGATCATCCCGCCGGCCGGGGCGGGCGGGACCTCGTACTCCCGCAGCGCGAGCGGCCGGCCGAACTCCTCCAGGACGACCGCCTTGCCGCGCATCACGCCGACACCCCTTCGAGGGCGTCCAGGAAGGGGGCGTCGAGCACCCGCAGGGGCTCGGTGTCCCGGCACACGACGTAGTCGGGCCGCGGTTCACCGGACCAACTCGGCAGGTTCGTCGTGTCGTTGTAGGTGGTGATGAGCAGGCGCCGCGGGAAGGGCGACATGTTGGGCGCGGAGCCGTGCACGATCTCGGGCGAGAAGAAGACGAGGGAGCCCGCGGGGCCCTTGGGGCTGACCATGCCGCGCTCGGCGACCAGTCGGGACAGCTGCTCCGGGGTCAGCGCGATGTCGTCGGGGTCGAGGTGCTGGGCGGACCTGGCCCGCGTCGTGCGGCTGTCGCGCACCAGGCCGCCGCGGTGCGAGCCGGGCAGGAAGATCACGGGTCCGTTGAACTCGTCGACGGCGTCGAGGAAGACGCCCACGTTGACCTGGAGCGGGGCGGGCAGCTGGTCGGCGATGCGCCAGGCGACGTAGTCCTGGTGCCAGGACCACTTCTCGCCGCCGAAGGCCGGCTTGGCATTGATCTTGAACTGGTAGACGTACACGTCGTCCGTGAGCAACTGCCGTACCGGGCCCAGCACCCTGGGGTCCCGGATCAGCCCGGCGTACTCGGGCCGGCGGTGGTGCGAGGCGTACACGGCGCGCACCTCGTCGCCGGACTCCTCCCTGATCACCTGCGGGCCGCGGACCTCGCAGTCCCGCAGGAACGCGGCGCGCAGCCGCTCCACCTCGCTCTCGTCCAGCGCGGACTCCACGAGGAGGAATCCATCCTCGTGGTAGCGGGCGATCTGCTCTTCACTGAGAAGCATGGGTGTGTCTTCCTCCGTAGGTCGGTGGGTGGCAGTGTCGGTGGTGGCGGTACGGGGCAGGGGCGGGCCGGTGTTCAGCCCATGAAGTTGCCGCCGTCGACGATGAGTTGCTGGCCCGTGACGTAGCGGCCCGGACGGCCGACGAGGTATTCCAGCGCGTCGGCGACGTCCTCGACGGTGCCCAGCGTGCGCAAGGGGATCTCCCCGAGCACCCGGGCACGTCGCTCGGGCTCCGCCAGGCCGTACCGCTCGACCACCTCGGGGGTGTCGGTGAAGCCGGGGACGAGCGAGTTGACGCGGACCGCGGGGGCGAGCTCCAGCGCGAGGCACCGGGTGAAGTGCAGCAGACCCGCTTTGCTGGCGCAGTAGTTGACGCCGTTGGCCCGCGGCCGGATCCCGGTGGTCGCGCCGACGTTGACGATCGCGCCGCGGCCCGCCTTCACCATCGCCGGGGCGAGGGCCCGGGTCAGGTGGAACGGCCCGGACAGGTTGGTCGCCAGGACCTGGTCCCAGTCCTCGTCGCTGAGCTCCAGGAACGGCCGGTCCCGGTTGATCCCGGCGTTGTTCACCAGGACGTCGGGCGCGCCGTGTTCGGCGAGCAGCCGTTCGGACACGGCGCGCACCTGGTCGGGGCGGGTCATGTCGACCTGGTGGGTCTCGATCCGGCCCGCGCCGAGCGCGGCCGCCTCCCGCGCGGACCGGTGGTCGGCGCGGTACAGGGCGGCCACCCGGTGGCCGAGGTGCGCCAGCCGCAGGCTCAGGGCCAGGCCGATGCCCCGGGTGCCGCCGCTGACGACGGCCAGCGGCCCGGCCGTGCCGGAGACCGCCTCGTTCGTGTCGAAGGTCATGTCAGAACGGCCGGTCGCCCGCGATGGCCGTGCGGTCCGCGACCCGGCGGTCCGGGTGGTAGTCCGAGGTCGCGTAGTGCTGCACGGCGCGGTTGTCCCAGAAGGCGATGGACTTCGCCTCCCAGCGGAAGCGCACCTGGTACTCGGGGTACTCCAGCTGACGGAAGAGGTGACCGAGCAGCTCCTCGCTCTCGTCGGCCGGCAGGCCCGCGAGGTGCGTGGTGAAGATCGAGGTCAGGAACAGCGTCTTGCGCCCGGTCCGCGGATGGGTGCGCACCAACGGGTGCTCCACCGGCGGGTAGAGCGCCTGGAAGTGCGCGCGCTGCTCGTCGGTCATCAGCTCGCGGTAGTTCGCCGAGGGGGTGAAGTCGTTGACCGTCCTCAGTCCGTCGATGCGCGCCTTGGTGTCGTCGGAAAGGTTGTCGTAAGCGGCGGCCGCGTCCGTGAACAGCGTGTCGCCGCCGCCCCCGGGGGGCAGTTCCACCATGCGCAGGACGGCGCCCATGGGGGGCCGCTCGACCCACGGGAAGTCGTAGTGCCAGACGTTCTCGAAGCCGGGGTTCTGCTTGCCCTTCTCCAGCCGCACGACGTCCTCGCCGGTGCCCGCCGGCAGGAAGGGGTGGCCCTCGATGGCGCCCCACCGGGAGGCGAAGGCCCGCTGCTGCTCGGGGTCGAGGTCCTGGTCGCGGAAGAACAGCACCTTCCATTCGAGCAGGGCCCGGTCGAGCTCGGCGAAGACCTCGTCGCCCAGCGGGGTGCGCAGGTCGATGCCGTGGATCTCGGCGCCGATCAGCGGCCCCGACGGGCGCACCTCGACGTGCTCGTACGGGCCCCCGTCCTGGCCCTCGGCGAGCCTGCGCAGGAACCGCGGGCCGTGGTGGTCCGTCCGGCCCTCGATGCCGCGGCGGGCCAGCGAGCGTACGGCTGCCAACTCGGCGTCCGGGGCGGCCGTCTCGGGACGGGTCGGGGTGACGGTCATGCGGGGGACCTCCGGGTCCTCGGGGCGCGGGCGCGCGGGTGTGGGGTGTGGGGGGGGAGGGTCGGGGCCGTCACGCGTCGGCGGAGCGGAGCCGCTCGGCGAGGAGCGGTCCGATCAGTGCCAGGGCGTGGGGGCGCGTCATGCGGTGGTGGGTGGCGGGCACGTCGTGGGATTCGACGGGGCCGTCGATGTGCCCGGTCCAGGCCGCGGCCGTGCCGCGGCCCGGCTCGTACGGGTCGTCGGGGTCGCTCCGCGCGGCCCGGAAGAACAGCAGGCCGCCGCGGAAGCCGCCGGGCCGGAACGCGGCCATCAGGTCGAGGTCGTTGCGGTAGACGGCGAGCAGATCGGCGCGGGCCCGGTCGTCCCCGAGGGGGTCGTCCGCGTCACCGGCCGACTGGACCAGGGAGCGCTCGAACTCCGCTTCGCTGACGGGCGGCATGGCGGCACGGAGCCGGTCGTCCACGGGGTAGGAGTCGAGCATCACAAGCAGGTCGACCGTGGCGCCCGTGCGCTCCAGGAGGGCCGCCATGGCGTGGGCCACCAGCCCCCCGAAGGACCAGCCGAGCAGCCGGTAGGGGCCTCGCGGGCGGACGGCCCTGATCTGGGCGACGTAATCGGCGGCCATCTCCTCGATGGTGGCCGGTAGGCCCGCCGCTCCCCCGGGGCCGCGCGCCCGGAGCGCGTACACGGGCTGGTCGGGACCGAGGTGCGGCAGCAGCCCCGCGTACGGCCAGCCCGTGCCGGCGGCCGGGTGGACGCAGAACAGCGGGGGCCGGGAGCCCTCCGCGCGCAGCGCCAGCAGAGGCCCCGGTGCGGCGCCGGAGGACGGGTCGGCGATGCGTCGGGCGAGGGCGGCCGGGCTCGGGGCCTCGAACAGGGCGTGCACCTCCAGGGGCACGGCGAGGGCGGCCCGGATCCGTGCGACGAGCCGGGCGGCGAGGAGGGAATGGCCGCCGAGGTCGAAGAAGTTCTCGTCGGGGCCGACCGTGGGCAGCTCCAGCACCCGGGCGAAGAGGGCGCACAGGACGCGCTCCCGCTCGGTGGCCGGTTCGCGGGCCGGCGCGGCGGCGGCGAGCCGGGGCTCGGGCAGCGCCCGGCGGTCCAGCTTCCCGTTCGGCGTGAGCGGGAGCTCCGCCAGCTCGACGACGACGGAGGGCACCATGTGGGCCGGCAACCGTTCCCGGACGAACGCGCGGACCGCGGCCGTGTCGCAGCCCGGCGTCGCGGGCACGACGTAGCCGACGAGCCGCTTGTCCCCGGGCCGCACCTCGCGGGCCACCACCTCGGCGTGGACGATGCCCGGGCAGGCGGCGAGGGCCGCCTTGATCTCGCCGGGCTCGATCCGGAAGCCGCGGATCTTGATCTGGTCGTCGGAGCGGCCCTGGTACTCCAACGCACCGTCGGGCAGCCAACGGACCACGTCCCCGGTCCGGTACATCCGGCTCCCCGGCGGCCCGTACGGGTCGGCGACGAACCGACCGGCGGTGAGTCCGGGCCGGTTCAGGTAGCCCCGGGCCACCCCGGCGCCGGCGAGGTACAGCTCTCCGCCCGCGCCCTCCGGGACCAGCCGGAGCCCGGCGTCCAGGACGTACGCCCTGATGTTGGGGATCGGCCGCCCGATGGGGGCGGCGGCCGGCCAGGCGTCGACGTCGGCCGCCATGGTGTGGGCCGTCACCAGATGGGTCTCGCTCGGCCCGTAGTGGTTGTGCAGCCGGCGGCCGGGACGGCCGCGTACGAACGCGCGCACCCGCAGGCTGGGCGTGAGCGCCTCGCCGCCCTGGGCCAGGAGCAGCAGCGACGGGATGGTCAGCCCCCGGTCCAAGGCCGCCTCGCACACGGCCTCCAGGACGAGGTTGGGGGCGAACAGCTCGTTGACCCGCTCCGCGTCGAGCCAGGCGGCGAGCAGCTCGGGGTTGCGCCGGACCTCCTCGGCCGGCACCACCAGGGTCTTGCCGAACAGCAGCGCGGACAGGATCTCCTGCACGGACACGTCGAAGCTGAGCGCGGTGAACTGGGCGATCCTCGTCCCGTCCGCCGAAGGGAAGGCGGCGTCGTGCCAGGACAGCAGGTTGACCATCGCCCGCCCGGGCATCAGCACGCCCTTGGGCCGACCGGTGGTGCCCGAGGTGTAGATCACGTAGACCGGATGGGCCGGGTCGAGGCGGTGGGGCCGCTGTTCGTCGTCGATCTCCGTGTCGGCCAGGCCCGCCAGCTCGCGCAGGGTGGCGCCGTCGTCGAGGAGCAGCCGGGGGGCGTCGGTGTGCGGCAGCCGGCGGGCCGTGTCCTCGGTGCTCAGCACGACGGCGGGGGCGGTGTCCGCCAGCATGAACGACAGGCGCTCGGCAGGGTATTCGGGATCGACGGGCAGGTAGCAGCCGCCCGCCTTGAGGACGGCGAGGACGGCGACGGCGAGCCCGGCCGAGCGCGGCAGTGCGAGGGCGACGATCCGCTCGGGGCCCACGCCCCGGGCGAGCAGCAGCCGGGCGAGCCGGTTGGAGGCGGTGTCCAGCTCCCGGTAGGTCAAGGTGGCCTCCGCCGAGACGACGGCCGGCAGGTGCGGGGTCCTCGCGACCTGGCGGGCGAACATCTCCGGGAGGGTGGCCTCCGGGTACTTGTGCTCGGGGCCGCCCAGTTCGGTGAGCAGCCGGATCCGGTCTCCCTCGGTGAGCAGCTCGACCGAGCCGACCGGCGCGTCCCGGTCCGTGGTGAAGGCCCGCAGGAGGCGCAGGAAGCGGGCGTGGTGCGCGGCCAGCTCGTCGGCCCCGTAGCGCGCCGAGTCGGCGACGAGGTCGATCCGCAGCCCCCGGCCGTCCGCGCGGTCGAAGGCCGTGAACGACAGGTCCTCGACGAGACCCTGCGTCAGGTGGTGGGCGGTGGCGGGCTGTCCGGCGAAGTGCAGGTCGTAGTCGAAGGCCATGATGTTGACCATGGGTCCGGTCCGGTAGCGCCCCGTGTCGGACAGGCCGAGATCGCGTCCCAGGTGCTCGCCCCGGTGCCGCTGGTGCCGGATCATCTCCCGGAATCCACCGGCGACTTCGCGCACGAGCTCGTACGCCGTCTGCTCGGGGCGGACCCGGACGCGCAGGGGCAGGACGTTGGAGTACATGCCCGGCATGGCGCGGGCCGCGGCGTCGGTGCGGGCGGCCATCGGCAGGCTCAGGATGACGTCCTCCCCACCGGAGAGCCGGTGGACCTGGGCGGCCGCGGCGGCTATCACCAGGACGGACCAGTGGGTGCGGGCCGCGCGGGCCGCGGCCTTCAGCTCCTCGGTCCCGGTCGCGGAGAGGCTGCCGGTGTGGCTGATCTGGCGGTGCGCGGCGGGCCCGTCGGGCACCCCGGCGGCGGGCCGGGAGACGGGCCGGGAGACGGGCCGGGAGACGGGCGGAGAGGCGGGTCGGGTGGCGAGGGTGGCTACCTCCGGCGCGTCCGCGAAGCGGGTGGTCCAGTACGCCCGGTCCGCCGCGCCCCGGTCGGAGGCCTGGTAGTCCGCGTCGGCCGCCAGCATGTCCCACACGGCTCCGAAGGGGCTCGCCGGCAGCGGGAGGCCCGCCGTCATGGCGGTGTACAGCTCGGACACCCGCTGGGCGACGAGCGCGCCCGTGTGCCCGTCGGCGACCGCGTGGTGCGCGCTGAGGTACCAGAAGCGGTGCTCCGGCCCCAGGGTGAACAGCGCGTAGGAGAAGAGCGGTCCGCGGGAAAGGTCCATCCGGCGGGCCAGGTCGGCCCGCATCCAGGCCCGCGCGGCGGCCGCGGGGTCCGGCGCGCCGCTGACGTCGAGGACCGGGAACTCCCAGTCGGTGAAGGGGAGCACGCTCTGCCGGGGCTCGCCGTCCTCCTCGACGAAGCGGGCGTGCAGCGGGACGGCCTCCGCGACGGCCCGCCGCATCGCCGCCTCGAAGACCTGGTGGTCGATGGGCCCGTGCAGCTCCAGATACTCCCCGATGCGCTGCTGCGGAGCGCTCGGATCGACCTGTTCGGCCAGCCACATCTCGCGTTGGGCCGTTGACACGGGAAGGTGCACGTCGCCGGATCCGGACCCTGACACTTCTCCCACACTCCTCATATCGCACGCCGGTCGACGGCTCCTCGCCGAATGCGAGGACGGAACAGGAGGAATGAAAGAAGAACGCCGGAGAATACCTCTACCCCGCCCCCACCTGCGAGAAGAAGGTTTGACGTGGCCACTAAATTCTCGCATGCACGCCCCTTGCATTTCACTTCGCTAAAGCGCTGCTTAACGCCGGTGAGATCTCATTCTTGAGGATGAGGAAAATCTCCTCACCGGGCTTTAAATTCGCACTCCATGGACATTCCCGCTCCTGAGGGTCCGGACCCGGACGAGGGTCCGGGTCCGGGGCCGGCAACGACGGCGTGGAGGCGTGGCCCGGGGCGGTCGAGGCGTTCACGGAGGAGGCCCGGCAGCATGCGCGGGTGCCCGCCGTCATCGGGTGCGGCGGGACCGGCGGCGCGGCGAGGACGCGCGAAGTGGGAATGGACGCGCTGGAGTCGGGCGAAGAGGCGCCCAACCCCTGGGGGCTCCGACCCCGCGAGCGATGAGCGTCGCGGGGCCGGAGGGTTCGAGGGGGCGAGGGTCAGCAGGCGAGGTGGGCGA
The DNA here is from genome assembly GCF_044759975.1 of Streptomyces sp. NPDC098789. Lineage (NCBI taxonomy): Bacteria > Bacillati > Actinomycetota > Actinomycetes > Kitasatosporales > Streptomycetaceae > Streptomyces > Streptomyces sp. NPDC098789. The sequence goes on from NZ_JBIWAJ010000018.1 coordinate 28,033, forward strand.
GGGTGTGCTCTTCGAGTTCGACGTCCCGCGCCAGCACGGACCGCTGCAACTGCTGGAGTTTGGGCCCCGGTTCGATGCCGATCTCGTCGATGAGGACGCGCCGGACGCGGTTGTAGATCATCAGGGCCTCGGCCGGGCGACCGCTGCGGTACAGCGCGAGCATCAGGAAGCCGTGGAAGGGCTCCCGCATCGGCTGTTCGTCGATCAGCCCGTAGAGCTCCCCGATCAGCGACTTGTGCCTCCCCAGGAGGAGTTCCGTCTCGGCCCGCTCCTCCAGGGCGGCCGACCGCTTCTCGTCCAGTTGGTGGCCCAGGCTCTGCAGCGCCGCGACCGTGCGCAGGTCCGCCAGGGCGGGGCCGGTCCACAGCCCGAGCGCCTGGGAGAGCAGCGCCGAGGCCTCTTCCAGCCGGCCCGCCGTGCGCGCGGCCGCGGCCCGCAGGCCCAGCGACTCGAACCGGTGCAGGTCAAGGGTGAGCGGGGCGAGTTCCATCATGTAGCCGGGCGGCCGGGTCACCAGCCCGGAGGCGTCGAAGCCCGCACCCGCCAGGTGCTTGCGGAGCCGGGACACGTAGACCTGCAGTGCGGTGGACGCGGTGCGCGGCGGTGCGCCCGACCAGAGGTCGTCGATGAGTTGGGCGGCGGACAGCGGCCTGCCGTCGTTGAGGCATAACAGGGCCAACAGGGCCCGGAGTTTCAACGCCTGTGGTGTGTGCGGAGTCCCGCCGTCGGCCTCCACGGCGAGTGCTCCGAGAACGCGGAAATACACGATCCTTCTCATCCCCCGATGCGAAAAGACCTCGAACCCTCGGAACCGGCGGTCCCGTGAGCCCGGGCCTGCTGTTCTGATGATGCACAAGCTGCGCCGACGACCCCCGGCGCCGGTTGGCGAGTGCACACTCATACGTATGCATCCGCGTCGACGCGCCTGGATCGCCGATGGCGGTCCCACAAGGGCCGGGCCGCCTGGATTCCCCCAGGGCGGTCCGGATCGGTCTGTGCCGGGTCGCCAATTCAGGACACTACCACGCAGTTGAGGGCGGCTCCGGGCCCATCGGAGGCGCTTCTGGCCGCCGGTTCGACCCACCGGAAGCGCGCTTGCGCGAGGCCGCGGGGCAAGGGACGGGCGACACCACGGAACCCTTTACTTTGGTAAAGATTCTCGGCCGGAGGCAAAGACTCCGCCTCGGGTTCCGCCTCGGGTTCCGCCTCGGGCTCCGCTTCGAGCCGCCACGCGCTCCGCCGCGACGGACCGTCAGGCCTGGTTGACCGGGAGGACGTCCGGGGAGAGCGCGCCCGCGTGGGCCGCGGCCGAGGTCATGCGCTTGCGGTGGTGGCGGCGGCAGAGGACCTCGTAACCGATCGCCTCGGCCGGGCGGTTCACGTCCCCGACGACGACCTGGGCCCCCTCGACCACCATCTCACCGGCGACCGTGCGGGCGTTGTGCGTGGCGCGCGCCCCGCACCAGCACAGGGCCTCCACCTGGAGCTGTTCGACGCGGTCCGCCAGCTCGATCAGCCGCTGCGAGCCGGGGAACAGCTTGGTCCGGAAGTCCGTGGTGATGCCGAAGGCGAAGACGTCCATGTCGAGGTCGTCGACGATCCGGGCCAGCTGGTCGATCTGCGCCGGCGCCAGGAACTGGGCCTCGTCCACGATCACGTAGTCCGCCTTGCCGCCCTTGGAGAGCTGGGCGACCACGTAGGCGTACAGGTCCATGCCCTCGGAGGCCTCGACCGCTTCCGTCACCAGCCCGAGGCGGGAGGACAGCTTGCCCTCGCCCGCGCGGTCGTCGCGCGTGAAGATCACGCCCTGGAGCCCCCGGGCCGAACGGTTGTGCCCGATCTGGAGCGCCAGCGTGCTCTTCCCGCAGTCCATGGTTCCGGAGAAAAAAGCCAGCTCGGGCATGCGGAGTACGGGACCTTTCGAGGGCGGGAGGGCTAGGGGGCAAAAGGGGCGGAAGGCGGGAGGCGCAGCAGGACGGCCGGGGCCGGGACCCTAGGGGGTGTCTGACGGATGTCCGCGGCGTCGCGGCGCCCGGCACGCACTCTCGCCGCACCGACCGAAAGACCGAGTACGTCCAGTACGCGGGCTTCCGCTCGGCACGCCGAGAGCACGCACCGGACACCGCTCCTTCCCCACGCACATCCGTCAGACACCCCCTAGGGCGTACGCACTTCGAGCAGCGGGACGAGCTGCTCGGCCGCGGTCATCGAACCGTGCATGCCCGCGAGCGCGGACTCGTTCGGCTCGGTCCGGGACGCGGTGATGGCGACCTGCGCGTGGGCCGCGGCGACGACGTCCCCGATCCGCCCGAGCACCCGCTCGTCGCAGGCTCCGGGAGCGCCGAACCAGCCCAGCTCCAGCGCCTCCTCACGGCTCGCGATCCAGAACCGGTCGCCGAGCACCTCGCGCCACACGGTCAGCACGTCGGCCTGCGCGCCCGGAACGGCGTACACGTGCCGGGCCCGGCCCTCGCCGCCGAGCAGGGCCACGCCCGCGCCCAGCTCCCAGTCCTCGTCGTAGTCGATGCGCGCGTCCTCGTCGAAGGGGATGTCGACCATCCCGTGGTCGGCGGTGACGTAGAGCGCGGAGCGCGGCGGGAGCTGCTCGGCCAGGCGCTGGACGAGCCGGTCGACGTACATCAGCTGGCCGCGCCAGGCGTCGGAGTCGACGCCGAAGCGGTGCCCGGCGCCGTCCAGTTCGCTGTAGTACGTGTAGACGAGCGAGCGGTCGCCGGCGGCCAGGCGCAGGGCCGCGAGGTCCATCCGGTCCTCGCCGGTGATCCGGCCGTGGAAGCTGCCGCCGCTCAGCGCGATCTTGGTGAGCGGGGTGTGCTGGAAGTCCGGGGAGGACACCTGCGAGGTGGCTACCCCGGCGGCGTCGGCCAGCTGGAAGACGGTCGGGTACGGCTGCCAGGTCTTCGGCTGGGTCCAGGGCTTCCAGCGCAGCTGGTTCATCAGCTCGCCGGTCGCCGGGTTGCGCACGGCGTAGCCCGGCAGGCCGTGCGCGGCGGGCGGCAGCCCGGTGCCGACGGAGGCCAGCGAGGTCGCGGTGGTCGCCGGGAAGCCCGCGGTGATCGGCCGGCCGGTGCCACCGCGCGAGCTGCCGAGCAGCGAGGTCAGGAAGGGGGCCTCGGCCGGGTGGGCCTTGATCTGCTCCCAGCCGAGCCCGTCGATCAGGAAGACGCAGTTGCGGTCGGCCGGGGTCAGCTCGGCGATCCCCGCGGTGAGCCCGGGAACGCCCTGGCCGGCCGCCAGGGTCGGCAGCAGATCGGCGAGCGAACCGCTGCCGTACTGCGGAACGGGCGCGCCGGAGAGGTCCAGCAGCTCCGGCTCCTGCCAGTTCTGCTGCGCGGAGTACGTCATCAGCGGGCGGCCTGGGTGGTCGTGGCCGCGGTGGCCTCGCTGAGCGCCTGCGCGAAGGCGAGGGTCTGGCGCACGGCCTCGGGGCCGTCACCCGCCTCGCTGACCCGCAGGCTGAGGTCGTCGGCGGTGGAATTGCCGGTGTAGCCGTGGTCGGAGTCGCAGTTCGGGTCGCCGCAGGCGGCGGGCTCCAGGTCGATCCGGGAGACCGCGCCCCACCCGATGGTCAGGACGACCTCGCGGGGCAGCGTGCCCGGAGTGTAGGACTCCGGGTTGGCGACGACGCGGCTGAGCACCACGGAGGAGATCCCGGCGACCTTGACCGACTCGGTCGAGGTGGTCGCGTACGGGGACGGGGACCCGGCGTCGGCGGCCTGCTCGTCGGTGTGGCTCACGATGAACCGGTTGCCGGTCAGGACGAGGACGGTGACGTGCCGACGGACCTCGTTGGAGTCGAAGGTGGTCTCCTGGTGGACCAGGTACGACGAGATCGGCTCGCCGCCCACGGCGGCCTCCACCGCCTCGGCCACGAGGGCCGGGTAGTAGCCGCTGCGCTCGATCGCCGCGCGCAGCCCCTGGGTCGTCGTACCGGATTTCGCCATGAGGTCCATCCTAAGGCCCGTACGGGGCGCCTCGGCCTGCCCGGGCGGGTCCGCTGGCCGACACCGCCTAGTAACTGGGGAGGGTGCGCGGCCCGAGGTCCGTGCGGGCGGGGGGACGGGCGATGCGGAGGGTGGCGCCGAGGACGGAGAGGCCCTCGGTGGCGACCACGACCGGTTCCAGGGAGACGCCGACCACCTCCGGGTGGTCGTCGACCAGCCGGGACAGCCTCAGCAGCAGTTCTTCGAGCGCCGGGGTGTCCACGGGGTCGCTGCCGCGCCAGCCGAAGAGGAGCGGGGCGGTGCGGATCGACCGGATCAGCTCGGCGGCGTCCCGGTCGGTCGCGGGGACCAGGCGGTGGGCGGTGTCGCCGAGGAGTTCGGAGGCGACCCCGGCCAGCCCGAAGGAGAGGACGGCGCCCGCGCCGGGGTCGACGACGGCCCGGACGACCGTGTCCACCCCGCGCGGCGCCATGGCCTGGACGACCGGCAGCAGCTCGGCGGGGCTGCCGAGGGCCTCGGTCAGCTCGTCGTAGGACCGGCGCAGCTCGGCCTCGGTGGTCAGGTCCAGCCGTACGCCGCCCAGGTCGGCGCGGTGGCGCAGGTGCGGGGCGGTGGTCTTGAGCACGACGGGGTAGCCGAGCGCGCGGGCGGCGGCCGCGGCCGCGTCGGGGGTGGGTGCGGGGAGGGTGGGCCGCACGCGGATCCCGTAGCGGGCGAGCAGCTCCCGGGCCGCGTCGTCGGGGAGGGTCAGCGCGGCGTCGCCCGTGGTCTTGGCGAGGAGGTCGGCCAGCTGGTCGGCCGCGCCGGGCTCGTCGATGTCGTCGAACTCGGGCACGCGGCCGGGGTCGGCGGTGTCCCGGCGCCAGTGCGCGTAGCGGACGGCCTCGGCGAGTGCGCGCACCGCGCGCTCGGCCGCCGGGTACGCGGGCACCCGCCCCCTCCCCTCCGCGGCCGGCCGGCCCCGCTCAAGCGCCGCGGGGGCTGAGGTATTCGCCTCAAACGCCGGCGAGGCTGGAAAAACCCCCGCAGCGCCGAATCCAGCCCCGCCGGCGCTTGAGGCGAGGACCTCAGCCTCCACGGCGCTGATTCCAGCCCCGCCGGCGTTTGAGGCGAAGACCTCAGCCCCGCCGGCGCTTGAGGCGGACGGGGCAGCCCCGCCGGCGCTCGACGCGAGGGGGGCAGCCTCCGCGGCGGTCGAGCGGGCGGCGGACGGGGGCGCCGGCCGCAGGCTCGTGGCCGCGGACAACGCCTCGGCCAACGCCCCCAGCTCCACGTGCACCACGGCCACCGGCTTGCCCGGAACCTCCCGCACCGCCTCCCGGATCGCCACCGCGAGCCCGTCCGTCAGGTCCTGGCGCCCGACGGCCGGGATCGCGGTGACGATCACCGCGTCGTTCGCGTCGGCGGCGAGCGCCGCCACCAGCGCCGCCCGGAAGTCCTCCGGGGTCGCCTCCGTCGTGAGGTCCAGCTGGGGCCACGGGCGCAGCCCTTCGGTCAGGCAGGCGTCGTACGTCAGGACGCCCAACGATTCGGAGTTCCCGAGGATCGCCACCCGCGGCCCGCCCGGCAGCGGCTGCGACCCGAGCAGCAGGCCCACGTCCACCAGCTCGGTCACCGTGTCCACCCGGATCACCCCGGCCTGGCGCAGCAGCGCCGAGACGGTGGCGTCGGGCAGCCGGGTGCCGGGCACCGCGTGGCCCGCCGGGGTGACCCCGCTGTGCCGGCCGCCCTTGGCCACGACCACCGGCTTCACGGCCGCCGTGCGCCGGGCGATGCGGGTGAACTTGCGCGGGTTGCCGAGGGTTTCCAGGTACATCAGGGCGACGTCGGTGGCCGGGTCGTCGTACCAGTACTGGAGGATGTCGTTGCCCGAGACGTCCGCCCGGTTGCCCGCCGAGACGAAGGAGGACAGGCTCTCGCCGCGCCGCAGCAGCCCGGCGAGGAGGGCGATGCCGATGGCTCCGGACTGGGTGAACAGGCCGATCCGGCCGACCTCGGGGGTCGGCGCGGGGGCCAGCGAGGCGTTGAGCCGGACCTCCGGCGCGGTGTTGATCACGCCGAAGGCGTTGGGGCCGACGATCCGCATGCCGTAGGTGCGCGCCTGGCGCACCAGCTCGCGCTGGCGCTCCAGCCCCACGGGCCCGCTCTCGCCGTAACCCGCGGAGAGCACCACCAGTCCCTGCACCCCGTGCTCGCCGCAGTCCGCGACCGCTTCGGGGACCTGTTCGGCGGGGACCGCCAGCACCGCGAGGTCGACGGGCCCGCCGATGGAGCCGAGGGTGCGGTACGCCCGTACGCCGAGCAGGGTGTCGGAGGTCACGGCCCGGTTGATCGCGTAGAGCGGTCCGTCGAAGCCGCTGTCGCGGAGGTTGCGCAGGGCGGCGGCGCCCACGCCGGTACCGGTGCGGCTGGCGCCGACGACGGCGACGGAGCGGGGGGCGAGCAGGCGCTGGACGGAGCGGGCCTCGGCACGCTGTTCGCGGGCGCGCTGGACGGCGAGCGACTCCGCGGTCGGTTCGAGGTCGAGGGTGAGGTGGACCGAGCCGTCCTCGAAGGAGCGTTTCTGCTCGTAGCCGACCTCTTTGAAGACCTTGATCATCTTGACGTTGGCGGGCAGCACCTCGGCGGCGAAGCGGCGGATCCCGCGCTCGCGCGCGACCGCCCCGATGTGTTCGAGGAGGGCCGAGGCGACGCCGCGGCCCTGGTGGGCGTCCTGGACGAGGAAGGCGACCTCGGCCTCGTCGGCGGGCCCGGAGGCGGGGCGGCCGTCGGAGCCGATCCGGTCGAAGCGGACGGTCCCGATGAACTCGCCGCCGATCGTGGCCGCGAGGCCGACCCGGTCCACGTAGTCGTGGTGGGTGAAGCGGTGCACGTCCTTGGCGGACAGGCGGGGGTGGGGGGCGAAGAACCGGTAGTACTTCGACTCGTCCGAGACCTGCTCGTAGAAGCTGACCAGGCGGTCCGCGTCCTCGGTGGTGATGGGCCGGATCCGGGCGGTGCCGCCGTCGCGCAGCACGACGTCCGCTTCCCAGTGGGCCGGGTACGAGGGGTCCGACGCGGTGGTCATGGGGCCACCCTAGGGCCTGTCCCGGACGGACGGGGGGCGGGCGGCGGGCGGGCCGGCGCCGGGGGTGCGCCGAGGGTCGGCCGGGGGGTGCGCCGAGGGCGCATCGGCCGGGCCGGGTGTGCGCGGCGCATTAGGCGGGCCGGGGCAAATCAGTGCAAGCTGGGGAGGGTCGAACGGCAGGCTGATTGGGGTCGAAGGTCGGCCGGAGCATTCGGAGTGCCGTGAGAGACTGGTCTAGACAACCGTAAGAACCTGAAGGGCATCACCATGGCAGAGCGCCGCGTCAACGTCGGCTGGGCCGAGGGCCTGCACGCTCGTCCCGCCTCGATCTTCGTCCGGGCGACGACCGCTTCCGGCGTCCCGGTGACGATCTCCAAGGCCGACGGCAACCCGGTCAACGCCGCGTCCATGCTCGCGGTTCTGGGCCTGGGCGCCCAGGGCGGCGAGGAGATCATCCTCGCGTCCGACGCCGAGGGTGCGGACGCCGCGCTCGACCGCCTGGCGAAGCTGGTCGCCGAGGGTCTCGAGGAGCTCCCCGAGACCGTCTGACCCCCGGGTCCGACCCCACGCACCACACACGGCGGAGCCGTGGCCCCCGCATTCCGGGAGCCACGGCTCCGCTGCTTTTCCGCAGGGTGCGGAATTCTCCGTACCGGAAATAGCGGGCGGTAATCGACCGCAGGAATATCCTCACCGCCCTTCCTATACGGGAATTGTTAAAGCCGGCCGCTCGCCGTGTTTACGGCAGGTTGCGAAGTCCTCACGCGCAGCCGGTGCGCCCCCGCCGCCCGACCGGCGTGCGCCGCGGTGAGCGCACGCGCCCGCTCCGCGTCGCCGCGCGCCACCGCGTCCACGATCGCACCGTGCTCCGCCCAGGAGTCCACGGGCCGCGCCGCGACGTCCACGGCGTACATCCAAGTGATCTTGTGCCGCATCTGGGTCAGCAGCGCGATCAGCCCGGGGCTGTCGGAGGCCTGGGTGAGCGTCTCGTGGAACCACCCCCCGAGCGCCCGCAGATCCTCCCCCTGCCCCCTCCTGGCCCGTTCCTGGCCCAGCCTGACCAGCCCGCGCAGCACCTTGAGGTGCGCCTCGCTGCGCCGCCGGGCGGCCCGGGCCGCCGCGAGGGGCTCCAGCAGCGTCCGGACCTCCAGGAGGTCGGCCGCCTCCTGCGCGGTCGGCTCGGCCACGCAGGCGCCCGCGTGCCGGCGCGTGGTGACGAAGCCCTCGGACTCCAGGGTGCGCAGGGCCTCGCGGACAGGGACGCGGGAGACTCCGTAGCGGCGGGCGAGCAGCTCCTCGGTGAGCCGTGCGCCCGGGCCGAAGACCCCGGAGACGATGTCGTCGCGGATCGCCGTACATACCGCGTGCGCGGGAATTCGCAAGACCGGACCTCCACCGAATGCCGTTTCCGCAGATTCCATTTCGCGACTCTATTGCAACACGCGATATTTTCCGAGGACGGGCGGAAATGAGCGGCCGGTGGACGATCCCCGTCGCGCGCGCCGCCGCACGACACGAAGGCCCCGGCTCGGGGAGCCGGGGCCTTCGGGGAGCTGCTGTGCGGGCGGGGTCAGATCGCGACGCCGCGGGCCCGCAGGTAGGTCAGCGGGTTGATGTCCGAGCCGTAGGACGGGCCGGTGCGGGCCTCGAAGTGCAGGTGCGCGCCGCTGACGTTGCCGGTGTCGCCCGACAGGCCGATCTGCTGCCCGGCGGTGACCTGCTCGCCGGCCGAGACGCTCAGGCTGGAGAGGTGCGCGTACTGGGTGTACGTACCGTCGTTGTGCTTGATGACGATGTTGTTGCCGTACGCGCCGCCGTTGCCGGCCTCGACGATGACGCCCGCACCCACGGCGCGGACGACGTTGCCGACGCCCGCGTGGAAGTCGATGCCGGTGTGGCTGCCGGAGGACCACATGCTGCCGCCCGCACCGTACTGGGTGCTGACGTACGAGCCCTCGATCGGCATCACGAAGGTGTTGAGGCGCTTGCGCTCCTCTTCACGGTCCGCGCGCTCCTTGGCCTCGCGCTCGGCCTTCGCCTTCGCCTCGGCCAGGCGGCGGGCCTCGGAGGCCTTCGTCTTGGCCTCGGCCTCGGCCTGCGCCTTGAGGGCGGCGGTGTCGGCGGCGTTGCGCTGGGCGTCGGCCTGCGCCTCGATGTCGCCGGCGAGGTCGTCGGCGACGACGACGGCCTTCATGCCGGAGTCCTGGGGAATGCTGCTGCTGTGGTTGTCCGCGGCGAAGGCCGGGGCAGCGAGGGAGGCCGCGACGCCGGTGGCGGCGAGGGCGGCTATACCGGCGACGCCTGCGGTCTTCCGGCTCAGACGGCTGGAACCACGGTGCTTGCCGGAGGAGGCACGACTGCTGCCGAACGCCATGAAGGGGTTGATCCTTTCCTTCCCTCTCGCCTACCGGGTTAGCTGACGGGTTCGGAGCAGGAAGGTCTCCTACGGGCCCCCTCTTACGAGGTGGTCCGATTCACCCCAGGGACTGTGGGTCCCCGGCTCCCCAGGCTCGCGCCTGACGGGGACTCGGCGATCGCTGTCCGGTGCCGCGAGTGCGGCTGTGACAACTGACGGACAGCACGGCCGACGCTAGGCGGATCATCAGGCAATCACCAAACACACGAGCCCCATTGTTACCTACGTCACGCGACATAGAAGCAACCTCTCCACCAAACGGACAAAAGGGGTTCCGGTGGACGAGCCACCGAAACCCCTTGCGGGACGCCGTCAGTTCACGTCCCGTTCGTCCCCTTCGGCCTGTTAGGCCCCTGCGAACTCAGTTGGCGACGACGCTCACGTCGCCGATGCCGAGCGCGCGCACCGGTGCCTCGATCTGGGCGGCGTCACCGACCAGCACCGTGACGAGCCGGTCCACCGGGAAGGCGTTGACGACGGCCGAGGTGGCCTCCACCGTGCCCGTCTCGGCCAGCCGCGCGTACAACTGCGCCTGGTAGTCGTCCGGCAGCTCCTGCTCGACCTGGTCGGCCAGGGTGCCGGCGACGGACGCGGCCGTCTCGAACTTGAGCGGCGCCACGCCCACCAGGTTCTGCACCGCCACGTCGCGCTCGGCGTCGGTCAGTCCGCCCTCGGCGAGGGTGCGCAGCACCTTCCAGAGGTCGTCCAGCGCGGGACCCGTGTTCGGGGTGTCCACCGAACCGCTGATGGCGAGCATCGACGCGCCGGTGCCGTCCGCGGTCGACCGCAGCACCTGCCCGAAGGCGCGCACGCCGTAGGTGTAGCCCTTCTCCTCGCGCAGGACCTTGTCCAGACGGGAGGTCAGGGTGCCGCCCAGGCAGTACGTGCCCAACACCTGGGCCGCCCAGACCCGGTCGTGCCGGTCCCCGCCGATCCGCCCGATCAGCAGCTGCGTCTGGACCGCGCCCGGCCGGTCCACGATGACCACGCGGCCGGTGTCGTCCGCGGTGATCGCGGGCACCGGGAGCGGCTCGGCGGCGGTGCCCGTCCAGGTGCCCAGGGTGTCCGCCAGGACGGCGTCGAGGTCGATGCCGGTCAGGTCGCCGACCACCACCGCGGTGGCCGTCGCCGGGCGCACGTGGGCCTCGTAGAAGGCGCGCACGGCCGCCGCGTCGATCCGGGCCACCGTCTCCTCGGTGCCCTGGCGCGGGCGGGACATCCGCAGCGTGGCCGGGAACAGCTCATGGGAGAGCTGCTTGGCGGCCCGGCGCTGCGGGTTGGCCAGCTCGTGCGGGATCTCGTCGAGCCGGTTGCGCACCAGGCGGTCGACCTCGCTGTCCGCGAAGGCGGGGGCGCGCAGCGCCTCGGCGAGCAGCGACAGGGCCTTGGCCAGCCGGGAGGCCGGGACCTCCAGGGAGACCCGGATGCCGGGGTGGTCGGCGTGCGCGTCGAGGGTGGCGCCGCAGCGCTCCAGCTCGGCCGCGAACTCCTCGGCGGAGTGCTTGTCGGTGCCCTCGGAGAACGCGCGGGCCATCAGGGTGGCCACGCCGTCCAGGCCGGCCGGTTCGGCGTCCAGCGGGGCCGCGAGGTTGATCTCGACGGCCACCACCTGCTGGCCGGGGCGGTGGCACCGCAGCACGGTCAGGCCGGTGGCCAGCGCGCCGCGCTCGGGGGCCGGGAAGGCCCACGGCTGTGCCTCGCCGGGCTGCGGCTGGGGGTGGAAGGTCATCGTGACGGCTGCGGTGTCGCTCACTGCTCCGCCCCTTCGGTCTCGTCGTTCTCGGCGGCTTCCTCGGCGTCTTCGGCCGCGAGCGGCTCGTAGACGAGCACCGCGCGGTTGTCCGGGCGCAGTCGGGCCGCGGCCACGGCCTGCACCTCCTCGGCGGTGATGTCGAGGACGCGGCCGACGGCGGTGAGCGCCAGCTGCGGGTCGCCGAAGAGCACCGCGAAGCGGCACAGTTCGTCGGCGCGGCCGGCCACCGTGCTCAGCCGGTCCAGCCATTCGCGCTCCAGCTGGGCCTGCGCGCGCTCCATCTCCTCGGCCGTCGGGCCCTCGGCGGCGAACCGCGCGAGCTCCTCGTCGACGGCGGCCTCGATGTCGGGCACCTCGACCCCGCCGGAGGTCTTGACGTCCAGCCAGCCGAGCGAGGGGGCGCCGGCCAGGCGCAGCATGCCGAATCCGGCCGCCACGGCGCTCTGGTCGCGGCGGACCAGGCGGTTGTGCAGCCGGGAGGACTCGCCGCCGCCCAGGATGGTCAGGGCCACGTCGGCCGCGTCGCAGTCGCGGGTGCCGTCGTGCGGGAGGCGGTAGGCGGCCATCAGCGCGCGGGCCGGGACCTGCTCGACGATCTCCTCGCGCAGCTGGCCGCCCATGGTGTCGGGCAGCGAGCCGTCGCGCGGCGGCTGCTTGCCGTCGTGCGCGGGGATGGTGCCGAAGTACTTCTCGACCCAGGCCAGCGTCTGCTCGGGGTCGATGTCCCCGACGACCGACAGCACCGCGTTGTTGGGCGCGTAGTAGGTGCGGAAGAAGGTCCGCGCGTCCTCCAGGGAGGCCGCGTCCAGGTCGGCCATCGAGCCGATCGGGGTGTGGTGGTACGGGTGGCCCTCGGGGTAGGCGAGCGCGGTCAGCCGCTCGAACGCCGTGCCGTAGGGGACGTTGTCGTAGCGCTGGCGGCGCTCGTTCTTGACGACGTCGCGCTGGTTCTCCATCGACTCGTCGTCCAGGGCGGCCAGCAGCGAGCCCATCCGGTCCGCCTCCAGCCACAGCGCGAGTTCGAGCTGGTGGGTCGGCATCGTCTCGAAATAGTTGGTGCGCTCGAAGCTGGTGGTGCCGTTGAGCGAACCGCCCGCGCCCTGCACCAGCTCGAAGTGGCCGTTCCCGGACACGCTCTTCGAACCCTGGAACATCAGGTGCTCGAAGAGGTGAGCCAGCCCGGTGCGGCCCTTGACTTCGTGGCGCGAACCGACGTCGTACCAGAGGCAGACCGCGGCGACCGGGGTCAGGTGGTCCTCGGAGAGCACCACGCGCAGGCCGTTGGCCAGGCGGTGCTCGGTCGCTGTCAGGCCGCCGGAGCCGGCCTGAGCTGTGGCCGTGTGACCCATGGGCATGTGGTCCCTTCGATCGCGATGTAGAGAATTCCGTCAGACCTGTCACTGTATGCAAGCGCGTCGGCCCCTGGAGAAGTTCCCGGGTCACTCCTGGGTCGGAGTCGGCGTTGTCGGAGCCTCGGGCCACAATGGTCCGCGTCAGACACAGCACCCATCACATGGTTAAGGAGCCGCGCAGCGATGGCCCGCCGCAGCACGAAGACCCCGCCGCCGGAGGATTTCGAGGAGAAGATCCTCGACATCGACGTCGTCGACGAAATGCAGGGCTCCTTCCTCGAGTACGCGTACTCGGTGATCTACTCCCGCGCCCTGCCCGACGCCCGGGACGGCATGAAGCCGGTACACCGCCGCATCGTGTACCAGATGAACGAGATGGGCCTGCGCCCCGATCGCGGGTACGTGAAGTGCGCCCGCGTCGTCGGCGAGGTGATGGGCAAGCTCCACCCGCACGGTGACGCGTCGATCTACGACGCCCTCGTGCGCATGGCCCAGCCCTTCTCGATGCGCCTGCCGCTGGTCGACGGCCACGGCAACTTCGGTTCCCTCGGCAACGACGACCCGCCCGCCGCCATGCGGTACACCGAGTCCAAGATGGCCGACGCCGCCTCGCTCATGACGGAGTCGATCGACGAGGACACCGTCGACTTCACCCCGAACTACGACGGCCAGGAACGCGAACCGGCGGTACTGCCCGCCGCGTACCCGAACCTGCTGGTCAACGGCGCGTCCGGGATCGCGGTGGGCATGGCCACCAACATGCCCCCGCACAACGTGGGCGAGGTCATCGCCGCCGCCCGGCACCTGATCCGCTACCCGGAGGCGGACCTGGAGGCGCTGATGCGCTTCGTCCCGGGTCCGGACCTGCCGACCGGCGGCCGGATCGTGGGCCTGTCCGGCATCAAGGACGCCTACGAGAACGGGCGCGGCACCTTCCGGATCCGCGCGACGGTCTCCGTGGACAACGTGACGGCCCGCCGCAAGGGCCTGGTCGTCACGGAACTGCCCTTCTCGGTCGGCCCCGAGAAGGTCATCGCGAAGATCAAGGACCTGGTCGGTTCGAAGAAGCTCCAGGGCATCGCCGATGTGAAGGACCTCACGGACCGCTCGCACGGCCTGCGCCTGGTCATCGAGATCAAGAACGGCTTCCACCCCGAGGCCGTGCTGGAGCAGCTGTACAAGCTGACGCCGATGGAGGAGTCCTTCGGCATCAACAACGTCGCGCTGGTGGACGGTCAGCCGCTCACCCTCGGCCTCAAGGAACTGCTGGAGGTCTACCTCGACCACCGCTTCGAGGTCGTGCGCCGGCGCAGCGAGTTCCGCCGCACCAAGCGGCGCGACCGGCTGCACCTCGTCGAGGGCCTGCTGGTGGCCCTCATCGACATCGACGAGGTCATCCGGCTCATCCGCGACAGCGAGAACTCGGCGCAGGCCAAGGCCCGACTGATCGAGCGGTTCTCGCTGAGCGAGATCCAGACGCAGTACATCCTGGACACCCCGCTGCGCAGGCTCACCAAGTTCGACCGGCTGGAGCTGGAGAGCGAGCAGGACCGCCTCAACGGCGAGATCGACGAGCTGACCGGGATCCTGGATTCGGACACCGAGCTGCGCAAGCTGGTCTCCAACGAACTGGCGGCGGTCGCGAAGAAGTTCGGCACCGAGCGGCGCACGGTGCTGCTGGAGTCGGCGGGCTCGGCGGTCACGGCGGTTCCGCTGGAGGTCGCGGACGACCCGTGCCGGGTGCTGCTGTCCTCGACGGGCCTGCTCGCCCGCACGGCCAACGGCGACCCGACGGCGGTCGCCGAGGAGGGCGCGGCCCGTTCCAAGCACGACCTGATCGTCTCGCAGGTCGCGGCGACCGCACGGGCCGACGTGGGCGTGGTCACCTCGTCCGGGCGGCTGCTCCGGCTCGCGGTGATCGACCTGCCGCAGCTGCCGGACACGCACGCGGCGCCGAACCTGGCGGGCGGTGCCCCGGTCGCGGAGTTCCTCTCCGGGCTGGAGGCCGACGAGAGCGTGATCTGCCTGACCTCGCTGGACGAGTCCTCGCAGGGCCTGGCCCTGGGCACCGAACAGGGCGTGGTCAAGCGGGTCGTGCCGGACTACCCGGCCAACAAGGACGAGCTGGAGGTCATCACCCTCAAGGAGGGCGACCGGATCGTCGGCGCGGTCGAGCTGCGCACGGGCGAGGAGGACCTGGTCTTCATCACCGACGACGCCCAACTGCTGCGGTACCCGGCGGGGCAGGTCCGTCCGCAGGGCCGCCCGGCGGGCGGCATGGCGGGCATCAAGCTCTCCGACAACGCCAAGGTGATCCACTTCTCGGCGGTGGACCCCGCCGCCGAGGGCGTGGTGTTCACGGTGGCCGGTTCGCACGGCACCCTGGACGATTCGGTGACGTCGGGCAAGCTCACCCCCTTCGACCAGTACCCGCGCAAGGGCCGCGCCACCGGTGGTGTGCGCTGCCAGCGGTTCCTCAAGGGCGAGGACGTGCTGGTGCTGGCCTGGGCGGGCGGCAGCCCGGCCCGGGCGGCGGGGGCCAACGGCGCTCCGGCCGCGCTGCCGGAGCCGGACCCGCGCCGCGACGGCTCGGGCACCCCGCTGCCGGCGTCGGTGAGCGCGCTGGCCGGAGCGGTGCTGTAGCGGCGCCGTAGTCGTGCCTCGGCGGCGGTCCGCCCGATCGGGTCAGCCGGTCGGGTCGGCCGCGTCCTGGCGGACGTAGCGCAGGACGCCCCACATGCTGTCGGCGGGGGCGTCCTGCGGGGCGCTCTCGCGGCAGGCCTCCAGCCCGCTCAGCAGGGCGGGGCCGTCGGTGCCGGAGCCGATGAGGACGAGCTGGGTGCGCCGGGGTTCGGCGCGGGCCCAGGGCAGCGGGGCGAAGCTCAGGAACCGGCCGACGGCGTGGACCTCGTACTTCTCCTCGTGGCCCGGTACGCCGAAGTGGACGAAGCCCTTGATCCGGTAGAGGCCTGCGGGGCGGGCGTCGAGGAAGTCGATGAACCGGCGGGGCGAGAGCGCGTCGTCGGTGACGAACTCGGTCGTCTCGTAGTGCGTGTGCGTGTGCGCGCAGTGGTCGCCGTGCTCGCCATCCTCGCCGTGCTCGTCCGCCGCCCGGCCGAGCAGGTCCTCGAAGGAGAGCTGACCGCGCGTCTCGGTCCAGGGGCGGCGGTCGAAGAGCAGCTCGGGGTCGATCCGGCCGTGGTCGGCCGCGACCAGCGGGATCCCCGGGCAGAGCCCGCCGAGCACGGACTCGATCCGGGCGCGCTCGGCGGCGTCGACCCGGTCGGTCTTGTTGAGCACCACGAGGTCGGCGACGGCGAGGTGGCGGTCGGTCTCCGGGTGGCGCCGGCGCGTCGCGTCGAACTCCGCGGCGTCCACCACCTCGACCATGCCGCCGTAGCGGACGTCCGGGTTCTCCCCGGCCACCAGCATCCGGATCAGCTCCTGCGGCTCGGCCAGGCCGCTCGCCTCGATGACGATCACGTCGATCCGGTGGGCGGGATCGGCGAGCTTGGCGAGGTACGCGTCCAGCTCGCTGCCGTCCACCGCGCAGCACAGGCAGCCCCCGCCGAGGGACACCATCGAGTCGCCGACCTGCCCGGCGACCGACATCGCGTCGATCTCGATGGAGCCGAAGTCGTTGACGACCACCCCGATCCGGGTACCCCCGCGGTGCGCGAGGAGGTGGTTGAGCAGGGTGGTCTTGCCGGATCCGAGGAATCCGGCGAGGACGACGACGGGGATGGGCCGCCCGGTCCGCCGGGGCCGGCGGCTCTGCTGGGTCTCGCTGGTGCTCATCCGGTCGATGGTAGGGCGTGCGCGTCAGTCGAGCGGGGGCACCGGCTGCGGCGGGGTCGGTCCGACGTAGCGGGCGGCGGGCCGGATGATCTTCGAGTCGGCCGCCTGTTCCAGCACGTTCGCGCTCCAGCCGACCACGCGCGCGGCGCAGAAGGTGGGGGTGAACATCTCGCGCGGCAGGCCGCACAGTTCCATGACCACGCCGGCGTAGAACTCGACGTTGGTGTGGAGCTCGCGGCCGGGCTTCAGCTCCGCGAGGATCTCCTCGACGTGCCGCTCGACCTCGACGGCGAAGTCGACGAGCGGGCCGCCGAACTGCCGGGCGATCTCGCGCAGCATCCGCGAACGCGGGTCCTCCGTGCGGTAGACGGGGTGGCCGAAGCCCATGATCCGCTCCCCCGCCAGGACCCGTTCGCGGATCCACGGGTCGATCCGGTCGGCCGTGCCGATCGCGTCGAGCGTGTCGAGGGCGCGGCTGGGGGCGCCGCCGTGCAGCGGGCCGGAGAGGGCGCCGATGGCACCTGTCAGGCAGGCCACGACGTCGGCGCCGGTGGAGGCGATGACGCGGGCGGTGAAGGTCGAGGCGTTGAAGCCGTGGTCGACGGTGGAGATCAGGTACCGCTCGACCGCCCGGGCCCGGACCGGATCGGGCTCCTCTCCCGTCAGCATGTAGAGGTAGTTGGCGGCGTACGGGAGGTCGTCGCGCGGTTCCACCGGCTCCCGCCCCTGCCCGAGCCGGTGCAGCGCCGTGAGCAGGGTGGGTACGGCCGCGCAGGCGACCAGCGCGTCGGCGGCCCGGCGCTCGGGGCTGAGGTCGTACACCGGGCGCAGGCCCGCGGACGCGCCGAGCAGGGAGAGCGCGGTGCGCAGGCCCGCGAGGGGGCCGGAGAGCGCGGTGGCCCGGGCGAGGGCGGGCAGTGCGTCCCGGACGTCGGCGGGGAGGTGGCGCAGCGGGGCGAGTTCGGCGGTGAAGGCGGCGCGCTCGGCGGCGTCCGGCAGGGCGCCGCGGAACATCAGGTGCCAGACGTCCTCGAAGGTGCGGCTCGTGGCGAGGTCGACGGCGGAGTACTGGCGGTAGTGGTAGAAGCCCTCGCGGCCCCGGACGTCACCGAGGGTGGTGTCGGTGACGACGACCCCGGCGAGGCCGCGGGGTACCTGGGGTACCTCGGCGAGGGTGGCCGCGGCCGCGGTGGCGGCTCCTGCGGCAGTGCTGACGTTGGTGTCCATGGATCGACCATCCATGATGGATCCAATCACTGTCAATATTGATCGGATCAATATATGTAGGCTGGGATCCATGGATCACGAAGCTCCCGACGCGCACCGGGGCGAAGAGCGACGGCTCACCACCCGGCAGGCCGCCGAGCTGCTCGGGGTGAAACCCGCGACGGTGTACGCGTACGTCAGCCGCGGCCAGCTCACCAGCCGTCGCGACCCGGTGGGCCGCGGCAGCAGCTTCGCCGCGCAGGAGGTCGAGGAGTTGGCGCGCCGCACCCGCCGCGAGGCGGCGCTCCCCCAGGCCACCGCCGGCGGCGAACTCGCCGTCCGCACCGCCATCACCCTGATCGAGGACGACCGCTACTGGTACCGCGGCGTCGACGCCACCGAGCTGGCCGCCCGGCACTCCTACGAGGAGGTCGCCGAGTGGCTCTGGACCGGCGTCCTGCACCACGGGGTCCGGTTCGAGGCCCCGGCGCCGATGCTGGCCGCCGCACGGCGGACCGTGGCGGCCCTGCCGGAGCACAGCGGTCCGCTGGACCGGCTGCGGGTGGCGACGGCGGCCGCCGCCGTGGCGGACCCCCTGCGCTTCGACCTCTCCGAGGAGGCCGTGCTCGGCTCGGCCCGCTGCCTGATCCCGACGCTCGTCGGCGCCCTGCCGGTGGTCGGGCGGGCGCACCGCGGGACCGGCCCGCTCGCCTGGCAGCTGTGGAGCAGGCTGACCGCGCGGGAGGCCGATCCGGTGGCGCTGGACGTGCTCGATCTGGCGCTGGCCCTGCTCATCGACCACGACCTGGCCGCCTCGACCCTGGCGGTGCGGGTGGCCGCCTCGGCGCGGGCCCACCCGTACGCGGCGGTTTCGGCGGGGCTCGGGGCGCTCGAAGGCCCGCTGCACGGGGCGGCCGGGCGGCTCGCGCACCGGATGCTGGTGGAGGTGGTCGAGCGGGGCGGGGCCGCGCCCGTCGTGGCCGACCACCTGCGCGCCGGCCGGCGGGTGCCGGGGCTCGGGCACCGGCTCTACCGGGGTGAGGACCCGCGGGCCACGGCGCTGTTCGCCCGGCTGGAGACGTTGCCGCAGGCCGGACCGGCCCTGGCGGCCGCCCGGGACGTGGTCGCCACGACGGCGGCCCGCCGCCCGGGCCTGCACGCGAACGTGGACCTGGCGCTGGCCGCCCTGACGGTGTCCTGCGGAATGCCGGCGGAGGCCGGGGAGAGCGTGTTCGCGGTGGCCCGCACGGCCGGCTGGATCGCGCACGCGCTGGAGGAGTACCAGGAGCGACCGCTGCGGATGCGACCGAGCGGGCTGTACCACGGGCCCCGCCCGCCACGGCCGATGCCGTGACGGGCGGGGCGCGGTGCGGGGCGGGGCGCGGTGCAGAGGCCGGTGCGGGGCCCGGTGAGGGGCCCGGTGCGCCGCGCGCGTCGGCGTCAGCCCGTGTAGGCCTCGAACTCGCTGATCTGACCGGCCGGCCAGCCGGTGTTGCCGGTGACCGTCACCCGCAGCCGGCGCAGGTCGGCGCCCGCGGGCAGGCTGATGGTCACCTGGTTCCCCGAGGCCGGGTCGAAGCGGTAGTCCCGCGCGCCCACCAGGGTGGTGAAGGCCGTCCCGTCGGCGCTGCCGAGCACCGCCACGGTCTGGGTACGGGCCCCCCAGGCGGCGGGCGGCGGCAGCTTGAGCACGACGCGCCGGACCTGCGCGGGGGCCGCGAGGTCGGCGGTCAGTGACTGCGGGAATGCGTTGTTGGCGCTCTCCCAGTAGCTGCCGGGGTCGCCGTCGACGGCCTTGGCCGCGTCGTAGACCTGGGTGTGCGAGGTCTCGGCCACCGGGCTCCCCCGCAGCAGGTTGCGCGTCGGGTCCGCGGTGGGCGTGGGCGTCGGAGTGGGCGTCGGGGTCGGCGTGGGAGTCGGGGTCGGCGTCGGCGTGGGGCTAGGAGTAGGGGTAGGGGCCGTCGGGGTCGGCGTGGGCGTCGGGTCCGGTCCCGGCTGGTCGTTGGCGGGCGGGAAGGGCCCGCAGTAGGTGCTCGGCAGCTTCCCGTTCCAGCCGGAGTTCCCCGCGCCCTGGGTGAGCTTCAACTGCGCGCCCAGGCAGCTGTAGACGGGCTCGCCGAAGCCGATCCGGGTGGCCCTGACGTTGGTCATGGACAGCTCGGCCGGGTCGTTGAACTGGAGCGCGAACGTCCCCGTCCCGTCGATGTTCACGTTGTCGAGGCGGACGCCCTTGGTGGTGCCGGACACGAAGTGGACCGCCGCGTAGGAGCTGTCCAGGAGGTCGCTGTCGGTCACGTTGATCGTGGCCTTGTCGATGGAGCTGTTGCGGCTGTCGAACCAGAGCGCGCCGATCGGGAAGTTCCACCCGTAGTCGGTGTTGCCGGTCCTGATCAGGGTGTTGCGGGCCAGCGTGAAGGTCCCCCGGACATCGGTGCCCTGCCCCGCGGTGACCCCGGGGTAGCGGTTGCCGACGTGCAGCCCGCCGCCGTTGGACAGGGTCTCGGCGGCCACGTTGTCGGTGACGCTGATGTCCTTGCCGCCGTAGACCGCGATGTTGTTGGCCAGGATCGGGGCCACCACGGTGTTGTGGCTGAAGGAGTTCCCGACGTTCGCCACGGTGTCGGCCCACATGGCCAGCCCGTCGTCGCCGGTGTTGCGCAGGAAGGTGTTCTCCACCGAGGAACGGGTGACGCCCCAGTGGAAGTTCACCCCGTCCGCGCTCTGGTCGAGGATCCGGCTGTTCCTGATGTGGAAGTTGTCCATCGGACCGTCCATCCAGGCCCCGACCTTGGTCCGCTGCATCCAGACGTTGTCGACCACGGAGTCCGTCATCGCCCCGCCGATGGCGTTGACCTGGTCGTCGTCGATGCGGTCGGCGATCTCGCCGATGATCGCGAAGTCCTTGAGCGTGACGCCGCGGCTGGGGCCGTTGTCCTCGTACGGGCGTATCTGACCGCCGTACCCGCCGCCGCGCACGTACTTGCCGTAGATGCCGGCGGCGCGGGACCGGTCGGTGGCGCTGCGGCCGGTGAGGACGGAGTACCAGGGGCCGGCGCCGCGCAGCGTCACCTTGTCCACGACCACGTGGTCGGTGAGCTTGAAGGTGCCCTGGGGGATCCACACCTCCTTCGACTGGGCCGCTCCGGCGTCCACCGCCTGCTGGAACGCGGCCGTGGAATCGGCCGATCCGCCCGCGTCGGCCCCGAAGTCGGTCACCGAGAGCGAGCCCGCGGGCCGGGCCGTCGGCTCGGCGACCTGCTCGAAGTCGGCGAGGTCGACCACCGCCCAGGGGGTGGCCGCGGTCTGTGCCAGCGTGAGCCGGACCTTGGCGCCCGCGGGGAGGGTCCGGCCGAAGAGGGTCCGGGTCTCCTCGTAGAAGTGGTGTGGCTTCTCGCCGGGTTGGTTGGTGAAGGGATAACTGCCGTAGTACCAGCTGTACTTCGAGGTGAAGTCGAGGTCCTTGAGCCTGGTCCCGTCCAGCTTCAGTTCCACGGGGGCCGTGATGCCCGTACCGGCCGCGTTGTCCGGGACGGAGTAGCGGACGTTCATCGCGTTGGCGGGCCTGGTCAGGGTGAACTCGACGTACTCCCCCGCCGCGTCCAGACGGACCGCGCTGCGGCCGGAGGCCTCGGCGGGCAGGGTCGTGTAGGTGCGGTCGGGGCCGATCACCGAGCCGTTGGTGGCGGCCCGCTCCGCCTCCTGCTCGGTGAAGGGGACGGTGGCCCCGCGCCCCTGGACGTCCAGGGGCGACAGGGCGGCGGGAGTGGCCGCCGCGGCCGGGGCGGCGGACGTGAGGACCGGCAGGGCGGCGGTCGCGGCGAGGGCCGCGGTGGCCAGGGCGGCGATGAGGGCGGCGCTCACCGGCCGGGCCCGCGGTGGGGTCGTGCGGCTCGTGGGGCTCATGTCGGGGACCTCTCCCTGGTCGGGGACGTGCAGGGGCGGCTACGAGGAGGTGCGGGGGCGTGGGGCCGGTGGTACCGGCGGTCCGGCCGCGGCGTCAGGTCCGCAGCCAGACCGCCGTGTCCTGCGGGAGCAGCCCGGCTCGGTCCAAGGGGCCGCTGCCCAGCAGGAGTTCGGTGTGGCCGGGCAGGGGCACCGGCGCGTCGGACAGGTTGACCGCGCAGACCAGGCCGTCGGGGCGGGCGAAGGCCAGCACCCCTTCCGGCGCGGGCAGCCAGCGCATCGAGCCCGCCCCGAAGCCGCGCGCGGCCCGGCGCAGGCCGAGGGCCCGCCGGTAGAGGCTGAGCATCGACTCCGGGTCGCCGGCCTGCCGGTCCGCGGCGTACGTCGCCCAGTGCTCCGGCTGCGGCAGCCACGGGGTCCGCCAGGGTTCGGCGGACCAGGGCAGCGGCACCCGGCAGCCGTCCCGGCCGGGGTCGCGGCCCCCGGAGCGGAAGTGCATGGGGTCCTGGATCCGGTCGAGCGGGACGTCGGCTTCCGGCAGCCCGAGCTCCTCGCCCTGGTAGACGTAGACCGCGCCCGGCAGGGCCAGGGTCAGCAGCGCCGCCGCGCGCGCCCGCCGGGTACCGAGGGCCAGGTCGGTGGGGGTGCCGAAGACCTTGGCGGCGAAGTCGAAACCGGTGTCGTGGCGCCCGTAGCGCGTCACCGTGCGGGTCACGTCGTGGTTGCAGAGCACCCAGGTGGCGGGGGCGCCGACCGGCGCGTGTTCGGCGAGGGTCTCCTCGATCGACTTCCGCAGCCGCGCCGCGGCCCAGGGGCAGCTGAGGAAGGAGAAGTTGAAGGCGGTGTGCAGCTCGTCGGGGCGCAGGTAGCGGGCGAAGCGCTCGGAGTCCGGCAGCCAGACCTCGCCGACGAAGATCGCACCGAACTCGTCGGCGATGGCGCGCCAGGAGCGGTAGATGTCGTGCAGCTCGTCCCGGTCGATGTAGGGGTGGGTCTCGCCGGGCCAGGGCTCACCGGGGCGGCCGGCCAGGTCGGGCAGGTCCGGGTCCTTGGCGAGGAGGGCCGCGGAGTCGATCCGTACGCCCGCCACACCGCGTTCGAACCAGAAGCGCAGGACGTCCTCGTGCTCGCGGCGGACGGCGGGGTGGGCCCAGTTGAGGTCGGGCTGCTCGGGCGTGAACAGGTGCAGGTACCACTCCCCGTCCGGTACCTGCGTCCAGGTCGCCCCGGCGAACTGCGAGGGCCAGTCGCCCGGGGGCAGTTCGCCGTGCTCGCCGCGGCCGGGCCGGAAGTGGAAGAGCTCGCGCTCCGGACTGCCGGGTCCGGCGGCGAGGGCGGCGCGGAACCACGCGTGCTGGTCGGACACGTGGTTCGGGACGATGTCGACGATGGTGCGGATGCCCAGGCCGGTGGCCTCGGCGATGAGCTTCTCCGCTTCGTCCAGGGTGCCGAAGGCGGGGTCGATGGCGCGGTAGTCGGCCACGTCGTAGCCGCCGTCGGCGAGCGGCGACAGGTACCAGGGCGTGAACCACAGCGCGTCGACACCCAGTTCGGCGAGGTAGGGCAGTTTGGCGCGGACGCCCGCGAGGTCGCCGGTGCCGTCCGCGTCGCCGTCGGCGAAGCTGCGCGGGTAGACCTGGTAGATCGCCGCGGTGCGCCACCAGTCGGCGGCGGCTGCGGGCAGGGGAAAGTCGGCCACGAGGGGTGGTCCTTTCGCACGGGGCGGGAGAAGGGTGGTCAGCCCTTGAGGGAGCCCGCCGTGAGGCCGCTCATGATGTTGCGCTGGAAGATCAGGAACACGATGAGCGTGGGCGCGGAAGCCATGGCGAGCGCCGCGATCAGGTGGTTCTCGGGCACGCCCGTCGACAGGGAGTAGATGCCGACGTTGAGCGTCTGCAGGGCCGGGTCCGGCAGGGTGAGCATCGGCCAGAGGAAGTCCTTCCATACGCCGACGATCGCGAAGATGGACACGACCCCGAGGATGGGCCGGGACATCGGCAGGACGACGGAGCGCAGGGTGCGCAGGGCGCTCGCCCCGTCGATGGAGGCCGCGTCGAGGATCTCTTGGGGGATCGAGTCGAAGAACCGCTTCAGCAGGAAGATGTTGAAGGCGTTCGTCACGGACGGCAGCCAGATCACCCAGGGCGTGTTGAGCAGGTTCCGCTGGATGAGGGGCATGTCCAGGACGGTCAGGTACTGCGGTACGACGAGCACGGTGGCCGGGATCATCAGGGTCGCCAGCATCATCCCGAGGACGGCCTTGCCGAAGACGGGGCGCAGCCGCGAGAGCGAGTAGGCGGCCGCGACGTCGAGGACGAGTTGGAAGGCCAGCGCGCCGAAGGCGTAGTAGAGGGTGTTGAAGAGCAGCTTGGCCAGGTCCATGACCTTCCAGGCGCTGGTGTAGTTGGCGGTGTGCAGGGAGCCGGGCACCAGGGTGGGCGGGACCTCGGCGAACTCCTCGGTGCTCTTGAGGCCGTTCGCGACCATCCAGTACAGGGGACCGAGGAAGACGAGGGTGAAGCCTACGACGACCAGGACGAGGACCGTCCAGTAGAGGACCTTGCCCCGGGTCCGGCCGAGTTGGGCCGGCGAGATCAGCGTGCGCTCTGCCATGTTTCGGGCTCCGGTCCGTTCTCGTCTCGGGTCAGTTCTCGGGTCGGTTCTCGCGTCGGTTTTCGGGTCGGTTCTCGCGTCGGTTCTCGCGTCAGTTCTCGTTGTCGCGGCTCAGCCGGACGTAGGCGGCGGAGAAGCCGGCGAGCAGGACGAGCAGGCACAGGCCGAGGGCCGCGGCGCCGCCGTACTGGTTGAAGTTGAAGGCGTACTGGTAGATGAGGACCACCACGGTCGTCGTCGACCCCTCGGGGCCGGCGCCGCCGGTGAGCAGGAACGGCTCCACGAAGACCTGCATGGTCGCGATGATCTGCATGAGCAGCATCAGCGAGAGGATGAGCTTGGTCTGCGGGATGGTGATGTGCCAGATCTTGCGGAGCAGCCCCGCGCCGTCGAGTTCGGCGGCCTCGTAGAGCTCGCCCGGGATGCCCTGGAGGGCGGCCAGGTAGATCAGGGTCGCACCGCCCATGTTCATCCAGGTGGCGGCGAGGACCACCGAGAGCATGGCGGTGTCGGTGGACTGGAGCCAGTCCTGGGCGGGGAGGTGGAGGAAGACCAGGATCCGGTTGAAGAGGCCGTATCCCGGGTCGTAGAAGTATTTGAACAGCAGGACCGAGGCGACCGGCGGCATCATCACCGGAAGGTAGACGAGCAGCCGCAAGAATCCCTGTGCGTGGCGGAATTCGTTGAGGACGACGGCGACGAGGAACGGGACCACGAAGCCGAGGATCAGTGCGAGCCCCGTGAACAGCAGGGTGTTGCGCCACGCCTGCCAGAAATTCGGGTCGTTGAAGACGTAGCGGAAATTGTCGAGGCCGGCCCAGTGGGTGACGCCGTTCTCGGTCTTCTGGAAGGCCAGGACGAACTCCCGGACCATCGGGTACCAGGAGAAGAAGGCGAAACAGAGGACGGCGCCGATCAGGAATCCGTGGGCGGAGACGTTCCGCTTGAATGCCCGGACGAAGGCCTCTCGGGATCCGGGCAGGGTGGGGGCCGACATCGCCGCTCCTTGGTGGGTCGCAGGGCTGAACACGGCGGGGCGGGGCGGGCGGGACCGGGCCGGGGAGGCGCCCCGGGCCCGCCCGGCGCCCTACTGGTTGGCCAGCACCTGGTTGACCGCCTTCTCGGCGTCGCCGAGCAGCTGTGCGGGGTCGGCGCCCTTGTTGGTGAGGACCCCCGACATCACCTTGTCGAGCACCTTGTAGACCTCTTGGGCCTTGGCGGGCTCGGCCTTCGGCGGCACCGGGTTGTCCAGGAAGGACTTGAAGTTGGCGACCGGCATCGTGGCGCTCGCCGCCTTCAGCGCGTCGCTCTGCTCCTTGGCGGCGCCGACGAAGAAGGCGGGCTGCGGCAGGCCGACCGGGAGGCCGTCGGCCTTGCTGCGCGCGAAGTCGAACTGGCCCTTGCCGACCGTGAGGGTCTTGAAGTTCAGCCAGGCGATCGCCGCCTTGACCTTGTCGGGCGAGCTGCCCTTCTTGATCATGTAGCTGTTGCCGCCGAAGAGCGTGGACGCGCCGCCGGGCAGCGGCCCCATCCCGAAGTTGTCGTACTTCGCGCCGAGCTGCTGGACCATGTACGTGATGTCGTCCGGGGCGGCGAGGAACATGCCGAGCTTGTCCGAGGCCATCTGCTTCTGCAGGTCACCCCACTTGAGCAGCTGGGTCTTGCCCATACTGTCGTCCTCCCAGCGCATCGCCTTGAGGTTCTCGACGATCTGGCGCCCGGTGGGGTTGTTGAAGGCGGCCTTGCCGTCGGCCCCGACGACGTCGCCGCCCATGCCGTACAGGGTCGCGGTGTAGTGCCAGCCGCCGGTGTTCTCCACGCTGTACTCGCCGAAGCCGGCGGTGCCGTTGCCCAGCGCCGCGATCTTCTTGGCGGCCGCGCGGACCTCGTCCCAGGTGCGCGGCGGGGTGTCGGGGTTGAGCCCGGCCTGGGTGAAGAGCTTGCGGTTGATCAGCAGGCCCATGGTGTAGTTGCTGGTCGGCAGGCCGTAGAGCTTGCCGTCCTGCTTCAGGACGTTCATGACGTTCTTGTCGATGGTGTCGAGGGCGGGGACCGACTTCGGCGTGACGTACGCCGAGATGTCCTCGGCCCCGCTGTTGTCGAGCACCTGCTTGAGGTCCGTGAAGTACGTGTAGAACACGTCCGGCTGGGACTTGGCCTTGAGCATCGCGGTGAACCGCGGGGGCTCCAGGCACTGGCCGGGGGTGGAACGGCCGTCGATCGTGACGTTCGGGTAGATCTTCTTGAACGCCTCGACGTCCTCCTTCCACTCCTTCAGCTCGGCCGCCTTCGCCGCGGGCGGCATGCAGTCGATGGTGAGGGTGACCTTGGTGTTCGGGTCGAGTGGCGCGGAGGCGTCGGCGGGGGCGCCGGGTGCCGTCTTGTCCGGCTTGCCGTCGCCGCTGCTGCTCGTACCGCAGGCCGCGAGGGCGGTGACGGCGAGCGCGGAGACGAGGGCTGCCGCGACGGTGCGGCGGGTGTTGCTTCTCATCGATGGACCCCTTCGAGCATCGAGCAGGAGTGCGTGGGGGCGAGCGCGGCACACTCAACCACCAGCCACAGATGAACGCAAGATCTCGCGCAGACTTCGTAATACATTGACAGGACAGACCGGATCGAGTGCGTCATCAGACGCAAAAAAAGGGCCCCCGTACGTCACGTGGACGTACGGGGGCCCTGTCGATCGGCGCCTGGAAGGGGTGACCCTAGTCGCGCGGAGCCTGGGCGGTGGAGCCGCGCACCACCAGTTCCGGCTCGAAGAGCAGCTCGCCGGGCTGGACGGCGGCGCCCTGGATCTGCGCCGTCAGCAGCTCCACGGCGGCCCGGCCCATGGCCTCGATGGGCTGGCGGACCGTGGTCAGCGGGGGTTCGGTGCAGTTCATGAAGGCCGAGTCGTCGTAGCCGACCACGGAGACCTGCCGGGGTACGTCCAGACCCCGCCGGCGGGCCGCCCGTACGGCCCCCAGGGCCAGCGGATCGCTCGCGCAGATGATCCCGGTGACCCCCCGGTCCAGCAGTCGGGAGGCGGCCGCGTGGCCGCCCTCCAGGGAGAACAGCGCCCGCTCGACGTGGGCCGCGGGCAGCTCGGTGTGCGCCGCCGCGGCGACGGCCTGGGCCGCGACGAGCTTGCGCAGCGAGGGCATGTGGTCGGGCGGCCCCAGCACCAGGCCGATCCGCTCGTGCCCCAGGGAGGCCAGGTGGCGCCAGGCCTGCTCGACCGCGACGGCGTCGTCGCAGGCCACGCAGGGGAAGCCGAGGTCCTCGATGGAGGCGTTGATGAGCACCACCGGGACCTTACGGTCGGACAGCAGCCGGTAGTGCTCGTGCGGGGCGTCGGCCTGGGCGAAGAGTCCGCCGGCGAAGACCACGCCGGAGACCTGCTGCTGGAGCAGCAGCTCGACGTAGTCCGCCTCGGAGACCCCGCCCGTGGTCTGGGTGCAGAGCACCGGGGTCAGGCCCTGCTGGGCCAGGGCTCCGCCGATCACCTCGGCGAAGGCCGGGAAGATGGGGTTCTGCAGTTCGGGCAGGACCAGGCCCACCAGCCGGGCGCGCTCGCCGCGCAGCTGGGTGGGCCGCTCGTAGCCGAGGACGTCGAGGGCCGTGAGCACGGACTGGCGGGTCGCGTCCGAGACGCCCGGCTTGCCGTTGAGCACCCGGCTGACCGTGGCTTCGCTGACTCCCACCTTCTTCGCTACCTGAGCAAGTCGTCGCGTCATGAGCGCAAGACTAGCGCAAGCGACGCAAGTCGCTTGCGCTAGTCTTCGGCCCTCTTGGCAGGGCCGTTTACGGCAGTTGGTTGATCTTCAACGTCGAGGTCGTGTTCCGCACGTCCACGGCGTTGTCGCTCGTCTTCAGGTTGTGGATCTCGACCTCACCGACCGCGGGACCCTGGCCCGCTTCCGGCATCTCGTTGGCCCAGAGCCCGAAGCCCGATTTGGCATCGTAGGCGTCGCCGCTCTTCTTGGCACCCGTGATGGTGATGTCCCGCAGGATCGTGTCCTTGATGGGATTGACCGGTTGGCCTCCGATGTACTGGGTCTGGAACATGATGCCGCTGTAGGTCGGATCGACGATGTCGACGTTGTTGATCCGGATCCCCTGGAACACCTTCGAGGCGGAGAAGATCCAGATTCCCGGGAAGGTCTGCGCTCCCCAGAAATGGCCGCCCGAGCGCAGGATCGAGATGTTCTCGAAAGTCGTCGGGTCGGTGCCGAATCCGTTCATCGGATACCCGAAGTCCAGCGAGCTGATCGTGATGCCCGAGTAGACCAGGGTGTCGGCGATGAGGATGTTGCGGAAGGTGTTGTTGAAGCCGCCGTAGACCGCGACTCCGGCCGCGCGCCAGGTCAGGAGCGTGGTCAGGTTCTCGTACACGTTGTTCTTCATGTCCGCGCCGCCCGCGTCGATCGCGGAGAAGAGCGCGAAGCTGTCGTCGCCCGTGGAGCGCGCCTCGTTGTTGGAGACGAGGTTGTCCGTGCTGCCGTTGGTCATGTTGATGCCGTCGGCGAAGGTGTCCCGGATCCGGGAGTTCTTGATCGTGATCCGGTCGGTGTTGGCGCCCCAGTAGAGGCACACCGTGTGCTCGTTCCAGACGTTGTCGATGGTGATGTCGGTGACGTTCGAGAAGTCGAAGACCTTGCCCGGGCCGTCGATCCGCGAGGTGTAGTTGCCGAAGTAGGCGAAGCCGGAGAAGGAGGATCCCTTGGCCGTGCCCTCCGCCCGCCAGCCGATGTCGGTGTTGTCCTGCGTGCTGGGGGCGTGGAAGCGGGTGAGCCAGGGGCCCGCGCCGACCACCTGCACGGCCTTGCCGTACACCTGGAACTTGCTGGCCGTGTCGTAGTCGCCGGGCGGCAGGTAGACGCCGACGAGCTTGCCGGTGGTGTCCATCCGGACCTTGTCCAGGGCGTTCTGCACGTCCTGGTGGCCGAATCCGGTCGGCACGGCGTACGCCGCCGGGTCCGGGTTGGGTATCGCCGTGGCCTGCTCCAGGCTGACGAAGTCGATGGCGTAGGTGGAGGTGTTGGCCGCGTCCTTCTGGAGGCGGATCTTGCTGCCCGCCGGAACGGTCTCGCCCAGCAGGACGTTGGCCTCGTCGTAGATGTGCCGCGGGGCGCCGGCGCCGGGCGAGTTCCCCGGGGAGGCCTCGGCGCCGTACAGCCAGGCGTACTTCGAGGTGAGCGGGAGGGCCTTCTTCAAGGTCCCGTTGACGTAGACGTCGATGGTGGCGTCGATGCCGCCGCCGCCCGGGGCGTCCGGGATGGAGAA
Organism: Streptomyces sp. NPDC098789; assembly: GCF_044759975.1. Lineage (NCBI taxonomy): Bacteria > Bacillati > Actinomycetota > Actinomycetes > Kitasatosporales > Streptomycetaceae > Streptomyces > Streptomyces sp. NPDC098789. The sequence continues at coordinate 57,368 of NZ_JBIWAJ010000018.1, forward strand.
GCGGGTGACCAGCGTGTTGGTGGCCGCCCGGGTGGTGAATTCGACGTACTCGCCCGTCGCGTCGAGGCTGACCGCCTTGCGGCCGGAGGCCTCGCCCGCGATGTCACCGATGGTGCGGTTCGGGCCGACCACGCTCGCCCCGCCGCCGACGACGCCGTCCTCGGCCTCGTAGGTGTCGAAGGGCAGGTTCGCCCCGCGGCCGACGAAGAAGGCCTTGGTGCTGGTGTTGTTGGCGCGCTTGACCGGCAGTTCGTTGGCGTCGTCGGCGAGCACCACCTTGACGGTGTACTTGCCGTTGGCCGCCGTCCAGCCGCCGAGGGCGACCGGGGCCGAGGAGGCGCCGGGCGCGAGGGCGCCGCTGAAGGAGCCGGTCAGGGTACGGACGGTGGCGCCGTTCGCGTCCTGCAGGGTGAGCGTGATGCCGTGCGACCCGGCGGCCGCCGCCACGGTGCCCTGGTTCTTCACGGTGACCGAGAAGTCGACGTTCTGGCCGACGGCCGGCGCGCTCGGGCTCCAGTTGACGGCCGCGGCCACCAGGTCGGAGCTGTCCACCGGCCGGATCACCAGCGGCGGGGCGGTGAAGGTGTTGTTCGTGTCGTTCTGCTCGATGACCGTGTTCGCCTCGTCGACGATCGCGCTCAGCGGGTAGCTGCCGGCGTCGCGCGGCCCGATGGAGGCGGTGACGTTCGCCTGCGCGCCCGCGGCCAGGGCCGGGACGTTGGCGGTGGCCGCCTTCGAGCCGCCCAACTGGAAGGTCACCGCGGTGGCGGCCGCCGCGGCCGGGCCGCTGTTCTTGACCGTGGCGGAGAGCGTCACCGGGTCCGACTCGACCGGCGCGGACGGGGTGGCGCCCAGCGCGGTGATCACCAGATCGGGGTTGGGCGCGGGGACGCCGATGACCTGGAACTCGGCGATCTGGCCGTTCCCGGCTCCGCTGTTGGCGGTGAAGCGCAGCTGTACGTCCGCCACGCGGGCGCTCAGCGCGATGGTGACGGTGTTGCCGGAGGCCGGGTCGAAGACGTAGTCCTTGGCGGCGACCAGGCTGGTGACGCCGGCGGCTCCCTGTTCGCGGCCGAGCACCTCGATGCGCTGGGTGCGGGCGCCCCAGCTGCTGCTGGGATTGACCTTCAGGACGAGCCGGTCCAGGTCCGCGTTGGCTCCGAGCTTGACCGTCAGGGTGCTCGGGTAGGCGCCGCCCGCGCCCTCCCAGTAGGTCGCGGTGTCGTTGTCGTTGGCGTTCTCCGCGACGAAGGCGTTGGTCACCGAGGAGCCGGCGATCTCCTTGCCGACGGCGAGGTTGGAACCGCCGCCCCCGGTGCCGTTGCGGGTGACGGAGTTGCTGTCGGCCGACCGGTTGCCCGCCGCGTCCTTGGCACGGACGAAGTAGGTCACGCTGGCGCTGGTCGGCTGGGCGTCGGTGTAGGTGGTGACGTTGCCCGCGACGGTGGTGCGCAGCGCGTTGTTCGCGTACACCTCGTAGCCGGTGACGCCGACGTTGTCGGTGGAGGCCTGCCAGCTGAGCTTGACCTGGCCGGCGGTGGGCTCGGTGAAGGCCAGGGAGCCCGGGGCCGTCGGCGCCTGCGTGTCCCCGGTGTCACCGGCGCGGGTCACGGTGTTGCTGTTCGGGGACTGGTTCCCGGCGGCGTCCTTGGCGCGGACGTAGTAGGTCACGCTCGCGCTGGTGGGCTGGGTGTCGGTGTAGGTGGTGACGTTGCCGGCCACGCTGGTGCGCAGCTGGTTGTTGGCGTAGACGTCGTAGCCGGTGACGCCGACGTTGTCGGTGGAGGCCTGCCAGCTGAGCTTGATCTGGCCGGTGGCGGGCTCGGTGTAGGCCAGTGCGGTGGGCGCGCTCGGCGCCTGGGTGTCCCCGGACTGGGGCCCGTAGACCTCCAGTTCGGAGAGCTGGGCGCCCGGTTGCACGCTGTTCAGCGAGATGAGGACCCGGAGGTAACGGGTGGTGGCGGCGTCGAAGGCGATGGTCACCGCGTTGCCGCCCGCCGCGCTGAAGTCGTAGGCCTTGGAGGCGGTCAGGTCGGTGAAGTCGGCGCCGTTGGCGCTGCCCTGGATCTTCAGGGTCTGGGTGCGGGGCCCCCAGTTCTCGGGCAGCCGCAGCACCACCCGGTCCACGCGCAGCGAGGCACCGAGGTCTGCCTGGAGCCACTGCGGCATCGCGTTGTTGACGCTCTCCCAGTAGCTGGCGCGGTTGCCGTCGTTGGCGTTGGAGGCGACGTAGGACTGCGTGTTGCTGCTCGCGGTCAGGGTCTTGCCCAGGGCCAGGTTGTCCGAGGACTCGCCGGGGGCCCGGACCTCCAGCTCGGCGAGCTGGGCGGCCGGCCAGCCCGTGTTGGCGGTGATCTCGATCCGGACGAACCGGGTCTGGGCGGCCGGGAAGCCGATGGTCACCGTGTTGCCGCTGCCCTGGCCGAAGGTGTAGGTGGCCGAGCCGACCAGCGTGTTGAAGCCGGTGCCGTCGGCGCTGCCCTGGACGGACAGGGTCTGGTTGCGGTTCTCCCAGCCCGCGGGGAGCTTCAGCACCACTTGATCGACGCGCGTGGTGGCACCGAGGTCGGTCTGCACCCATTGCGGGAAGGTGCTGCCGGCGCTCTCCCAGTACGTCGACTGATTGCCGTCCGTGATGGCGGCGGCCGTGAAGGAGCCGTTGGTACTGCTCGCGGATGCGGGCCTGCCCGCGGCGATGTTCGGACCGCCCGCGGCCGTGGCGGTCAGCGCCGGCCATCCCAGCATCAGCAGGGCCGTGCTGATCAGGGCGGCCAGGGCCCGCCATCTCCAGCTGTGCCTTCTCATACGTCCTCGTCCCTCGACATGAGTTTTCTGAACCAGGTGACATAGGAATTTGCGTACTGCGGTGCGAGAATTGCAGAGCCTTGGTCAGTCGTCTACCGCCACGACCACACTTTTCCTGCTGAAACACTTGCGCAAGCAGCACGCAAGCAGCGCAAGGAATTTGCGTGCCCCATGGAAATTCCTAAAAAGCGGAAGCCGCCCTACGGTTCGTACTCATGCGGTCCCACCTCACGAGCGCCACGGGCGCGACGAGCGCCCGGCGCTTCGGCCGCCCCCGACGGGCGGTCTCCCAGATCCTGCTGACCCAGCTGGCGATAGCCGCCGGGGTCGCCGTTCTGGCCACCGGCCTCTTCCTGGCGCCGCTCGGCTCCCAGCTCGACGACCAGGCCATGCGGCGCGCCCTGGCCATCGCGCAGAGCACCGCCGCCGACCCCGACCTGCCCACCGCCCTGCTGTCCGGCCCGGCCGCCCCGGAGGGTCGGGTCCAAGCCATCGCCGAGCGCGTCCGCCGCGCCACCGGAGCCGAGTACGTCGTCGTCGTGGACCTCCGGGGCATCCGCCGTTCCCACCCCAGCCCCGAGCTGATCGGGCTGCCCGTCTCGACCGACCCCACCGACGCGCTCGCCGGCCGCGAGGTCATGGAGATCGACGAGGGCACCCTCGGCCGATCCGCCCGCGGCAAGGTCCCGCTGCTCGCGACCGACGGCGAGATCGTCGGCGCCGTCTCCGTCGGCATCGCCTACGACAACGTCCGGGACCGGCTGGTCGGCGCCATTCCCGGCCTGCTCGCCTACGCCGGCGGCGCGCTGGCGGTGGGCGCCCTCGCCGCCTTCGTGCTCTCCCGCCGGATCCAGCGGCAGACCCGTGACCTGGCCTTCTCCGATATCGCCGGGCTGCTCGCCGAGCGCGAGGCGATGCTGCACTCCATCCGCGAGGGCGTCGTCGCCCTCGACCGGACGGGCCGCGTCCGGCTGGTCAACGACGAGGCCGCACGGCTGCTCGGCCTCGCCCCCGGCGCCCCGGACGCGGCCGGGCGCCCCCTGGAGGAGCTGCTCGGCCCCGGCCGGACCACCGACGTCCTGGCGGGCCGGGTCACCGGGCGCGACCTGCTCACCGTGCAGGGCTCCCGCGTCCTGCTCGCCAACCGCATGCCCACCGAGGACGGCGGCGCCGTCGCCACCCTGCGCGACCGCACCGAGGTGGAACACCTGGGCCGCGAGCTGGACTCCACCCGTGGCCTGATCGATGCCCTGCGCGCCCAGGACCACGAACACGCCAACCGGCTGCACACCCTCCTCGGCCTGCTCGAGCTGGGCCTGCACGAGGAGGCCTCTGAGTTCCTCACCGAGGTCGTCGGCGTGCACCGCAGCACCGCCGAGCAGGTCACCGAGAAGGTCCACGACCCCCTGCTCGCCGCCCTTCTGGTGGGCAAGGCCACCGTCGCCGCCGAACGCGGCGTCGCGCTGCGCCTCGCCCCCTCCACCCTCCTGCCCGACCGGCTCGTCGACCCCGGCGGCCTCGTCACCATCGTCGGCAACCTGGTCGACAACGCCCTGGACGCGGCGGTCGGCTCGGCCGATCCCCGGGTCGAGGTGGAACTGTGCGCCCGGGGCCGCACCGCCGTACTGCGGGTGCGCGACAGCGGCCCCGGGGTGCCCGCCGACCGGCGCGAGGAGATCTTCACCGAAGGCTGGTCCACGAAGCTGCCCAGCGGACACCGCGAGCGCGGGCTCGGGCTCGCGCTCGTACGCCGTCTCGCGCAGCGCCAGGGCGGCAGCGCGCGGGCCGGTGAGGCCCCGGACGGCGGGGCCGAATTCTCCGTCGAACTGCCGGAGGCCCTGCGATGAGCAGCTCCCCGCTCCAGGTCCTGGTCGTGGACGACGACCCCCGGGTGGCCCGGATCAACGCGGCCTACGTGGCCAAGGTGCCCGGCTTCGCGGTCGCGGGGCGGGCCCACTCGGCCGCCGAGGCGCTGGAGTTCATCACCGCCCGCCCACCGGACCGGCCGGTGGACCTGCTCCTACTGGACCACTACATGCCCGACGGCAGCGGGCTCGACCTGGTCGGATCGCTGCGCAGGCTCGGCCACCAGACCGATGTGATCATGGTGACGGCCGCCCGCGACCTCGTCACGGTCCAGGCCGCGATGCGCCTCGGCGCCCTCCAGTACCTGGTGAAACCGTTCACCTTCGCCGGGCTGCGCGCCAAGCTGGAGGCGTACGGGGCCCTGCGCCGCGCGCTGGGCGGGGGCGGCGAGGCCGAGCAGGCCGAGGTGGACCGCATCTTCGGCGCCCTGGCCGGGGCCGCCACGCCCAACGAGCTCCCCAAGGGCCACTCCCCCACCACCGCCGACCTGGTCCGCCAGGTCCTGCGGAGCGCCGACGGCCCCCTGTCGACCCAGCAGATCGCCGACCTGGCGGGCATCAGCCGCCAGACCGCGCAGCGCTACCTCAAGCTCCTCGAACGCAGCGACCGCGTCCGGCTCTCCCTGCGGTACGGGGAGACCGGCCGCCCAGAACACCGCTACACCTGGCTCCCGACCGCGCGCCCCTGATGGTTCACACCGCTCCGGCGCCGGTCAGCGAGCGGACCTCGGTCTCGGCGTGCCGGGCCGCGTCGGGGACCTCGGCCGAGGTGACCGTGCCCAGCCAGCCCGCCAGGAAGCCGAGCGGGATCGAGACGATCCCCGGGTTCTGCAGCGGGAAGTACTGGAAGTTCACGTGCGGGAACAGCGCGTCGGGGCTGCCGGAGACCACCGGCGAGAGCACCACCAGCAGCACGGCCGGGACGAGCCCCCCGTACACCGACCAGACGGCGCCCCGCGTGGTGAAGTCCCGCCAGAACAGCGAGTACAGCAGCACCGGCAGGTTCGCGGAAGCCGCGACCGCGAAGGCCAGCCCCACGAGGAAGGCCACGTTCAGGTCCTGGGCGAGCAGCCCGAGGGCGATCGCCACCGCCCCGATGCCCACCGCCGCCGCCCTGGCCACGGTCACTTCGCTGCGCTGCCGCGCGTGGCGCCGCTTGAGCGAGGCGTAGAGGTCGTGCGCGACGGAGGCCGAGGAGGCCAGCGTGATCCCGGCGACCACGGCGAGGATCGTCGCGAACGCGATGGCCGCGACGATCGCGAACAGCACCGCGCCCCCGGTGGAGTCGGCCCCTCCGCCGAGCTGGGCCGCGAGCAGCGGAACGGCCGTGTTCCCCGAGGCGTTGGAGGCCCGCACCTGGTCCGGGCCCAGCAGCGCGGCCGCACCGAACCCCAACACGATCGTCATCAGGTAGAAGCCCCCGATGAGGGCGATCGCCCACACCACCGAGCGGCGTGCCGCCCGCGCGGTCGGCACGGTGTAGAAACGCGACAGGATGTGCGGCAGCCCGGCGGTGCCGAGGACCAGCGCCAGTCCGAGGCTGATGAAGTCGAAGCGGGCGGTCCAGTCCCCGCCGTACTTGAGTCCAGGGTTCAGGAACTCCTTGCCGTGGCCGCTGCGTGCGGCGGCGCTGGTCAGCAGGTGGTTGAAGTCGCCGTGGAAGCGGAGCAGGACGAGCACCGTGAGCGCGACGGCCCCGCCCATCAGCAGCACCGCCTTGACGATCTGGATCCAGGTGGTGGCGCGCATGCCGCCGAAGGACACGTAGATCACCATCAGCGCGCCCACGCCGATCACGGTCAGGGTCCGGGCGCCGGTGCTCGAACTGCCGAGCAGCAGCCCGATCAGGCTGCCCGCGCCGACCATCTGCGCGACCAGGTAGAGCACCGAGACGGTGACGGAGGAGACGCCCGCGGCGATCCGGACGGGCCGCTCGCTCATCCTGGCCGCGACCACGTCGGCGAGGGTGAACCGGCCGCAGTTGCGCACCAGCTCGGCGACCAGGAACAGCACCACCAGCCAGGCCACGAGGAACCCGACGGAGTAGAGCAGGCCGTCGTAGCCGAAGAGCGCGATCAGGCCGGAGATGCCCAGGAAGGACGCGGCGGACATGTAGTCGCCGGCGATGGCGAAACCGTTCTCCAGAGGGGAGAACAGCCGCCCTCCCGCGTAGAACTCCTCCGCGGAGCCGTGCCGGTTGCGGCTGACCCAGGTGGTGATGCCCAGGGTGACCGCGATGAAGAGGCTGCACAGGATGAGGGCCAGCGTCTGGTGTTCGGTACTCACCGGTGGGCCCCCCGGGTGCGCTCCTGGCCCCGCTCCTGTTCGAAGACGGTCCAGCGCAGGTCGAGGGCCGCGCGGTCCCGGCGCAGCCGCGCGTGGCGCGTGTAGGCCCAGGTCAGCACGAACGTGCTGAGGAACTGGCCGAGCCCGGCGAGCAGGGCGACGTTGACGGCGCCCACGACGGGTCGGGCCATCAGCCCCGGCGCGGCGGTCGCCGCGACGATGTAGGCGAGGTACCAGAGGAAGAAGCCGAGGGTGGCCGGGACGACGAACCCCCGGTAGCGGCTGCGGACCTCCTGGAAGGCCGCGCTGCGCTGCACCTCCAGGTAGATGTCGGCGGCGCGGGGGTCGCGCCGGCCGTCGTCGTCGGATGCGGTGGCCGAGCGCGGGCCGGGCGCCTGCGCTCCGGCCTCCCCCGTCTCGCCCTCGCCCTCGCCCTCGCCCCACCCCGCGGCGAGGGCCTCGTACCAGGGGTCGTCGTACCGGATTATCGTTCCGGCATCGCGCCCTTCTTGCTTGTCCACCGGGCTCTCCTTGTCCGCCGCCGCAGTGGCCGCGTACCGCCCAGGATGTGCCGAAGGAAGGGTTCGCCACCGGTGTCCGGGTTCTCTTCACCCCATCAGGTGATGGACGGACGAGGAAGCGAAAGGAACCGGTGGCGGAGCCCGGTCGGGCCGCACGGCGGCCCGACCGCGGATCAGGCGTCGATGCGCGAGCGGTCCAAGGTCGCCGCCGAGCTGGTGATGAACTCCTTGCGGGGCGCCACCTCATTGCCCATGAGCAGGTCGAAGACCTGCTCCGCCGAGTCCAGGTCGCCGATGTTGATCCGGCGCAGCGTGCGGAAGCGGGGGTCCATCGTGGTCTCCGCCAGCTGATCGGCATCCATCTCGCCGAGACCCTTGTAGCGCTGGATGCCGTCCTTGTAGCGGATGTTCTTGCGCTGGTACTCCAGCAGCGTCTGGCGCAGCTCGTTGTCGGAGTAGGTGTAGACGTACTTGTCCTGGCCCTTCTTGGGCTGGACCAGCTCGATCCGGTGCAACGGCGGCACGGCCGCGAAGACCCGGCCCGCCTCGACCATCGGACGCATGTACCGCTGGAAGAGGGTCAGCAGCAGGCAGCGGATGTGGGCGCCGTCCACATCGGCGTCCACGAGCAGGACGATCTTTCCGTAGCGGGCGGCGTCGATGTCGAACGTGCGGCCCGACCCGGCTCCTATGACCTGGATGATCGCGCCGCACTCGGCGTTCTTGAGCATGTCCGAGACCGACGACTTCTGGACGTTCAGGATCTTGCCGCGGATCGGCAGGAGGGCCTGGAACTCGGAGTTGCGCGCCAGCTTCGCGGTGCCGAGGGCGGAGTCCCCCTCGACGATGAACAGCTCGCTGCGCTCCACGTCGTCACTGCGGCAGTCGGCGAGCTTCGCCGGCAGCGAGGAGGACTCCAGCGCGGTCTTGCGGCGCTGCGCCTCCTTGTGCTGGCGGGCCGCGATCCGGGTCCGCGCCGCCGCGACGATCTTCTCCATCACGGAGCGCGCCTGCTGCTTGTCGTCGCGCTTGGTCGAGGTCAGGAACGCCTTGAGCTCCTTGGCGACCACCGCGGCGACGATCCGGGTGGCGGCCGAGGTCCCGAGGACCTCCTTGGTCTGACCTTCGAACTGGGGTTCGGCGAGCCGGACGGTCACGACGGCCGTCATGCCCTCCATCGCGTCGTCCTTGACCACGTCGTCCTCGGCCACGCGCAGCAGCTTCGCCGAGCGCAGCACCTCGTTCACCGTCTTGGTGACCGAGCGCTCGAAGCCGGACATGTGGGTGCCGCCCTTGGGCGTGGCGATGATGTTGACGAAGGACTTGACGTTGGTCTCGTAGCCGGTGCCCCAGCGCAGGGCGATGTCGACGCCCAGCTCGCGGGTGACCTCGGTGGGGGTCATGTGGCCGCGGTCGTCCAGGACCGGCACGGTCTCCTTGAAGGTGCCCGAGCCGGTCAGCCGCAGGACGTCGCAGGCGGCCTTGTCCTGGGCGAGGTAGTCGCAGAACTCGCTGATGCCCCCGTCGAAGCGGAAGGTCTCCTCCGTCTTGCCGGCGCCTTCGAGCGCCCGCTCGTCGCGGACGACGATGGTCAGGCCGGGGACGAGGAAGGCGGTCTGGCGGGCGCGCTGGTACAGCGTGTCCAGCGTGAGCCTGGCGTCCTTGAGGAAGATCTGCCGGTCCGCCCAGTAGCGGATGCGGGTCCCGGTACGGCCCTTGGTGACGCGCTTGCCCTTGCGCAGGCCGTTGGCCGGGTCGAAGGGGCTGTCGGGACCCTGCTCGGTGAACATCCCCGGCACGCCGCGGCGGAAGCTGATCGCGTGCGTGGAGCCGTTGCGGTCGACCTCGACGTCGAGGCGGGCGGAGAGCGCGTTCACCACGGAGGCGCCGACGCCGTGCAGGCCGCCGGAGGCCGCGTACGAGCCGCCGCCGAACTTTCCACCGGCGTGCAGCTTGGTCATCACGACCTCGACGCCGGCCAGGCCCGTCTTCGGCTCGACGTCGACCGGGATGCCACGGCCGTTGTCGCGGACCTCGACGGAGGCGTCCTCGTGGAGGATCACCTCGATGTGGTCGCAGTAGCCGCCCAGGGCCTCATCGACGGAATTGTCGATGATCTCCCACAGGCAGTGCATGAGCCCACGGCTGTCCGTGGACCCGATATACATCCCGGGGCGCTTGCGGACGGCCTCGAGGCCCTCGAGGACGAGCAGGTGCCGCGCGGTGTAGTTGGAACCGTCCCGGTCTGCTCCGGACAGCAGCGCGCTGGAAGGCACGGACGTGTCGGCGGTCACGCAGTTCGCTCCTCGCTGAATTTCTTTTCTGGCCCGGTCGGGCGCAGGGGTGGCTCGGGTGCCGGTCAGAGGGTATCGAGGCCTGGTAGAGCCTATGTAACGCCACCCTCGTGATCCTTCAGCCTAGTGCAGGCCCGCACGGATGTTCGATCGCTCGTTGGAGTGAAGCAAACATCACGTTCCCTTCCAGGCATGAACCATTTAGGGTTCGGGCACGTCCTCATCAACAACCGGCCTTCGCCGGAGAGGGCTGAACCTGCAAGAAGCAACGACAGACAACGCGAAACCGTAAAGCAATGCAATACGGCTCCTTCGCCGCCAACCGGCAACAGCCGGCCAGCTTCGGAAGGAAGTTTCGAGGAAAAGCCGCGAGCGGGAACGTTTTCGGCCTGGTTGGATGTTGACCCTGGTACGACAGCTCGTCGAGCTAGAGAAGAGGCGACGTGACTACTGTTCTGACACCCGCGACCCCGCTGACGGCCGCTGATCGATGCGACCGTTGCGGCGCCCAGGCATACCTGCGCGTCGTCCTGCTGAGCGGCGGTGAACTGCTCTTCTGCGCCCACCACGGGCGTAAGTTCGAGCCGGAACTCAAGAAGATCGCCGCGGAAATACAGGATGAGACTGAGCGGCTTACGACCGCTCCGGCCACTGTGGCCGACCCCGAGGACCGCTGACACAGGCCTATACCTCGCATCCCGACGAGCCAGGACCGGCGCATGCCGGTCGACGGGCGGCACCCCTGAGACCCAGGGGGGCCGCCCGTCCTCATGCCCCGGCACGCCCGAAGGCGGCCTTCCTCAGCCCCGCCGCCCCGCCCCGCCGACGAAGTCGATCAGCGGGGCGATCCGCGTGTACACCCCAGGGCTGTCTGCGCGCCCGCAGCCGCGCCCCCAGGACACCAGCCCGATGAGCTTGCCCTGGGCCACCAGAGGCCCCCCGCTGTCCCCCTGACAGGCATCCCTGCCGCCTTCCCGGGCCCCTGCGCAGACCATCGTGGTCGCCTGGTACTGACCGTCCGCGTCGCCGGGGTAGGCGCGCACGCAGTCCTCGTCCGCCAGCACCTTCACCCGGGCGGCCTGCAGGGCGTACGCGTAGTCACCGAAGCCGCTCGTGTCCCCCCAGCCGTATACGGTCGCGTCCGCACCGGGGGCGTAGCCCGGATGCCCGCCGGCGGCCATCGGAAGGACGTACCCGGCGGGGACGGCCTCGCGCAGCTCCAGTACGGCGATGTCCCCGGCGTTGGTGAAGGGGTCGTAGGCGGGGTTCACCCGGGCGCCGCTGACCGCGATCTCACGGCCGTCGCCCGCGTTCAGCTCGGTCCGGCCGGCGATCACCACGAAGTCGGACACCGACTGCACCGGGCCGCCCAGCACGTTCTCTCCCAGGCAGTGCGCCGCGGTGAGCACCTTGGTCGGGCCGACGACCACGCCCCCGCAGAACTGTCCGGCCCGCGTACGCCCGAACCGGTCACGGCTGGCCAGGGCCACCACCCAGGGACTGTCGGCCACCTTCGCGGGTTGCCCGCCGATCACCACGCCGTCCGCGAGGGCGCGTGGCGCCTGGGCCAGCGGGGCCACGCCCGCTCCCGCCACGAGGGTCAGCGCACCTGCCATGGCTCGGGCAAAGGGACGACGCATAGGGCCTCCTGACTCTGTGTGGACATGACTGCACCCAGAGTGGAATGACCGGTGGCCGCGCGCACCCGCGCACGGCCACCGGTACGACCCCCTACCCGCTGGTAGGGCCAGGTAGTACTAATCCAAGTAGTCGCGCAGCACCTGCGAGCGCGACGGGTGGCGGAGCTTCGACATCGTCTTCGACTCGATCTGGCGGATCCGCTCGCGCGTGACGCCGTACACCTTGCCGATCTCGTCGAGGGTCTTCGGCTGACCGTCGGTGAGGCCGAAGCGCATCGACACCACGCCCGCCTCGCGCTCGCTCAGGGTGTCGAGCACCGAGTGCAGCTGTTCCTGCAGGAGCGTGAAGGAGACCGCGTCGGCCGGGACGACCGCCTCGGAGTCCTCGATGAGGTCACCGAACTCGCTGTCGCCGTCCTCGCCGAGCGGGGTGTGCAGGGAGATCGGCTCGCGGCCGTACTTCTGGACCTCGATGACCTTCTCGGGGGTCATGTCGAGTTCCTTGGCCAGCTCCTCCGGGGTGGGCTCGCGGCCCAGGTCCTGGAGCATCTGGCGCTGCACGCGGGCGAGCTTGTTGATCACTTCGACCATGTGCACCGGGATGCGGATGGTGCGGGCCTGGTCGGCCATGGCGCGGGTGATCGCCTGGCGGATCCACCACGTCGCGTAGGTGGAGAACTTGTAGCCCTTGGTGTAGTCGAACTTCTCGACCGCGCGGATCAGACCCAGGTTGCCCTCCTGGATCAGGTCCAGGAAGAGCATGCCGCGGCCGGTGTAGCGCTTGGCCAGTGAGACCACGAGGCGGAGGTTGGCCTCCAGCAGGTGGTTCTTGGCCCGGCGCCCGTCCTCGGCGATGATCTCCAGCTCGCGCTTGAGCTTGGGGGCGAGCTTGTCCGAGTTCGCCAGCTTGTCCTCGCCGAAGAGGCCGGCCTCGATCCGCTTGGCCAGCTCCACCTCCTGCTCGGCGTTGAGGAGGGGGACCTTGCCGATCTGCTTGAGGTAGTCCTTGACCGGGTCCGCGGTGGCTCCCGCGACCGCGACCTGCTGGGCGGGGGCGTCGTCCTCGTCGTCGGAGAGCACGAAACCCTTGTTCTCGCCGCCCTCCTCCTCTTCGCCTTCCTCGCCCTTGGCCGCGCCGGGAGCGCCCTCGGCGGCCTCGTCCTCGCCCGCGTCCTCGCCGTCCTTCTTGGCCGCCGTCTTCTTGGCCGCGGTCTTCTTCGCGGTGGTCTTCTTGGCCGCCGTCTTCTTGGCCGCCGTCTTCTTCGCCGCGGCCTTCTTGGCGGGGGCGGGGGAATCGGCCCCGGCACCGGCCTCGACCTCGGATCCGACCTCGGACCCGGTTCCCTCCGCGAGCGCCCGCGGCTCCTCCAGGTCGCCCGCCCCGGACCCGGGGGCCGTGCCGGCGACGGGGGCGGGGGCGACCGCCGCCTGCGCCGCCGTGACCGTCTTCGTGGCCGTCCGCTTGGCGGGGCTCTTCGCAGGAACGCTCTTCCGAGGGCGCTTGGGCGACTCCGCGGCACTGACCATCAGCGTCACACCCTCTTCCTCGAGGATCTGGTTGAGGCTGCGCAGAACATTCTTCCACTGGGTTGGCGGAATCTGGTCAGCCTCGAAGGCTCGACGCACGTCATCGCCGGCGATCTGCCCCTCGGCCTTGCCCCGCTCGATGAGCGCCATCACGGAATCCGACTCGGCGATCTCCGGCGGGAGCGTACGGGATGTGCTGGCCGACACGAACAACCTCTCGGAACGGTGGGAACGGCTTCCGACCCCGGCCTGGTCCTGAACCGGAGCCGACGACCACCGACGGGGGACCGGCCGGCGGCGCAAGGAACGGCCGGGGAGCTGCACAGCACCGGGAACGGCTGCTGTGTTCCTTCCGTCGGCCATCACCTCTTAGGTCATCGCGTGACCTCGCAGAGCGTTACGCCCAATCTTCGTGGCCCGAGTCACATCCCGCGTGTTCCCATGCCGGTCGTTCGGTCACGGGTAACCCGGTTCCGCCGTTCATCCGGTCGCGGACAACCGAGTTCGCGGCCGTCCCGGACACCGGTGTCGCCGGACCCGACCGGGCCCGGCGACCTGCGTCCACCCCGCGCTCGCCCCTGTCCGCCCGTCCGGCGCGTCAGTGCTCGCGCGGCGCGGGGACCACGCGCTCGACTTCCGGATGGACCGTCAGGAGCTGGCGCATGGCCGCCTCCGCACCCGTGGCGTCACCCGCTGCGAGCGCCTCCACCATCCGCGCGTGGTGCGCGACGCAGGTCTCGCTCGGCCGGTCGCAGGCGGTGATCGGGTTGCCGGACACCTGGAGGGCGGAGGAGACGATGCCCGAGAGGTGCTCCAGCATCCGGTTCCCCGCGACCTGGATGAGCAGCGCGTGGAACTCGTTGTCGGCGCGGGCGAAGGTGATCCCGTCACCCTGACCGAGGGCGTGGCCCATGATCTCGACCATGTCCGCGAGCCGCTGCTGGACGTCCGGGCGGCCGTGTCCGGCCGCGAGACGGGCGGCGAGGGGCTCGATGGTCCAACGCATCTCGTTCAGCTCGCGGCGCTGGTCGTCGCGCTGCGGACCGTAGGCACGCCACTCGATGATGTCGGGGTCGAGCAGGTTCCAGTCGGCGACGGGGCGGACCCGGGTGCCGACGTTGGGGCGGGCGCTGACGAGGCCCTTGGCCTCCAGGACCCGCAGCGATTCGCGAACGACCGTGCGGGAGACCTCGAAACGCTGGCCGATCTCCTCGGGCACCAGCGGGCGGTCCGCTCCGAGGTCACCGGAAACGATCATCTGGCCGAGCTGCTGGACGAGTTGGCCGTGCAGCCCGCGGCCGCGGCTGCCCGCCGACCGACGGCCCGCCCGACTCAACTCGAGGTCGGATCCGTCCCAGTGGGGTACGCCGACGCGGTCGGTGCCGGAGGCCTCGGCGAAGGGGTAACGGTCGAGTTCGCCCGGGCCGGCGAGGCCGGTGTCGGCGTGGCGGGCGGCGGTCATCATGGTGTGCGCAAGGGTACTCACGAATCCTTTGTCGGCCGTGTCCCGGCGACCCTTGAGGTCTTTGGTGAAAAGCACACGAAAGGGTGATCGGTGCCACCTACGCAATTGACGACTTATCGTAAAGAACCGGGCCTTTTACGGGGAGTTGCGATCCGGTTCGAGTGAAGCGGACTCAGGCGGTCTCCCGACGTCGCCACCTCGCCCCACACCGGTCACCAACGGACCTTGCCGCGCAGTCCGGTGAACCCATAGGCGCACAACAGGACCAACAGCGACAACACCAGCGCGGTGCCCACGGGTTCGGCCATCACCCGCAGCGCGCCGAGGACCAGCCGGTCGGCCTCCGGCGGCCACTGCGCCCAGGACAGACCGCGCAGCCGACCCGCCAGGCCGGACGCCGGGTAGGCGGACGGCCCGTCGAGCGCCTTGCGCACCAGCGGTACGACGAGCACCGGTACGGAGACCACCGCGCCCAGGCCCGCCAGCGCGGAGCGGAACACGGCGGAGGCGAGCACGCCGGCCCAGGCGCAGCCGACGAGCAGCCCGGCCCACGCCCCCGCCGGGGCGATCCACTGCGCGGGGGGCCGCAGCGGACCCCGGTCGAAGACCAGCGCGAGGGCGGCCCCGTCGACGATGACCGCGAGGGCGCCCAGGAGCAGGGCGAGCACCCCGCAGACGCCGAGCTTGGCGACGAGCAGGCCGAGCCTGCGGGGCACGGTGCCGCGGTCGGCGGCGAGCGCGGGGTAGCGGTACTCCTCGCCGAAGGCCAGGGCGCCGAGCAGTCCGGCGCCGAGGGCGGCCGGGGGCAGCGGCAGCAGCGCGGGCCAAGCGGCGAGCAGCCGGTTCTGCGGGGTCGCGCCGAGCCGGGCGAGCAGCAGGGCGGTGACCACGGAGGTGACCGCCACGAGGGCGGCCGTCAGGAGCGGGGTGGCGGTGCCGAAGACCCGGCGCAGCTCGTAGCGCAGCGGCCGCAGGGGCCCGCCCACGCGCCGAACGGGTGAGGGCGGCCGCGTGGCGCCGGAGCGGCGCCGCTGGGCCGCGGGGGCACCCGCCGGTCCGTCCGTCGACCCCGCGGAGGTGCCGGCGGAGGTACCAGCGGAGGTGTCCGGGAAGGCATCCGAGGAGGCGGCGGTGCGCGCGCGTGGCACCGGGGGTCCGCTGTCGCCGGTCTCGTCGGCCAGCTGGTGGACGAGCACGCCGTGTCGGAAGGCGGCCTCGCCGACCTCGGCGCAGTTGCTCCCGTAGACCGAGAGGCGGCTGCCGCTCTCCTCGACGATCTCCACCGTCCGCCGGGCCGCCCGGGCCTCCCGGCCCAACACGTCGGCCAGGCGGGCCGCGTGCGGGGTCCGGACGGCCACCCTGGGGCGCAGCCGGGTCCGGGCGAAGTCGGCGGACTCCTGGTCGGCCACCAGACGTCCCGCTTCGATGCTGACCACCCGGTCGGCGCTGCGGGCGGCTTCCTTGGCGTCGTCCGTGGTGAACAGCACGGCCCCGCCGAGGGCGGCGTGCCCGCGCAGGAGCCCGTGCAGCCAGTTCCGCTCGCGCGGCGAGAGTCCCGCGGCGGGCTGGTCGAGGAGCAGGGTGCACGGATCGGCCAGCAGGGCGGCGGCGAGTCCGACCCGGCGGTCCATCCCGAGCGAGAGCGAGCCGAGTCGCTGGTCGCGCAGACCCGAGATGCCGACGACGTCCAGCATGACGTCCGCCCGCGAGGGCGAGACCCCGGCGGCGGCGCAGAGCATCCGCAGCTGGCCGCGAACCGTGCGCGCGGGATGCCCGGGCACATCGCCGAGCAGGACGCCGACCTCGCGCCCCGGATGTGCGATCCGGTGCAGGGGGCGACCGCGGAAGTAGGTGACGCCACGGCCGGGTTCGAGTTCGAGCATGAGTCGTAGCGCGGTGGTCTTGCCGGAACCGGTCGCGCCCAGCAGGGCGGTCACCTGCCCGGGGCGGGCCTCGAAGGTGAGGTCGTCGACCATGGGCGGAAGGTCTCGACGGGGTGCACTGGTGAGTCCGATGGCCTGGAGCATCGCTTCCCTCGCAGGGTGAGACCACTGTGGGGCAGTGTGAATACCACAAGCAAGATAACGCGATATGTCCGATTTGCTGCGAAGCCGGGCCGGGTGGCGCCGGGCCGTCAGACTTCCGGGCGCAGCATCGGCGGGTTGAGCAGGGTGGCCCCGCCCGCCCTGAACAACTGTGCGGGGCGGCCGCCCTGACGGGTCGTCGTCCCTCCGGCGGGGACCAGGAACCCGGGGGTGCCGGTGACCTTGCGGTGGAAGTTGCGCGGGTCCAGGGCCACGCCCCAGACCGCCTCGTACACCCGGCGCAGCTCGCCGACGGTGAACTCGGGCGGGCAGAACGCCGTGGCCAGCGAGGAGTACTCGATCTTCGACCGGGCCCGCTCCACGCCGTCGGCCAGGATCCGCGTGTGGTCGAAGGCGAGCCCCGCGGACACCTCCTCGGCGGCGGCGAGCAGCTCGTCCACGGGCGCCCAGCGCGCGCTGTTGGCGTCGCCTCCGGCCCGGGGCGCGGGCAGGTCGGGTGCCAGCACCAGATGCGCCACGCTGACCACCCGCATGCGCGGGTCCCGCCGGGGGTCGCCGTAGGTGGCGAGCTGTTCCAGATGCGCGCCGTGGACCCCGTCGCCGTTCGCGGCCGACTCCTGGGCGCACAGTCCGGTCTCCTCGGAGAGTTCCCTGGCGGCCGCGGTCGCCAGGTCCTCGTCCCCGCGGACGAAACCACCGGGCAACGCCCATCGACCCTGGAACGGCTGCTCACCCCGTCGTACGACCAGCGCGCAGAGGGCGTGGCGGCGCACGGTGAGCACGACCAGGTCGACGGTGACGGCGAAGGGCGGGAAGGCCGACGGGTCGTAGGGCGACATGCCGCGATCATAGTCGTCTGCCTGACGATAAACAGCGCTTTCGTGATCCCGGAACCCATCTTCCGCGTGACGGGCCACCGCGATGGAGGCGGCTCAGACGCCGAGCTGGAGCGCATCGGAGGCCTCCTCCACCATTCCCAGGCCCAGCCGACTGACCCGGACCGCGAACGGCTCCCCCGCGACCCGGAGCCCGGAGAGCCGCAGCTCCCCCAGCGGAGCTCCCGGCATCGGAGCCAGCGCCACGGTGCCCGCCGGGGCGTCGGGGCGGATGCCGGCCAGGGCGGCCAGTACGTGGATCGCGGCGGCCGCCGCCACCGCGGCCGGGCGGCAGGCGGCCGGGTGCGGCAGGGGGGCGCTGCCCGCCGTGCGCTGCTCGGCGGCGTACATCTCGGGCAGCCGGTACCCGAAGCGCTCGGCCGCGTCGAGAAGACCCCGCAGCAGCCCTGCCGCCTCCTTCTCGAACCCGGCGCCCGCCAGGCCGGCCACCGCGACGGCGCTCTCGTACGCCCGCACGGCGCCCGAGTGATGACCGAACGGGTTGTGTCCCGGCTCCCGCACCGCCATGCTGCGCAGCCCCCAGCCGGAGTCCATGGGGGGCGCCCCCAGCAGCCGGGCCACCTGCTCGCTCCGGATCCGGTCCAGCAGGCCGGGGGCCAGCCGCCCCTCGCCGAGGAGACCGGTGTCCAGCAGGTGCGCGGCGGCTCCGGTCAGTCGGGGCAGCGGGCGCCCGTCGGGATGCAGGGCGGCCGCGGGCCGCCCGCCGTCCGGACCGTCGAGCCAGAAGGCGTCCGCGAACCGGACCCGCAGGGCGGCGGCCCACTCGCGCCACTCCTCGGCGCCGGGCCGACCGCACCCCTCCAGCAGATCCGCGCCGAGCAGGGCGGCCCGATGGGCGTGGGCCTGCATCTCGCAGCGCCGCGGCCCCGGGTCGGGGTCCGCGAGGAACCCGTCCTCGGACAACGCCCCGCGCAGCCAGTCCAGACACCGCTCCGCGGTCGGCAGCAGTCGCTCCACCTCAGGCTCCGCCAGCCCCCATCGCCGCGCCTCGGCCAGCACGACGGGAAAGGCCAAGGTGGCCTCCGTGCCGGTGCAGCCGGGCGGCAGCTGCGGGCCCGCGCCCCGCAGCGGTCCGGGGATCTTCCCGGCTCCGGGTCCCGTCCCGGACTCCTGCGTCCGGGCCAGGACGCGCAGGGTCGCGGCGGCGAGCCCCGTGCCGAGGGGCAGCGCCATCCGGGCCGCCCAGAGCGACTCGGCCGGAGCGAGCCCGCACCGCCAGGGAACACCGGCCGCCGCATAGGAGTCCGAGGGGTCCTCGGGATCCCTGAGCAGCAGTGCGCCCAGGTCGTCGAGGCCGGTGCGCAACCAGGGGTCGACGCGGGGGTCGTCGCACTCGGCGCGGGCCGGGGCGAGGGGGTTGGCGACCTGTCCGGCCGGAGCTCTCGCGCCGCGGTCCTGGGAGGTGCGCAGTTCGATGGTGCGCGACTCTCCGGGGGCCAGTTCCAGCTGCCAGCGCAGCATGCCGGTCGCGGCGAGCGCGTCGTCGGGGGCGGGCTCCGCCGTGGTGACCGCCTGGGCCGGGCCGGTGCTCCAGCGCAGGCCCCCCGCGTGTACCGCGGCGGGCAGCTCGGGCCCGCCCCGCCCGCCGGCGATCGCGGCCAACTCGGCCAGGTCCGTGGCGAGCGAGATCTCCACGGGCAACCGCACCCGGCGCGCGGTGTAGCTGCGCAAGGTGATCCGCTCCGTGCCGTCGGCGTGGCGGATCCGCTCCACCCCGATGTCCGGGTCCGGTCCGGGCTCCGCCCCGATGCGGACGGTCGCGGTGAAGGAGGCCCGGTCCGCCCCGAGGCTGCGGCCCTGCACGGCGACCGGTTCACGGCCGCCGATGCGCAGCACGCAGCGGGACAGCAGCCTGCGGCCCGAACGGTAGATCCCGTCGATCCCGTGTCCGGTCAACTGTCCGTGCTCGGGGGAGATGACGAGACAGGGCGCGGCGACACAGATGAGGGCGCCGTGCACGGGCGGCAACTCGGGCCGTCGGGCGGGGGGAACGGGGTGGGCCATGCGTCGCCTTGTCTGCGTTCCGGTCGTTTTCGCAGGGCGGCGGCGCGACCAGGGCCCCGCCACCCCACAACTGAACGCCCTCACCCCCGCCCGGGACACGGGCCGAGGGGGCGGCTGCCCCCGTGTGACGCCTCTTCGGGGGCGCAGCGCGGCGCTCACCGAGCTGATCCAGCGGTGCGCCACGCGCCGCGCCACCGCCGCGTACGGCGCTGCGCGGACCACCTCGTGCACCGCCCCGCGCAGGGCTCCTCGCCGCCGCGTGCCACGGTGGCGGTTCACTGCTCGCTCCCCGCCCTGCTGCGCGGGGCCCGGCGGCGGGCCCGGGCCCGGCCGGGCGGCCGCGTGACGGCGGTGGCCCGCTTGCGGCGCGGCTCGCGCCGTCCCCGTTCGGCGCGCAGGCACTCCCGCAGCCCTTCCGGGTCGATGCCTTCGTTGCAGGCGTGGTGGAGCAGTTGGGCGAAGCGGTAGTCGGCATCGGCGCGCAGCGCCAACCCGAGCGCGATGCGGGCGGTCGGCTCGTCCCCGGTCGACCACGAGACCCAGCCGGCCAGGGTCAGCGGGGCGGCCGCGTGCTCGCGGTAGGCACCGACGCAGCGGCGGGCGAGGGCGCGCCACAGGCGCAGCGCGGGGGCCGCCTCCTCGTCCTCCATCCACTCCGCGGCGATGTCCCTGACCTCACGGTCCTGGAGGCCGAGGATGAGGGAGGCCGCCTCACCGTGTCCGAGGAGCGCGTCGTCCCAGTCCTCGGCGCAGGGCCCGCCGTCGGCGGGCGGGGCGAGGGCGAGCCGCCGCATCAGCGTCCGCGCCAGTTCCAGGGTGTCCGCCCCCACCTCCTCCCGGGTGGTTCCGTCGAGGATCTTCGGTACGAGGGCGGTGGCGGCCAGGTCCAGGGCCCGCTCCTGCTCGTCGGCGAACGACCCGCGCAGCGGTGCCAGGCGGCCCTCGATCTCCTGGAGCGAACCCCGCACCCGGAGTCCGGCGTACGTCGCGGCGGCCGCCATGACGGAGGTGCCCGGCGCGGTCAGGGAGGTGCCCTCGGCCGGGCAGCACCGCGCGTCGGGGCAGCAGTAGGACCAGTACCGGCCGGCGGACACGCACAGCGCCTCCAGCACGGGCACGTCCAGTGCCCCGCAGGCGATGCGGATGCGCTGGGCGAGCGGGCGCAGCCGGGTCATGACGCGCTGCCCGCTCTCCTCGTCCCGCGGGTCCTGGCACAGGAAGACCACGATGCTGTCGGGCTTGGCACCGCGCCGCTCGCTGCCGTGCACCAGGCAGTCGGCGACCTGTCGTGCGGTGTCCTCCCACTCCCCCGGGTCGGCGGGGATGCCGACCCTCAATCGGCCTCCGAAACGGCCGCCCTCGCCGTGCAGGGCGACCATGACGAGGGAGTCGGTGGGGTGGAAGCCGAGCAGGTAGGGCAGCGCGTCCGCCAGCTCGGCGGGACTGCGCAGGGTGATCTGCGATTCGGTGGCCGCCGCCGGGCCGGCCGGCCCGGCGGGGAGCACCGCGTGGTTGATGGAAGGCTTGCGGGCCGCCGCCTTGCGGGGCTCGCTACCGGACGGGTCTCGTGGTTCCTGGTTCTTCGTCATGGCTCGACGGTCCCGTGCACGGCCGGATCGGGAAACCCCTGTGGATAACTTTGTCCACAGGCCCAGGAGCGGCATTGGCGCGATGTCACAGGCATCGGGTTGCATGGGGGCATGAACCCTGACCTGAGGTCTTCCGCCGATTCCGTACTCGCCCGCCTCGTCGGCGATCCGACGGGCACCGCTCGGCTGCGCGAGGACCAGTGGCGGGCCATCGAAGCCCTGGTCGCGCACAAGCGCCGGGCACTGGTGGTCCAGCGCACGGGCTGGGGCAAGTCCGCCGTGTACTTCGTCGCGACCTCGCTGCTGCGGGCGAGCGGGGCCGGACCCACCGTGATCGTCTCGCCGCTGCTGGCGCTGATGCGCAACCAGGTCGAAGCCGCCGCCCGTGCCGGGATCCGCGCCCGCACCATCAATTCCGCCAATCCCGAGGAGTGGGAGGGGATCCAGGCCGAGGTCGCCGCGGGTGAGGTGGACGTCCTGCTGGTGAGTCCGGAGCGGCTCAACAACCCCGACTTCCGCGACCAGGTCCTCCCCAAGCTGTCCGCCGCCACCGGGCTCCTGGTGGTGGACGAGGCGCACTGCATCTCGGACTGGGGGCACGACTTCCGGCCCGACTACCGGCGCCTGCGCACGATGCTCGCCGACCTGCCGCCGGGCGTCCCGGTGCTCGCGACGACGGCCACGGCCAACGCCCGGGTGACCGCTGACGTGGCCGAGCAACTCGGCACCGGGGCTGGCACGGACGCGCTGGTGCTGCGCGGCCCGCTGGACCGGGAGAGCCTGAGCCTGGCCGTTCTGGAGCTGCCCGACGCCGCGCACCGGCTGGCCTGGCTCGCCGACCACCTGGGCGATCTGCCGGGTTCCGGGATCATCTACACGCTGACCGTGGCCGCCGCCGAGGAGGTGACGGCGTACCTCCGGCACCGGGGGCACACCGTCTCCTCCTACACGGGCAAGACGGAGAACGCGGACCGCGAGCAGGCCGAGAACGACCTCCAGGCCAACCGGGTCAAGGCCCTGGTGGCGACCTCGGCCCTGGGCATGGGCTTCGACAAGCCCGACCTCGGCTTCGTGGTGCACCTGGGATCGCCCTCGTCGCCGATCGCCTACTACCAGCAGGTCGGTCGCGCCGGCCGCGGGGTGGAGCACGCCGAGGTGCTGCTGCTCCCGGGCCGCGAGGACGAGGCGATCTGGCAGTACTTCGCGTCGGTGGCCTTCCCGCCGGAGGAGCAGGTCCGCCGTACCTTGGACGTGCTGGCCCAGGCGGGGCGGCCGCTGTCGCTGCCCGCTCTGGAGCCCCTGGTCGACCTGCGCCGGACCCGGCTGGAGAGCATGCTCAAGGTCCTCGACGTGGACGGCGCGGTGCACCGGGTGAAGGGCGGCTGGACCGCGACGGGCGAGCCGTGGACCTACGACGCGGAGCGGTACGCGTGGGTGGCCCGCCAGCGCTCCGCCGAGCAGCAGGCGATGCGCGACTACGCGGCGTCCACCGCCTGCCGGATGGAGTTCCTGCGGCGCCAGCTGGACGACGAGGAGGCCGCCCCCTGCGGCCGCTGCGACAACTGCGCGGGCGCCCGCTTCACCGTGGAGGTGTCCTCGAAGGCGCTGGACACCGCGCGGGGCGAGCTGGGGCGCCCGGGCGTGGAGTTGGACCCGCGCAAGATGTGGCCGACCGGTCTGGCGGCCGTCGGGGTGGACCTCAAGGGGCGCATTCCCGCCGGCGAGCAGGCCTCGACGGGCCGCGCCCTCGGCCGGCTCTCCGACATCGGGTGGGGCAACCGGCTGCGCCCCATGCTGGCGCCGCAGACGGCCGACCAACCGATTCCGGACGATGTCGCCCAGGCCGTGGTGGCCGTGCTCGCCGACTGGGCGCGGGGGCCGGGCGGCTGGGCTTCCGGGGCGCCTGGCGCGCCCGCGCGGCCCGTGGGCGTGGTCTCGCTGCCCTCGCGGAGCAAGCCCCTGCTGATCGGTTCGCTGGCGGCGCGGATCGCCGAGGTCGGGCGGATGCCCCTGCTCGGAGCGCTCGAGTACACCGACCAGGTACCGGAGTTCGGGCTGCCCTCCTCCAACAGCGCCCAGCGCGTGCGGGGACTCCACCAGGCCTTGACCGCCCCCCCGGCGCTCGCTGCGAAGCTCGAGGAGGCCCCCGGCCCGGTGCTCCTCGTGGACGACCGCGCGGAGAGCGGATGGACCCTCGCCGTCGCGGCCCGACTGCTCCGGCGGGCCGGCGCGAAGGAGGTGTTTCCGCTGGTACTGGCCGTCCAGCCGTGACCGGATGCGTCATCGTCGGCGTGGCGGGGCAAGGATATGAGCGGCATACCAGCCAATTACGGTCCGCGGCGGCAATTGCTCGTTGCCGCATGCTCACGGGCCGCGCGAGAATTGCGGTGTTCCCGCTCGGCCCGTCGGCACTCTTGAGGGCCGCCCTGTGGCGCGCCCGCACTCCAGCCGCGCCCATCGACGGCGCGCGTACCCGAAGGGAGGACCGTGACCTTCGGATTCGCCCCGCCCACGACCACCTCGTCGACCATCGCAACCGGCGGCGCCAGCCGGCACGGCAGACTGTTGGAAGCCGATGAGTGGACCGCCGCCGGGATCCCCCTGCTGCGCAATCCGCGCGAGATCGTCAGCGGACTGCACTCCCGGCACGCCCCCGTGCCCTCGACCGCGGTGATCGCCGTGCTCGGACCCGAGGAACGCTTGGTGGCCAGCGCCTCGTTCGTCCAGCGCGCCGGCTCGGCGGACGGCTGGGAATACCGCAACGCGCTGTTGGCGCGGCTGCGCCGGGTACTACCGCACGACCTGCGCAGACGGACTCCGGTGCGCACGGCGGTGCTGCTCTACTGTCGCGACGGCGACGAACGGTGGACCGAGGAGGACGGGGCCTGGATGTGGGGGTTGCGGGACGCCTGCACCCTGCACGGGCTGCGCTGCGGCGCGTACATCACCCTCACCCAGGGCGGCTGGCAGGTCCTCGGTGAAGGTCGGGGCGGTCGGCGGCCCAGTGCGGACTCCCGGCCGCTGCGCATCGGCGAGATCGTGCCGGATCCGACTCCGCTGCCCCTGCGCTCCGGTGGGGGCGCGGCCGAGGTCCTGCGCCGTACCGCGGCCCGCTGAGACGCTGAGACACCGAGGCGCGACGCGGCACGGCACGGCGCTGAGCAGCTCGGAACGGCCGTGGGCCCCGCGGCGCGAGGGCTCGTGGGCCCTAGGGCGTGGTCCAGCGGGGCCGGCCGACGGCCCGCCCCGCTGTTCGCCCACGGTGGGTGCGCGGCGTCAGACGCCCGCGCCCAGAACCGAGTTGGCCTGCTCCGGGTCGCCGCACACGACCAGCAGCGCACCGGCACGCGCGAGCGCGGCCGGCAGGGCCGCCACGATCGCGTCGACCGGTCCGCCGTTGACGGCGAAGACCACCACGGGGCGGGTGTCGGCGCGCTGCACCTGCGCCGCGTCCGCGTAGAAGACGTCGTCCCGGTGGCCCTGCTGGGCCCAGTACGCGCTCTCACCGAAGGACAGCTCGTGCGCTGCCCACGGGTGCGGGTCGCCGCTGGTGAGCACCAGGATGTCGCCCGGCGCACGGCCGGTGTCGAGCAGCAGGTCCACGGCCTCTTCGGCCGCGTCCAGCGCGCCCTCGGCCGAGGCCGGGATCAGCTGGATCTGCGGCACCGCGGCGGAGACCGACGGTGCGGTGGGGGCCGCGGGCGCGGCCGGGGTGACGGACGGGGTTCCGGGGGTGGCCTGCTGCGGCACGCGCGGGGCGGGCGCAGCGGGCCTGGGGGTACCGCCCGCGTGGCTTGCCACTGCGGGGGAGGGACCGGGACGCCCGGGCCGAGGTACGGCGACGGGACGCGGACCAGGTACGGGGCGGGGGGTCTGCGCGGTGCGGCTCGCGGCCGGCGTGACGCGGGGACCCTGGGCACTCTCGTGAATCTGAGGCTCCTCGGTGGGTGAGAGGCGTGAGTTGACATTTAACAAACACCGGTGCGAAAGGTACCGGTGGGCCGCACATGAGTGCGATCAGAATTCGAAGCCGAGCTGGCCTCCGTTTTCCAGTTCGAGCGATTCCTCGCTGCGCCGCACCTTCTTGAGGTGACGCCACTGCGGCAGCGCGTCGAGGTAGGACCACGAGAGCCGGTGGTACGCGGTCGGCCCCCGTTCCTCCAGCGCCGCCCGGTGCACGGGCGAGGGATATCCGGCGTTGGAGCCGAAGGCGAAGTCCTCGATGCCGTCACCCGGTTCACCGAGTTCGGCCATCATCCGGTCGCGCCACACCTTGGCGATGACCGAGGCCGCGGCGACGGCGACGCAGGACTGGTCGCCCTTGATCACCGTCCGGACCCGCCAGGGCGGGCCGAGGTAGTCGTGCTTGCCGTCGAGGATCACCGCGTCGGGCCGCACCGGCAGCGCCTCCAGGGCGCGCACCGCGGCGAGCCGCAGCGCGGCGGTCATCCCGAGCTCGTCGATCTCCTCCGGGGAGGCGTGCCCGAGGGCGTGCGCCGTCACCCAGTCCTCCAGAACGACGGCGAGCTGGTCGCGACGCTTGGGGGTGATCAGTTTGGAGTCGGTGAGGCCTTCGGGCGGGCGACGCAGACCGGTGACGGCCGCGCACACGGTGACGGGCCCGGCCCAGGCGCCTCGTCCGACTTCGTCGACCCCGGCTACGACCTTGGCGCCGGTGGTTGCGCGGAGGGAGCGTTCGACGGTGTGTGTGGGTGCTTCGTACGGCATGGCGCCAGCAAGGTTACGCCGCCCGGCGCCGCCTGCACACCCCGGGCCGGCCCTGGCTCACACTGTGAGCAGCGGCACCAGCACCTGGTCGATCATTTCCCGAATGTCCTGGTCCCCCCATTCGCTCCCGCACACCTTCGATCGGTACATCATGATGGCCGGAATGACATCGGCGACGAACTCTCCGGTGGCGTCCGACCGGACGTCACCCCTTGCGATTCCACGCCGCACAAGGTCCTCGAAGAGCCGGCGTGAGGGCTCGGTCAATCCGGTCCTGATCAGCTCATGGAAGCGATCGGCGCTCGCAGTGTCGCATTCGTGAAGAACGGAGCGAAGAGCGGTTCCGGCGCGAGAACTCATCGCGTCCCGCATCCCCCGACACAGCACGACGAGGTCCTCACGGATGGACCCGTGGTCCGGGATCTCGCCGAGCGGTGGAAGTCCGGCCCGCAGCACGTCGGCGACCAGGTCCGCCTTCGAGGGCCAGCGCCGGTAGACGGCGGCCTTGCCGGTACGGGCCCGCGCGGCGACGCCTTCCATCGTGAGCCCGTTCCAGCCGACGGTGCTCAGCTGCTCCAGGGCCGCGTCGAGGATCGCCGAGTCCAGCTCCGGCCCCCGCCTGCGGCCCTGCGGCTCCGCCGACCAGCGCGAACCCACCACCGTCGCCACCTCCACCCGGCCCACGCACCGGTCGCACACGTTTTCAGCCTTAGTGAACGCTTGCGTTCACTAGATCGCAGCTCCTACCGTGGACCCGCAGTGAACGAATGCGTCACTATTTCACTTTGGGGGGATCCTCAGTGACAAGTCCGCAACTCGCCAAGCCTCGGATACCGGGCGCCGCCCACCGCGAGGGGCGGCCCGGAGTGGCACTGGCCGTCATCGCGGCGTGCCAGCTCATGGTGGTCCTCGACGCCACCATCGTGAACATCGCCCTCCCGCACATCCAGGACGCCCTGTCCTTCTCCACCACCGACCTCTCCTGGGTGCTGAGCTCCTACACCCTGACCTTCGGCGGCCTGCTGCTGCTCGGCGGCCGGGCCGGCGACATCCTGGGCCGGCGCCGCGTGTTCATGGCCGGAATCCTGCTCTTCACCCTGGCTTCCCTGCTCGGCGGCTTCGCCCAGGAACCCTGGCAGCTCCTGGCCGCCCGCGCCCTCCAGGGCGTCGGCGGAGCCATCGCCTCCCCCACCGCGCTCGCCCTGATCACCACGACCTTCGCCGAAGGACCCCAGCGCAACCGGGCCTTCGGAGTGTTCGCCGCCGTCTCCGCGGGCGGCGGCGCCATCGGCCTGCTCACCGGCGGCATGCTCACCGAGTGGCTCAACTGGCGCTGGGTGCTCTTCGTCAACGTCCCCATCGGCGTGCTGATCGCGGTCCTCGCCCCGCTGTACATCACCGAATCCGAACGCCATCCCGGCCGCTTCGACCTCGCGGGTGCGCTCACCTCCACCGGCGGCATGGCCTCGCTCGTCTACGGCTTCATCCGGGCCTCCGAGAACGGCTGGCGCGACGCCCTGACCCTCGGCTCCTTCGCCACCGCCGTCGTCCTGCTCGCGCTCTTCGCCCTCGTCGAGTCCCGGGCGCGCGAACCGATCACCCCGCTGCGGATGTTCGCCGACCGCAACCGCGCCGGCACCTACCTGATCATGCTCAGCCTCGCCGCGGCGATGTTCGGGATGTTCTTCTTCATCGTGCAGTTCGTGCAGAACGTGCTGGACTTCAGCCCGATCAGGTCCGGTTTCGCCTTCCTGCCGGTGACCGTCGCGATCGTCACCGCCGCCGGTCTCTCCCAGCGCCTCCTGCCGCGCTTCGGGCCCAAGCCCTTCATGGTCCTCGGATCCACGCTGGTCGGCTGCGGTCTGGCCTGGCTGACCTTCATCCGCACGGATTCCTCGTACGTGTCCGGCGTGCTCGGCCCGATGCTGCTCTTCGGCTTCGGCATGGGCCTCAACTTCGTCACCCTCACCCTGACCGCGGTCTCCGGAGTGGCCCCCAAGGAGGCGGGTGCGGCGTCCGGGCTGCTCAACGCCAGCCAACAGGTGGGCGGCTCGCTCGGCCTCTCCATCCTGGTCACCGTCTTCGGCACCGCGAGCCGCACCGAGGCCGAGAAGCAGGTCCCGGACTTCATGGCCCACGCCGACCCCGGTCAGCTGGCCGCGTTCAAGGAGACCGGCCGCCTCCCCGGGGCCTGGGGGCACGAGGTGTTGGCCCAGGGCATCTCCACGGCGTTCCTCGCCGCCGTCGCCATGGCGGCCCTCGCCCTGCTCTCGGCGACGCTGGTGATCCGGGTGCGCAAGAGCGACCTGGAAGCCCTCAACGGCGCCGCCGCGGAGGCCGGCCCGGCGGCCTGAGCCCGCCCGTGGTGGGGGGACCGTACGCACCCAGTCGCGCGCGTACGATCCCCCCACCGGTCGGCCACCGGTCGGCGGAGCAGCTCGCGGATCAGCCGGCGGACCGCGACGCGAACGTCCGCAGCGCCGCGCACGTCTCGTACGAGGCCCTCACCGGACGCTCCCGCAGGATCTCCCGGGCCCTGCGGTCACCCAGGCTCATCGCGTACCAGGGGACCTCGCCCGCATCGGCCAGGTCGTCGTTGATCCCGCGGAGCGCGCAGGAACGCTGGGGTTCGGGCAGCCGGTCCAGCGCCGGGACGGCGTCCGCGGAGAGCGACTGGAAGTAGGCGAGGTCGATCTTGTGCTGCTTCTCGAATCGACTCACGTTGCTCTCCGCGATCATCCCGTCCGGCGACAGCAGACCGAAGGCCAGTACGGTCACCCCCGCGCTCGCCATCACGGCCCTGGGCAGCCACCGCGCGCCGAAGATGCCGGCCGCGACGATCAGTGCGATCACCACCCCGAGCCACAGCTCCATCGTGACGACCGAGACCCGCAGCCGGGTCAGCCCGAAGGCATCCACGTAGAAGTCCATGCGGCGCACCGCGGAAGCGACGACCACCAGGGTGAGGAGGCACAGCACACCCAGCACGCCGCGCACGAGCCGCCGGTCCCCGGGACCCGAACGCGGAGCCCAGCGCAGCGCGAGGGCGATCACGATCAGCGTGAGCACGGTGGCCCACAGCAGCTGCCAGAAGCCCTGTCGGGCGTACTCGGCGGGGAGCAGGCCCGTGCGCTCCTTCACCTTGTCGTAGCCGCCGAGGAGGACGGCGAGCTGGACGCCGATGAAGCCGGCGAAGAGCAGGTCGAGCAGGACCAGCGGAAGGGCCCACTCCACCCGGGACCGAGGCTTCCCCGCGGCCACCGCGACCCGGTCCCAGCGCAGCGGCGCCCCGGCCGCGCGGGCGGCCGCGAGCGCCACGAGCCCCCCCAGCGCGAAGAGCAGCACCCGCAGCGGACCGTCCCCGGCGGACATCTCGGGGACCAACCCGCCGAGGACGTCGGCGAAAGCCGCGTCGGCGGACGCGAACAGTGTGCCGAAGACCACCAGCAGGGCGAGCCCCACGCCCGCTGCCTTCACAACGGGCCACCAGTTCCGGCGGTTCCCGCCGCGTCGCGCCATCAGCCCCCGCCACGCCCACCCGATCCCCGTCGGCGCCGCTTCGAGGAAGCCGAGCGGGCCGAGCAGCACCCCGAGCCAGGTCCGGCTGCCGAAGAGGGCGAGGGCGCCGAGCCCGATCGCGGCCAGGATCGCCAGGGTGGAGGGCCAGGCCGATTCCCGCAGTGCCGGTACGACGAGCAGCGCGAGGCTGCCGACCGCCCACACCAGCGTCCAGGGCCGCGGCCGACGCCCCGCGGCGCGCGCGGCGACGCCGGCCGCGGCGACGGCGGGTACGGCGGCGATCAGCAGCCCGGGACCGACCCCGTCACCGAGCAGCAGGGCCGCGGCGACACCGCTCAGCAGGGCGGCGATCAGGGTGCCGGTGCGGATCGGCGCCAGTTCGGCGGGCCGCAGCGCCCTGGCCCAACCGTCGTTCCTGGCCTGCTTCCTGGCCAGACGCTCCGCTTGCCGGGCGGCTTGCTGCGCCTCCCAGTACCGCTGCCGTTCCCAGTGCTGCGCCGCCCTGGCCTGCTGCACGGTCGGCGGCACCGTGGCCCCCTCGGCCCCTTCGGCCCTGCCGGCGTTGTTCTCTGTCATTGGATCCCCTCCCGACAACCGCCCGCCGAGCACTGGGCGCGGGACGGCGAAGCGGTCAGAGTAGGAGCCTGACGTGCGCTTTCAGCCGATCGAGGGGTCGCCTGTGGCAGGACCGTGACAATCCTCAACGGCCCGGCACGGAACCGGATTTACCAACTCCGCGCCGGTTTCGCACCATTACCTGCGTCACGTACCTGCGTCACGTACCTGCGTCACGTCCCTGCGTCACGTACCCGCGTCGCGTGCCTGCCTCGCGCTCAGAGCGCCGCGGCCTCCGGGAGCCAGGCGGGCAGGGCTTCCGTCCGTGCCAGCCAGTCCGCCGGCAGGGCCTCCTCGCCGCGCGCTCCCAGTACCCCGCCGACGATGGCGCAGGTCGTGTCCACGTCACCGCCGACCTGCGCGGTCGTCCAGAATGCCTGCTCGTAGTCGTGCAACGAGCGGGCGGCCGACCACAGGGCGAAGGGCACGGTGTCGTGGGCGCTGGTGCGGCGCCCGCAGCCCAGCACCGCCGCGACGGTGGTGGCGTCGGCGTAGTCCAGCATGCCGCGCGCGCGGCGCAGACCGGCGCCGACCGCGCTGCGCGGCACCAGCGCGATCACCCCGTCCAGCAGGTCTCCGGGCGTCGGCGGTCCCGCCGGCGCCGCCGCCAGCGCCGCTGCCGCGGCGACCGCCATCGCCCCGCACACCGCCTCGCGGTGCTGGTGGGTGGTGTAGGCCGAGATCTCCGCCTGGTGGGTCGCCTGCTCCGGGTCGTCGGCGTACCAGGCGCCGAGCGGGGCGATGCGCATCGCGGCGCCGTTGCCCCACGAGCCCTGCCCGTTGAAGAGGGCCGAGGACAACTCGCGCCAGTCCTGGCCCTCGCGCACGAGCCGCAGCATGCGGTTGACCGCGGGACCGTAGCCACGGTCGAAGTCGTGGTGCTCGGCGAAGGAGGTGGCCAGCGCGTCCTGGTCGATCCGCCCGTGCGCGGCGAGGACGGCGGCGACCGAGCAGGCCATCTCGGTGTCGTCGGTCCACTGCCAGGGCCCGGACGGCAGCTCGCGCCTCTTGAGCAGCGGGTAGTTGACGGGGACGAAGAACTGGGAGCCCAGCGCGTCACCCAGTGCCAGCCCGCGGAGGCTGGCCAAGGCGCGTGCGTAGCGCCGGTCGGAAGCGGATTCAGGGGTCATCGCGGGTCACTCTAGCCGTCCAGGTCGTAGGGCTCGGGTGTGGTCCACCGTTCAAATGGGCGGTCCATCCGGTAGCGGCCGTCGTCCCCCAGCCGCAGGACCCGGAAGTCGCCGTTCGGGGGGTTGGACAGGCACTCGAACTCGGCCACCGACCAGTGGAACCAGCGCATGCAGAAGAGCCGCATGGTCAGCCCGTGGGTCACCAGCAGCACGTTGGGCGGATGGTCCGGGGCCTCGAAGCTGCGGTAGAGGCTCTCCAGGAAGGATCCGACCCGGTCGTAGACGTCGGCCCCCGACTCGCCCTGCGCGAAGCGGTAGAAGAAGTGCCCGTAGGCGTCCCGGTAGGCCTTCTGGAGCCGGACGTCGTCACGGTCCTGCCAGTTGCCCCAGTCCTGCTCGCGCAGCCTCGGTTCCTCCCGCACCCGCACCCGGCCCGGGTCGAGCTTCAGGTCGCGGAAGGTCTGCAGGGTGCGCCGGTAGGGCGAGAGGTACGCGCTGATCGGCTCGTCGCCGAAGAGGGCCCGCAGCCGCTCGCCCGTGGCGGCGGCCTGCTCGTGCCCGGTGCGGGTCATCCGCAGGGCGTGGTCGGGCTCCCGTTCGTACACCGAGTCGTCGGCATTGCCCTCAGATTCCCCGTGCCTGACGAGGACGATGCGCCGCGGTCGTGCCATTCCATGACCCTAATCCGGCCATCGCCGTCGGACGAGCAGAGCGCGCCGATCACGCATGTGGTCATGGCGACATTCCTAAGGTCACACCGTCATACGGGCACCGGGCTCAGACCGTCCACGACGGTTCCAGGTCGACGACGTCGCCGGTCAGCGCCTCGACATCGGCCTCGGTCTGCGCCCGCAGGGAGAGCCGCTCGACCCGCTCCTGGCGGTACTTGCCGTGCTCGGCCGCCGCGTGCCACATGGACAGCACCAGGAATTCCCGCCCGGGGGCCTCGCCGAAGAGTCCGCGCAGCATCCCGGGCGAGCCCGCCATGGCCGGATTCCACACCTTCTCCTGCATGAGCGCAAAGTGCTCGG
Source organism: Streptomyces sp. NPDC098789 (assembly GCF_044759975.1). Lineage (NCBI taxonomy): Bacteria > Bacillati > Actinomycetota > Actinomycetes > Kitasatosporales > Streptomycetaceae > Streptomyces > Streptomyces sp. NPDC098789. The sequence continues at coordinate 89,328 of NZ_JBIWAJ010000018.1, forward strand.
TCCGCCCCTCCCGCACCCGGCAGTGCGCCACGCGCACCACGTCGGCGTCGGTGAAGCGCGGTTCGAACCCGGTCTTCACGTCGAAGCGGTGGTCGAAGAGGGTGACCCGGGGGTTGGTGTAGGTGCCGTGCTGGGCCGCGGCCAGCCGGTCGTACGAGCGCGCCATGAAGGAGTCGTAGAAGGAACGGCTCTCCCAGAACGCGAAGACGTGCGCGACGCCTTGCCGGCCCCGGCTCCAGCCGCCGCCCTGCCCCCGGAATCCGGGTTCACCCGGCAGCCCCGCCCATTTGCGCTGCCCCCGTTCGAACCCGCGTCGGTCCGTCACCGTGCAGCGAATCCACTTGACCAGCACCGCGCCATCGTACGGTGCCCGGCGCGGCCCGGGTCAGTACTCGGCCCGGTAGATCCGTACCAGTTCGCCCGCGTCCCGGTCGGACAGTCGGATCCCGAACTCCCGGTCGAGGAGTGCGGTCAGCTCGTCGGGCGCGACCGGGTGGCGCTCCGCCCGCCCGTCGGGATGGAGCGTCGTGAACTCGCCCCGGACGAGGGAGAGCCGGTGGACGGCTCCCGGCACCCCGGGCCGGTGGACGACGAGCTGCCCGATGAAGGCGGACCGGGGGTGGGAGGAGCTGTAGTGGTTCATCAGGACGTAGTCGACCGGGTGGGTCGGCTGCGGGCCGAAGGCGTACAGGTCCCGCCAGGCACCCTCGCTCAGGAAGGTCAGGACGAGCACGCCGTCGGCCTCCTCGCGCACGGCGTACGACCACTCCCCCTGGGACACCACGGTGCCCGGTCGGCCCAGCGGGACGGGCTCGCGCGGCCCCTGGAGGCCGAACCCGGCGTCGCACAGCCAGGGTTCGCCCTCCACGGTGACGACGAGGACGGCGTGGGTGACGGGCAGGAGCGCGTCACCGCGGGTCCTGTTGCGCGCGCCGCGCCCGGCGACGGTGAAACCGATCCGCTCCAGGGCGGCGGCGAGCAGCGTGTTCTGCTCGTAGCAGTAACCGCCGCGGCGGCTGCGCACGAGCTTGTCCTCGATGCTCTTGACGTCGAGCGCGATGGGGTGGCCGAGCAGGACGTCGAGGCTCTCGAAGGGGATGGCGGCGGTGTGGGCCCGATGCACCCCGAACAACGTGTCGAGGTCCGGCCGGAGTTCCCCCGCGTACCCGATCCGCGCCAGATAGGCGTCCAGATCCAGTTCGTCACCGCTCCACATGTCTCCCCCGTCCCTCGGTCCGAAGGCGCCCGTCCGGTACGCCCCCACGCACACACGATGCCACTGGCGCCGCGGCTGACCGCCCCTGACCCCGTCCCCGCCGCCACCGGGTCGGCCGGGGCCCGGCGCGCGCAGGATCAGGCGGCGCTCCACCCCGGGACCGTCGGGAGCAGCTGCTCCGCGAGACGCATCAGCATCGGGTCGTCGGGCAGCTGCCCGTCCTGTCGCCAGACGACGAGTTCGAAGGAGCCGCCGCTGTCCTTGCCGTCCCTGGCGACCAACAGGGTGCGGGCCATGACGCCGGGTGCCGCGCTGCTCTTGCCGCCGCCCACGTTGAAGGTGAGGGACAGCGTGCGGTCCGAGGAGAAGAGCGCCGCGTGCCCCAGGACGGTCTGCTTCTGCACGCCGCTGCCGAGGAGGTCGGCCATTTGGGCCACCTGCATCCGGTCCCCGGACGAGGAGAGCTTCACGTGGTGGCTCTTCAACTGGACGTCCGCCGAGGGGCTGATCTTCTTGGTGCCGTCTGAGCGGTCGATCACGCCGTCGTTGCCCCAGGCGGTCACCGGCTGCTCGCCCGGCGTTCCGAGCAGCACGGCCAGGTCGGGCCGGTTCAGTGCCGCGCACATCTGCGCGCCGGAGACCTGCGGCGCCGCGGGCGCGGCGCTCCGCGACGGCGAACAGACCGCCGGCTTGTTCGCGTCGGCCGTGTTCCCGGCCGCGTTCTGCACGCTCCACAGGACACCCACGAGTCCCCCGACCACCACCACGGCGGCCACTGCCTGAGCCCCCGCGCTCATGCCCTTCTTGGATCCGGCACTTTCCTCGACCATGTCCCCCGCGTCCCCCACCTCGACGTTCGCGCCCTTTGCGCGCCGGTGGAGCCTAACCGGTGATCGTTTCCCGGGGAACAGCTGAATACCGTCCGGTAACTCGGCGCGGACAACGCCGAGGGCGGTGGAGCCTGGCTGGCTCCACCGCCCTGAACAGCTACGTCACGCGCTCCGTGGCGCCCCGCGTCCCGCGGGGGCCGCGATCAACGGTCAGCTGCAACCGCTGGTCGAGCCGCAGCCCTCGCAGATGTAGCAGGACCCGGCGCGCTGCATCTTCGTCCCGCAGGAGAAGCAGAGCGGGGCGTCGGCGCTCACGCCGAGCTGCATCTCCACCAGTTCCGCGTTCGAGTGCGCCTGCTTGGGGGCGGGCACCTCCACGATCGCGACCGGCTTCGGGGCGGCCGGGACGACGGTGAGCGGGGCCGCCGGAGTCAGGGACTCCGTGTCCAGCTCCTCTTCGAGCCGCTCGTACGAACCGGTGTCGAGGTGACGCTGACGCTCTTCGGCGGAGTGGATGCCGAGGGCGGAGCGGGTCTCGAAGGGCAGGAAGTCGAGCGCCACGCGGCGGAAGATGTAGTCGACGATCGACTGCGCCATCCGCACGTCCGGGTCGTCCGTCATGCCGGCCGGCTCGAAGCGCATGTTCGTGAACTTCGCGACGTACGTCTCCAGCGGGACGCCGTACTGCAGGCCGACCGAGACCGCGATGGAGAAGGCGTCCATCATGCCCGCGAGGGTGGAACCCTGCTTGGACATCTTCAGGAAGACCTCGCCCAGACCGTCGTCCGGGTAGGAGTTCGCCGTCATGTACCCCTCGGCGCCACCGACCGTGAAGGAGGTGGTGATGCCCGGGCGGCCCTTGGGCAGGCGCTTGCGGACCGGGCGGTACTCGATGACCTTCTCGACCGCCGTGCGGATGGTCTCCTCGGCCTTCGCGGTGACCTCGACCTTCTCCTCTTCCTTCTTCTTCGCGGAGAGGGGCTGGCCGACCTTGCAGTTGTCGCGGTAGATGGCGAGCGCCTTGACGCCCAGCTTCCAGGCCTCGAAGTAGATCTCCTCGATCTCTTCGACGGTCGCCGTCTCCGGCATGTTGACCGTCTTGGAGATCGCGCCGGAGATCCACGGCTGGATCGCGGCCATCATCCGGACGTGGCCCATCGCGGAGATGGAACGCTCGCCCATCGCGCAGTCGAAGACCGGGTAGTGCTCGACCTTGAGGCCCGGGGCGTCGACGACCACGCCGTGTTCGGCGATGTGGGCGACGATGGCCTCGATCTGCTCCTCCTGGTAGCCCAGGCGGCGCAGGGCCTGCGGAACGGTGCCGTTGACGATCTGCATCGAGCCGCCGCCGACGAGCTTCTTGAACTTGACCAGGGCCAGGTCCGGCTCGACGCCCGTGGTGTCACAGGACATCGCGAGACCGATGGTGCCGGTCGGCGCGAGCACGGAGGCCTGCGCGTTGCGGAAGCCGTTCTTCTCGCCGAGGCGCAGGACGTCCTGCCAGGCCTCGGTGGCAGCGGCCCAGATCACGTTGTCGAGGTCCGCGGTGCGCGGCGCGACGGCGTTGGCGTCGGAGTGCTGCCTCATGACGCGCTTGTGCGACTCGGCGTTGCGGGCGTAGCCGTCGTACGGGCCCACGATCGCGGCGAGCTCGGCGGAACGCTTGTACGCGGTACCGGTCATCAGCGAGGTGATCGAGGCGGCGAGGGTGCGGCCGCCGTCCGAGTCGTACGCGTGGCCGGTGGCCATCAGCAGGGCGCCGAGGTTGGCGTAGCCGATGCCCAGCTGGCGGAAGGCGCGGGTGTTCTCGCCGATCTTCTGCGTCGGGAAGTCCGCGAAGCAGATGGAGATGTCCATCGCCGTGATGACCAGCTCGACGACCTTCGCGAAACGCTCGGCGTCGAAGGACTGGGAGCCCTTGCCGTCGTCGTTCAGGAACTTCATCAGGTTGAGCGAGGCGAGGTTGCAGGACGTGTTGTCCAGGTGCATGTACTCGCTGCACGGGTTCGACGCGGTGATGCGGCCGGACTCGGGGCAGGTGTGCCAGTTGTTGATCACACCGTCGTACTGGATGCCCGGGTCGGCGCAGGCCCACGCGGCCTCGGCCAGCTTGCGGAAGAGCGCCTTGGCGTCGACCTTCTCGATGACCTCGCCGGTCATGCGGGCGCGCAGGCCGAACTCGGTGCCGTTCTCGACGGCCGTCATGAACTCGTCGTTCACACGGACGGAGTTGTTGGCGTTCTGGTACTGGACGGACGTGATGTCGTCGCCGCCCAGGTCCATGTCGAAGCCCGCGTCGCGCAGGGCGCGGATCTTCTCCTCTTCCTTCACCTTGGTCGCGATGAAGTCCTCGACGTCCGGGTGGTCCACGTCCAGGACGACCATCTTGGCCGCGCGACGGGTGGCGCCGCCCGACTTGATCGTTCCGGCGGACGCGTCGGCGCCGCGCATGAAGGAGACCGGGCCGGAGGCGTTGCCGCCGGAGGAGAGCAGCTCCTTGGAGGAGCGGATGCGGGAGAGGTTCAGGCCGGCGCCGGAGCCGCCCTTGAAGATCATGCCCTCTTCCTTGTACCAGTCGAGGATCGACTCCATGGAGTCGTCGACGGCCAGGATGAAGCAGGCGGAGACCTGCTGCGGCTGGGGGGTGCCGACGTTGAACCACACCGGCGAGTTGAAGCTGAAGATCTGGTGCAGGAGCGCGTAGGTCAGCTCGTGCTCGAAGATCTCGGCGTCGGCGGGCGAGGAGAAGTAGTCGAAGTCCTCGCCGGCCTTCGTGTAGGTCTTCACGATCCGGTCGATCAGCTGCTTGAGACCGGTCTCGCGCTGCGGGGTGCCGACGGCCCCGCGGAAGTACTTGCTGGTGACGATGTTGACCGCGTTCACCGACCAGAAGTCGGGGAACTCGACGCCACGCTGCTCGAAATTGACCGAGCCGTCGCGCCAGTTGGTCATGACGACGTCACGACGTTCCCAGGACACCTCGTCGTACGGGTGCACGCCGGGGGTCGTGTGGATGCGCTCGATCCGAAGGCCGCTCTTGGCTGCCTTGGTTCCCTTGGTGCGGGAACCTCGCGCCGAGCCGCTCGCCGTCTCTGTCATGCCGCCTCCCATATACGGGCGAAACGCCCTAATGTGCCAGCGAAATTCCCCGGCACGGTTTTGACTGTGATCTACGTACGTGGCCTGGCTGATCCCGGCCGCAGCGCGGCCGCCCGGTCAGTCGGCGGCGGAGGCGGGCACGGGGACCGCGGAGGTCCCACCGGGCTCGCACTCTTGGGTGTGAGTCCGCCGGTCACGGAGTTCCGTGATGGCGGTCTCGAAGTCTTCGAGGGAGTTGAACGCCTTGTAGACGGACGCGAACCGGAGGTACGCGACCAGGTCCAGCTCCTGCAACGGGCCGAGTATGGCCAGACCCACGTCATGGGTGGTCAGCTCGGCACTACCGGTGGCGCGCAACGCTTCCTCGACCCGCTGGCCGAGCTTGGCGAGGGCGTCCTCGGTGACGGGTCGTCCCTGGCAGGCCTTGCGGACGCCGGAGATGACCTTGGTGCGACTGAAGGGCTCGGTGACCCCACTGCGCTTGATCACCATCAGTGACGCGGTCTCGACCGTGGTGAAACGACGAGAGCAGTCCGGACACTGACGGCGCCTGCGGATCGACGTCCCGTCGTCCGTGGTGCGACTGTCGACGACGCGGCTGTCGGGATGCCTGCAGAAGGGGCAGTGCAAAGCTCCGGACCCTTCTTCTCGGCACGACTGAACAACCTCCCGAAAGGCCCGCGCAGCAACGGCTGACCACAGAGGCAGGGCTCTGTCAGGGGCTCGGGAAGCAGCCACCAGCATATGCGATGTCGGGCCGCTCAGCAGACCGGGGACCACAACCTCTGGGTGACTTCGCTCATCCAACCACTAGATCTTGGGTTGTGGAGGATTTACGGCGCTCCGCGTGTCGCAGCCCCCGATGGCCGGATCCGGGGGCCCCGAGTGCCACACTGGGCCCGGGAGCGGACGGGGCGACTCAACCGGCAAGGGTACCGTAAGCGGAAGATGCCCGACCGAACCCGCGTTCGGTCACCCGCTCGTCTATACACCCCTCCACATGACCACGATGAGCGATCTGCGATTTTTCACTCGAACGTGTGTTTGGCGCAACCTTTCGAAAGCTACTACCGTTGTCCAGCTAGGGAGAACATTTCGAGAGGGGCCGACGTGACCACCACCGCAGACAGTGCCACCATCACTGCCCAGAACCGCTCCCAGAGCCGACTCGAGCCGGTGCATGCAATGAACGACTCAAGCCTGAACCCGGAGGCGGAGCCCGTCCGCCCCGCACGCTCGCTGCCAGGGCGACCTCCAGGCATCCGCGCCGACAGCTCCGGACTCACGGACCGGCAGCGGAGGGTCATCGAGGTCATCCGTGACTCGGTGCAGCGCCGCGGGTACCCGCCGTCGATGCGGGAGATCGGCCAGGCGGTCGGCCTGTCCAGCACGTCTTCGGTGGCCCACCAGCTGATGGCCCTCGAACGCAAGGGCTTCCTGCGCCGTGACCCGCACCGCCCCCGGGCGTACGAGGTACGGGGCTCCGACCAGCCCAGCTCGCAGCCCACGGACACCACCGGCAAGCCCGCCGCCTCCTACGTCCCCCTGGTCGGCCGGATCGCCGCGGGCGGCCCGATCCTCGCCGAGGAGTCGGTCGAGGACGTGTTCCCCCTCCCCCGGCAGCTCGTCGGCGACGGGGAGCTCTTCGTCCTCAAGGTCGTCGGCGACTCCATGATCGAAGCCGCCATCTGTGACGGCGACTGGGTCACGGTCCGCCGCCAGCCCGTCGCGGAGAACGGTGACATCGTCGCCGCGATGCTCGACGGCGAAGCCACGGTCAAGCGGTTCAAGCGCGAGGACGGCCACGTCTGGTTGCTCCCGCACAACTCCGCCTACCAGCCCATCCCGGGTGACGAGGCGACCATCCTCGGCAAGGTGGTCGCGGTACTGCGGCGCCTCTGACGGCCGCCGCCCCCATCCGGCCCCGGGACTCACTGCGCCGTGTCCCGGGGCTGCTCTTTGCCCTCGTCCTTCCGCCCTCGCCCTTCCGCCCTCTTCCGTCCTCAGACGGCCAGGGCGGCTCCGCTCACTTGCCGTCGGCCTGCGCGGTCGCGTCGATGGCGGCCAGCGAGCGGCGGACCTGATTGCGGTCCGTGGTGTACCAGAAGTCCGGCAGCGTGGCCCGGACGAAACTGCCGTAGCGCGCGGTGGCGAGGCGGGGGTCCAGCACCGCGACCACGCCCCGGTCCTCCGAGGCCCGGACCAGACGGCCCGCGCCCTGCGCCATGAGCAGCGCCGCGTGGGTCGCGGCCACGGCCATGAAACCGTTGCCGCCGCGCTCCTCCACAGACTTCTGCCGGGCGCTCATCAGCGGGTCGTCCGGACGCGGGAACGGAATCCGGTCCATGACGACGAGCTGGCAGCTGGGTCCGGGCACGTCCACGCCCTGCCAGAGCGAGAGGGTGCCGAACAGACAGGTCTTCGGATCGGCGGCGAAGGCCTTGATCAACTCGCCGAGCGTCTCCTCCCCCTGGAGCAGGATCGGGTTGTCGAGCCGCCCGCGGAGCTCCTCGGCGGCCGCCTTGGCTCCGCGCATGGACGAGAACAGGCCGAGGGTGCGGCCGCCCGCCGCCTCGATCAGCTCGGCCAACTCGTCGATCATGTCCCCGCGGGTGCCCTCGCGGCCGGGGGTGGCCAGGTGCTTGGCGACGTAGAGGATGCCCTGCTTCGGGTAGTCGAAGGGCGAGCCGACGTCGAGGCCCTTCCAGACGGGGACGTCGTCCCCCTCGACCCCTTCGGGCGAGAGCCCCATCGAGGCCGCGACGCCGTTGAAGTCGCCGCCCAGCTTCAGGGTCGCGGAGGTCAGGACCACGGAGCGGTCCTCGAACAGCTTCTCGCGCAGCAGCCCGGACACCGAGAGCGGGGCGACCCGCAGGGTGGCCCCGAAGCGGTCGTGGCGCTCGTACCAGACCACGTCGTACTCGGAGCCGAGGGTGATCCGCTCCGCCACGCCGTGGATGCTCTCCACCGCGGCGAGGGCTTGCTTGCGCACCGCGTCCTCGTCGTGGACGGACTTGTCGCGGGTGCCGCCGATCGCCGAGATCACGTTGCGCGAGGCGTCCCGGAGGGCGAGCAGGGCGTAACCGAGGTCCTCCGGGATCTCTTCCAACCGACCGGGCAGGGCCAGCTCCATCACCCGCTCGAAGGTCTCGGCGGCCGTCTGGAGGGAGTCGGCGATCTTCTCGTTGACCAACTTCGCGGACCGCTTCACCGCGCGGTTGACCTGGCCGGGAGTGAGTTCACCGGTGGCGACACCGGTCACCCGGGAGACCAGCTCGTGGGCCTCGTCGACGATCAGCACCTCGTGCTGCGGGAGCACCGGAGCGCCCTCGATGGCGTCGATCGCGAGCAGCGCGTGGTTGGTGACCACGACGTCGGCGAGCTTGGCGCGCTCGCGGGCGGCCTCGGCGAAGCACTCGGCGCCGTAGGCGCACTTCGTCGCACCCAGGCATTCCCGGGAGGAGACGGAGATCTGGGCCCAGGCCTTGTCGGAGACGCCCGGAGTGAGGTCGTCCCGGTCACCGGTCTCCGTCTCGTCCGCCCAGTCGCGCAGGCGCAGCAGGTCCTGGCCGAGCTTGCTCGTCGGGGCAGCCGCTTCGAACTGGTCGAAGAGGCCCTCCTCCTCGTCCTGCGGTGCCCCTTCGTGGAGGCGGTGCAGGCAGAGGTAGTTGGAGCGGCCCTTGAGCATGGCGAACTGCGGCCGGCGGCGCAGCTGCGGGTGCAGCGCCTCGACCGTGCGCGGCAGGTCGCGCTCGACGAGCTGGCGCTGGAGCGCGAGCGTGGCGGTGGCCACGACCACGCGCTCGCCGTGCGCGAGCGCGGGCACCAGATAGCCGAGGGACTTTCCGGTGCCCGTGCCTGCCTGGATGAGCCGGTGGGAGTTGTCGTCGATCGCTTCGGCGACGGCTTCGGCCATGGCCACCTGGCCGGGACGCTCGGTACCGCCGACGGCGGTGACGGCGGCGTGCAGCAGGTCGGTGAGAGAGGGCTTCGTCATAGCACCGCCAACCCTACGGGGCGCCACCGACAGCGACCGCACCGGCGAGTGGTCACGAGGGGTACAGGGGATTGGGCACGCTGCCGTGGACGACGGCGTGCGGGCGGTTCGGACGGTCCCGGTAACCGTCCTCGTGGAGCCGGTTCCGGTTGAGGCAGAGCCGGTCGATCCGCTCCGTGAGCAGGTCGAACAGCTCGTATCGCTCCTTCAGCTCGGGGAAGCGGGCGTGGTGGCGGAGGATCTCCGCCCGTACGAGCGACCAGAAGTCGCGCTCGGGGACCGCGAGCCGGTCCTCGCAGATCGCCGAGAGGTAGCGGAAGACGCCGACGAAGAGTCCCGAGTGGATGAACTGGGGCAGGAAGTCCGCGGGCTCGGTGAGCAGGACCGCGCGGACCTCGTCGGGCATGGTGGCGTGCTCGGGCAGCGGGTCACGGCTGACGTTGACGTCGTCCACGAAGTCCTTGACCGCGAGCCGGACCGGGACGTCGCGCTCGTCGAAGATCACGATCGCGTTCTCTCCGTGGGGCGAGAACACCGTGCCGTAGCGGTAGAGGAAACGGAGCAGGGGCGGCAGGAGCGCGGCGAAGAGGTGCTGCAGCCAGAGCTGCGCGGGCAGGCCGGAGCGGGCGACCAGCTCGGCGGTGAAGGACCGGCCGCGCGGGTCGGTGTGCAGGAGCGAGGCGAGCGTCCGGGCCCGCTCCCCGGGGGCGAGGTGGCGGGCGAGCGGCTCGCGCCAGATCGCGCCGAGCAGTTCGCGGTACTGGTACGGCACCTCGGGCAGCCCGTCGTAGACGGGGTGCCGCACGGTGACGGAGGCGACCTCGCCGAGCAGGACGACCCTGCATTCGTCGCGCAGGAAGGGGTCGGCGTCGCGCAGGGAGTGGATCCAGGCCGTGACGGCCGGCGCCGCGAGGGTGAGGTCGGTGGGCAGGCCGCGCCAGACCATGGTGTTGAAGACGGCCAGGGGGAGCTTGACGGTGTGCCGGTCGGGGCGGGTGACGTTGAGGAAGGTCCGGATCGACTGCTGGGGCAGGCGTACGTCGGGGTCCGCGGGCAGCGGCACGAGCGCACCGGACGCCAGGGCGGGGGCGAAGAGGGGGAGCACGACCTCGTCCCACTGCCAGGGGTGGACCGGGAGGTAGAGGTAGCCGCGCGGGTCGAGTCCGCGGTCGCGCAGAACCCCGTCGAAGGCGGCTCGGGTGACGGGGTCCAGCTCGGCCGAGTAGAGCCGGGCGGGGTCCTCCAGGCCGGCGGCGCCCCGGTAGGCGGCGAGGGAGGTGTGGGCCGCGAGCCAGGGCAACCGCTGGCGGGTGCGGGCCTCGGGGGTCCAGGCCGCGGCGTCGGCGGCCGAGAAGCCGAGGCGGCCCTTGTTGAGGACGAGCCAGGGGTGGCCGGTCTGGTGGCCTTCGAGGGCCGCGTAGTCGAGGTCGGCCAGGAGGTCGGCGGTGAGGGCGGTGTGGTCGATGCGCGCGTCGGCGGCGAGGGTCGCGCTCAGTTCCCGGACGAGGTGGCCGAGGGTGGTGCCGTCGAGCCCGAGGAGTTCCCGGGCGAGGACGAGGAAGCGGTACGGGTCCCCGAAGGCCCCGGCCGGTGCGGTCGAGGGCGCCGCGGCCGTGCGGGTGATGGTGGTGGCGTCGACCTGCCAACTGTCGTAGGCCCGGCGGCGGGCCCGGAAGCCGAGGGAACTGCCGTCGTCCAAGGTGAGCGTCCAGGCGTCGCCGTCGGCGGCCGGGGCCGGAACGGGCCGGACGATCTCCTCGTAGGCGAATTCGCCGAGCATCTTGGCCAGCAGCCGTCGCGCGGCGAAGTCCCAGGTCGAGAGGGTGAGTTCGGGCGGGGTGCGCGGGTCTTGGGGCGACGGTGCCAGCGCCGCGTCGGTGGAGTCGGAGGCAGGGGGGAAATTCGGCACAAGACTCCTCGGGATCGGGAACTTAGCTGCGTGACGCAGAGTTTCTATGGTCAGAGGAGATGGCGCAGGGCCCGCTCACGGATCATCAGGGCGGCGCGCTTCTCGGGCAGATCGACTTCCGCGGAGCAGCGGAAGCCGGAGTTGAGGAAGGCCGATACGGAGGGGGTGTTGCGCATGTCCGGTTCGGCGATGACACGCGTGCAGCGGGGACGGTTCTCGAACACGAGGTCGGCGACGGCCCGCAGCAGAGTGGCGCCGAGTCCCCTGCCCCGGTTCGTTCCGTCTCCGATGAGCAGGTGGATACCGGTGTCGTGGGGGCGCGCCGGGTAGTGCCGGGCGAGCGGGTCGAGATCGGCCCGGTAGATCTCCCAGTAGCTCATCGGGGTGCCGTCGAGGACGCCGAGGCAGGGAATGCTGGAGCCGTCCCCGTCGAGCTGCTCCCGCAGGTGCGCGGCGGTCACGGAGGCGGGGCCCGCGAGTTCCCAAAACGCCGCCACCTCGGGGTCGTTCATCCACACGGCCAGCAGGTCCAGATCGCGTTCCAGGCGTACGGGCTCCAGGCGGAAGGCACCGAAGACCGTGCCGGCGACGCCCCAGGCGGCCGGTGACTCCTGGAGGTCGGCTTCGGCGAGCCGCGACAGCAGCCCGCCGGGCAGGCGCAGTTCGATGGTCCTGTCGGCGGTGGCGCAGGCATCGGTGGAGCAGGCATCGGTGGAGGGCATGGTGCTCTTCTCCGCGTCAGTCGTGAAGGGGGTTGGCGATGGTGACGTAGACGGACTGGGTGTCGACCGGGCCGACGAGCTCGTCGAGGCCGCCGAGGCGGGTGAGCAGGTTCGCCTTGCACCTGAGGGTGGGTGAGTCCAGCAGCTGGGTCGGGAGCGGCCCGAGGGCGGCGGCCTTGCCGAGGAAGCGGCGGAAGGCGGCGAGCAGGATCCGTTCGTCGGCGAGCCGCTGGGCGCCGAAGGCCCCGATGAGGCCGAAGACGTTGTTGATGGCCAGGTAGTAGGCGAAGCGCTCGTCGGTGACGGCGTCCGCGACGAAGGTGTCGCTGGCGTCGCCGACGCCGGGCAGCCGGTGCTCCAGTTCCGCGCGGTGGGAGTCGCGGAAGTAGTAGCCCTGGTTGTCGCGGTAGCGGCCGCCGACGGGCCAGCCCGCGGCGTCGAGCAGGACCAGGGTGTTCTGTTGGTGCGCCTCGAGGGCGATGCCCGCGAGGGCGTCGAGGGCGAGGACCGGCAGGACGACGTGGTCGAGGTAGCGCAGGAACCACTCGGCGGCGACGGCAAATGTGGACCGGCCGGTGGCGAGGGAGATCCGGGCGACCAGGTCGGCCAGGCGCGAACGCATCGTGGTGCGGCCGGGCCACGGGCGGGGAGAGGTGAGCGCGGCGATGCAGACGACGTCGTCGCCCGGACGGAAGGGGTTGTGACGCAGCAGGGCGTCGAGGCCGGGGACGGGAGTGCCGTCCAGGGCGTCGACGGCGACCCAGGCGGGGTCGCGCACGATGTCGAAGCCGGGGTGGACCGCCTGCCACTGCTCGACCAGTCCGGAGCGCAACAGCCGGTGCACCTCGACGCCGCGGTGGAGCTCCTTGCGGAGGTTCTCCCTGCGGGAGTTGGTGATGCGCAGGCCGAGCGACAGCTTGATCATCGCTGGGGCGCCGGGGCGGTGGACGGTGCGGATGGATGAGGTCGGGTACCAGGGGTCGCCGTAGGGCCCGAGGTCGTGCAGGAGTCCCGCGTCGAGGAGGGCGGCGACCTCGGGGCGCTGGAAGAGGTCACGGGCCTGCCAGGGATGCAGGGGAAGGGGGGTGGTGCCGTCGGGGATCCGCAGGCCGGGGGCGAGGCGGCCGAGCAGCCGGTCGGTGGGGACGGGGCGGCCGCGTTCGGTCCAGGCCGAGTCGGTGGCGAGGACGGAGGGGTCCACAGCGGTCCAGTGCAGGGGGAAGGAGCCGTGGAGTTCGGGTGAGTAGCGGCGGACCTCCGCCTCGGAGAGGCCCTCGCGGCTCTTCGGGGTGGGGTGGAGGGGGTGACCCAGGAGCAGGGACTGCTCGGCCGTGAGGAAGAGCTCTCCGCAGACGGGGGCGGGGGGCACGGGGCGGGTGCGCCGGTCGGCGATGAACTCGGCGGTGCGCCGCACCGAGTCGGCGACCCGGCCGACGAGGTCGGCGCCGCCGCGCGCACCGCCCTCGCGGGCGATGAGCCCGGCGAGGGTGACGGCGTCCAGGGCGGCGGCGTCGGCGGGGGCGCCTTCGAGCCGCGCGGGGGCGAAGCGGTGCCAGCCCGTCGGGGACCAGTGTCGGACCGCGACGAGCAACGCCGTGCCGGAGGCGGGAAGGGGGATGCGGAGCAGGGTTCCGAGGGGGCCGACGGGGCGGCCCAGTCCGCTCTCGCGGACCCAGCAGCGCAGCAGGTTCTCCACGGCCGCCGCCTCGGCCGCGATGGCCGGGTCGGCGTGGTCCAGCAGATCGGGCAGCACCAGCGGGTCGGGTCCGGGTGGGCCGGGGCTGGTCGCGGTGCCGGTTGCGGCGCCGGTTACGGTGCCGGCGCCCGTCCCGCTACCGGTCCCTGTCTCGCTGCCGGTCCCTGTCCCCCTCCCCGTGCCGGCCCCGCTGCTGCCGGTCCTGTTCCCGGCTGCGTGTGCCCCGATGTGTGCGGCGTCGTCGGTCGGCCCGGCGGCTCCGGGTCGCGGCCCGGCAGAGAGCCGGCCGGGGGTGGATGCCGTGCCTGGGGTTGGGGCTGGGGTGGTGGGTGTGGGGGTGGTAGGGGGTTGGGGATGCCTGGGGATGCCGTCCTTCTGGCGGGGGACGGTGGCCGGGGGTGCCACCGCAGCCTGCGGTGGTGCCGCTTCCGGAGCCGGGGCCGGGGGCGGGGTGTGCTCGGCCGGGTCCTGGGGCTGGTGCGGCGCGGGGTCGGGAGTGGAGGTCACGGAGTTCCTTGCGCAGGCTCGGTTCGGCGGAGGCTCGGTCAGGGGTGCCGGGTGCGTTCGGCCGCGGTGACGGCGTCGGCGAGGCGGTCCAGGACGGCCACGGCCTGCTCGTCGGTGATGGTGAGCGGGGGCAGCAGTCGGACGACGCTGGAATGGCGCCCGCCCAGCTCGACGATGAGGCCGCGGTCCAGGCACTCCTGGCGCACGGCGGCGGCGAGCCGCGGAGCGCCGTCCCCCGCCGGGGCGTCCGGGGCGTCCGGGTCGACGAGTTCGAGGCCCAGCATCAGGCCGCGGCCGCGCACGTCGCCGATGCAGGGGTGCTCCGTGGCCAGGGCGCGCAGGGCGGCGAGCATCCGGTCGCCCACCTCGGCGGCGCGTGCGGCCAGGCCGTTCTTCCGGACGTGGGCCAGGGTGGCCGTGCCCGCGGCCATGGCGAGTTGGTTCCCGCGGAAGGTTCCGGCGTGGGCGCCCGGTTGCCAGACGTCCAGCTCGGCCCGGTACACGATCACGGCGAGCGGCAGGCTGCCGCCGATCGCCTTGGACAGCACCATCACGTCCGGGACCACCCCGGCGTGGTCGACGCCCCAGAAGGCACCGGTACGCCCGACCCCGGTCTGGACCTCGTCGGCGATGAGCGGGATGCCCCGGGCGGCGGTGATCTCGCGCATCCGGCGCAGCCAGGCGTCCGGCGCCGGGATGACCCCGCCCTCGCCCTGGACGGGTTCGAGGATCATGCCGGCGGGCACGGGCACCCCGCTCTTGGGGTCGTCCAGGAGGCTCTCGGTCCAGCGGGCTCCGAGACGGGCTCCCTCGGGCCCGCCCACGCCGAACGGGCAGGCGTAGTCGCGGGGATAGGGCAGCCGGGTCACCTCGACGTCCCGGGCCCCGCCGGACGCGGCCAGCGAGCCGGCCGTCATGCCGTGGTAGGCGCCGGTGAAGGCGAGCAGGCCGTTGCGGCCCGTCGCGGTGCGGACGAGTTTCAGGGCCGCCTCGACCGCGTCCGTACCGGCCGGTCCGCAGAACTGGACGCGCGCGTCGGCGGCCAGCGCCGGCGGCAGGTTCGTGAACAGCTCCGTGGTGAAGGCGTCCTTGACCGGTGTGGCCAGATCGAGGACGTGCAGCGGAGCGCCGGAGTCGATGACCTTGCGGATCGCCTCCAGCACCACCGGGTGGTTGTGTCCGAGCGCCAGGGTTCCGGCGCCGGAGAGGCAGTCGAGGTAGCGGCGGCCGTCGGCGCCCTCGATCGTCATGCCACGGGCGCGGACGGGGACGATGGGCAGCGCCCGGGCGTAGGTCCGGGCGGCGGACTCCCGGAGCGACTGCCGGCGCAGGATCCCCTCCGGCCCGCCGCCCGACCCGACCCCGCAGGCCCCCGAGCCGTCCGGGGCCCCCGGGGGTGCGGACGGCGCCCGCCCCACCTGCGCGGGCACGAGCGGCGCGGGCTCGGCGGACGGTACGGCGATGGACGGTACGACGGCGGGCGGTGCGGCGGCGGTCCGTGCCGCCGCCGCGGCCGACTCGGTCAAGGCCACGGGTGTCGGTCCTCCCAGTTGGATCGCCCTGCAACGTGCACGGGCGCCCGGTCGCTACAGGTGCTCTTGCGGATTGCGCGTCGCACGCGAACGCCGCTCCCCCATCCCCCGTACGTACCAACGACGGTGACGGCGACGGATCACGGGCGGCGCCAAGATCCTTGTGGGCAGGGGCCGTCCGAGCCGCAACCGCGGCCCCGCCCGGTGTCGTCCCCCAGGACATCGGCATAGTGGGGTGCTGCACTCCACGCCTCGACCCACCCAGGGAGATTCACGACATGCGACGACCGAACCGACCGGTCACCGCCGTACTGTGCGCGGCCGCGCTCGCGCTGACCGCCGCGGCCTGCGGACCCGGCAACGGTGAGGCCGGCGGCGACGCCAAGCCGACCGCAGCGGCGAGCCTCCCGGCCGGGTCCGACACCATCAAGATTCCTGACGAGCTGAAGGACAAGCTCAAGCAGCACGGCATCGACATGGACAAGTGGAAGGGGGGCGAGTGGAAGAACTGGAAGAAGGAGGACTGGCTCCGCGAGGCGGGCGACTACATCAACCCCATCATCGCGGGCCTGTGGGACCCGGACCGGATGCGTGACGCCGACGTCCCGCCGGACCGCCCGGTCACCGACCCGGACCTCGGCAAGGACCAGGGCGTCACCGACCCGACGCCCGACCCGGTCACCGCGAAGGCGGCCGCGCCGCCCTTCCACCAGAGCGTGCCGGAGGCCGGCAAGGTCTTCTTCGACGGCCCCGAGGGCTCGATGGTCTGCTCGGCGACCGTGGTCAAGGACCCGGCGCACCCCGGCAAGTCCAACATGGTCTGGACGGCCGGCCACTGCGTGCACGCGGGCAAGAGCGGCGGTTGGTACCGCAACATCGCCTTCGTGCCCTCCTACAACAACTCCGGCAAGTCCTCGGCGCAGCTCAAGGGCGCGAGCCGGGAGCAGGTGGCTCCCTACGGCGTCTGGTGGAGCGACTGGGCGCAGACCTCGGACCAGTGGATCGCCCAGGGCGGGTCGACCGGCGGCGCGGGCGCCCCGTACGACTTCGCGGTGCTGCACGTGACCCCCGAGGGCGGCGCCGGCAAGTCGCTGGAGGAGACGGTCGGTTCGGCGCTTCCGGTGGACTTCAACGCCCCGGCCGTGGGCAAGGTCGCGAGCATCACGGCGACCGGCTTCCCGGCGGGCACGCCGTTCGACGGCCAGAAGGCCTACCAGTGCGGCGACAAGCCGGGCCGCTACTCGCTGGCCTCCTCCGCCCCGGTGATGTACCGCATCGGCTGCACCATGACCGGCGGTTCCTCGGGCGGCGGCTGGGTCGCCACCGGCGCCGACGGCAAGCGCGCGCTGGTGTCGAACACCTCCATCGGTCCGGTCAAGGCCGGCTGGCTGGCCGGTCCGCGGCTGGGTCCGGAGGCGAAGGGCGTCTTCGACGCGGTGAGCGCGAAGTTCAAGTAGGCGAGCGCGGCGGGAAGTTCACGTAGGAGCTTCCCGTAGGGAAGTGCATACAGAGGGAGGGCCCCCGCATCGCGGGGGCCCTCCCTCTGTATGTGTGTCCGGTACCGCGGTGGTTCGGCGTCAGTGCTTCGCGGGGATGTACGGAGCGAGGTCCGCCGCCAGTTCCTGGTGGACCCGCGCCTTCAGCAGGGTGCCCTCCGGGGTGTGCTCCTCGGAGATGACCTCGCCTTCGGCGTGCGCCCGGGCGATCAGTCCGCCGCGGGTGTACGGCACGAGTGCCTCCACCTCGACCTCGGGCCGGGGCAGCTCGCGGTCGATGAGCGCGAGCAGTTCCTCGATGCCCTGGCCCGTGCGGGCCGAGACGGCGATGGAGTGCCGCTCGATGCGCAGCAGTCGCTGAAGGACCAGCGGGTCCGCGGCGTCCGCCTTGTTGATGACCACGATCTCGGGCACCTTGACGGCGCCGACCTCGCGGATCACCTCGCGCACCGCCGCCAGCTGCTCCTCCGGCGCCGGGTGCGAGCCGTCCACGATGTGCAGGATGAGGTCGGAGTCGCCGACCTCCTCCATCGTGGAGCGGAACGCCTCGACGAGGTGGTGGGGCAGGTGCCGGACGAAGCCGACGGTGTCGGCCAGGGTGTAGATCCGGCCGCTCGGCGTCTCGGCCCGGCGCACGGTCGGGTCGAGGGTGGCGAACAGCGAGTTCTCCACCAGGACGCCCGCGCCCGTGAGGCGGTTGAGCAGCGAGGACTTGCCCGCGTTGGTGTAACCGGCGATGGCGACCGAGGGCACCTTGTTGCGGCGCCGTTCCTGCCGCTTGATGTCGCGGCCGGTCTTCATCTCCGCGATCTCGCGGCGCATCTTCGCCATCTTCTCGCGGATCCGGCGCCGGTCGGTCTCGATCTTGGTCTCACCGGGACCGCGCGTCGCCATGCCACCACCGCCGCCGCCACCCATCTGGCGGGAGAGCGAGGCACCCCAGCCGCGCAGTCGCGGCAGCATGTACTGCATCTGCGCGAGCGCGACCTGCGCCTTGCCCTCACGGGACTTGGCGTGCTGGGCGAAGATGTCGAGGATCAGCGCGGTCCGGTCGACCACCTTGACCTTGACGACGTCTTCGAGGGCGATGAGCTGGCCCGGGCTGAGCTCACCGTCGCAGACGACGGTGTCGGCGCCGGTCTCGGTGACGATGTCCCGCAGCTCGCGCGCCTTGCCGGAACCGATGAAGGTGGCCGGGTCGGGCTTGTCGCGGCGCTGGATCACGCCGTCGAGCACGAGGGCGCCCGCCGTCTCGGCGAGGGCGGCCAGCTCCGCGAGGGAGTTGTCCGCGTCCCGCACGGTGCCGGTGGTCCAGACGCCGACGAGGACCACGCGCTCCAGACGGAGCTGGCGGTACTCGACCTCGGTGACGTCTTCGAGCTCGGTGGAGAGGCCGACGACGCGCCGCAGTGCGGCGCGCTCGGAGCGCTCGTACTGTGCGCCGTCGCGCTCGCCGTCGATCTCCTGGCTCCAGGCGACGTCCTCTTCCATCAGGGCATCGGCCCGAAGGCTCTCGGTGAAGCTCTGCGCGTCCTTCGCCTCGGGCGAGTCCTGCGCGTCCTGGGAAGGGGAAGAAGAGGAGGTCATTGGATCCTTACGTCGTTTTCGGATGGTTCTTGCGCCGGTGTCCGGCCCGTGGGTGCGGGCAGGCATCTCGACCGTACGTACAACGTGTCACACGGGCGGGAGATTCCCTACGGGGCCCCGGACCGGCGGCCTCGTCGGCAATCCCCGTCCCGTCGATGGTGACATGCCCGTTCCCCGACCGTCACACCCTTTTCGGGCCGCCCGCCCGCTCCCGCGCGCCCTCAGGTGGTCTTCGGCGCGCTCCACTCCGGGTGCCCCGGCATCGGCGGGGTGGTCCTGCCGTACAGCCAGGGCTGGAGGAAGGCGGTGAGGTCCTCGCCCGCCACCTGCGACGCCAGCCGGACGAAGTCGTCCGTACCGACGACCTGGTCGGCGTGCTCGCCCACCCAGCGGCGCTCCAGGTCCTCGAAGGCCGGTGTGCCGATCTTCTGGCGCAGCGCGTAGAGGATCAGGGCCGCGCCGTCGTAGACCACCGGCCGGAAGAGGCCGATCTTCTCGCCCGGCGCCGCCGCCTTGGGCTCGGCCGGCGGGCCGCCCGCGGCCCGCCACTGGTCGGAGCGCTGGTAGGCCTCGCGCATGCGCCGTTCCAGGGAGTACTTGCCGAGCCCGTCGGCGTACAGGGCCTCGTACCAGGTGGCGTGTCCTTCGTTGAGCCACAGGTCGGACCAGGTGCGCGGGGTGACGCTGTCCCCGAACCACTGGTGGGCCAGCTCGTGGACCATGATCGAGTCGACGTACCACTCGGGGTAGCCGGGGTCGGTGAAGATCCCGCGTTCGAAGAGCGAGAGGGTCTGGGTCTCCAGCTCGAAACCGGTGCTGGCGTGCGCGATCAGCACCCCGTACGTCTCGAAGGGGTAGCGGCCGACCCGCTTCTCCATCCACTCCATCTGGGCCGGGGTCTTCTTCAGCCAGGGCTCCAGCAGCTTCTTGTCCGCGGTCGGCACCACGTCGCGCAGCTCCAGGCCGTGCGGCCCCTCGCGACGGAGTACGGCGGAGGCCCCGAGGGAGACCTGGGCCAGCTCGGTCGCCATGGGGTGCACGGTGCGGTAGGTCCAGGTGGTCGCGCCGGCGGCGGCGCGGTCGGTCGTGAGGACCGGGAGCCCGTTGGCGACGGCGGTCGTGCCCTTCGGAGCGGTGATCCGGAAGGTGAAGAGCGCCTTGTCGGACGGGTGGTCGTTGCAGGGGAAGACCCGGTGGGCGGCGTCCGCCTGGTTGGCCATCGCCAGGCCGTCCGCGGTCCGGACCCAGCCGCCGTCCCCGCCGCCGCGCGGGTCGCTGGTGTGGTGGATGGTGATGCGCAGCGGTTCGTCGGCCGCGAGCGGGCGCTCGGGGGTCAGTACGAGGTCCTCCCCCGCGGTGGCGAAGGGCGCGGGCCTGCCGTTGATCTCGGCGGAGCGGACCGTGCCGCGGGCGAAGTCGAGGTTGACCCGGTCCAGCTTCGTGAGGGTGCGGGCCTTGATGACGGTGACCGTGTCGAGCGGGGTGCGGTTGTCCTTGTAGGTGAAGGAGAGGTCGTACGAATCGACGTCGTAACCGGGGTTGCCGAGCTCCGGGAAGAGCCGGTCACCGATGCCCAGTGCCTGCGGCGGGGGCAGGACGGCGGCGACGAGCGTGAGGGAGGCCGCGCCGAGCAGGGCGGCGCGCAGGCGGGGGGAGGTGAGGCGCATCCCCCACCCCATACCAGCGCCCGCCGCCCGCTCCGGTGCGACGCGTCGCACGGCACGGACGGCCCCACCCGAAGGAGTGGCTCCGGCTCCCCGGCCGAACGGCCCCCAGGGGGTGTCCGCCCGCGGCTCCGCTACGCGCGGCTCACGTCGTAGACCCCCGGCACGTCCCGCATCGCCCGCATCAGCCCCGGCAGCCCGGTCGCGTCGCGCAGGTGCAGGGTGTAGGTGTGCCGGACGCGCTGTTCGATGGGGGCCTCGACGGTGGCCGAGATGACTTCGACGCCCTCGTGGGCGATGGCCTCGGTCAGGTCGGCCAGCAGGTGGGGCCGCCCGAACGATTCGGCGAGCAGCGTCACCCGGCAGTCGGCGGTGGCCCGCCAGTGCACGGCGACCGAGGTCCGGCCGACGGAGCGCATCTGCTCGACGGCCGAGCAGGCGATCCGGTGCACCGTGACGGCCCCGCCCCGGACGACGAAGCCGGCGACCGAGTCGGGCGGCACCGGCGTGCAGCACCCCGCGAGCCGGACGGGCGCGTCCGGCAGGTCGGCGACGGCGTTGCGCCCGCCGGGCCGCAGGCTGACCATCGGCAGCGGCGCCCGGGGCGGGGCGGTGGGCGGTTTGACGGCGGCGGGATGGGACTGGAGCCAGGTGCTGATGGCGATCCGGGCGGCCGGGGTACGGGCGTGGTCGAGCCAGTCGGCGGCGGGCCCGGAGGAGGCGTCGTGCGCGAGCAGCAGCTGCACGGTGTCCGCGTCGGCCAGCCGGGTGGCCAGGGAGGTGAGGCGCCCGTTCACCCGGGCGCCGATACAGCCGTGCGCGGCCTCGCCGTACTGGGCGTAGGCCGCGTCGATGCAGGTGGCCCCGGCCGGCAGGCTGATGGTGCCGTCGGCGCCCCCGCCGTCGGCCCGGAAGACGGTGATCTCGCGGTCCTGGGCCAGCTCGGCGCGCAGCGAGCTCCAGAAGGTGTCGGGGTCGGGTGCGGACTGCTGCCAGTCGAGCAGTCGGGAGAGCCAGCCGGGTCGGGTGGGGTCGACGCGCTCCTCGTCGCCGTCGCCCTCGGCCGCGGCGCCCGGGGCCCCCGGGAGGATCGACGTGCCCGCGGCCGAGCCCTCCCCGAAGATGTACGGATTGCCGAGGGCGACGACTCCGGCCTCGGCGACCCGGTGCATCCGGTGGGTGCGGACGATGACCTCGGCGACGTTGCCCCCGGAGGTGGCGATGGCGGTGTGCAGGGACTGGTAGAGGTTGAACTTGGGTACCGCGATGAAGTCCTTGAACTCGGAGACGACCGGGGTGAAGCAGGTGTGCAACTCCCCCAGCACGCCGTAGCAGTCGGCGTTCTCGGCGACGAGGACGAGGAGGCGGCCGAAGTCGGAGCCGCGCAGTTCGCCGCGGGTGAGGGAGATCCGGTGGACGGAGACGAAGTGCCGGGGGCGGATGTGCACCTCGGCCTGGATGCCGGATTCGCGCAGGACCGCGCGGACGGAGTCGGCGATGCCGGGGAGCGGGTCGCGCTCGCCCGCGTGGGCGGCGATGAGGGCGCGGGTGCGCTCGTACTCCTCGGGGTGCAGGATCGCGAAGACGAGGTCTTCCAGCTCGGTCTTGAGGGCCTGTACGCCGAGCCGCTCGGCCAGCGGGATGAGGACGTCCCGGGTGACCTTGGCGATGCGGGCCTGCTTCTCCGGGCGCATCACGCCGAGGGTGCGCATGTTGTGCAGCCGGTCGGCGAGTTTGATGGACATGACGCGGACGTCGTTGCCGGTGGCGACGAGCATCTTGCGGAAGGTCTCCGGTTCGGCCGCGGCGCCGTAGTCGATCCGCTCGACCTTGGTGACGCCGTCGACGATGAAGCAGACCTCGTCGCCGAACTCCTGGCGGACCTGATCGAGGGTCACCTCGGTGTCCTCGACGGTGTCGTGGAGGAGCGAGGCCGTCAAGGTCGTGGTCTCGGCGCCGAGTTCGGCCAGGATCAGGGTGACGGCGAGGGGATGGGTGATGTAGGGCTCACCGCTCTTGCGCATCTGGCCGCGGTGCGAGGTCTCGGCCAGCACGTAGGCGCGGCGCAGCACGGAGAGGTCCGCGTCCGGGTGGTGGGCGCGGTGGGCTTCCGCGACGTGACCGATGGCGTCGGGGAGCCGGTCCCGGGACGTCGGCCCCAGCAGGGCCGCGCGTCCCAGTCGGAGCAGATCGAGCCGCGTCCGGCCACGTCTGCGGAACTCGGGTCGTGCGTCGGGGTTCGTGGCCTCTGCACTCATGGGCACCTCCGGCGGCTTCGACCGGCGGTGGGCATGGGGTGAGCCCTCAGGGCCGGTGCCTGATGCTACCGACCCCACCACGTGGCGCAGTCCAGCTCTCGCACAGCGTGAAATGGATCACCCATTAGAGGGAACCTCTAGCCGAAAGCCGTTTCGGTGAGCCAGGCCGGATCGAACTCGCCCGCGGCCACGATGACGGCGGGTCCGGTCATGTCCACCGCGCCGTCGGGGTGTTCGGTAATGAGCAGGGTGCCGCCGGGCAGGTCGACCGTGTACGTGACCGGCTCGCCGGTGACGGCCGGGTCGGCCCCGTCGCGGCGGGCGGTGGCCACGGCGACCGCGCAGGCGCCGGTGCCGCAGGAGCGGGTCTCGCCGGAGCCGCGTTCGTGGACGCGCATGGCGACGTGCCGGGGGCCGCGGTCGACGACGAACTCGACGTTGACACCCGTCGGGTAGGCGGACGCCGGGCCGAAGGCGGGGGCGGTGAGCAGATTCCCGGCGTCGTCGAGGGAATCAACGAAGGCGACGGCGTGCGGGTTCCCCATGTTCACGTTGCGCGCGGGCCAGCTCTTCGGGCCGACCGTGACGGTGACCTCGCCCTCGGGGAGCGCCGCGCGGCCCATCGAGACGGTGACGGCGCCGTCCTTGTGGAGGTGGACGTGCTTGACGCCGCCGCGGGTGGCGACGGCGAGGTCGCCCGCCTCGACGTGACCGGCGTACTGGAGGTAGCGGGCGAAGACGCGGACGCCGTTGCCGCACATCTCCGCGATGGAGCCGTCCCCGTTGCGGTAGTCCATGAACCACTCGGCCTCGGCGGCCATCGACCGCGCCTCGGGGTGCGCGGCGGAGCGCACCACGTGCAGCACCCCGTCGCCGCCCATCCCGGCCCGACGGTCACAGAGCCGGGCCACGGCCGTGGCGGGCAGGTCGATGGCGTTGTCCGGGTCCGGGACGATCACGAAGTCGTTCTCGGTCCCGTGGCCCTTGAGGAACGCCAGCGGCGCGGTGGAGGTGGTCACGTCCACATCGTACAAACCCGCGCCGCCCGGGGCGTCAGCGGAGCCGGGCCACGCGCAGGACGGCCAGCGCCACCAGGCCGAGGACGACCAGCGCGTAGAGGGCGGCGATGCGCCAGTCCGGGCGGCGGCCGGAGCCGCGGGCCGGGAGCCCCGGCCAGGTGTAGCCGACGCGGCGGGCGGCCATCATGCCCCAGCCCCCGGCGCAGGAGCTGATGAGCAGGCCGAGCATGGCGACGACGGCGCCGCCGTCGCCGAACTCGAAGGCGAGGGGGAAGGCGAACATCAGGGACCCGGCGGCGGCCAGCATCACGATGGGCGCGATCTGCCAGATCCGCAGGCGGCGCTGCGGGCGCAGTTCGACCTCGAACTCGGGAGCCTGCGCGGCCGCGGCGTCGGCGGCGTCCAGGCCGCCGTCCAGCCCGGCCAGGCCCGCCAGCGCGTCGGGTCCGTCCGGACCGTCGGGAGTCAGCCGGACGGGTTCGGCGGGCAGGCCGAGTCCGTCAGGAAGGACCGGATCCGTTTCCTGCCGGTCGCGCTCCCGCCCGGTGTCTCGAGGGCCGGCCTCCATCGCCACGCGCCCTCCCCACTCGGACTTCGTACGTTGTCGATCACCGCCGGTGTCGACACCGGCCGGAGTTTGATGATGGCACGCCCCCGGGCTCCGAACAGGCGCCCGGAGCGTCCCGATGCCATCACGTGATCAGGCTGTGACCGCCCGTTCGACCAACGACTGCGCGAGTCCGGGGAGTTCCGCCCGGTCCAGGGCGGCCCCGCTGAGCCAGTGGACCCGCGGGTCGCGGCGGAACCAGGAGTCCTGGCGGCGGGCGAACCGCTTCGTGGCGCGGACCGTTTCGGCCTTGGCCTCCGCTTCGGTGCAGCGGCCCGCCAGCGCGTCGAGCACCTGCTGGTAGCCGAGCGCCCGGGAGGCGGTGATCCCCTCGCGCAGCCCCTGGGCCTCCAGCGCCCGCACCTCCTCAACCAGGCCGTCCTCCCACATCCGGTCCACGCGCAGGGTGATCCGCTCGTCCAGCTCGGGCCGGGCCACGTCCACCCCGATCTGCACGGTGTCGTAGACGGACTCGTGACCGGGCAGGTTCGCCGTGTACGGGCGCCCGGTGATCTCGATGACCTCCAGCGCCCGGACGATCCGCCGGCCGTTGCTCGGCAGGATCGCGAGGGCGGCGGCCGGGTCGGCGGCGGCGAGGCGGGCGTGCAGGGCGCCCGGGCCCCGCAGGGTGGCCTCTTCCTCCAGCCGGGCCCGGACCTCCGGGTCGGTCCCGGGGAACTCCATCGCGTCGAGGGCGCCGCGGACGTACAGCCCGGAACCGCCGACGAGGACGGGGGTGCGACCCTCGGCGAGCAGCCGGTCGATCTCGATCCGCGCGAGCCGCTGGTACTCGGCCACGCTGGCCGTTTCCGTCACGTCCCAGACGTCCAGGAGCCGGTGGACGACTCCACCGCGCTCCTCGGTCGTCAGTTTGGCGGTCCCGATGTCCATCCCACGGTAGAGCTGCATGGAGTCGGCGTTGACGACTTCTCCGTCGTACCGACGGGCCAGGGCGACGCCCAGATCGGACTTTCCGGCTGCCGTGGGGCCGACGACGGCGATGACCCGCGGTGCGGGGGCTGGGCTCTTCACCGTCCCAGTCTCGCAAACCCCGGGGCATGTACCCGATCGAGTTACGTGACGGGCCGGGTACGGGGTCGTTGCCCTGGCGAGGTTCCGGCCCTGCGCACGACCGGCGGTGGCCGGTCCGGCCGAGGCGGAACTTCACCCGCACGAGTAACGTTATGGGAGTAGACATGGGCGTTTTTGATCGGTTTCGCCGGAAGGCCACGGAGCCTGCCGAGGAGGTCGTCGAGTCGGCCGCCACGGAGGAAGCCGAGGTGACCGACGAGGCCCCCAAGGCCGAGACGGAGACCGCCGCGCCGGAAGGCGTGGAGATCCCCAAGCAGCAGTGCGCGGAGGAAGCCGCGGACAGCGAGGCCGGTGAGGGCGCCCGTACGTAGGAGCTACTGCCACTGGAAGGTGTCCCATGGGCCTGCTGGACAATTTGAAGGCCAAGCTCGCGCCGGCCAAGGACAAGCTGGGTGACCTCGCGCAACAGCACGAGGGAAAGATCGGCGACGGCCTGGACAAGGTCGCCAAGGTCGTGGACTCCAAGACCAAGGGCAAGTACAGCGACCAGATCACCTCGGGCGCCGGCAAGGCGAAGGACGCCCTGGGCAAGGTCGCGCACAAGGACAGCCCCGGCGGGCCGACACCGCCGGCGTCTGCTTGACGTGACGCGAAGAAGGGGCGCGGGGACTTCCCCGCGCCCCTTCTTCGCGTTTTACGTGCCGGGCGCGGGGTGATGTCCGTCAGGTCGGGCGCGCGTGACCCGTTCGGCCCAGCGGGCGACGACGACTCCCGGCGCGCGGGCTAGGGGGTGTCTGACGGATGTGCGTGGCGTCGCGGCGCCCGGCACGCACATCCGTCAGACACCCCCTAGGACCAGGCGGCGACGAAGTAGCCGACGCCGTAGGGGGCGTCCTCGTACAGCAGGCGGCCTTCGAGGCCCGCGCCCTCGGCGGCGCCGGCGAGCACCTGCCAGGGGGCGCGGCCGGACGCCTTCAGCTCGGCGGCGAGATCCGCGTCGAGGGCGGTCAGCGCGGGCAGGTCGGCGGCGCCGAGTGCCTCGGCGGCGCCTTCGTCGAAGGCCGCGGCGCGCTCGTCCAGGTAGCCGGGGGCCTTGAGGGTCCGGCAGGCGCTCCCGTCGCCCATGACGAGCAGGGCGACCCGCTCGGCGCGGGTGGCGAGCTCGCGGCCCGTCTCCAGGCAGCGGGCGGTGGTCAGCGGCTCTTCGACTCCCAGGCCCTCCACGGGGGCTCCGGACCAGGCCGTGTGGCCGAGCAGCCAGGCGGCGACGGCGAGGGACGTGGGGAGCGGGCGTCCGCTCCGGGGGTCGGCCTGGGGCTCGGCCCCGGGCTCGCCCAGCCGTACCTCGACGTCGACGCCGAAGCCGTGGAATCCGCCGCGGGCGCCGTGCGGGTACGGGCCCCCCTCGCCGGGGTCGGCGGACCCGACCACGACCAGGCGGTCGGGGCGGGCGGCGGCGAGCACCGCGAGGGCGTCGGAGCAGGCGGTGCGGGCGTCGGCGAGTTCACCGGCGGCTCCGGTGGCCACCGGGGGCACGAGGAGGGGCGGGGCGGGGCAGACGGCTGCGGCTACGAGCATGCGGGCAGCCTAGTCGCCGGGGGTGGCGGGGGGCCTGGCCCGGGGCCGGTCCCGGGGGCGGGTCGGGGCCGCGGTGGCCGTGGTGCCGGCGCCTCAAACGCCGGCGGGGCTGGATCGAGGCCCGGCCAGGGCCTCTGGTGGGGACGCCGGCAGGGCCCAGGGACGCGGGTGGTGCTCCGCTCGTTGGCCTCCGGCGGCGCCTCAAACGCCGGCGGGGCTGGATTGTGCCCGGCCGGGGCCTCTGGTGGGGACGCCGGCACGGGCACGCGGGGCCGGGTCGGCCCCGGCGGGGTCAGGCCGTGGGGGCCGCGCAGGCTGTGGTGAGGGTGGGGAGGGGGGCCGGGACGCCGAGGGTGGGGATGCCCAGCATGACTCCGGCGGGCTGGGGCGGAGCGGCGTTCCGCTTCTCCCAGGCGTCGCCGGCGCGGGTCCGCCGTACCGCCCCCGCCGGGCCCTCGGCCAGCAGGTGGTGCGGAGCGGCGTAGGTGATGTCCACCGTCACCACGTCACCCGGGCGGACCTCCGCGTCCGGCTTGGTGAAGTGGACCAGGCGGTTGTCGGGGGCGCGCCCGGACAGCCGCTGCGTGGCGCCGTCCTTGCGGCCCTCGCCCTCCGCGACCATGACCTCCAGGGTCCGGCCGACCTGCTTCTTGTTCTCCTCCCAGGAGATCTCCTCCTGGAGCGCCACGAGCCGCATGTAGCGCTCCTGGACGACCTCCTTGGGGATCTGCCCCTCCATGTCGGCCGCCGGGGTACCGGGCCGCTTGGAGTACTGGAAGGTGAAGGCGTTCGCGAAGCGGGCCTCGCGCACGGCGTGCATCGTCTGCTGGAAGTCCTCCTCGGTCTCGCCGGGGAAGCCGACGATGATGTCCGTGGAGATGGCCGCGTGCGGGATCGCGGCGCGCACCTTGTCGATGATGCCGAGGAAGCGGTCCTGCCGGTACGAGCGGCGCATCGCCTTGAGGATGCCGTCCGAACCGGACTGCATCGGCATGTGCAGCTGCGGCATCACGTTCGGGGTCTCGGCCATCGCCGCGATCACGTCGTCGGTGAAGTCGCGCGGGTGCGGCGAGGTGAAGCGGACCCGCTCCAGGCCCTCGATCTGGCCGCAGGCGCGCAGCAGCTTCGAGAAGGCCTCGCGGTCGCCCATGCCGGAGCCGTAGGCGTTGACGTTCTGGCCGAGCAGCGTGATCTCGGAGACGCCCTCGGCGACCAGGGCCTCGATCTCGGCGAGGATGTCGCCGGGACGGCGGTCCTCCTCCTTGCCGCGCAGCGCCGGGACGATGCAGAAGGTGCAGGTGTTGTTGCAGCCGACGGAGATCGACACCCAAGCCGCGTAGGCGGACTCGCGCCGGGTCGGCAGCGTCGAGGGGAACGCCTCCAGCGATTCGGCGATCTCGACCTGCGCCTCCTCCTGGATCCGGGCGCGCTCCAGCAGCACGGGCAGCTTGCCGATGTTGTGCGTGCCGAACACCACGTCGACCCAGGGGGCCCGCTGGACGATGGTGTCGCGGTCCTTCTGGGCGAGGCAGCCGCCGACGGCGATCTGCATGCCGGGGCGCTTGGTCTTCATGGGCGCGAGGCGGCCGAGGTTGCCGTACAGCTTGTTGTCGGCGTTCTCACGGACGGCGCAGGTGTTGAAGACCACGACGTCCGCGTCGCCGTCGCAGCCCTCGGGTGCGCGGACGTAGCCCGCGCCCTCCAGGAGGCCCGAGAGTCGCTCGGAGTCGTGCACGTTCATCTGGCACCCGTACGTGCGCACCTCGTACGTGCCCTTGGCTTCCATGACGTCCACTGCTCCACCCGGCTCCACGCTGCTCATGTGACAAGGGTAGGCGGTCGGCGCGCCGTGACAGGACGCCGGTCGGCTGGCAGGATCGCGGCCATGCCCCTCGCACTGGACCAGATCGGCAGGCGCCGCGCCGTGCGGGGCCTGGTGGCCGTGCTGGCCGTGCTCGGGGTGCTGCTCTGGTGGCTGTGGCCCTTCGGGAAGGCGGAGCTGCGGGGGACCCTGGTCTTCAGCACGGGCGTGCGCACCGGGGTCTACCAGCGCTACGGGGAGCTGCTCCAGCAGGCGCTGGCGACCGACGTGCCGGGGGTCGACGTACGCCTGGTGACCAGCGAGGGGTCCCAGCAGAACCTGGAGCGGGTGGCGGCCGGCCAGGCGGACTTCACCGTGGCGACCGCGGACGCGGTGGCCAAGTACAAGCGCGACGGGAAGCCGGGGGCGGAGCACCTGCGCGGGGTCGCGCGGCTCTACGACGACTACGTGCAGCTGGTGGTCCCGGCGGTCTCCAAGATCCAGTCGACGAAGGACCTGCGGGGCAAGCGGGTCGCGGTCGGCCAGCCCGGTTCCGGGGTCCGGCTGATCTCCGATCGGATGCTGGCGGCGGCCAAGCTGGATCCGGCACGGGACCTCACGGCCGTGCCCATCGGCATCGACACGATGCCCGCGGAGCTGGAGGCCGGGCGGATCGACGCGTTCTTCTGGTCGGGCGGGCTGCCGACCAGTGCCGTGCGGGGGCTTTCGGAGCGGTACGAGATCCGGCTGGTGCCGCTCGGCGACCTGGTGCCGGAGCTGCAGAAGGGCGGCAGCCCGACGCACTACTACCGGGCGGCGGTCATGCCGCAGGACGCCTACGCGCGGGCCCGCAACACCTCGGCGGTGGCGACCCTGGCGGTGCCGAACCTGCTGGTCACCACGGATCGGACGGCGCCGGAGCTGACCGAGCAGTTCACCCGGACCGTGATCCTCAGCCGGGACCGGATCGGCCACGAGGTGCACGCGGCGCAGCTCGTGGACCTGCGCACGGCGATCTACACGGAACCGCTGGAGCTGCACGAGGGCGCCCGCCGGTACTACCGGTCGGTCAAGCCGTAGCGGGCCGAAGCGGAGCCCCGACCGGGGGCCGGTGTCGCCTCCGGCGGGCCCTCAAACGCCGGGCGGGCTGGATGTGGGCCCCGCCCCCGGCGATCCATGCGCCCCGGAAGCACAGCCCGCCACACCGAGCGGGCTCGATGTGAGCCCGCCGGCGATTGAGGCGCCGCCGGAGGCACGGCGCGCCTCGCCGAGCGGGCTCGATGTGGGCCCCGCCGATGAAAGAGACGCCCCCGGAGGGACAGCACACCGCGCCGGGCGGGCTGCATCGGAGCCCCGCCGCCGATTGAGGCGCCGCCGGAGGCACGGAAGCCGCGCCCGGCAGGCTCGACCGGAGCCCCGCCGGCGATCGAGGCGGTGCCGGGGGCATGGCGCGCGCCGCGCCGGGCGGGCTGGGAGGTCGGGTCCCTCGGGTCAGCCGCGGGCGGTCGGCAGGAGCATGGTCGCCGAGGCGGCCGCGCCGATGAGGCCCGCGTGGGTGCCCAGGGTGGCCGGGACGACCTGGAGGCCCTGGACGAAGGACAGGGTCGCGTACGAGGCCAGGTGGGCGCGGATCGGGCCGAAGAGGGTGTCCCCGGCTGCCGCGACCCCGCCGCCGATGACCACGATGTCCGTCTCGACCAGGGTCGCGGTGGCCGCGATGGCGGCGGCCAGGGCGCGGCCCGCGCGGTCGAAGGCGGCCAGGGCGACGGGGTCGCCGGCCGCTGCCGACGCGGCGACGCCCGCGGCCGTGCGGTCGCCGCCCGGGGCCGGGGTCCAGCCCTGTTCCAGGGCCCGGCGCGCGATGGCGGTGCCGGAGGCGAGGGATTCCACGCAGCCGCGGCCGCCGCAGGCACACGGTTCGCCGTCGAAGGCGACGCTGATGTGGCCGATGTGACCGGCGTTGCCGGTGGGGCCGGGGTGGAGCTGGTTGTTCAGGATCAGTCCGCCGCCGACGCCCGTGGACACGACCATGCACAGGGCGTTCGCGTGCCCGCGGGCGGCGCCCAGCCAGTGTTCGGCCGCCGTCATGGCCACGCCGTCGCCCGCGAGGACGGTCGGCAGATCGGCCCCGTGCCGGGCCAGCTCGGCGACGACCCGGTCCAGGACCGGGAACCCCCGCCACGCGCCGATGTTCACCGGGCTGACGGTGCCCCGCGAGGTGTCCACCGGTCCCGCGCTGCCGATCCCGCACCGCACCGCCGAGGACCACAGCGGGGAGGCGGCGAGCTCGGCGACCACCTCGGCCACCGCCGCCATCACGGCCTCGCCGTCGGCCGCGCCCGGGGTGGGCCGCCGGGTGGTCGCGGTCATCGTGCCGTCGGCGTGCACCAGCGCGCCGGCGATCTTCGTCCCGCCGATGTCGATGGCGACGGTCGGTCCGGCGGCCTGGGCGGCCGCGAGGCGGGGCGCGGGGAAGGCGGAGGTGGGAGTGGTCACGGGAGGCTCCTGGGGTTCGTACGTCAGTATGCCGCCGTCGGGGGGGCCGTACTCTCGCGGGGCTCCAGCCTGGGCTGTTCCCCCTGGCGGGCGCGCGGCGGCCCGCCCGCGAGGACGGCGAGGAGTTCCTCGGCGGCGAGCCGGCCGAATCCCGCGGTGTCCCGCACCAGGGCGGTCAGCCGGGGGTGGGTGACCCGGCACAGCGCCGAATCGTCCCAGGCGACCACCGAGAGCCGCCCGGGGACGGCGATCCCGGCCTCGGCCGCGACGGCGAGCCCGGCGACCGCCATCACGTCGTTGTCGTAGACGAGGGCGGTCGGCGGGAGCGGTCCGCGCAGCACCCGCCGGGTGGCCTCGGCGCCCTGCGCGTCGGAGTAGTCGGTGGTGATCGAGGAGACCTCGGCCTCGGTGAGCCCGCGCCGGTCGGCCTCGGCCCGCAGCGAGGCGATCCGGCGGGCGGTGTGGGCGAGGCCGGGCAGTCCGGCGACGTGCGTGATCCGGCGGTGGCCGAGGGCGTGCAGGTGGTCGAGGATCCGGGCCATGGCCCCCGCGTCGTCGGCCCACACCGAGGAGAGCAGCGCGGGCCCCGG
Source organism: Streptomyces sp. NPDC098789 (assembly GCF_044759975.1). Classification (NCBI taxonomy): domain Bacteria; kingdom Bacillati; phylum Actinomycetota; class Actinomycetes; order Kitasatosporales; family Streptomycetaceae; genus Streptomyces; species Streptomyces sp. NPDC098789. The sequence continues at coordinate 120,964 of NZ_JBIWAJ010000018.1, forward strand.
GCCGCCCGGCGCGCCGACCGTGACGGCGGGCAGGCCCAGCCCGTCGAGGAGCCGGGGGCGCGGGTCATCCGTCCGCGGGTCCACGACGAGCACCCCGTCCACGCGCCGCTCGGCCCACCAGCGGCGGTAGAGGGCGCATTCGGCGTCGAGGTCGTCGACCACCTGGAAGAGCAGGGCGGTGCGCTGGGCCGCCAGGACCTCCTGTATCCCGGCCACCAGCTGGAGGAAGAACGATTCGACGCCGAGGGTGTGCGCGGGGCGGGCGAGGACCAGGCCGACGGCGCCGGAACGCTCGCCGGACAGGGCGCGGGCCGCGATGTTGGGCTGCCAGCCCAGCTCCTCGGCGACGCTTCGGATCCTGGCGCGGGTGTCCTGGGAGACGCCCGGACGGTCGTTGAGCGCGAAGGACACGGCGCTTTCGGAGACTCCGGCCTGGCGGGCGATGTCCTTGATGGTGGGTCTGCGGGCCATGGCCTGCCTCGTCATCCTTCGGGTGCCTGCGGTGCGAGTGGTGCGTGCGGCGCTAGTGGGGTGTGTGGTGCGGGTCGTGCGTGCGGTGCCTGTGGTGCTGATACGGCCCGTGGCGCGGGCCGCGTGCCGGGTGCGGGCGGCGCCGGGGAGGCGGCGGCCACGCGCAGGGCGATGGCCGGACCGTACGCGATCCTGCCCTGGCACACCGCCTTGACCGCGGCCCAGTACGTCCCCGGCGCGGTACCGGGCGGCGGGTGGACCTCGAATTCCAGCTCGGCCGGCGCCCCGTCAGGCACGTGCAGCGGCAGCGAGGCGGGGCCGATCAGCCGCCGGGTGCCGTGCGGCGAGGCCAGGTACGCCCGTCCCGTCAGCGGGGACCGCGTGCCGGTGCTCCCGATCGTGGCCCGTACGACGGCCCGCGCGCCCGCGGTGACCGCCACCTCGGCGTCGGGGGCGGCCACCCACAGCCCGGCCGGGGTCTCGCCGCCGGGCACGGTCACGGTCAGCACGTCCTCGAAGCGGCCCGCCGGGGTGTGGGCGACGACCCGGACCAGGTGGTCACCGGGCGCGGGCGCCGGACCGGGTGCGACGGCCAGCGTCCGGCGCACGTGCCCGCCGTCGGGCAGCTCGGCGTCGTGGACCCGCCAGGCCGTCCACCACCCCTCGGGCGGGTGGACCTCCAGGCGCACCCGGCCGCCCGCGCCGTGGGCGGCGAGCGTGACCCGGGCCTCGCGCGGGGCGCCGTCGACGGTGACGGTGTAGGGGGCGTTGCCGAGCGGGGCCGTGCCCGTGTTGTGCAGCCAGTAGCGGCTGAACACCGGCTGGTGGGGCTCCTCCTCCCCGGCCCGCTCCGGGCGCGGGGAGGGGGCCGGGAGCAGGACGGTGGTGGTCGCGCCGCCGCGGATCCGGTCGGGGAAGGGGCCGAGGGGACGGCCGAGGAGGTCGGCTTCGACGGGGCGATCCGCGGGGCGATCGGCGAGGCGACCGGTGAGGAGGCGCGCGGGGGTCGGGCGGCCGTGGGTCTCGCGCAGCCGCACGGCGAGGTCTCCCCGGTCGGCGGCACGTTGGACGGTTTCGACGAGGACGCGGTCGGCGGGTTCCACGGCGAGGAGGGAGCGGGCGGGCGGGTTCGGGCCCGCGCCGGGCCGGGCGACCACCGCGGTGAGCGGTTTGTTGAACGCGCGTCCCCTGCGCACCAGATCGGCCGCCCGCCAGTCGCCTTCGGCGGCGACCAGGGCGTGTTCGAAGACGTGGGTCCAGTGCTGGAGCTGGAAGGAGCTGCCGTCGGGGGCGGTGCGTCGGGGCGGGTCCATCCAGGCGCCGCTGGGGCGGCCGGTGCAGGAGCGCATGAGGGAGCCGTGCAGGCGGCCCTCGGTGTCGACGGCGAAGCCGGGGGTGCCCCGGCCGAGCAGCGCGACCGTGCGGTCCTCGAAGGCGGTGTGTTCGGCGGCGCCCTCGGCCGGGAGCGGGTGGTGGGCGTCGATCCGGCCGGCCTCGGCGAGGGCGTGCGCGAGGTCGCCCGCGCCCCCGGTGACCACCAGGACGGGCAGGTCGCGCAGGCCGGTCAGGTCGCAGCCGGGCCGCCACACCTCGCGCAGCGCGGCCCGGGCCGGGACCCACACGACGGGATGGTCGCGGACGGCCTCGGCGTACGCACCGTCGCAGGCGGCCAGGACCTGAGCGGTGAAGGCGTTCTCCGCGGGCCCGCCGAGGGCGATCCGGACGTCGGGGAGGCTGCTGTCGACGGCCAGGTCCCCCCACCGCGGCCCGCGCGGCCGGGTCGGGGCGGCCGTGACCCCACGGCGCCCGAGGGCGGTGACCAGCTCGCGCAGCCGCGCGGGAGCGCCCGCATCGGGCAGCACGATCTCGGCCGCGCCGAGCGCCCGCTGTCCGACCGGGTCCCCACCCGGCCCGGTCAGCGCCGCGCGGAGGGTGCAGGACAGCGCGAACCAGTTCAGGCAGGGGCTGTCCAGGGTCCAGGGTGCCCGGGTGTGGTCGGCGCCGGTGTCGGCCCCGGGGAAGGCGAAGCCGCGGCCGACGGCCGAAGCCGCGGTCTCCGCGACCGGGAGGGCGCCGGGCACATCGGCGGGGACGCGCAGCCGCACCAACTGGTCACTCCCCTCGAACGCGTCGACCCGGGTGGTGAGTTCCACCCGGTCGAGGCCGTCCCAGAGGGTGGTGGTGCGGGTCCAGCGCAGGGGTCCGGTGCGGCCGGTGGCCACGATCCGCGCGCCGAGCGGACCCCGCTCGGCACGGCAGGTGAGGGCGGGTTCGGCGCCCGAGCCGGTGCCGGGGCCGCGGGGCAGCAGGTGCCAGGGGCCCTCCTCGAAATAGGGGTGCTGTGCGTACTCGTCCTGGACGACCAGCTCGTCGACCTGGCCCTCGGCGAGCAGTTCGCGTCCCGTGCGCCGGTCGAGCAGGCGGGCCAGGCCGCCGCCGCGCCCGGGGTCGGCCTCGGCGCGGAAGGCCTCGTTCTCGATGACGTGTCCGGCCACGGGTGCCCAGCCGCCGGAACGGGCCGGGCCGCCGGGGGCGCCGGATGCGGTGGCGGCGGAGGCGGTGGCGGCGGTGGCGGCGGTGAGCCACCAGGTGCGGTGGCCGAGCGGTGGCACGTCCGCGGCGAGGAAGACCAGCTCGGCGGTCCCGTCGGCGACGGCCTCCAGGTGCACGGGGGCGCTGCGGCCCTCGTCGTCGCACACGGCGATCCGGCACGGGTCGACGCCGGCCGCCTCGGATCCGGGGCCGGCCGATCCGGGACCGGATCCGAGGGCGGCGAGGTCCACGGTGGCGCGGACGAGGTCGGTCCGGGTCCAGGACAGCGGGTTGTGCACGGTGACGGCGAGGGGGGCGCGCGGCAGGTCCCGGGCGCGGTGGGAAGCGGGGGCGCGGGTGTCGGCGGCGTCGGTCAGGACCCGCAGGGCCTGCTCCCGCACCCCCTCGGCGAGGTCGTGGGCCTCGCGCCAGGTGGGCAGCAGGTCCAGGTAGACCTGGTCCGAGAAGGTTCCGGTGACGGCGTCGTGATGCGCGGCATGGAGGATGTGACGCCAGGCCTTGTCGAGGGTCTGGCGCGGGTAGTCGGCGAGGCCTTCGGCGCAGGCCAGAGCGGCGAAGGTCTCGGCTTCCTCGACGAGGTTCTCGGCAGCCCTGTGAGCCTGTTTCACATCGGCGTAGGTGACGTCCTTGCCGGTGTAGACGGGTCCCATCTCACGGGTGACGGGGAGCGGTTCCTCGCCGCGCGCGGCGAGTTCGGCACGCACGGCCTCGAAGTGGGCGCGCGGGCCGGAGTGTTCCATGCGCGGCCAGCAGTAGCGGCGGTTCCAGGCGTGCTGGACGTCCAGGCCCCAGCGGTGCGGCCAGGAGAAGTCGGTGCCCATGGGGATGAGGACGTTGCGGGTCGCGGCGCTCTGGCGCAGCAGCTCGTACAGGTCCAGCAGCTGCTCGGCGGCGCTCTCCGCGTCGGGCGCGCCCTGGGAGGACCAGCCCGCCGAGTAGTGCGCGGGCAGGTAGTGCAGCAGCAGCCCTTCACCGCTGGGCGCGATCCACTCGTACTCGGCGGGCAGTTGCATGGCGGTGGGGGGCCGCAGCGGCGCGCCCCAGGTGTCCATCATCGGCCCCCACTGATGGTGGGGACCGCGGGCGAGGACGGCCGAGTCCAGACCCGCGCCCGCCATCAGGGCGGGGAAGGACGGGTCGTGGCCGAAGACGTCGAGCTGCCAGGCGGTGCGCGGGTCGGCGCCGAGGGTGCCGCGGTGCAGGGCCAGCCCGTGGACGGCGCTGCGGACGGTGGATTCGGCCGAGGTGAGGTTGGTGCTGGGCTCGTTGTAGGTGCCGCCGACGATCTCCACGCGTCCCGCGGCGATCAGCCCGATCAGCTCGGCGCGGTCCTCCGGGTGGCTGTCCCACCAGGGCTTGAGGTAGTCGACCTCGGAGAGCACGAAGGTGTACGCCGGGTCCTCGCGGGCCTGTTGGAGGTGCAGCGGGACGAGGGTGAAGGCCGGGACCCCGGTGTACTCCCAGCCGGGCGCGGGGGCGCCGGGCGCCGTCGGCGCGTCCCACAGGGCGGTGTAGGCGGCCTGGGTGTTCCACCACATGGGGTCGTAGTGGAAGTGCGGGACCAGGCGCACGGTCCAGCCGGGTTCGGCGACGGCCAGACGGAAGGGGTGCTCGGCGAGCGGGCGGCCGTCGGCGGTGGTCACCCTGACCGTCGCGGGCAGCCGCTCGCCGGGTGCGGCCCCGGGCGTACGGACGGCGACCTCGACGGTGGATTCCGCCGGCCCCTCGGTGTCGGCGCGCACGATCCGCGGGTGCGGGGTGGTGACACCGGGGCCGTGCACCCCGACGTACAGCGGCCCGGCCGGCCGGGCCCGACGGATCCTGACCCGGACCACCTGGCACGGGTCGGCGGACGCTCCGGTGAAGAGGGCCGGGGTGGTGACGGACGTGACCGTGATACCGCTGTCCCTACCGCTGTCCATATTCCGCACACTTCCTTGTGGGACCATTGACAAGCTCGAACTAAAGCGCATTAGTCGCATCAGCTTCACCCGTGACGACCCGCCTGTCAACGGGACTGAAGCGCATAAGTACCCGATTCCCAAAGGTCAGGGACTTTGCACCCCCGATGACGGGACGTTCACGGTTATGGGCCCTGTTGACTTTCCCCCGCGGAGGGCGGCAGCGTGGGGCACCGGGGGGAATTCCCGAACCCCGCGACGCCCCGGTTCCTCCGACTCCAGGACACTCATGCACCGCGCTGCCGTCCCCGTCGTCCCCGCCGCCCCTGTCCCTGCGCCCGCCCCCGCCACCGTCGCCTCCGCCCCCGCCGCACAGACCCCGGGCCACCGCCCGCGCGGTCTCCGGTTCGGCGCGAACTACACCCCGACCCGCGGGTGGTTCCACCACTGGCTGGACTTCGACCTCGACGAGGTGAAGGCCGACCTCGACTCCATCGCGGCCCTCGGCCTGGACCACGTCCGGGTCTTCCCGCTGTGGCCGCTCTTCCAGCCGAACCGGACCCTGATCCGGCCGCGCGCGGTGGAGCAGCTCGTCGAGCTGGCGGACGCGGCGGGCGAGCGCGGCCTCGACGTCGCGGTGGACGGCCTCCAGGGCCACCTGTCGAGCTTCGACTTCCTGCCGGCGTGGACGCGGACCTGGCACCGGCGCAACATCTTCGACGACCCGGAGGTCGTCGCCGGGCAGGAGGAGTACCTGCGCACGCTCGCCGCCGCCCTCGCCGACCGGCCGCACTTCCTCGGCATGACGGTCGGCAACGAGATCAATCAGTTCTCCGACGACCCGCACCCCGACCCGGACCGCATCACCCGCGAGCAGGCGGACCGCTGGCTGGAGCGGATGCTGGCGGCCTGCGAGCGCGGGGCGCCGGGGAAGTTCCACCTGCACGCCGAATACGACGCGGCCTGGTACCAGGACGGGCACCCCTTCACCGTGGCGCAGGCCGCCCGGCTCGGCGCGGCCACCGCCGTCCACTCCTGGGTGTTCAACGGCACCGCCCAGCGCCACGGCCGGACCGGAACGGCGACCGAACACCACGCGGCCTACATGATCGAGATGTCGAAGGCCTGGGCGACGGATCCGCACCGCCCGGTCTGGCTCCAGGAGGTGGGCGCCCCCGCCCCGCTGATCCTGCCCGCGCACGCCGCGGCCTTCACCGAGGCCACCGTGGCCAACGCCCTGGACTGCCCGGACCTCTGGGGCGTGACCTGGTGGTGCTCGCACGACGTGGGCCGCGAGCTCGCCGACTTCCCGGAGCTGGAGTACGGCCTCGGGCTGCTCACCAACGACCGCACCACCAAGCCCGCGGGCGAATCCGTCGCGCGGATCGCCAAGGAGTGGCGGGGCCGCGAGCACCGCCCGCCGGTCCGGTCCACCGCGCTGGTGGCCGATGTCGGCGGGGCGCTGGCCGCACCCCGGCGCTCGGTGTGCGCACCCGGCGGCGCGTTCTTCGAAGCCTGGGCCGTGCTGGCCGCCCGGGGCGTGCGCCCCGCCGTGGTCCTGGCCGACCACGCCGAGGACCGGGCCCACCTGGCCGCGCGCGGGATCACCGAGGTGCTGCACGTCGCCGACGTCCACTGACCGCACCACCCGCACGGAACCACCTGCACGGCACCACCTGCACGACACCACCCACACCGCACCACCCGCACCGCACCACCCGCACGGCATGGGACCACCCGTACAGCACCGCCCCTCCCCCTCCCCCCTCTTGAGGAGACCTCATGTCCGAGACCGACAACGCCGTCGACGCTCGTTCCGGTGCCCCCGACGCCGCCCACGCCCCCTCCCCCGACCCCGCTTCCATACGTCCCACCCGGCGCGGGCTGCTGCTCGCGGGCGCCGGGGCCGGGGCCGGGGCGCTGCTGGGCGTGTCCGGCCCGGGGGTGGTCGCCTCCGCGGCCACCCGGGCGCCGCTCGCCGCCGCGGGTGACCTGGCCCCGTACGCCTCGTACTGGTTCCCGGACTCGCTCCCGGCGGGCAGCCCCGGGGCCGGGATCGTGTGGCGCTCGCTGAAGCAGTGGCGGCCCGAGACCGACCCCGACCTCGCCCACAACACCGCGACCGTGCCGCTGGCCGCGCGGTTCACGCCGGTGGCGGCCAATACGACGGCGCGGGCCGGGCAGGCCCGCATCTCCTCGTTGGTCTCCTTCGGGCCGACGGCCGGGAACCCCTCGCAGGGCAGTGGCAGCGCCGATTACTACGCGCTCACGCACTGGGCGTACCTCGACGAGCTGGTCTTCTGGGGCGGATCCTCCGGCGAGGGCATCGTGCTCGCCCCCAACGCACCGGTCATCGACGCCGCGCACCGCAACGGCGTCCGCGTGCTGGGCAACGTCTTCCTGCCGCCGGTCGCCTACGGCGGGGACCTTCGCTGGACCCGCGACCTGGTGCAGCAGGACTCCCTCGGCCGCTACCCGATCGCGGAGAAGCTGGCGGAGGTGGCGGCGACGTACGGCTTCGACGGCTGGTTCGTGAACGCCGAGACCGACGGCGGCGACAGCGAACTCGCCACGCGGATGCGGGGGTTCCTGCGCGCGCTGCGCGCGGCCGGGGAGCCCAAGGGGCTGCGGATCACCTGGTACGACGCGATGAACAGCACCGGCCGGGTCGGCTGGCGGGGCGCCCTCGACCAGCTCAACCAGGAGTTCTTCGAGGACCGCCAGGGCAAGGTCTCCGACACCATGTTCGTCGACTTCCGCTGGAGCGCGGGCTCGTTGGCCTCTTCCGGCACCCTCGCCGGGCAGCTCGGTCGCGGGCGCTACGAGTTGTGGGCGGGCGTCGACGTGGAGTCGGCGGGCTGGAACTCGGATCCCGGGTGGGACGCGATCGTGCCGCGCGGGCGCGACCACGTGGTCAGCTACGGCTTCTACCGGCCCGAGTGGACCCGCAACCACCTCACCGACCGCTCCCCCGGCGCCTTCCACGCGGCCGACGACCGCTTCTGGACCGGCGAGTCCCTCGACCCCTCCCGGCCGGCGACGGGCAGCGCCTGGCGGGCTCCGGCCACCGTGGTCGCCGATCGCTCCACGGTCACCGCCCTGCCCTTCGCGACCACCTTCAACACCGGTCACGGAGTGCGCTGGTACGAGAACGGCGCGGTCACCTCACCGACCCCCTGGAACCACCTCGGGCTCCAGGACCGGCTGCCGGGCCGCCGCTGGGTCGTGCAGAGCAGCGGGGCGCGGCCCACCGTGACCCTGGACTTCGCGGACGCCTGGCGGGGCGGCTCCAGCCTGCTGGTCGCGGGGGCGCTGGGCGCGCCGGCCACCGTCGGCCTGCACGCGACGCGGCTGCCGTTGACCGGCGCGAGCGTGCTGGAGCTGGTGTACCGGAACGAGTCGGGCGCGGTGGAGGTGGAGGTCGGGGTGGCCGTCCGCGAACCGTCGAAGCCGGGCGCGGCCGTGCCGTACACCTGGCTGAAGGCGCAGGCGCCCGGCAGCGGGCAGGGCTGGCGGACCGCCCGGGTGTCGCTGGCCGCGCTGGCCGGCAGGACGGCGTACGGCCTGGCGGTCCGACTGACCCGGATCGGCAGTGGCGCGGTGCGCTGGCGGCTCGGGTCCCTCGCGGTGGCCGACGGGCCCGAGCGGCCGGCCGCGCCGGGCGGAGCACGGGTGGACGCGGCGGCCCGGGAGGGCGCGAAGGTCTCGCTGCGGCTGTCCTGGCAGCGGGCGCCCGGCGCGGTGCGCCATTACGAGCTGTACCGGGTGCTCGCGGACGGGACCCGGCGTTTCCTCGCCGGCACCTGCGGTACGGCCGTGTACGTGCCGGGGCTGGAGCGGTCCGACCAGGAGGCGCGGACCGCCTTCGAGGTGCGGGCGGTGGGCGAGCTGTTCACGGTCTCGGAGCCGGCCGGGACCGCCTACACCTGGTGACACCGCCACCCGCATGGCGCGTGTCACCCGCACCACCCGCACCACCCGCGCACCGGACCGCACGCGTCAGCCCGCGTGCGGTCCCGTGCGCGGCACCGTGACGGTGACGCGCAGGCCGTGCGGCGGGTTCGTCTCGTACGAGAGGGACCCGCCGCCCGCGGCCAGCAGGGCCCGGGAGATCGACAGGCCCAGCCCCGAGCCCTTGATGTTCTGGTGGCGGCCGCTGCGCCAGAACCGGTCGCCGACGCGGGCCAGCTCCTCCTCGGTGAGGCCGGGCCCCCGGTCGGCGACGCTCACGAGGACCGAGCGCCCCTCGGCGGTCACCGACACCCGCACCTCCTCGCCGGAGGGAGTGAACTTGAGGGCGTTGTCGATGACGGCGTCGAGGGCGCTGGACAGGGCGATGGGGTCGGCCCAGCCGGTGACGGCGGTGCGGCCCTCCTCCGTCAGCCGGACCCCCTTCTCCTCGGCGAGCGGGCGCCAGGCGGCGACGCGCTCGCCGGTCAGCTCGCCGATGTCGGTGAGGCTGATCTCGGCGGAGGTGTGCTCGGCCAGCGCCAGGTCCAGCAGGTCGTCCAGGACCTGGGTCAGGCGCTTGCCCTCGGTGCGCACCGAGGCGATCTCCGCATTGCCCTCGGGAAGTTCGAGGGCGAGCAGCTCGATGCGCAGGAGCAGCGCGGCGAGCGGATTGCGCAGCTGGTGGGAGGCGTCCGCGACGAACGCCCGCTGCTGCTCCAGTACCTCTTCGACGTTGTCGGCCATCTCGTTGAACGAGCGGGCCAGGCGGCGGAGTTCCGGCGGACCGCCGCCGGCGGCGACGCGCGAGTTCATCCGCCCGGTGGCGATCCCGTGGGCGGCCGCGTCCAGGGTCTGTACGGGCTTGAGCACCCAGCTGGTGAGCCGCAGCGCCGCCCCGAAGGCGACGAGCATCGCGGCGGCCAGTCCCCCGATGATGAAGAGCCAGCCGCGCAGGGTGCTGGCGCGCATCTGATCGGTGGGTGATTCGGTGACGACGACGGCGACGACGTCGCCGTCGAGCACCACCGGGGAGGCCACGAGCAGCTTCCCGCCGCGCTGCCAGGGCCAGACCTGGGCGGGGTCGTGGCTGCGCCGGCCGGCGAGGGCCTCCTCGAAGGCGCGCCTGCCCTCGCCGGTCTCGGGGAGCTGCCACCAGCCGGGGGCGCGGGCCATGGCGTTGTCGTCGCGGTAGAAGATGCCGACGCGGATCCCGTACAGCCCTTGGTAGCGGGCGAGTTCGAGCTGGAGGGTTTCACGGCGGTCGTCGGCCCCCGTGTCCCCGGACCCCTCGGAGTCGATGACGAACTGCGCGAGGGCGGCGAAGCGGGCGCTGTCGTCGATGCGGTCGACGACCACCCGCTGCTGCTGCGCGGCGGCCAGGCTCACCGCGAGCGGGAAGCCGAGGGCGAGCAGGGTGCCCGCCATCAGGACGACGAGCAGGGGCAGCAGCCGGGTGCGCACGGTCGGTCCGCTAGGGGGCGGGCGGGGTGGGCGGGGCGACGAGCCGGTAGCCCACTCCGCGGACGGTTTCGATGAGCGCGGGCATCGCGAGCTTGGAGCGGAGCGAGGCGACGTGCACTTCGAGGGTGCGCCCGGTGCCTTCCCAGCTGGTGCGCCAGACCTCGCTGATGATCTGCTCGCGCCGGAAGACCACGCCGGGGCGCTGCGCGAGGAGCGCGAGCAGGTCGAACTCCTTGCGGGTGAGCGGCACGTCGGCGTCGTCCACGCAGACGCGCCGGGTGGGCAGCTCGATGCTGACGCGGCCGAAGCGGACGACGGCGGGGGTGCCGGCGGGCGCCGCCGAGCCGTCCTCGGAGGCGCCGGTGCGGCGGGCCACGGCGTGGATCCGGGCGAGCAGCTCGCCGGTGTCGTAGGGCTTGGTGACGTAGTCGTCGGCGCCCATGTTGAGGCCGTGGATGCGCGAGCGGACGTCGGCCCGCGCGGTCACCATGATCACGGGGGTGGTGGTGCGCTTGCGGATCTTGCCGCAGACCTCGTAGCCGTCCTGGTCGGGCAGTCCGAGGTCGAGCAGGATCACCCCGTAGGGAGTGACCCCGGCGGCGGGGCCCGCGGGCAGCAGGGCCTGGAGGGCCTCTTCGCCGCTGCGGGCGTGGGTGACCTTGAAACCGTGGCGGGCGAGGATCGCGGACAGGGCGGCGGCGACGTGGTCGTCGTCCTCGACGAGCAGCAGTCTCATGCGTCCTCCTTTCCTCATCTCGCCATGTGGGCAAACATGGCCACCATGCATCCACGCCGATGCGGGAGCCCACGTCAAGGGTGTTCCGGTCCGGCGCGCCTTCCGTTATGCACCCGGTACGGGCACGCGCCGACCGTACACGGAGCGTGGCGGGGCGAGGCCGTATCGTTATCCTCAATTCTCGCTCAGATGTGATGACGGTGTGCTCATTGCCTCATTACTGTCCTCCCCAACCGAGGTGGACGGAGCAAGAAGCCGATGAGCGGAGTATCAGTGACCGAAGGCACGCAGGACGCGGCGCCCACCGCGGACGGCCTGGTCGTACTGAGCAACGTCAACAAGCACTTCGGCGCGTTGCACGTGCTTCAAGACATCGATCTGAGCATTGCCCGGGGCGAAGTCGTCGTGGTGATCGGCCCCTCGGGGTCGGGCAAGTCCACGCTGTGCCGGACGATCAACCGGCTGGAGACCATCGATTCGGGCACCATCACGCTCGACGGCCGCCCGCTGCCCGCCGAGGGCAAGGAGCTGGCCCGACTGCGCGCCGACGTCGGCATGGTGTTCCAGTCGTTCAATCTCTTCGCGCACAAGACGGTGCTGGAGAACGTGATGCTGGGCCAGCTCAAGGTCCGCAAGACGGACCGGGCGGCGGCCGAGAAGAAGGCGCGCGCCCTGCTGGACCGGGTGGGCGTCGGCACGCAGGCCGACAAGTACCCGGCGCAGCTCTCCGGCGGCCAGCAGCAGCGCGTGGCGATCGCCCGCGCGCTGGCCATGGGCCCGAAGGTGATGCTCTTCGACGAGCCGACCTCCGCGCTCGACCCGGAGATGATCAACGAGGTGCTGGAGGTCATGCAGCAGCTCGCCAGCGAGGGCATGACGATGGTCGTCGTCACGCACGAGATGGGCTTCGCCCGTTCTGCGGCCAACCGGGTGGTCTTCATGGCGGACGGAAAAATCGTCGAAGAGGCCACGCCCGACCAGTTCTTCAGCAATCCGCGCAGCGACCGCGCCAAGGACTTCCTGTCGAAGATCCTGCACCACTGACGACTTCGTCTGGTAGTGATCCGGTCGACGGGGAACATCGTCGCCCGTCGTACAACAACGTCTCATCCGAGGGAAGTTCATCATGAAGGTTCTGAAGGTCGGCGCGTCCGTCGCCGTCGCCGTCGCCCTGGCGCTGACCGCGACCGCCTGCGGCAGCAGCAAGAAGGACGAGCCCGCGGGCGACGCGGGCAGCACGGCGGGTGCCAAGAAGGACAAGATCGTCATCGGCATCAAGTTCGACCAGCCGGGCGTCGGCCTGAAGACCCCCGACGGCAAGTACGCCGGCTTCGACGTCGACGTGGCCACCTACGTGGCCAAGGAGCTCGGCTACGCGCCCGACCAGATCCAGTTCAAGCAGGCCGTCAGCGCCGAGCGCGAGAACCTGATCGCGAACGGTGACGTCAAGTTCATCGTCGCGAGCTACTCGATCAACGACAAGCGCAAGGAGAAGGTCGACTTCGCCGGCCCGTACTTCCTCGCGCACCAGGACCTGCTGGTCCGTGCCGACGACACCTCGATCACCAAGCCCGAGGACCTCAACAGCAAGAAGCTGTGCTCGGTCACCGGCTCCACCTCGGCGCAGAACGTCAAGACGAAGCTGGCCCCCAAGGCCGACCTCCAGGAGTTCCCGGGCTACTCCGAGTGCCTCACCGGCCTGGAGAGCAAGGCCGTCGACGCTCTGACCACGGACAACTCGATCCTGGCCGGCTACGCGGCGCAGGACAAGAACAAGGGCAAGTTCAAGCTGGTCGGGCTGAGCCTGAGCAACGAGAACTACGGCATCGGTCTGAAGAAGGGCGACAAGGAGCTCCAGACCAAGATCAACGCCGCCATCACGAAGATGGAAGCGGACGGTTCCTGGGAAGCGGCCGTGAAGAAGAACTTCGGTCCGGCCAACTACAAGAACGAGCCGGCTCCGAAGATCACCGAAGGCAGCTGATTCATCGGTGAGGCGCGTCGCCGCCCGCCTGTCACGGGCGGCGCCGCACCTCACCGGCCATCCTGGGGAGAGCGCAGGGCATCGTGTTCGATTTTCTTGATTCCGGGCAGTACGACCTGCTCGGAGCCTTCTGGGTGACGGTTCAGCTCACCCTCTACTCGGCGGCCGGATCCCTGGTCTGGGGCACCGTCCTGGCCGGTATGCGGGTCAGTCCCGTCCCCCTCATGCGGGGCTTCGGCACCTTCTACGTCAACGTGGTGCGCAACACCCCGCTGACCGTGTTGATCATCGGGTGCTCCCTGGGCCTGAACCAGACGCTCGGCATCACGCTCGGCGGCGGCAACTTCAAGGACATCGGCTTCCGGCTGGCCGTCCTCGCACTGACCGCCTACACCGGCACCTTCGTCTGCGAGGCGCTGCGCTCGGGCATCAACACCGTGCCGGTCGGCCAGGCCGAGGCGGCCCGCGCGCTGGGCCTGAGCTTCTTCCAGGTGCTGACCCTGATCGTGCTCCCCCAGGCCTTCCGGGCGGTCATCGGACCGCTCACGAACGTACTGATCGCCCTCACCAAGAACACCACGGTGGCGGCGGCCATCGGCGTGGCCGAAGCGGCCCTGCTGATGAAGGAAATGATCGAGAACGAGGCGCAGGCGCTCTTCGCGGTCTTCGGCATCTTCGCCCTCGGCTTCGTCCTGCTGACCCTGCCCACGGGTCTGCTGCTGGGCTGGGTGGCCAAGCGAGTGGCGGTGAAGCGATGACCTCCGTGCTGTACGACACGCCGGGCCCCAAGGCCAAGGCGCGCAACTGGCTGTACTCCGCGATCTTCCTCGTGGTGCTCGGCCTCGCCCTGTGGTGGATCCTCTCCACCATGGCGGACAAGAACCAGTTGGACGCCGACAAGTGGACGCCGTTCGTCACCGACGGCCAGATCTGGACGACCTGGCTGATCCCGGGCGTGCTGGAGACGCTGAAGGCCGGCCTGATCGCCATGGTCATCGCGCTGCCGCTGGGCGCGCTCCTGGGCATCGGCCGGCTCTCCGACCACGCGTGGGTCCGGATCCCGGTCGGCGCGTTCGTCGAGTTCTTCCGCGCCATCCCGGTGCTGATGCTGATGCTCTTCGGGGCCGCCCTGTACGTGCGGTTCAGCGACGTCAGCTCGGAACTGCGGCCGCTGTACGCGGTGGCGACCGGCCTGGTCCTCTACAACGCGGCGGTCATCGGGGAGATCGTCCGGGCCGGCGTGCTGTCGCTGCCTTCCGGCCAGACCGACGCGGCCAAGGCGATCGGCATGCGCAAGGGCCAGACCATGCTCTACGTGCTGGTCCCGCAGGCCGTGACGGCGATGCTCCCGGCGCTGGTCAGCCAGCTTGTGGTGATCCTCAAGGACACCGCGCTCGGCGGCACGCTGCTCGCCCTGCCCGAGCTGCTGTCGATGGCCCGGCAGATCTCGGCGAACTACAGCAACACCATCGCGAGCCTGGTCGTGATCGGCCTGCTCTTCGTCGCCATCAACTTCGCGCTGACCACGGCCGCTTCGGCGCTGGAGGCGCGACTGCGCAAGTCGAAGAAGAGCACCGGCGCCACGGTCAACATCACCGAGGTCATGGACGCGGGAATGGGCGGCGGCGCGGGCCCGTCCTGACGCTCGCCTGACACCCGGTCAGTATGATGGCGTGATCCTTGTGGTGCGGCGGAGTCTTCCGTCGCACCACAAGGCGTCACACCTACCAGTGTCACTTGACGCATGCCCTTCCAGTCGGTTGCATACGTTCTGTGATCACATACCGGACATCGGGAGCCGTGCCGTGGACCCGGTGATCGTCGTGGGCGCGGGACCGGTCGGACTGACCCTCTCGCTCGCCCTGGCCGGCGCGGGCGTTCCCTCCGTCGTCCTCGACGAGGGTCCGGGCAAGGAGGAACCCCGCCCCGCCCGCACCGTCGTGCTGCACGCCGACACGGCCGCGATGGCGCACCGCCTGGGCTGCACGACCCTGCGCGACGAGGGCGTGCCCTTCGCCGCCTGGCGCACGATGCGCCGCGGCCGGGACACCCACCGGACCACCTTCGAGGACGCCACCGCCCCGCTGCACCTGCCGCAGCACGCCCTCACCCGCGGGCTGCGCGACGCCGCCGCGGCCCATCCGCTGGTCCAACTGGTCACCGACAGCCGCCTCGACGCCCTGGAGCAGGACGCGCTCGGGGTCACGGCGCACACCCGCGGGCCCGCGGCCACCTGGTGGCGCGGCAGCCACCTCGTCGGCTGCGACGGCGCCCGCTCGACCGTCCGCAAGCTGCTGGGCATCCGCTTCCCCGGGCGCACCGGCGTGGAACGGTACGCCGTGGCGGCGCTGCGCACCGAACTCCCCTGGCCCGGCGAGGCCCTGCTGCACCGCAGCCGCTCCGCGAAGACCGCCGAGGTCACGGCGCGGCCGCTGCCCGACGGGGTCTGGCGGCTGGACTGGCTGTTGCCGCCGCGCGGCGAGCTGGTCACGCCCGACGCGCTGATCGGGATGATCCGCGACACCCTCGCCACCTGGTGCGGGGGCAGCACTCCCCCGTACGACCTGATCGACACGGGCGTCCACACGCTGCACCACCGGCTCGCCCGGCGCTGGCGCGACGGCCGCGCCTTCCTCGCCGGGGACGCCGCCCACCTGCTGGGCGCCCTGGGCACGCAGGGGGTCGAGGAGGGCCTGCGGGACGCCGAGAACCTGGCCTGGCGGCTCTCCCTGGCCTGGCACCAGGGCGCCTCCGAAGCCCTGCTCGACGGGTACGAGGCCGAGCGGCGTACCGCGGTGGCGTCCCGGCTGCGCGCCGCGGACCAGGCCATGCCCGTGCTGCGCGGCGGGGGCGGGCTGCGCACGTACGTACCGGGCGCCGCGCGCAGCCACGAAACGCTGCTCACGGACGGCCACTTGGGGCGCGGGCCGCTGGGCGCGCCCCCGGCGTACGCCCCTCCTGTCGCGGTGCGCGAGGTCCCGACCGACACGGAACCGGGGGGCCAGGCGGCGAACGTACCGGTGACCGCGCCGGACGGGGCGACCGTACCGCTGCGCGACCTGCTCGGCCGGGGGCGCCTCCTGGTGCTCCTCGTCGCTCCGGGAACCGGTGTGTGGGATCGGCGGCACTGGGTCGGCGCCGGGCTGATGCCGCGGCTGGAGGCCGCGGTAGGCGCCCTGCCGGTCCGCGCCGAGCTGCTGGTCGCCGACGGCTACCCGGGGGCCGCGGCGCACACGGTGCTGCTGCTGCGCCCGGACGGCCACCTCGCGGCGACCTTCGCGGGGGTGCGTCCGACCGAGCTGTACGAGGCGGCGGACGCGGTACGGGCGGGCGCCCCCGAGACGGGACTGCCCGCGCTGCCGGCCCCCGCGCCGCGCGCCCTGCCCGAGGCGTCCGCCACACCCCACCCGTGATCGATTGACCCTCAAGTCCGCCCGTGGTTCACTCGCGAACATGACCGGTCACGACGTACGCCTGTGGCGGAGGGTCCACATGGACCTCCTCCGCTATGCGGGCTGCGTCTGTCGCCCTTCCTGCTGATTCGCCTTCCTCCCGCGCGCCGACGCGCGCTCTCGCGAACTCCAGGACGGTCATTCCCGATGTCTGCATCCCTGCTCAGCCCCGCCCCGGTGGCCACCGGCCCGGGCGCCGCCGCACTCCTCGACTTCGCCCGGCGCACCGCCGCCGACTCCGAGCTGGTCGCCTCCCTCCCGCTGGACCCCGAGGGACGCACCTGGGTGCGCCTCGACGGCCCCGGGGGCAGCGAGGCCTGGCTGATCGGCTGGCCGCCGGGCACCGGCACCGGCTGGCACGACCACGCCGAGTCGCGCGGCGCCTTCGCCACCGCGCGCGGGCGCCTCACCGAGCACTCCCTGTCCGTCCGGCTGCCGGCGGAGGGCTGGCGGTCCCTGCACCTGGCCTCCGGGCTGGACCGCACGCGGACCCTGGGCGCGGGCGAGGGGCGTGCCTTCGGCGAGCACCACGTGCACGAGGTGCTGAACACCTCCCCGACCGAGCACGCCGTCTCGGTCCACGCCTACTACCCGCCGCTGCCGCTGATCCGGCGCTTCAGCCGCAGCGGGGCCGTGCTGACCCTGGAGCAGGTCGAGCGTCCGGCGGACTGGCAGTGAGCGCCGCCCCCGTCGGCATCGACGAACTGCTGGAGCGGGTCCGCGCCACCTACGAGCGGATCGGGGCGGCCGACGCCCACGCCGCCGCCCGCGACGGCGCCCTGCTCGTGGACATCCGCTACCAGGCGCTGCGCGAGCGCGACGGCCTGATCCCGGGCGCGCTGGTGATCGAGCGCAACGAACTGGAGTGGCGGCTGGACCCGCGGGGCAGCCACCGCGTCCCCGAGGCCACCTCGCACGACCTGCGGATCGTGGTGATCTGCAACGAGGGGTACGCCTCCACCCTGGCGGCGGCCTCCCTGCACGCCCTGGGCCTGACCGGGGCCACGGACCTGACCGGCGGCTTCCAGGCCTGGAAGGCCGCGGGGCTACCGGTGACCGCCCCCGGCTGAGCGGGCCCCGTACGCGGCGCGGGGCGCCCGGAACCCCCGGGGGTTCCGGGCGCCCCGCTGCCGGGGGCCGCTACCCCTTGGCCGAGGCCACGTCCACCGGGCGCACGCGCAGGGCGGCCCGGCCGGGCAGGGCGGTGGCGAGCAGGGCCAGGAGCCCGGCCGCGCCGACCACCACCCCGTAGGCCGCGGGCAGCACCGCCGGGGAGGCGCTGCCCGTCATCCCGACGCTGAAGGCGGTGAGGACCGCGAGCGCGATCGCGGAGCCCAGGCCCACCCCGATCAGCAGGACCGCGAGCGCTTCGGTGCGCAGCATGCGCAGGACCTGGCGCCGGGTGGCCCCGGCCAGGCGCAGCATGGCGAACTCGCGGAAGCGCTCCGCGGTCGACATCGCCAGCGTGTTGACCACGGCGATCGCGGTGAAGGCGAGGACCAGGCCCATCGCGAGGAGGTTCACCTCCGCCTGCGCGTCCTGCCGCTCGGCCCGCGCCGCGTCCGCGTCGGCGGCGCTCAGCACCACCGTGCCGGGGAACTCCGCCAGCGCGGCGGCCAGCCGCTCGCGGCCGGTGCCCGGTTCGGTCGCCACCAGGACGGCGGTGGCCAGCGGGTCGTCCACGTGCGCGGCCACCAGGTCGTGGGCCAGGGTCAGGTCGCCGAAGCCGAGGCCCCGGGCGTAGACGGCGGAGACGGTCACGGTGACGGGGGTTCCGTCGCCCAGGGTCAGGGCGAGCGGGCTGCCGGGCCGCAGGCCCAGCTGGTCGGCGGCCAGTTCGCTGACGGCCGCGCCGCGCGGGCCGAAGGCGTCGAGGCTGCCCGCGGTGACGCGGGGGTCCCAGGTCCGGGTGAGCCCCTGCGGGGTGACGCCCTGGGCCGCGTACTTCGTCAGGCCCACCCGGACGGTCGTGCCCACCACCTCGGTGGCGGCGGTGACCCCGGGCGTGCTGAGGATCTTCGCCGCGGCCCCGGCGGTGACGCCCGGCTCCTGCCCGGCGACCACCCAGGGGGCCCGCACCCCGGCACGGGCCTGGGCGCCGGCCGCGTCGCCGAGGGTCGGCGTGACGAAGAGCACCGTGCAGGTCATCCCGACGAGCAGCGCGAGCGGGGTGACGGCGGAGGCCATGCGGGTGGCGTTGCCGCGCAGGTTGGCGGTGGCCAGCCGGCCGTTCGCACCGATCAGCTTCAGCGGGCCGGCGAGCAGTGCGGTGGCGGCGCGCACCAGCAGCGGGCCGAGCAGCGAGACCGCCCCGGCGAGGACCACCACCGCGAGGAAGGTGACCGGGGTGGAGGCGGGTTCGGTGCGCAGCGTGGAGAGGACCGCGACCAGGACCGCGCCGCCCGCCAGCAGCAGCGTGCCGATGACGATCCGGGTCCAGGCGGGCCGGCCTCGCTCGACGGCGGCTTCGGCGAGGGCTTCGGAGGGGCGGATCCGGGCGATCCGGCGGCCGGTGATCCGGGCGGCGACCCACGCGCCGCACAGGGTGGTCGCGACGGCGGCGGCCATGGGGAAGATCCCGGCGGTGCGCTCCAGGGTGGCCGGTATCGCGCCGGTCGCGACGAACCGGCCGTGCAGCCAGGCGGCGAGCGGCAGACCGGCGAGGGCTCCGGGCACACCGGCGGCCAGGCCCACGAGCAGGGCCTCGCGGCCGAGCATCCGGCGCAGCTGGCGGGGGGTCGCGGCGATGGCCCGCAGCAGGGCGAGTTCGCGGTGGCGCTGCTGCACGGAGAGGGTGAAGGTGCCGACGACGACGAGGACGGCGACCAGGAGCGAGGTGCCGCCCATCGCTCCGCCCATGGAGACGAGCTTGGTCCGGGCGCCCGCCGCGTCGAGGAACTCGACGGGGCCGCGGTCCTCGCCCCGGGACACCCGCGCGGTGGTCCCGGCCAGGGCCGCGCGGACCTGCGCGGCCAGTGCGGCGGCGCTCACTCCGGGGCGGGGCAGGACGCCGATCGCGGTGATCCGCCCGTCGCGGGCGGCGAGCCGGCGGGCCTCGCCGGAGTCGAAGAAGAGCGAGGTCTGGTGGCCCAGGGCGTCGCCCGGGGTCCGGTCCGCCGCCCGCGCGACGCCGCTGACCGTGTAGGTACGGGGCTCCGCGGTGGCCTGGACGGTGAGCCGGGAGCCGGGGCGCAGGCCGGCCAGGGTGGCCAGCTCGCGGTCGACGACCACCTCACCGGTGTTCCGCGGGGCCTGCCCCTCGGCCAGGGTGAAGGGGGTCAGGGCGGCGGATTCCCAGGCGTGCCCGTAGGACCGCTTGCCGGTGCCGTGCGCCACCAGGGGGACGGCCTGGAAGGTCAGCTCCGGCACCGCTCGCGCGGCTCCGGGTACGGCGCGGACGGTGTCCAGGGTGGCGGCGGGCAGCCATGCCCGTTCGGCGACGGGCTTGGCCTTCTCCTTGACCTCGGTCCTGCCCTTCTTCTCCGTGACCGTCCTCTCGTGCACGTCCTGGTCGGCGGAGACGACCACCGGAGCGCCGGCGTAGCGCTCGGTGGCGACCACACCGCGCAGGCCCGTTTCGAGGAGGGTGCCGCAGGCGGTGACGAGGGCCGCCGCGCACAGGAGGGCGACGAAGGCTCCGAGGAAACCGGCTTTGCGGTCCCGGACGCTCTGCAGGGCGTAACGCAGCATCATGCGGGCAACTCTGCTGCTCAGGACCCCTGTTGAGCAGTGGAGCACCCCGGCGCACTGCCCCGGGGGCTACCCCCACCCCGCCCCGAGGGTCGGCGCGCCCGGTTCAGAACGCCCGGTACTCCGGGCCGCCGAGGTCTTCCGTGTCCTCGCCCTCCTCTTCGAGCGCGCGCCGCACCACCCGGAGGGCGAGACCCTCCCCGTAGCCCTTGCGGGCCAGCATCCCGGCGAGGCGGCGGATCCGCTTGTCCCGCTCCAGACCCCGGGTCACGCGCAGCTTGCGGTCCACCAGCTCCCGGGCGGTCCGCTCCTCCTGCTCGGGGTCGAGCTGCTCCAGGGCCTCGTCCACCAGGGTCGCGTGGACGCCCTTGGTGCGCAGCTCGCGGGCGAGTGCCCGGCGGGCGAGGCCGCGGCTGTGGTGCCGGGACTCGACCCACGCCCCGGCGAAGGCGGCGTCGTCGATCAGGCCCACCTCCTCGAAACGGGAGAGGACCTCCTGCGACACCTCCTCGGGGATGTCCCGCTTGGCCAGTGCGTCCGCGAGCTGTTTCCGCGTGCGCGGTGACCCGGTGAGCAGGCGCAGGCAGATCGCCCGCGCCTGCTCTTCGGGGCTCTGGGGCGGCAGTCCCCGCTCGGCTCGCGGCGCGCCGGAACCGCCCGCCCCGCTCTGCTCCCGCACGGTCAGCTCTTGGCTACGGCGGCCTTGGCCGCCTTGGCCTTCGTCGCCGGGGCCGGGACGGACTTGGCCGCGTCATCGGCCGCCGCAGCGCCGCCCGCCGCATCCGGACCCGGTTCGGCTCCGGGCGCCTTGCGGATGCCCACGCCCAGCTTCTCCTTGATCTTCTTCTCGATCTCGTCGGAGAGGTCGGGGTTGTCGCACAGGAACTTGCGCGCGTTCTCCTTGCCCTGGCCGAGCTGGTCGCCCTCGTACGTGTACCAGGCACCGGCCTTGCGGACGAAGCCGTGCTCCACGCCCATGTCGATCAGACCGCCCTCGCGGCTGATCCCGTGGCCGTAGAGGATGTCGAACTCGGCCTGCTTGAAGGGCGGCGCGACCTTGTTCTTGACGACCTTGACGCGGGTGCGGTTGCCGACCGCGTCCGTGCCGTCCTTGAGGGTCTCGATCCGGCGGATGTCCAGACGCACCGAGGCGTAGAACTTCAGCGCGCGACCACCGGTGGTGGTCTCCGGCGAGCCGAACATCACACCGATCTTCTCGCGGAGCTGGTTGATGAAGATCGCGGTGGTCTTGGACTGGCTGAGCGCACCGGTGATCTTGCGGAGGGCCTGGCTCATCAGGCGGGCCTGCAGACCCACGTGCGAGTCGCCCATCTCACCCTCGATCTCCGCACGCGGCACGAGCGCCGCGACGGAGTCGATGACGATGAGGTCGAGGGCGCCGGAGCGGACCAGCATGTCCACGATCTCCAGCGCCTGCTCACCGGTGTCCGGCTGGGACAGGATGAGGTTGTCGGTGTCGACGCCCAGGGCCTTCGCGTACTCGGGGTCGAGCGCGTGCTCGGCGTCGACGAAGGCGACGGTACCGCCGGCCTTCTGCGCGTTGGCCACGGCGTGCAGGGTCAGGGTCGTCTTACCGGAGGACTCCGGCCCGTACACCTCCACCACGCGGCCGCGCGGCAGCCCGCCGACACCGAGGGCGATGTCCAGCGCGGTCGACCCGGTGGGGATGACGTCGATGGGGTCATTCGGCTTGTCGCCAAGACGCATGACCGCGCCCTTGCCGAACTGCCGTTCAATCTGCGCGAGCGCTGCGTCGAGCGCCTTCTCACGGTCGGTGCCTGCCATGGGTTCCACCCGATTTGCTTGAGTCGATCGCTTCACGCCATTGACGCTAACGCCTGCCACTGACAACGCGCCTCCACGCCCGCCGCGCCTGTGGATAACCAATCAGAATGGATGTTCGATTTCCCTGTCAAGCGCGCCACGCCGACCCCCACGCCGACCCCACCGGGTGCGGGCCCCAGGCGGCTGCTCTAGCGTCGGAGGAAGGAGGAAATGCCCTGCCGAGCCGTCCGGTGCGGGGACCGGAGCCGTGCGGCGACGTGTCGGCCGCATGCGCTCGGCGCCCGTTCCACGCGGCCCCGGCACGTCCGGATCCCGGATCCCGGATCGATCCCGAATTCCCGGGTCGCGCGCCGACCGATCCCGGAGAGCAGGTGCGTCCCATGCGCACGTCGACCCGAATCGCGAGCGTTCTCACCGGCCTGACCCTCGCCTTCGGCGGCGCGGCCCTCACGGCCCCCGCCGCCCACGCGGACGTCAACCGCTGCATCAACCAAGTAGAGCGGGAGCTGCGGGGCGGTGAGGCTCCGGAAGCCGTCCGCGCCGCGTGTTACGTCGGTCTGAGCGGTGCCAGCGACGAGTGCGTGGCGGGCCTCGCCGAGAGCAACGTGACCCACGCGACCGCGGTCACCGCCTGCCGCTCGGCCGCCCAGTAGGCGCGCCCCCGCCGACCCGGCCCGTTCGCGTCACAGCCCCGCAGGCTCACAGACTCACAGGCTCCTGACGAGGTCGTCGAGCGGGACCGGGACCCGTGCGGGGTCCAGCGTCTCGGCCAGCAGGCGGCCGTAGCGGATCTTGCGGCCCTGCTTCGTGCCGAGGAAGCGCCGCAACTGCCGCTCGCGGGAGCGCCCGAGCTGCGCGGGCTGGCGCAGGAAGGTCTGCCAGGGCCGCAGCTCCCCCTCCTCCCGGATGATCTCCTCCACCCTCGGCGCGCCCAGCGCACGGATGAGTTCGTCCTCCAGGTCCGCCACGCACACGAAGAAGCCCCGGCGCGGCGCCCCGGCCCGCTCCAGACCGCGGTCGTAGAACCCCTGCTCGCCCTCGTCGCACAGGCCCCGCAGGCGCAGCCCGAGCCCGGGCGGTCCGAGCAGGCCCGCGTAGCGGGCGATGCTCATCGCCCCGCCCATCGCCACGACGCACACACCCTCGGCGGCCAGGTCCCGGCCGCGCCGGGCGGCCAGCACCTCGACGGCCTCCAGGTCGCTCGGCCCCTCCAGCAGCACGGCCGTGCGCAGCCCCAGCTCCGCGGCCAGTTCGCCCGCCGGATCGCCGGAGCCCCCCGCCGCCCAGTGGCCGACCGCTTCCCGGAACGCGCGCATGTCCGTCATGCAGCGATTCTGCGCCCGGGCCGGCCGGCACGGCACCGAATATTCGCCGCGCCCCCGGCCGACCGGGGCGCCGCGCTCCCCCGCGTACGCTCGTGCCGTGCCCGCGCCCGCGTCCGTACCCGCCGATCACCACCCGCACCGCGTCGCCGTCCTGGTGCTCGAAGGGGCCAAGCCCCTCGACGTCGGCATTCCCGCGCAGGTGTTCACGACCCGCGCGAGCATGCCCTACGAGGTGCGGGTCTGCGGAGCGGCGCCCGGTCTCGTGGCGGGCGGCGACGGACTGTCGTACGCCGTCGCCCACGGCCTCGACGCGCTCGCGTGGGCCGACATCGTCTTCGTCCCCGGCTACCGGTTCCCCGACCGCGACGACCCGCCGCGGGCCGTCGTGGACGCGCTGGTCGCCGCCCACGACCGGGGCGCGCGCCTCGCGGCCATCTCGACCGGTGCCTTCGCCCTCGCCGCCACCGGGCTGCTCGACGGGAAGCGCGCCACCACGCACTGGCACTACGCGCGGGCGCTCGCGGCGAAGTGGCCCTTGGTGCGGGTCGACGAGAACGTCCTGTTCGTCGACGAGGGCAGCGTGCTGACCTCGGCCGGAGCGGCCTCGGGCATCGACCTGTGCCTGCACATCCTGCGCGGCGACCTCGGGGTGGCCGCGTCGAACCACACGGCCCGGCGCCTGGTCGCGGCCCCCTACCGCAGCGGCGGTCAGGCGCAGTACGTCCCGCGCAGCGTGCCCGAGTCGCTCGGCGAGCGGTTCGCCGCCACCCGCGAGTGGGCGCTGCACCGGCTCGGCGAACCGCTCACCCTGGAGGTGCTGGCCCAGCACGCGGCCGTGTCGCCGCGCACCTTCTCGCGGCGCTTCGCGCAGGACACCGGGTACACCCCGATGCAGTGGGTGATGCGGGCCCGCATCGACGTGGCCCGCGAGCTGTTGGAACGCTCGGAGCGGGCCGTCGAGCAGATCGCCGCGGACGTCGGCCTCGGCACCGGCGCGAACCTCCGGCTGCACTTCCAGCGCATCCTGCGCACCACGCCGAGCGAGTACCGGCGCACCTTCGCCCGGGGCGAGTAGCCGGGCACGACGGGCGCGTGGCGCTCGACCCTCGACTCGTGGCGTGTGGCGTGTGGCGTGTGGCGTGTGGCGTGTGGCGTGTGGCGTGTGGCGCGATCCTTGCGGACCGTGGCGATCTCGCCGCTGTCACGCGCGGGCGCGGGGCGCGAACCTGGAGGGGAACCGAAGGGACACGGATACTCATGACTCGCATCGCCATCAACGGATTCGGCCGCATCGGACGCAACGTGCTGCGCGCCCTGCTCGAACGCGACAGCGACCTGGAGGTCGTCGCCGTCAACGACCTCACGGAGCCCGCCGCCCTCGCGCGCCTGCTCGCCTTCGACACGACCTCGGGCCGGCTCGGCCGCCCGGTGCGGGTCGACGGGGACGACCTCGTCGTCGACGGCCGCCGGATCACCGTGCTCGCCGAGCGCGAGCCCGAGCGGCTGCCCTGGGAGAAGCTCGGCGTCGACATCGTGCTGGAGGCGACCGGCCGCTTCACCTCGGCGACCGCCGCCCGCGCCCACGTCACCGCGGGTGCGCGGAAGGTACTGGTCAGCGCTCCGGCGGACGGCGCCGACGTCACGCTCGCCTTCGGGGTCAACACCGGTGCCTACGACCCGGCCGCGCACACCATCGTCTCGAACGCCTCGTGCACGACCAACGCGCTCGCGCCGCTGGCCTCGGTGCTCGACGACCTCGCGGGCATCGAGCACGGTTTCATGACGACGGTGCACGCCTACACGCAGGAGCAGAACCTGCAGGACGGTCCGCACCGGGACCCGCGCCGCGCCCGCGCCGCCGCGGTCAACATCGTGCCGACCACGACGGGCGCCGCGAAGGCGATCGGGCTGGTGCTGCCGAACCTCGCGGGCAAGCTGTCGGGCGACTCCATCCGGGTCCCGGTCCCGGTCGGATCGATCGTCGAGCTCAACACGACGGTCGCCCGCGACGTGACCCGCGAGGACGTGCTGGCGGCCTACCGCGCCGCGGCGGACGGACCGCTCGCGGGCGTGCTGGAGTACTCGGACGACCCGCTGGTCTCTTCCGACATCACCGGGAACCCGGCCTCGTCGATCTTCGACTCGGAGCTCACCCGGGTCGAAGGCCGCCACATCAAGGTGGTCGCCTGGTACGACAACGAGTGGGGCTTCTCGCACCGCGTCATCGACACGCTCGAACTCCTCGCCAGCGCCTGACGGCGCACCTGACGGCCACCGTGCCCCCGCCCCGCGCGACGGCGGGGGCGGGGGCACGGCGCTGCTACCCAGTGCTGTGCGATGTGGTGCCGTGCGGTGTCACGGCCGCGGCAGGACGCAGCCGGGACGGGTCAGGTCGATCGTGCTGCCCGCGCCGATGCAGGGGACGATGATGTAGGTCTCCTGCGCGTAGTTGATGCCCTTGCGGACGGTCACGTTGCCGTTCTGGTCGACCTCGCAGGGGTTGTTCTCCGTGCAGCGCTGGCCGTCCTCGTTGCCCGTGTTGTTGACGGCGACGACCCGGCCGGTCGCGGTGTCGATCACCGGCGAGCCGGAGGTGCCGCCGATCGTGTTGCAGGCCGAGGTGTAGCGGATCGAGTCCTTCCAGGTCCAGTCGCCCTCCTTGAGGCGGTAGACGAACCCGTCGGCGTTGCAGGTGTAGATCCGCTTCCAGTAGCCCGAGACGACCTTGATCGAGGCGCCCTGCGTCGGGTGCGCGTCGTTGAGGGTGAGCGCGCCGATGCCGTACTGGCTCTGTATCTGCGCGTAGGTCTTGGTCAGTTGGTAGATGGAGATGTCCGTGTCGGTCATCGTCGCGTACGAGACCTTGCTGGCCCGCAGCGTCGCGACCTTCGTACCGGAGCCGTTCAGCAGCGAGAACGACCGGCTGGACGGCTGGTCCTTGATGACCTCGCCGGCGGCCGGGAAGCCGGTTTCCAGGCAGTGGCCGTTGGAGAGCACGAGCGCGGGGTCGCTCGCGAGGGAGTTGGGCGTCCGGACGACCGAGCCGGAACAGTTGCTGAGCGCGACCGTTCCCGCGTAGTTGACCGTGACGGCCTTCGCGGCCTTCTCCTGGGGTGCGGAGGCCACGGCCGGGGCCGCCGCCGCACCCATCAGGACCAGGGAGAGCAGCGCGCCGGCGAGAGGCTTGTTCATGTGGGGGTTCCCCTCTGAAATGACGATGCAACCGAAGATCCTCCGGTTGTCATGCGCATTGTTGAGATCGCCGCTCCAACTGGCAAGAGGGCCAGGCGAGTTGAAGACACCCCTGTTCCGGCCATGATCGACGGTCGCCGCGCGGGCGACCGTGGGCCGACATCGATCGCGATCAGGGGCGGGCCCGGGACCCGGCATCCGCGCGCAAGTCACCTCTCGGCCTGATTGCGCGCACCCCGGAGCCGTGGAAGGCTCCCGAAAATCCCACGGTCCCGCCCGGGACCGTGGCGCTCCCACGTCCCGCGTCGCACCTCAGCCGGTGAACCCCGGCACCACCAGACCCGATTCGTACGCGATCACCACGGCGTGGGTCCGGTTCTGCGCACCGAGCTTGGTCAACACGTTCCCGACGTGCGTCTTCACCGTCTCCAGACGCACCCCCAGCGCCTGCGCGATCTCCGGGTTGGTCAGGCCGGTGGCCATCGACCGCAGCACCTCCTCCTCCCGCTCCGTCAGCGCCGCCTTCGGCAACGCCTCGGCGGAGCCCAGCGGGCGGGCGGTGACCATCCGGCGCAGGGCCGCCGGGAAGAGGA
Source organism: Streptomyces sp. NPDC098789 (assembly GCF_044759975.1). Lineage (NCBI taxonomy): Bacteria > Bacillati > Actinomycetota > Actinomycetes > Kitasatosporales > Streptomycetaceae > Streptomyces > Streptomyces sp. NPDC098789. The sequence continues at coordinate 148,079 of NZ_JBIWAJ010000018.1, forward strand.
TCGCCTCGCCCGCCGCCACCACGCGCACCGCCTCGGCGATCTGCCGGACCGGCAGCCGCTTGAGCACGAAGCCGCTGGCCCCCGCGCCGAGCGCCGCGGTGACGTAGCCGTCGTTCTCGAAGGTGGTGATCATCACGACCTTCGGCGGGGCGACCCGGCCGACCGCCCCGGCAGTCCCGGCCTCCCCGGCCGACCCGGCACTCCCAGCGGACCGGGCCGACTCGGCGAGGAGCTGTCGGGTGGCCTCGATCCCGTTGCGGCGCGGCATCCGCACGTCCATCAGGACCACGTCGGGCCGCAGCAGCCGCGCCTGCTCGACGGCCTCGACGCCGTCGGCGGCCTCACCGACCACCGAGATGCCCGGCTGCGCCGCGAGCAGGGTGCGCAGACCGCTGCGCGTCACCTCGTCGTCGTCCGCGATCAAAAGCGTGACGGGGCTACGGACAGGGGCGGTCTCGACCGGACCCGGCTCGGCGCCGGTCATGCCGCGCACCGCGCCGGCAGCCGGACCGCCAGCCGCCAGTGCCGCGGCCCGTCCGGGCCGACCTCGATCTCACCCTGCAGCAGCCGCACGCGCTCGGCGAGGCCGGGCAGGCCGTGCCCGGAGGTCCGGAAGCCACTCGCGCCCGCGCCCGGGCCCGTACGCGCGCCCGCGCCCGCCCCGTTGACCACGCTGAGCTCCAGCCCGTCCGGGGCCGCCGCCACCCGGACCTCGATCGGGCCTCCGCTCCCGTGCCGCAGGGCGTTCGTCAGGCCCTCCTGCAAGATCCGGTACGCGGCCCGGGAGAGCGTCCCCTGCACCTGGGCCGGCTCGCCGGACAGTTCCACGTCGAGGACCGCGCCCGCGTGTCGCAACCGGTCGAACAGGTCGGGCAGATCGGCCAGGGTCCGGGTCGGCGCCGTCTGCGCCCTCTCCTCGCGCAGGACGCCCAGTACGTAGTCCAGGTCCTCCAGCGCGGCCCTGGCCGACTCCTCGATGCTGCGCAGGGCGGCCCGCGCCGCCTCCGGGTCGGCGTGGAGCACCTCGCCCGCGACCGCCGCCTGGATCGTGGTCGCGGTCAGCGTGTGGCCGATCGAGTCGTGCAACTCGTGGGCCAGCCTGTTGCGTTCGGCGAGGCGCTGCTCCCGCTCGGCCATCAGCGCGAGCCGCTCGGCCGACGATGGCCCGAGGAGCCGGGGCGCCAGCCACCGCAGCGCGCCCGTCACCACCGCGCACACGACCGCCGCGAGCATGAGGCAGCAGCACGCCAACAGCCAGCTCCGCCATCCGCCGTCGGACCGCAGCGACCGGCCGAAGAGGCTCAGCCCGGCCTCGGCGTCCAGCCAGCCCCCGGGGAGGGAGATCCCCATGAGGACCAGCACGCCGCTCGTCAGCGCCCCCGTCCACCCCAGCGCCACGTGCAGCAGCAGCCAGAGGGGGGTGCGCCAACGGTCGGCGCCGGCCGCCCCGGCCGCGGGGGCCGGCAACGGCACCCGCAGGAGTGCGCGGGCGAAGGCGATCAACGCCCTCCGCACGGTGCGGACCAGGCCGATCGAGCCGATCAGTACGGCCCAGACCAGGAGGACCAGGGCGACCTGGGCGCCGTAGGGAGCGGCCGGCCACGCCAGTGCCGCCAGCGAGGCGAAGGGCAGCAGCGGAAGGCTCGCCAACGCCCCGCAATAGGCGAGCAGCATGCCTGCGTACGTGGAGCCGCGCAGCAGCGGCCGGAGTCCCCTGATCATGATCGCCCCAGTATGACCGGGCAGCTCGGCGACGCCCTCCCCCGATCGGGGGAGCAGCTTCTCCCGCCTTCCCGCGATGCGCCACCGCGCCGCCGGGAGCCAGGATCGTGCCCCGAACAGCCGACCGGAGGACGCTCGATGAACACCCAGGAACGCACACAGGCCGCCACCGAGGGCGCGCAGGGACCGCCGCACCGCACGCCGTCGACCAACGGCCCGGCCGGGGCCGCCCTGGTGCTCGGCGTCATCGGCCTCAGCACCTCGGTCCTCTTCATCGGCGGCCTCTTCGGCTGCGTCGGCCTGGTCCTGGGCGTCCTCGCCCTGACGAGGGCCGAGCGGACCGCCGTCGGCCGCGGCAAGGCGCTCACCGGCCTGGTGACCTCGGCCCTGGCGATCGCGGTGTCCGTCCTGGTCGCCGTCTTCTTCGTCTGGTACGCGAACACAACGCAGGAGTGCTACCGGCCCGACGGTTTCCAGCAGTACGCGCAATGCGTCCACCAGCAGCTCACCGCCAGGTGACCGGCGCCCAGCAGCCCTCCCCGACAAGGACGAGCATCACCGTGCGCAACACGAGAACGGCCCCCCGCATGATCGTCGGCGTCGTGACGGCCCTCCTTTCGGCAGTCACACCCGCGACGACCGCGTCCGGATCGGCCGACCCCGCGGCCACGGACCCCCTGCGCCCTTACGCGCAACAGGCTCCGCGGTGGCAACGCTGCGACGCGGAGCACCCCGCCACCTACACGTGCGCGACGCTCAAGGTGCCGCTGGACTACGGCGATCCCGGGGGCAGGACGACACAGATCGCGGTGTCCCGGCTGGAGGCGACCGACGTGGCGGGGCGCCGCGGGGTCCTGCTGCTCAACCCCGGCGGCCCCGGCGGGCCGGGCCTGGACCTGCCCGTCAGCGTGGGAGCGGACCTCCCCGCGGAGGTGAGGGGACGGTACGACCTCATCGGCTTCGACCCGAGGGGCGTCGGGCGCAGCTCGCCCGTCGGCTGCGGCCTCACCGCCGAAGAGCAGGACCTGGAACGCCCGTACGCACCCGGGACCTTCGCGAAGGACGTGGAGTGGGCCCGTACCGTGGCCGCCAAGTGCCGGGCCGCGGAAGGCGACAGGCTGCGCCACCTCACCACCCGCAACACCGCTCGCGACATGGACCTCGTCCGTGCCGTGCTGGGCGAGGAGAAGATCTCCTACCTGGGGTTCTCCTACGGCACCTACCTCGGCGCCGTCTACGCGCAGATGTTCCCCCGGCGGACCGACCGGTTCGTGCTGGACAGTGCGGTCGACCCCGCGCGGTACGGGCGGGGCATGTTCCAGGACATGGCGCAGCGGGCCGGGCCCGCCTTCACGCGGTGGACCGAGTGGACCGCCCTGCGCCACGCGACGTACGGACTGGGCCGCACCCCGGCCGAGGTCCGCACGACCTTCTGGGACCTCGTCGCCCGGGCCGACCGCGCACCCGTCGACCACGACGGGACGCGCTTCACCGGGGACACCATCCGCGCCCGGCGCGCCGAGTTCTCCCACGTGCGGCGGGCGGCCGCGTGGGTCGCCGAGTTGAAGAGGGCGGCCGAGGGCGGGGGGCCGGATCCGTCCGGCGGGCCCGAGCGGCTCCCGAGCCCCCTGCCGCCGGCGTCCGCCCGTGACGTTCCCGCGGACAACGAAGCCGCGAGCGCCTGGGCCGTGCTCTGCGCCGACACCCGCGCGTCGTGGCCGCGCGACCCCGAGCGCTACCGCCGCGACGCGGTCCGCGACAAGGCCCGCCATCCGCTCTCCGGCGACTTCGAGTCCGGCATCAAGCCGTGCGCCTTCTGGGAACCCGGCAGCGAGCCCCGGACGACGGTGGCGGGCGAGGTCCCCGCACTCATCCTGCAGAACGAGTGGGACCCCGCGACGCCCCTGGCCGGCGGCCGGGCCATGCACCGGGCCCTGCGCGGATCCCGGATGGTCACCGTCGCGGGCGGAGAGGGGCACATCGTCAACGGCACCGACTCCTGCGCGGACGAGAGCGTCGCGCTCTACCTGACCACGGGCAGGCTCCCGGCGAAGGACCTGACCTGCTGAGCACCCACCGGGCTCGGGGCGGGGCCTTCCGGCGACGGAAGGCCCCGCCCCGCGACCGGCCGTCGTCGACGACGCGAACCGCGGGACGACGGACCGGACCGACGGATTCCGACCACCAGATCAGACCGCCGGCTCGGACCGCAGACCGACGGATCAGACCGCCGGAGCCGGGTAGGTCGGGTACTCCACGCCGGAGACGTACTGGACGACCCGGATGACCTGGCACGAGTAGCCGAACTCGTTGTCGTACCAGAGGTAGAGGATCGCGTTGTCGCCGTCGACCTTGGTGGCGCCCGCGTCGACGATCGAGGCGTGCCGCGAGCCGATGAAGTCGCTGGAGACCGCGTCGGGGGCGGTGGTGAAGTCGATCTGGCGCTTCAGCGGCGAGGTCAGCGAGACGTCCCGCAGGTAGTCGAGGACCTCCTCGCGGGTGGTCTCGCGGCCGAGCCGCAGGCTGAGGATGGCGATCGAGACGTCCGGCACCGGAACCCGGATCGAGCTGCCGCTGATCGGCGCCTTGAGGTCGGGCAGCGCCTTCGCGACGGCCGAGGCGGCACCGGTCTCGGTCATGACCATGTTGAGCGGCGCGGAACGGCCACGGCGGTCGGCGCTGTGGTAGTTGTCCAGCAGGTTCTGGTCGTTGGTGAACGAGTGGACGGTCTCCACGTGGCCGCGCAGGACGCCGTACTCGTCCGCCATCGCCTTCAGCGGCGGGACGATCGCGTTGGTGGTGCAGGAGGCGCAGGACAGGATCTGCTCGTCCGGCTTGATCGTGTCGTGGTTGACGCCGTGGACGATGTTGGGGACGTCGCCCTTGCCCGGAGCCGTCAGCACGACCTTGTCGATGCCGGGGCGCAGGTGCTTCGACAGGCCCTCGCGGTCGCGCCACTTGCCCGTGTTGTCGATGAGGATGGCGTCCTTGATGCCGTACGCCGTGTAGTCGATCTCCGACGGGTCGTTGGCGTAGATCACCTTGATCTCGTTGCCGTTGGCGATGATCTTGTTGTTCGCCTCGTCAACGGTGATCGTGCCCTGGAACTGACCGTGGATCGAGTCGCGGCGCAGCAACGAGGCGCGCTTGACCAGGTCCGCCTCACCGCCCCCGCGGACGACGATGGCGCGCAGCCGCAGGCCGTTGCCGGACCCGGCCTTCTCGATCAGCAGGCGGGCCACGAGGCGGCCGATGCGGCCGAAGCCGTAGAGGACCACGTCGCGCGCCTCGCGGCGCTCGATCTTGTTCTCGCCGGTGGCGCCGGCGACGGCCTCGGCGGTGAACTCCGCGACCGAGAGGCCGCGGCTGTCGGCCTTGTAGGTCGCGGCGAGCATGCCGAGGTCGATCTGCGACGGGCCGAGGTCGAGAGCGGTGAGGGCGTGCAGGAAGGGCAGCGTCTCGGTGACCGAGAGCTCCTCACCGGCTATCTGCCGCGCGAACCGGTGGATCTTGAGAATGCTGACCACCGACTTGTTCACCAGGGAGCGGCTGTGCAGCAGGACGGTGACGTCCCGCTCGCGGTGCAGCTTCCCGATGATCGGGATCATCGACTCCGCGATCTCCTCGCGGTTCTTCCAGTTGGTGAACGCGTCGTCTTTGACAGTCACAAGTTTATCTTTCGAGCTAGGGGGCGCTCATATGCTATCCCCCCTGCTTTTTGATCGTTCAAACGGTGCCCCCTATCCGCACCCGCACCCCCCGCAGCCCCCGCCACAACCGCTCCCGCAACCACTCCCGCACCCGCCGCCACAGCCCCCGGAGCCCTTGCTCCCGCTGGAATCCGAGGACCCCGATGAACCGGAGGACGCGGCCGCGACCACGGGGACCTGCGGCCACGGCGCGATCAGCAGCGGCGCCAGGGCCGCCGGAGCCCGGTCGGCGCCGTACCGGGCGACGTCGGCCAGTACGTCCGCCTCCGCGCCGACGATCGGCACCCCCGCCACCAACCGCGGCTGCCAGGTCCGGTCCTCCTCGACCTCCCGCAGCCGGCGCAGCCCGGCCCGCGTCGCGTGACCGGAGGGCATGCGCCCGAACCGCCGCGGGACGAACCAGAGGACGCCGGCCACCACGCCCAGCACCCCGAAGGCGACCAGGGGCGCGATCCCGCTGCCCTCCCCCGTCATCGAGTCGGCGACCAGCGCCGCGATGCACAGCAGGGCGGCGAGCACGGCGAAGGCGCCGACGGCGTCGTTCACCCGCCCGAGCGAGGCCAGGCGCTTCCCGTCGGGCACCAGGCCGCGCCCGGCCAGCACCTCCTCGACCCGGCGCACGGGCGGACAGAAGGAGACCTTCCGCCGGACCTCCAGGGCCGGCTCGCCCCGCCCCTCGGCGCCCGCGCTCCCGTACGCCGCCACCTGCACCGGGTCCCGCACCGGCGGCCCGCCCACCGGGACCAGCCGCCGCTCGCGCACCTCCAGCCGCCCCGTCAGGTAGAGGGAGACCAGCGCCACGTCGGCCACGGCCGGCGCGCCGCCGCGCAGGTACGCGGCCTCGTACAGGGTGAGCGCCTCGTGGTCGACGGGCGGATAGAGCTCCCGGGACGCGCGGACCCGCCACAGGACCGCCCCCAGCAGCGGCACGGCCGCGGCGACGAAGAAGAAGATCCACACAACTACCCCCCGAATCACGCCCCTTGGGTCCGAGTGTGCGGCCACCGCGGCGGTTCGAGCAATGTTCGACACGACTGACAACCCAGGGTTGACACCCCGCTGACTGTCAACCTACGGTTGCACTTATGACGAACCCGACGAACCCTCCGGCGGGCTCCGCAGACCCTGCGGCCCCCGCGCGCATGACCAACCCGGTCCGCCTCGACGACCTCATCGCGGGCATCAAGCAGTCCCACCCCGACGCCCTGGACCAGCTCAGCGGAGCGGTCGTCGTCGCCGAGCACCTCGGTGACGTCGCCGACCACCTCATCGGCCACTTCGTCGACCAGGCCCGCCGCTCGGGCGCCTCCTGGACCGACATCGGCCGCAGCATGGGCGTCACCCGACAGGCCGCCCAGAAGCGCTTCGTCCCCAAGGGCGACGGGGACCTCGACGCCAGCCAGGGCTTCTCCCGCTTCACCCCGCGCGCCCGGGGCGTCGTGGTCGGCTCCCAGAGCGAGGCCCGCAAGGCGGGCGGCGCCGAGATCAGCCCCGCGCACCTCGTCCTCGGCCTGCTCGCCGAACCCGAGGGCCTCGCCGCCCTCGCGCTGGGCGCCCAGGGCATCGCCCCGGACGCCGTCCGGGCCGCCGCCACCGCCGTCCTGCCGCCCGCCGTGGCGGAGATCCCCGACCTCATCCCCTTCGACGCGAACGCCAAGAAGTCCCTGGAGCTCACCTTCCGCGAGGCCCTGCGCCTGGGCCACAACTACGTCGGCACCGAGCACATCCTGCTCGCCCTCCTCGAACTGGAGGACGGCGAGGGCGTGCTCAGCGGCCTCGGCGTCAGCAAGGCCGCCGCCGAGGCGTACGTCACCGAGGCCGTGGACGCCGTACTCGCCGCGACCAAGCAGTAGGCCCCGACGCCGTCCCCGTGACGGCCGCGCCCGGGTCGACGGCCGCGCCGTCACCCGGGCCGCTCCCGCCCTCGCCCCCATCGCCCCCTTCGGCCTCGTGCACCACCGCGTACCGCCGCACGTACGCGCCGAGGAAGGCCTGCAGGGTCGCGACGGCCGGGATCGCGATCAGCGCGCCCACCGCGCCGAGCAGGGCCGTCCCCGCGATGACCGAACCGAAGGCCACCGCGGGGTGGATGTCGACCGTCTTCGCGGTCAGCTTCGGCTGGAGCACGTAGTTCTCGAACTGCTGGTAGACCACCACGAAGCCGAGGACGTACAGCGCGTACCAGGGATTGACCGTGAAGGCGATCAGCATCGGCAGCGCGCCCGCCAGGTAGGTGCCGATGGTGGGGATGAACTGGGAGACCAGTCCCACCCACACCGCGAGCGCGGGCGCGTACGGCACGTCGAGCACCACGAAGCAGATGTAGTGCGCGATCCCGGAGACCAGCGCCATCAACCCCCGCGAGTACAGGTAGCCGCCGGTCTTGGCGACGGCGATCTCCCAGGCGCGCAGCACCTCCGACTGCTTGGCGGGCGGCAGCACGGAGCACAGCGCGCGCCGCAGCCGCGGCCCGTCGGCGGCGAAGTAGAAGGCGAAGAGCCCGACCGTCAGCAGCCGGAAGAGCCCGCCGAGCACCGTCGCCGACACGTCCAGCACCCCGGACGCGCTGTTCTGCACGTACTTCTGCAGCCAGTCCGAGTGCAGGACGCTGTCCTGGATCTCCAGCCGGGACAGGTCGGTGTGGAAGGTGCTGTTGATCGACCCGATCACCGAGTCGAGGTAGCGGGGGAACCCCTCCACCATGTCGACGATCTGTCCGGCGAGCATCGAGCCGAGCAGGACGACGAAGCCGGCGCTCGCGGCGAACACACCGAGGAACACCAGGAAGGTCGCCAGCCCGCGGCGCATCCCGCGGGCCGCCATCCGGGCCACGGCCGGTTCGATCGCGAGGGCGAGGAAGAACGCGATCAGGATGTTGACGAGGAACCCGATGAGCTGGTGGAACGCCCAGCTGCCGAGTTGGAAGCAGGCGACGAGCGCCAAGGCGAGCACCACCGCGCGCGGCAGCCAGCGCGGCATCCGCTCGCGCGCCGCGCCGCCCCCGGCGTCCGGCGGCCCACCGGCGGGCGGACGCCCCTCGGGCGCCGCGGCCGGGGAGGGCGCAGTGATCGGATCGGTGCCGGACGGGTCCTGGTCGGTGACTGCCACACGGACAAGTCTCCCGTACCGCCAGCAATCGCTCGGCCACCGCCCCCGTCAGCGCAGCGTCGCGGGCACGTCCATCGCCGAACAGACCGCCCGCCACACGTCCTTGGTCTCCCAGCCGGCGTCCAGCGCCTGGATCACCGTGCGCCCGCCCAGCTCGGCCATCACGTGATCGCGCGCGAAGGACTCCGCGTAGCCCGCCCCGAAGTGCTCCGCCATCCGTTCCCAGAAAATCGTCAACCGCATGGGTCCAGTATCCCGCCCCCAAGGGTGCACCCGGGCCGTTCCCGCCGCCCGCACCCCCCGCCCGGTCCTACGGTTCCTCCATGGCCATGGCTGGAGACGACACAGCACCGCTCGCCCGCGCCGAGCGGTTCATCTGGCTCACCGCGCGGGTGCTGGAGCAGCGGCGGTTCGCGTTCCACTTCCTCGGCGGCGACGCCGACCCGGTGGACACCGCCCTCGGCTCCTACCTCAACGGCGACGGCGGCTACGGGCACGCCCTCGACCCGGACCTGCGCGGCCCGCACAGCCAGCCGCTGCACACCGTGCACGCCCTGCGCGTCCTGGACGGCCTCGGCCGCTGCTCGGGGCGGCGGATCGAGCAGCTGTGCCGCCACCTGAGCGGGGTCTCCACGGCGGAGGGCGCCCTCCCGGTGGTCCTCCCCGCCCCGCGCGACTACCCGTCGGCGCCCTACCACCCCGTACAGGACGACCCGCCGGGCGAGCTGCAGGTCACCGGCCCGGTGGTGGGCCTGCTCCACCGCAACCGGATCTGGCACGCCTGGCTGTTCCGCGCCACGGACTTCTGCTGGGACCGGATCGAGACCCTGCGCCGCTCCCACCCGTACGAGATCCAGGGCGCCGTCGCCTTCCTGGACGGCACCCCGGACCGGCCCCGGGCCGCGGCGGCCGCCGATCGGCTGGGCCGGCTGGTGCGCGAGCAGGGCCTGGTCGTCCTCGACCCCGGGCGGCGCGCCGAGTTCCCGGTCGGCCCCGGCTACGCGCCCGGCGAGCACCTCTTCCCGCACGACTACGCCCGCCGCCCCGCATCGCTGGCGCGCGGCTGGTTCACCGACGAGGAGACCGCGCGCTCGCTGGACTTCCTCGCCTCCGAGCAGCAGGAGGACGGCGGCTGGCCGGTCCGCCGACGGGCCTGGGCCCCCGGGAGCACCCTGGAGCGGCGCCCGATCGCGACGCTGGAGGCACTGCTGACGCTGCGCGCCCACGGCCGCCCGCTGGGCAGCGCCTGACGGATCAGCCGCCCAGCGCCCGCACCCCCGCCGTGACGAGGACGGCGACCGCGACCACCACCAGGAACGGAGCCCGCAGCAGCAGCGCGACCCCCGCCGCCACCAGCCCGGCGGCCCGGGCGTCGACGACCAGCGCGGAGCCGGTGCTGAAGGTCTGCTGCGCGGTGAGCGCGGCCAGCAGCGCGACGGGAACCAGCGCGGACAGCCGCCGCACCAGGGGCCGCTCCAGCGCCCCGGCCGGCACCAGCAGCCCGACGAGCTTGACGGCGTAGCACCCGAGCACGGTCAGCCCGATGGCGATCCAGACGTTCACGAGCGGGGTCCCTTCATCCGGCGGCCGCTGAGGAAGAGCACGGCCGGCGCGGCGAGCGCGGCCAGCAGCACCGGCACCCCGGCCGGCAGCACCGGCAGGAAGCCGAGCCCGAGCACCAGGGCGAGCAGGGCCACGGCCCGCTCGGTGGCGCTGCGCAGCATCGGGGCGAGCAGGGCGAGGAAGACGGCGGGGCCGGCCGCGTCCAGGCCCCAGGCGGCGGTGTCCCCGATGGCCTCCGCGCCCAGCGCCCCCAGCAGGGTGGTGAGGTTCCACAGCACGAAGAGGGTGAGCCCGGTGACGGTGAAGCCGAGGCGGGCGTGGGCCCGGCCCCGCTGCGCCAGGGTGACGGCGGTGGTCTCGTCGATGACCCAGTGGGCGGCCAGCGGCCGCAGCGCGCGGGGCAGCTCCAGGATCGGGGACAACCGCAGCCCGTAGAAGGCGTTGCGGGTCCCGAGGAAGAAGGCGCCGGCCGCGGCCATGAACGGATTGGTGCCCGCCGCCAAGGCTCCGACCAGGGCGAACTGCGAGGCCCCGGTGAAGACGAGCAGGCTCAGCACGCAGGCCTGCGCGGTGCTGATCCCGGCTCCGGCGGCGGTCACCCCGAAGGCGAAGCCGGACAGCCCGACGGCCACGCCGACACCGAGCGCGTCCCGTACGACGGCCCGGCGACCGGCCCGGCCGCTCCCCTCGACCCCATGGGCCCCACCGGCCCCGTCGGCCGTCGTCCCGGCCGGTTCCACGTCCACTGCCTGTTGCTCTCTCACCCGGCGAAGCTATGCGGGCGCCCGCGGCCCGGTCTTGTACGTTCTTGCGGCGGTCGCCCCCGACACGGCGACACACCACCACCCTTAGTGATCATTTCGCTACGGTGAGTATATGAAGCGTGTTCGCACCGTGCCGGTTGAACGTCCTTCGCACGCCCGTTGGGCCCCCCTCCTGAGCTTCGCCGCGCTGATCGCCGCCGGCTCCCTCTTCGCGCTGTACCACGCACGACATCCCCGGAACGTGCCCGGCGAGATCGCGCTCCAGCTCGCGGGCCGCTGGGAGAAGGCCTACCCCCTCGTCTGCGATCCGCAGCTGCGGTGCCCCCCGTACAAGGAGCGGCTGCAGGCGCAGTACGAGGCCCTGCGCCTGGACACGCTCTTCTTCGTGCCCGCGTACACCCTGCTCCTGCTCGCCCTCTTCGGCCTCGGCAGCTGCTTCCTCCACCGCCAGGTGTCCCGCCGGTTCGCGGTCCGGGGCCTGGGCGCCACCCTGGTCATGGCCGCGGCGGACCTCGGCGAGAACGTCTTCGAGTACCGCGCGCTGGACGGGCTGGCCGCCGGCCAGGACGGCGACCTGGCCGGGGCGGCGATGTTCTCCCTGCTCAAGTGGTCGCTCGCCCTCCCCCTCGCCGGCGCCGCCGGATGGATCGGGCTCACCCTCCTCGCCCGCATCGCCCTGCTCCGGGTCCGGGTCGCCAACGCCCCGCCGTGCGACAAGCCGGCCCGGGTCCAGGAGGCCCACCGGCTCGCCGACGGCTCCGAGCGGTGGGCCGACCCGGACATCATCGCGGCCCCGGTGGCCCCGCACGCGACCACGGCGGTGCGCGACTGGGCCGGCACCGCCACGGCCGCCGCCCCGCGGGACAGCGCGCTCGCCCGCTGGCGCACCCGCGCCTACCAGCCGCCCGGCCGGGAGCCGGCGGCCGTCGGCATCTGCGTGTCCGGCGGCGGGATCCGGTCCGCGGCGGTCACCCTGGGCGCCCTCCAGGCGCTGCGCGAGGGCGGGGTGCTGGGGCGGGCCCGCTACCTGGTCTCGGTGTCCGGCGGCGGGTACGCGGCCGGCGCGTTCCAGCTGGCCCTGATGCCCCCGCCCGTGGCGCCGCCGGGGCACCGGTCGGCCCCGCTCGCCACCGCGCGGGACGTGTTCGCGCCGGGCAGCCCCGAAGAGGACCACATCCGCCGCCACGCCAAGTACCTCGCGGACAGCCCCCGCGAGAAGCTGCTGGCCGCGGGGGTGATCCTGCGCGGCCTCGGAGTGTCCCTGGGGATGCTGTGCCTCGCGTTCGTGGTGGCCGGGGTGATCCTGGGGGCCTTCTACGAGATGGTCCCCTTCACCGACCTGACGGTGCTGCGCCCGGCGCGCGAGGCGCGCTTCCCCGGCTTCGCACCTCACCCCCGGGTCCTGTACCCCGTCCTCGCCCTGGTCGGGCTCTCGGCCGTCGTCTCGGCAGGGTCCTCCCTGGTCGTGGCGCGCCGCGGGAGTTCCCGACCCGCCTGGGTCCGCACCGTCACGCGCGGTCCGCTCGCCCTGGCGGCGATGGTCCTCGTGTTCGCCGTGGTGCTGCCCGCCGTGTTCTGGTTCTTCGCATGGCTGGCGCACTGGGCGGGCGTGCCCACCGGCGGCAGCGGCATCTCGGTCCTGGGCGCCCTCACGGCCGCCAGCACCGGGCTCGGCGCGTTGTACAGCGCCATGAGCAAGAAGGTGAAGGACATGAAGCCGAGCGGGGAGCCCGCCCCGCGCTCCCCGTCCGCCTCGTCGATCGTGACCCGGATCGGGGGCGGCCCGATCACCGCGGTCGTCGTCTGGCTGGTGCTGCTCCTGCTCGCCTTCTTCGGCCTCTCGCTGCTGTCGTGGTCGGCGGTCTCCGCGCACGGCTGGTCCGGGTGGTGGCGGTTCGGTCTCCTGGCCGCCCTGCTGCTGACCGGGATCCTCATCGACCAGACCACCTTCAGCCTGCACCCCTTCTACCGGCAGCGGCTGGCCGGCGCCTTCGCCGTGCGCCGGGCCGTGCTGCGCGACGGGTCGATCGGCGCCCTGCCCTACGACTACAACGCCGAGTCGACCCGGCTGAGCACGCACGGCAAGCGGGTCGAGGGCTTCCCCCAGGTCATCTTCGCCGCCTCGGCGGCCATGTCGCTGCGCAACCGGACCGCGCCGGGGCGGCCCGCGGTGCCCTTCACCTTCTCCCACGACTGGGTGGGCGGCCCGGACACCGGCTGGGTGCGCACCTCCACGATGGAGGAGACGGCGCACCCGCTGATCCGGCGAGACCTCACCGTGCAGTCCGCGGTGGCGGTGTCGGGCGCCGCGTTCGCCTCGGCGATGGGCACCCAGGGCAGCGCCGTCCAGCGCCTGCTCGCCCTGTCCAACCTGCGCCTGGGCACCTGGGTGCCCAACCCGACGTACCTGGCCGAGGTCGCCCGGCACGACCGGGACTGGACGATGCCCCGGCTGCCGTGGGTGCGCCGGCTGCGCTACCAGCTCCAGGAGCTGGCCGGGCGCTACACCGACACCAGCCCGATGGTGCTGTGCACCGACGGCGGGCACTTCGACAACCTGGGCCTGGTGGAGCTGCTGCGGCTGCGCTGCGAGACCGTGTACGTGATCGACTCCTCGGGCGATCCGCCGCCGCTGGCCCTCACCCTCGCCGAGGCGGTCACCCTCGCCTACGAGGACCTGGGCGTGCGGATCACCTTCGACCAGGCGGAGGTGCTGCGGCTGGTGCCCGGCAGCGCCGCCAAGATCGAACCGGAGGAGCCGATGGCCGGGCTCAACACCCGCTTCTCCGCGGACTGCGTCGTGCGCGGGGTCATCGAGTACCCGGAGCCGGTCCACTTCCCCGGGCGCCGCAAGCCGTCGCGGTTCGCCACGATCGTCTTCGCCAAGGCCAATCTGACCCCGGACATGCCCTACGAGCTGCTGGCGTACGCCCTCAAGGAGAAGGCGTTCCCCCGGGACAGCACCTTCGACCAGTGGTTCGACCACACCCAGTTCGACGCCTACCGCGCGCTCGGCCACCACCTCGGCGCCGAGGCCGCGAAGCCCCCGGTCAAGCCGGGCCGGTTCGGCCCCTCCGGTACGCCCCCGGTGGCACGCCCACGATCCGGGTGAAGTGCCGGTTCAGGTGCGGCTGGTCGCTGAAGCCGACCGCGAGGGCCGCTTCGGCGGGCGGCGTGCCCGCCTCCAGCAGCAGCCGGGCCCGCCGCACCCGGGCGTCCGTCAGCCAGGTGTGCGGGGGCATCCCGTACCGCTCGCGGAAGGCGCGCAGCAGGGCGAAGGGGCGGGTGCCGAGCTCGTCCGCGAGCTGTTCCAGCGAGGGCGGTTCGCACATCCGCGCCTCCAGCACGTCCCTGGCCCGCTCGGCGTCGGCGGCGCCCGCGGCGGCGATCCGGCGGGCCGGCAGGGGGCCCGCGTGCCGTTGCAGCATCCGCGCCACCACGCCCCGCAGCAGGGTGTCGGCGGCGAGCGGGTTTCCCTCCTCGGCGCCCCGGTGCACCTCGGCGATCATCCGCGCCGCCTGCGCGTCCATGACCAGGTCCGGGGCGAAGCCGGGCGTGCCGCGGGGCGCGCCGCTCTCCTCGGCCACCTGCGCGATCAGCTCCCGCGAGGGGTAGAGGGTGGCGTAGCCCCAGCCCTCGGGGACACCGGCGCGCGCGGAGTGCGGGACCTCGGGGTTGATCAGGACCACGCTGCCGGGGCCGGCCCGCAGCACGCCGCCGGGCAGCCCGATCTCCTCGACGCCGTGGGTGACGGCCGCGATGACGTACCCGTCGTGGGCGTGCCGCGGGAAGGTGTGGCGCACGTAGTGGGCGCGCAGCAGGTCCAGGCCGGGCAGCTCGGCGTACTGCCAGTGCCGGGCCCACTCACCGGTCCCGCGCGCCGCGCGCCCCGCACCCTCCACCGCTGCCATTCCTCCATTCTGCGCCCCCGCCCGCGGGACGTCCGCGCAGGTCCGGGCCGTTGTCGGTGGCGGGGTGCACGATGGGGGCATGGCCGGCTCCGCGCTCGACGCGTTCTCCCCCGCGACCCGCTCCTGGTTCACGGGGGCCTTCCGTACGCCCACCGCCGCGCAGGAGGGCGCCTGGCGGGCCATCGGGGAGGGCTCGGACGTCCTCGTCGTGGCGCCCACCGGCTCCGGCAAGACGCTGGCCGCCTTCCTCGCGGCGCTGGACCGGTTGGCGGCCGTGGCGCCGCCCGCCGAGCCGAAGAAGCGGTGCCGGGTTTTGTACGTATCGCCGCTGAAGGCCCTCGCGGTGGACGTGGAGCGCAATCTGCGCAGCCCGCTGACCGGCATCCGGCAGGAAGCGCTGCGTCTCGGTCTGCCCGAGCCCGACATCCGGGTCGGGATCCGTTCCGGGGACACCCCGCCCGCCGAGCGCCGGGCGCTGGCGACCCGTCCCCCGGACATCCTCATCACCACCCCCGAGTCCCTCTTCCTGATGCTGACCTCGGCCGCCCGCGAGGCCCTGACCGGGATCGAGACGGTGATCCTCGACGAGGTGCACGCGGTGGCCGCGACCAAGCGCGGCGCCCACCTGGCGCTCTCCCTGGAGCGGCTCGACGAGCTGCTGCCCCGGCCGGCTCGTCGGATCGGACTGTCGGCGACGGTCCGTCCGGTGGACGAGGTGGCCCGCTATCTGGCGCCGCGCGGCAGGGTGGAGATCGTCCAGCCGCCCTCCACCAAGGAGTTCGACCTGTCGGTGGTCGTCCCGGTGCAGGACATGGGCGAGTTGGGCGGCTCGCCCGCCACCGAGGGCAAGGAGGGCGGGGACAAGCCCTCGATCTGGCCGCATGTGGAGGAGCGGATCGCGGACCTGGTGCAGGCCCACCGGTCCACGATCGTCTTCGCCAACTCCCGCCGCCTCGCGGAGCGCTTGTGCAACCGGCTCAATGAGATCGCCTACGAACGGGCGATGGGCGAGCCGCTGCCCGCGGGCGCTCCCCCGGCCGAGGTGATGGCCCAGTCGGGCGCGGCGCACGGCGCCCCGCCGCTGCTCGCCCGCGCCCACCACGGTTCGGTGTCCAAGGAGCAGCGGGCCCTGGTCGAGGAGGACCTCAAGGCGGGCCGGCTGCCCGCCGTCGTCGCCACATCCAGTCTCGAACTGGGCATCGACATGGGCGCGGTGGACCTGGTGGTGCAGGTGGAGTCGCCGCCGTCGGTGGCCTCCGGGCTGCAGCGCGTGGGCCGGGCCGGGCACCAGGTGGGCGCGGTCTCCACCGGCGTGGTGTTCCCCAAGTACCGCGGCGACCTGGTGCAGGCGGCCGTGGTCACCGAGCGGATGCGCGTCGGGGCCATCGAGTCCCTGCGCGTCCCCGCCAATCCGCTCGACGTACTGGCGCAGCAGCTGGTCGCGATGGTCTCCATGGACACCTGGCAGGTGGACGACCTGCTGGCCCTGGTGCGCCGGGCGGCGTCCTTCGCGGCCCTGCCGGAGTCGGCGTTCACCGCGGTGCTGGACATGCTGGCCGGGCGCTATCCGTCGGACGCGTTCGCGGAGCTGCGGCCGCGCGTGGTGTGGGACCGCGTGGCCGGTACGGTCACGGGCCGGCCGGGGGCCCAGCGCCTCGCGGTCACCTCGGGCGGCACGATCCCGGACCGCGGCCTCTTCGGCGTCTTCCTGGTGGGCTCCGACCCGAAGAAGGGCGGCGGCCGGGTCGGCGAGCTGGACGAGGAGATGGTCTACGAGTCCCGGGTGGGCGACGTCTTCACCCTGGGCACCACTTCGTGGCGGATCGAGGACATCACCCGGGACCGGGTGCTGGTGACCCCGGCGCCCGGGGTGCCCGGGCGGTTGCCGTTCTGGAAGGGCGACCAGTTGGGCCGCCCGCTGGAGCTCGGCCGCGCGGTGGGCGCGTTCGTCCGCGAGGTCGGCGCCCTGTCCGAGGCGGACGGGCGGCTGCGCCTGTTGGCCGCCGGGCTGGACGCCTGGGCCGCCGACAACGTCCTGGCGTACCTGGCCGAGCAGCGCGAGGCGTGCGGTCACGTGCCCGACGACCGGACCATCGTGGTCGAGCGGTTCCGCGACGAGCTGGGCGACTGGCGGGTGGTGGTGCACTCCCCCTTCGGCGCGCAGGTGCACGCGCCGTGGGCGCTCGCGCTCGGCGCCCGCCTCGCCGAGCGCTACGGCATGGACGCGCAGGTCATGCACGCCGACGACGGGATCGTGCTGCGCCTGCCCGACGCCGACCTGCTGGGCCTGGGCGGCGAGCCGCTCGACCTGCTGGACCACGACCCGGCCCCGGCGGGCGCCGCCACCGCCTTCGAGTTCGACGACGAGAAGGCCCCGCTGGGCGCGGCCGACGTGACCTTCGACCAGGGCGAGGTCCAGGGCATCGTCACCGATCAGGTGGGCGGTTCGGCGCTGTTCGCCTCCCGGTTCCGCGAGTGCGCGGCGCGCGCCCTGCTGCTGCCGCGGCGCAATCCCGGCAAGCGCACCCCGCTGTGGCAACAGCGTCAGCGGGCCTCCCAACTGCTCCAGGTCGCCTCCGAGTTCGGTTCGTTCCCGATCGTCCTGGAGGCCGTGCGCGAGTGCCTCCAGGACGTCTTCGACGTGCCCGGCCTGACCGAGCTGATGGGGGACGTCGAAGCCCGCCGGGTCCGCCTGGTGGAGGTCACCACGGCCGAGCCGTCGCCCTTCGCCCGGTCCCTGCTCTTCGGTTACGTCGCCCAGTTCCTCTACGAGGGGGACTCGCCGCTGGCCGAGCGCAGGGCGGCCGCGCTGTCCCTGGACTCCCGGCTGCTGGCCGAGCTGCTCGGCCAGGCGGAGCTGCGCGAGCTGCTGGACGCGGAGGTCCTGGCGGAGCTGGAGCGGGAGTTGCGGTGGCTGACCGAGGACCGGCGGGCCCGGGACGCGGAGTCGGTGGCCGACCTGCTGCGGCTGCTGGGCCCGCTGACGGAGGCGGAGCTGGCCGAGCGGGGCGCCGACCCGGCCTGGGCGCGGTCCCTGGAGCGGGCGCGCCGGGTGATCGGGGTGCGGATCGGCGGCGCGGAGCACTGGGCCTCGATCGAGGACGCCGGGCGGCTGCGCGACGCGCTGGGGACCGCCCTGCCGGTCGGGGTGCCCGAGGCGTTCACCGAGCCGGTCAAGGACCCGCTCGGCGACCTCCTGGCCCGCTACGCCCGTACGCACGGCCCGTTCACCACGGCGGCGGTCGCCGCCCGCTTCGGCCTGGGCACGGCCACGGCCGACGGCGCCCTGCACCGGCTCGCGGCGGCGGGCCGGGTGGTGCAGGGCGAGTTCCATCCGGCGGGCATCGGCCAGGAGTGGTGCGACGCGACCGTGCTGCGCAGGCTGCGCCGCCGGTCCCTGGCGGCGCTGCGCCAGGAGCTGGAGCCGGTCCCGCCGACCTCCTTGGCCACCTTCCTGCCCCAGTGGCAGCACCTGGGCGGCGCGCTGCGCGGCATCGACGGGCTGGCCCGGGCGGTGGAGCAGCTCCAGGGCGCTCCGGTCCCGGCGTCGGCGCTGGAGCGGCTGATCCTGCCGTCGCGGGTCAGCGGCTTCTCCCCGGCCCTGCTGGACGAGCTGACCACCAGCGGCGAGGTGGTCTGGGCGGGCGCCGGAGCGCTGCCCGGCAAGGACGGCTGGGTCTCCCTCTACATCGCGGACGCGGCCCCGCTGCTGCTGCCGCCACCGCACCCGCTGGAGCCCTCTCCCCTGCACCAGGGCGTCCTGGACGCCCTGTCCGGCGGGTACGGCCTGTTCTTCCGGCAGATCGCCGAGACGGTGCGCGGGCGGCACCCCGAGGCGAGCGACCTACAGCTCTCCGAGGCGCTGTGGGACCTGGCCTGGTCGGGGCGGCTGACCAACGACACCCTGGCGCCGCTGCGCGCCCTGCTGGGCTCGGGCCGGACGGCGGGCGCGACGGCCCACCGGGCCCGGCGGACCGTGCCGCGCGGGCGCTACGGCACGCTCGGCGCCCAGGTCTCGCGCACCGGTCCGCCGACCGTCTCGGGGCGGTGGTCCCTGCTGCCCGCCCGCGCGGCCGATCCGACCCATCGGGCGCACGCCCTGGCCCGGACCCTGCTGGACCGGCACGGGGTGGTGACCCGGGGCGCGGTCGCCGCCGAGGGGGTGGAGGGCGGCTTCAGCGCGGTCTACCGGATCCTGTCGGCCTTCGAGGACAGCGGGCAGGCCCGCCGCGGCTACGTGGTGGAGGGGCTGGGGGCGGCGCAGTTCGCGATGGACGGCGCGGTGGACCGGCTGCGGGCCGCCGAGCGGCACCCGGCCCCGCTGGCGGCGGTGGTGCTGGCGGCGGCCGATCCGGCCTCCGCCTACGGCGCGGCCCTGTCGTGGCCCGAGCCGCCGGCCGGGTCCGCGCACAAGCCCGGGCGCAAGGCGGGCTCGCTGGTGGTGCTGGTCGACGGGGAGCTGACGCTCTACCTGGAGCGCGGCGGCAAGACCCTGTTGGCCTGGCCGGAGGTGGACGACCCCCGGCTGACGGCGGCCACGGCCGCCTTGGCCGCCGGCTGCCGGTCGGGGACGCTGCCCGCGCTGACGGTGGAGCGCATCAACGCCTCCCCGGCACTGACCTCGCCGCTGGGCCCGGGCCTGGAGGCCGCGGGCTTCCACGCCACTCCGCGGGGGCTGCGGCTGCGCCCGTGACAGAACCGGAACCTCTGGTACCAGGCTGAGACAGTCTTGGGACGTGCTCGGCGAAAACTCGCCGTTCCGGCCGATTAGGCTTCACGCCGAACATCAAAGTTGACGATGCACAGTCATGGGGGAACACGATGGGCAAGCCCGGCATGCGCAGAACCACCCTTGCGGCCACCGGAATCGCGGTCACCGCAGTCCTGGCCCTGAGCGGCTGCAAGAGCGGCAACGAAGAGGCGGACGCGGCGAAGACCACCCCGCCCAGCGCCCAGCCCTCCCAGTCCGCGGGCAGCAGCGCACCCAGCGCCGCCGCCTCCGACTACGCGAGCGCCCCCGCCACCGACACCGGCGGCGGCGGCGGCGGCACGGCGAAGGCCGGCCAGCAGTTCAAGCTCGGCGAGCAGGCGCAGTTCCCGTTCACCTACGGCACCACCACGAAGGGCACCGTCGCCCTCGCCGTCACGGCCATCGAGAAGGGCGACCCCGCCGACCTCGCCCCCTTCAAGCTCGGCGACAAGGTCAAGGGGATGGTTCCGTACTACATCCGCTACCAGGTGAAGAACGTCGGCACCACCGACCTGGCCTACGCCTCGGTCGGTCACGTCAAGGGTCACCTCGGGGACGGCGGCGCGGCCCAGGAGCTCTCGGTCATCGGCAAGTTCGAGAAGTGCCCCAACGAGTCCCTGCCCAAGGGGTTCACCAACGGCAAGGTCCAGGCGGGCTGCGTCATCGCGCTGGCCCCCTCGGCCGACACGAAGGTCAGCTCGGCCGAGTACTGGGGCGACCCCTTCACCCTGGGCAAGGGCCTCAACTGGAAGTAGCCCGAGGGCGCGCCTTCGGGCACGGGGCCACAATGGCCCCATGCCCGAAGGTGACAGCATCTGGCGCGCGGCCGCCCGCCTGCACGCCGCACTGGCCGGCCGTGAACTCGTCCGCAGCGACCTGCGCGTCCCGCGCCTGGCCCTGACCGACCTGACCGGCCGCACGACCCTTGAGGTCGTCCCGCGAGGCAAGCACCTGCTGCACCGCGTCGAGGACGGGCTCACCCTGCACAGCCACCTCCGGATGGACGGCGCCTGGAACGTCTTCGACTCCGGCGCCCCCTGGCGCGGCGGCCCCTCGTACGAGATCCGCGCCGTCCTCGCCACCGCGGACCGCACCGCCGTCGGGTACCGCCTCCCGGTGCTGGAGCTGCTCCGCACCGCCGACGAGCACCGCGTCGTCGGCCACCTCGGGCCCGACCTGCTGGGCCCGGACTGGGACCCGGAGCGCGCCGCCCGCAACCTGCTCGCCGACCCGGCCCGGCCGCTGGGCGAGGCCCTGCTCGATCAGCGCAACCTCGCCGGGATCGGCAACATCTACAAGGCCGAGCTGTGCTTCCTGGCCCAGGTGACCCCCTGGACCCCGGTCGGCGACCTGCCCGAGCCGGAGCGCACCCTGCCCCGGCTGGCCGGCGCCGCGCACCGCCTGCTGGACGCCAACAAGGACCGGCCCCGCAACACCACCGGGAGCCCCCGGCGCGGCCAGGAGCTCTTCGTGTACGGCCGCGCCCACCGCCCCTGCCTGCGCTGCGGCACCCCGGTCCGCGAAGCCCCGCAGGACGACCGGCCCACCTACTGGTGCCCGCGCTGCCAATCCGGCCCCGTACGGTAGTTGACGCTCCGTCAGATTCGGTCGTACGGTCCCCGCATGCCCTCACCCCGCGCCGTACCCGCCCCCGCCTCCCTGGCCGCCTACGACCTCACGGGCCGCACCGCCCTGATCACCGGAGCGGCCAGCGGCATCGGCCGCGCCACCGCCGTGCTCCTCGCCGGGGCGGGCGCGACCGTGCGCTGCGCGGACCGCGACGCGGCGGGCCTCGCCGAGACGGCCGCCCTGGTCGCCGGGACCGGTGGCGCGGCCGCCACCGTCCACGTCCTCGACGTCACCGACCGCGCGGCCCTGCGGGCCGTGGTGGAGGCCGGGGGGCCGCCGGACATCACGGCCGCGGTCGCCGGGATCATGCACACGAGCACCGTGCTGGAGACCCTGGACGAGGACCTCGACCGGGTGATGGACGTGAACTTCAAGGGGATCCTGTTCACCTGCCAGGAATCGGCCCGCGCCCTGATCGCGGCCGGCCGCCCCGGCTCGATCGTCACCATGGCCTCCGGCGCCATGGACGCCGCCCAGCCCGGCCTGCTCTGCTACAGCGCGGCCAAGGCCGCCGTCGTGCAGCTCACCAAGACCCTGGCGACCGAGGCGGGCCCGCACGGCATCCGGGTCAACGCGGTCGCGCCCGGGTGGGTCCGCACCCCGATGACCGGCCGCCACAGCCCCGAGGTACAGGAGCAGACGGAGGCCGCGATGGTCCGGATGTCCCCGCTGCGCCGGGTCGGCGAGCCCGAGGACATCGCGCGGACGGTGCTCTTCCTCGCCTCGGACGCCTCGTCGTTCATGACGGGTCAGATCCTGCGCCCGAACGGTGGCGTCGCGATGCCCTGGTAGCGGCCCCGTGGCGGGCGCAGTGCACCGGCAGCAGCCCGAGCCCCCAGCCGCCCACGGCCACCGCCCCCTCGACCGGCCCGGCGGTCGCGGGCGCCAGCGCGAGCCGGAGCACCGCCCACCACCACAGCAGACCCACGGCCAGGGCCAGGGGTATGGCTACGGGTATGGGTACGCGCAGGTTCCGTAACCGCCGCACGGCAGCCTCCCAGGGCCGGGATGGACTCGACCATCCTCGCGCACCCCCCGCGAGAGCGCACCCAGAAGCGGGCCGCGCACGGCCTCGCGACGGTCCGGAACGACCGGGAGCCCCGGCCGGCGCTCCACACGCCGACCGGGGCTCCGGTCACACTCACGCTCTTGAGATCAAGCGGCGACGACATTCACCGCTTCCACGGGCGACTTGATGGTCACCCGCTCCGGCGGGCCACCCGTGACCGAGGCCACGGAGACCGAATTGAGCATCGGGCGCACCGGTGCCGGGACCGGTTCGCTCGCGGCCGACTGCGCGAGCTCGGCGAGCGACAGCTCGTCGCTCACTTCGCGCATCAGCTCGGACATCCGTACGTCCAACGCGTCGCAGATCGCGGAGAGCAGCTCGGAGGATGCCTCCTTCTGCCCCCGCTCCACCTCGGAGAGATAGCCGAGCGAAACTCGGGCGGACGAGGAGACTTCGCGCAGAGTACGGCCCTGGCGCTGGCGCTGCCGACGCAGCACGTCACCCAGCAGGCGACGGAGCAGAATCATCGGTGGCTCCCTCCTCTGACCGTGTAGCCGTAACCTTCACGCCCCACCGTACCGCCTCGCGCGGCGGCCGTGCGGGGAGCGATGTCGTGTTCACTCAGGGCTGCAAACATCAAATCCCCCCGTTCCGTTCCGTGTCCTGCCTTCGCAGATTCTCGCGGAGTTCGCTCGAGAGAAGTTCGAGCACTGTCCGTACACTCTCCCTACGGATTTCCGCGCGCGAGCCGTTCAACCGCAGCCGGGCCGATTTCCTGCCCGCAGGTCCTGCGACGGCGATGAAAACCGTCCCCACGGGCTGCCCGTCCTGCGGCTCCGGACCGGCCACCCCGGTGGTCGAAACGCCCCACGAAGCGTCCAGCACACGCCGCACTCCGGCCGCCATCTCCTCTGCGACCTGCGCGTTCACCGCTCCGTGCGCCTCCAGCAGCTCGGCGTCGACGCCGAGCACCCGCTGCTTGACCTCCGTCGCGTACGCCGTGACCGAGCCGCGGAAGGACCGCGAGGCCCCGGGAACCGACGTCAGCTCGGCGGCGACCAGTCCGCCCGTGAGGGACTCCGCGACGGCGACCGTCTGGTCACTCTCCGCGAGCACGTCCAGGACGTACGCAGCCACCTCGGCGGCCCCGGTGGCCGCGGCGCGGCCCTCGGGTGACCGTTCGGACTCCGTCGTCCCGTGCGTCACCTCGCGGCCCGCTCCGCGGCGATGCCCGCCCGGCGCAGCACGACGGCCTGGCGAATGTAGTCCAGACCCGTGACGACTGTGAGAAGTACGGCGACCGCCATGACCCAGAACCGGAGGGTGGCCAGCGGCCCGGTCAGCGCCAGCACGTACATGCCGATCGCCGTGCCCTGGGCGAGGGTCTTCATCTTCCCGCCCCGGCTCGCCGGGATCACCCCGTAGCGGATCACCCAGAACCGCAGGAGCGTGATCCCCAGCTCCCGGCCCAGGATCACCCCGGTGACCCACCAGGGCAGGTCACCGAGCCAGGACAGACACACCAAAGCCGACCCCATGATCGCCTTGTCGGCGATGGGGTCGGCGATCTTCCCGAAGTCGGTGACCAGGTTGTAGGTCCGGGCCAGGTGCCCGTCGAAGATGTCGGTGATCATGGCGACGGCGAACGCCGCCCACGCCAACGCCCGCCAGACGGGGTCGTAGCCCCCGTCGGCGAGCAGCAGCAGGACGAATCCGGGCACGAGCACGAGCCGGATCATCGTCAGGATGTTGGCGATGTTCCACAAGCTGGCCTGGTTGACGGCCGCGGCCCCCAGCTTCGCGCCGGGCGCGGGCCGACGGCCTGTCCCGCCCGCCGCGGGTGCGGGGACTCCGGTCATCCGGCCGCCTCCTCAAGATCCCCGAAGTCGGCGCCCAGGGCCTCGGCCACCAGGTCCACGCCCAGCGTGCCGACCACCTTCGCCGTGACGATGCGCCCGGGGACCAGGCCCGCACCGTCCGTGAAGACGACCTGCCCGTCGGTCTCGGGCGCCTGGTGCGCGGCGCGCCCGTAGGCGCCCGCCGCATCGTCCTCGTCGTCGTCCCCGCCATCGACCGCGACGACGGTCTCGACGAGTACCTCCAGGGTCTCCCCGATCCGCTCCTCCGCGCGCTGCGAGGTCAGCTCCTCGGCGAGCCGCTGCATGTGCGCGAGCCGCTCGGCGATGGTGTCCTCGTCCAGCTTGTTCTCGTAGGTGACGGCCTCGGTGCCGTCCTCGTCCGAGTAGCCGAAGATGCCGATGGCGTCGAGGCGGGCGTGGGTGAGGAAACGCTCCAGCTCGGCGAAGTCCGATTCCTTCTCGCCGGGGAAGCCGACGATGAAGTTGGACCGCACACCGGCCGTCGGGGCCTTGCTGCGGATGGTGTCGAGCAGCTCCAGGAACCGGTCGGTGTCACCGAAGCGGCGCATGGAGCGCAGCACGTCCGGGGCGGAGTGCTGGAAGGACAGGTCGAAGTACGGCACGACCTTGGGGGTCGAGGTCAGTACGTCGATCAGGCCGGGCCGCATCTCGGCGGGCTGGAGGTAGCTCACGCGGACGCGCTCGATGCCGTCCACCTCGGCCAGCTCGGGCAGCAGGGTCTCCAGCAGGCGGATGTCGCCCAGGTCCTTGCCGTACGAGGTGTTGTTCTCGGAGACCAGCATGATCTCCTTGACGCCCTGTTCCGCGAGCCAGCGCGTCTCGCCGAGCACGTCGCTGGGACGGCGCGAGATGAAGGAGCCGCGGAAGGACGGGATGGCGCAGAAGGAGCAGCGCCGGTCGCAGCCGGACGCGAGCTTGACGGAGGCGACGGGGCTGTTGCCCAGGCGGCGGCGCAGGGGCGCGCGCGGCCCGGAGGCCGGCGCCAGGCCGTCGGGCAGGTCCGAGGGCGCCTCGGCGACCGGCTCCTGCGCGTGGCCGGGCAGGGCGACCTCGGCCTCCTGGCGGGCGGCCGGGCTGATCGGCAGCAGCTTGCGCCGGTCGCGCGGGGTGTGGGAGGCGTGGACGCCACCGTTGAGGATCGTCTGGAGGCGGTCGGAGATGTCGGCGTAGTCGTCGAAACCGAGGACTCCGTCGGCTTCGGGGAGCGCTTCGGCGAGTTCCTTGCCGTAGCGCTCGGCCATACAGCCGACGGCGACGACGGCCTGGGTCCTGCCGTGATCCTTGAGATCGTTGGCTTCCAGCAGGGCGTCTACGGAGTCCTTCTTGGCGGCTTCGACGAAGCCACAGGTGTTGACGACGGCTACGTCCGCATCGGCGGCGTCCTCGACGAGCTCCCAGCCATCCGCCGCCAAGCGGCCTGCGAGCTCCTCCGAGTCCACCTCGTTACGGGCGCAGCCAAGAGTGACAAGGGCGACGGTACGGCGTTCGGGCATGGACTCAAGACTACTTTGTCTCGGCACCGGCCCCCGCCCCCGGCCGGCGCACCGCCCCGGACGGCAGGAACCCCGGGGCGCGAGGACGCGCCCCGGGGTCCGCCGGGAGGGGGTGAAAGGGCCGGTCAGCCCGCCTGGGCGGGGCCCTGGCGCTGATCGTCCTTGGTGTAGGTGAGGCGCTCCACCTGCCCCGACTCGAAGCCGCCCTTGATCTCCTTGCCGTTCACGAACAGCTGGACGGCCCCGGCGTCGCCGAGCACGAGATCGATGGACTGCTTGTCGGTGAAGGTCTTGGTTTCACCCGGCTGGAGGGTTCCGTCGAAGAGCAGGCGACCGCTGTGGTCCTTCGCGGAGATCCAGCTCTCGCCGGTGCTGGCCGTCAGGACGACCGTGACCAGGTCCTTCGGGGCGGCCGCGATGGCGCTGTCCGAGGGCTCGGGCTTGGGTGCCTGCGGGGTCTGCTGGGGCGCGGCCGGTTTGGCCGGCTTGGCGCCGGGCTGCTTGGGTGCGGGCTGCGGGGAGGCGGAACCTTCCGCCACCGGCCGCTTGGTGTCGTCGTCGCCGCCCTTGAGGGCGGTGAAGCCGACGAATCCGATCACGGCGACGATCGCCGCGACCATGGCGGCGGTCCAGTTGGGCCGCTGCCGCTCGGGACGGATCCGTTCGGCCTCGAACATCGGGGCGGCGGGGGTCGGCGCCGGGCGACCCCCGTGGGCGGCGTCGTAGCTCTCGACCAGGGGTTCGGGATCGAGGTGCACGGCGCGGGCGAGCGTACGGATGTGGCCGCGGGCGTAGACGTCGCCGCCGCAGCGCGTGAAGTCGTCCTGCTCGATCGCGTGCACGATCGGGATGCGCACGCGGGTGGTGGAACTGACCTCGTCGACGGTGAGCCCGGCGGCGATCCGGGCCTGCTGGAGGGCCGTCCCGATGGACGGACCGGCGGCGGGCCGCTCGACGATCACGTCGTCGGTCGAAGGCCGGTCATCTTCGGGGGACTTGGAGTTGCCGATGGACACGGGGGCGCCTTTCGAGCGTGTAGCCACCTGCTGGATGTCCAGTCTAGGGGGGTGACGAAAGGGTGGAGCAACCGGAGGGTGACCTCCGTACGCCATCCGAATGGCATCGGTGCTCCCGTGCCGCGTCCGTGCGGATCCACGGCCCGGAGGCGCGCGGCGCCACCCCTTTCCTCAACTTGACGAGCGACCGAGGGAAACGGTTGCTCCAGGATTCTTTACGACCGGGTCACGGTCCGGTCTCTCCCCGGATGACCGCGAGGACCCCGTCCAACTCGTCCGCTTTGAGCATCACGTCGCGCGCCTTGGAGCCCTCGCTGGGCCCGACGATGCCGCGCGATTCCATGAGGTCCATCAACCGCCCGGCCTTGGCGAAGCCGACCCGGAGCTTGCGCTGGAGCATCGAGGTGGAGCCGAACTGCGTGGTGACGACCAGTTCGGCGGCCTGGCACAGCAGGTCGAGGTCGTCGCCGATCTCCTCGTCGACCTCCTTCTTCTGCTTCTGCCCGACCGTGACGTCGTCCCGGAAGACGGGCGCCATCTGGTCCTTGCAGTGCTGGACGATCCCCTGGATCTCCTCCTCGGTGACGAAGGCGCCCTGGAGCCGGGTGGGCTTGTTCGCCCCCATCGGCAGGAACAGCCCGTCACCCTTTCCGATGAGCTTCTCGGCACCGGGCTGGTCGAGGATGACCCGGCTGTCCGCGAGCGAGGAGGTCGCGAAGGCGAGCCGCGAGGGCACGTTCGCCTTGATCAGGCCGGTCACCACGTCCACCGACGGGCGCTGGGTCGCCAGCACCAGGTGGATGCCGGCCGCGCGGGCCAGCTGGGTGATGCGGACGATCGAGTCCTCCACGTCGCGCGGGGCGACCATCATCAGGTCGGCGAGCTCGTCGACGATCACCAGCAGGTACGGGTAGGGGCTCAGCTCCCGCTCGCTGCCCGGCGGCAGTTTGATCTTGCCGTCGCGAATGGCCTTGTTGAAGTCGTCGATGTGCCGGTAGCCGAAGGCGGCCAGGTCGTCGTAGCGCAGGTCCATCTCGCGCACGACCCACTGGAGGGCCTCGGCGGCTCGCTTCGGGTTGGTGATGATCGGCGTGATCAGGTGCGGGATGCCCTCGTAGGCCGTCAGCTCCACCCGCTTGGGGTCGACCAGCACCATCCGGACGTCCTCGGGGGTCGCCCGCACCATCACCGAGGTGATCAGGCAGTTGATGCAGGAGGACTTTCCGGAGCCGGTGGCGCCGGCGACCAGCACGTGCGGCATCTTCGCGAGGTTGGCCATGACGTAGCCGCCCTCGACGTCCTTGCCGAGCGCGACGAGCATCGGGTGGTCGTCCTCCGCCGCGTCCGCCAGCCGCAGGACGTCGCCGAGGTTGACCATCTCGCGGTCGGTGTTCGGGATCTCGATGCCGACCGCCGACTTGCCCGGGATCGGGCTGATGATCCGTACGTCGGGCGAGGCCACGGCGTAGGCGATGTTCTTGGCCAGCGCCGTGATCCGCTCGACCTTGACCGCCGGGCCCAGCTCCACCTCGTAGCGGGTCACCGTCGGCCCCCGGGTGAAGCCGGTGACCTTCGCGTCGACCTTGAACTCCATGAAGACGTTGCTCAGCGAGGCGACCACCGCGTCGTTCGCGGCGCTGCGGGTCTTGCCGGGGCCACCGCGCTCCAGCAGGTCGAGCGAGGGCAGCGAGTACGTGATGTCCCCGCGCAGCTGGAGCTGCTCGGCGCGCGGCGGCAGCGCCTGGGTCTGCGGCGGGGTCTTGGTCAGATCGGGCACGCCGACCGGGCCGGCCGCCATCGGGACCGGCGGGGCGGCGGGGGCGGGCGGGGCCGCGGGGACGGGCGGGAGCGACGAGGTGGTCGGGTTGGACGGGGCCGCCGGCGTCGCGGCCCGCCGCTCGCCGCGCTCCTCCCGCGCGGTCGGCACCGGCGCGGTGACCTCGGCGCCGTCCTGCGCGGGCGTGACCCCGTGGGTCAGGTCGGCGACCAGCGGGGAGGGCGGCATGCCGCCGTACACCGCCCCGTCCAGGGCCGCCGCCGCGGCCGCGGCGACGTCCACCGCGTCCATCTCGCGGTCCATGGCGGGGCGCCCCGGCGCGCGCCGGGGCCGGCGCCGCCGGGCGGCGAGCGCCTCCTCCTCCGCCGAGCCCGCGGGGGTGGCCGGGTCCGGTGCGGCGGCGCCCTGCCCGTTGGCCCGCCAGCGCTCGGGGTCGTGGCGCTCGCCCTCCTGCTCGGCGTACGCCCGGTCGTACTCGTTGGGCGCGATCACCCCGAGCCGGATCCCCAGTCGGCGCAGCCGCTGCGGGATGGCGTTGACGGGGGTGGCGGTGACCACCAGCAGCCCGAAGACGGTGAGCAGCACCAGCAGCGGCACCGCCAGCGGCGCGCCCATGGTGAAGATCAGCGGCTTGGAGGCGCCCCAGCCGATCAGGCCGCCCGCGTTCTGCATGGCGGTGGTGCCCTCGTCCCGGCCGGGCGCGCCGCAGGCGATGTGGACCAGGCCGAGGACACCGATGACCAGGGCGGTCAGCCCGATGCCGATCCGGCCGTTGGCGTCGCTCTGCTCGGGGTGGCGGATGAAGCGCACCGCCATCACCCCGAGCAGGATCGGCACCAGCAGGTCGAGCCGCCCGAAGGCACCGGTGATCAGCATCGTGACCAGATCCCCGACGGGACCGCTCAGGTTCGACCAGGTTCCGGCGGCGACGATCAGCGCGAGGGCGAGCAGGAGCAGCCCGACGCCGTCCTTGCGGTGGGCCGGGTCGAGGTTCTTCGCCCCGCGGCCCACACCGCGGAAGACCGCCCCGACGGCGTGCGCGAGGCCGAGCCAGAGGGCGCGCACCAGCCGCACCACGCCCCCGGTCGGGGACGGTGCGGGTTTGGGCGCGACCTTGCGGACCGGAGCCCGCTTGGCGGCCGCGGCCTTCTTCGCTGGCGGCTTGCCCGCGGGCTGCGCAGCCTTCTTCGCCGGCGCCGTCGTACGGCCGGTGCGGGCCTTCGCGGCACCCGCGGCGCTCTGGGAACCCTTGCCGGACGTACGTGAGGCCATGGCCCCGAGGTTACCGGTGCGCGTGCCGGTGAACACGCGTGCCCGCCCCTTCACCCGTTCGTGTCGGAGCTCCGGTGCGGCATTTGACGTACTCCGAGAGCTGACGCGCCCTCAGCAACCGGCCCCGCACCGGGGACCGGGCCGGCCGCTCGCTCAGGCCTGCGCGGGAAGCATGGGATGGCCGCCGCCGGTACCCGGCTCCAGCGCGTCCAGGGCCCGCCGCAAACCGGTCAGTTTCCGCTCCAGATGCGCCGCGGTCGCGACCACCGCCGGATCGGCCGCTTCCTCGCCGAGCTGCTTGGTGAGCGCCTCGGCCTGCTCCTCGACCGCCGCGAGCCGGGCGGACAGCTCGGCCAGCAGACCCGCCGTCTCCTTGCCCTCGACGCCGCCGGACCCGCCGCCCTCCAGCTGGAGCCGCAGCAGCGAAGCCTGCTCCCGCAGCTGGCAGTTCTTCGTGTACAGCTCGACGAAGACCGAGACCTTGGCCCGCAGCACCCAAGGGTCGAAGGGCTTGGAGATGTAGTCCACCGCGCCGGCGGCATAGCCGCGGAACGTGTGGTGCGGACCGTGGTTGATCGCGGTGAGGAAGATGATCGGGATGTCCCGGGTCCGCTCCCGCCGCTTGATGTGCGCGGCCGTCTCGAAACCGTCCATCCCGGGCATCTGCACGTCCAGCAGGATGACCGCGAAATCGTCCGTCAGCAGCGCCTTGAGCGCTTCCTCCCCCGACGACGCCCTGACCAGTGTCTGATCGAGCGCGGAGAGGATGGCCTCCAGCGCCAGCAGATTCTCCGGCCGGTCGTCGACCAGGAGGATCTTGGCCTTCTGCACCATGCCCTGTCCTCCTCGCCCCGGCATGGGGCCTCCCCGGCTCCTGGCCACAGCGCTCAACCCGGGTCCCGCCCCTGCGGGCGGCTTCCGTGCGCCGTCCGTCCTTGTGCCGGTCATCGTAGCCCCAGTCCCGAGATCGCCACACCCTGTCACCAAGATGTCACTGTGCACGAAGCAGAAACGGTGTGGGGGAGCAGAAGGTTCCCCGTATATCGCCCTCCCACACCGATGTGGACACACTGAGTCAGCAATTGGTATCTCTTCGCCGCTCCGTCGATCACTTTCCGCGCATCCACTGCTCCATCACCGACAGCAGGAAGTCGGGATCGACGGGCTTGGTGACATAGTCGGAAGCCCCGGAGTCGATCGCCTTCTCCCGGTCGCCCTTCATCGCCTTCGCCGTCAGCGCGATGATCGGCAGCCCCGCGAACTGCGGCATCCGCCGGATCGCCGACGTCGTCGCGTAGCCGTCCATCTCCGGCATCATGATGTCCATCAGAACGACCGTCACATCGTCGTGCTGCTCCAGCACTTCGATGCCCTCGCGCCCGTTCTCCGCGTACAGCACCGCCAGCCCGTGCTGCTCCAGCACGCTGGTCAGGGCGAAGACGTTGCGGACGTCGTCATCGACGATGAGCACCTTCTCGCCGTGGAAGTCGTACGTCCGGGGCACGACCGGAAGGTCGTCCTCCGCGCCACCCCAGTCGTCCTCGAACCCCTGCGCGCCGTTCTGCGCGCCCGGTTCGCCCATCGCCTTGCGGCGCCGCCGGAAGAGCGTCGCCCCGCCGTGCCCCTGCCCCCCGGCCTGCGCGGCGCCTCCCGACGCGCCCGCGGGCAGCGCCGCGGCGGGCCGCACCGGCCCCGCCGCCACCGCGGCCATCGGCGCCGCGGGCAGCGAAGGCGGCACCGGAAGCACCGGGGCCACCTCGGCGGCCCTGCGGTAGAGGTCCCCGCGACCACCGGGCGCGGGCTGCGCGTACCCCTGCGGCGGCAGCTCGCTCGGGTGCAGCGGCAGGTACAGCGTGAAGGTGGAGCCGCGCCCCGGCTCGCTGGCCGCGTGGATCTCGCCGCCCAACAGCCGGGCGATCTCCCGGCTGATGGAGAGCCCGAGCCCGGTGCCGCCGTACTTGCGGCTCGTCGTGCCGTCCGCCTGCTTGAACGCCTCGAAGATCACCAGCATCTTGCTGGCCGCGATCCCGATCCCGGTGTCGGTCACCGAGAAGGCGATCAGGTCCGCGTCCGCCTCGCGCAGCGAACCGGCCTCCAGCAACTGCTCCCGGATCGCCTGCGGCACATCCGCCCCGGCGGGCCGGATCACCAGCTCCACCGCGCCGCCGTCGGTGAACTTCACCGCGTTCGACAGCAGGTTGCGCAGCACCTGCAACAGCCGCTGCTCGTCCGTGTGCAAGGTGGCCGGCAGCTCCGGCGAGACCCGCACCGAGAAGTCCAGGCCCTTCTCCGCCGTCAGCGGCCGGAAGGTGGCCTCCACGTAGTCCACGAGCTGGACCAGCGCGATCCGCGTCGGCGAGACGTCCATCTTGCCCGCCTCGACCTTCGACAGGTCCAGGATGTCGTTGATCAGCTGGAGCAGGTCCGAACCGGCCCCGTGGATGGTCTCGGCGAACTCGACCTGCTTGGGCGAGAGGTTCTCGTCCGCGTTGTCCGCGAGCAGCTTGGCCAGGATCAGCAGCGAGTTGAGCGGGGTGCGCAGCTCGTGCGACATGTTCGCCAGGAACTCGGACTTGTACCGCATGGAGACCGCGAGCTGTTCGGCGCGCTCCTCCAGGACCTGCCGGGCCTCCTCGATCTCGGTGTTCTTCACC
This sequence comes from Streptomyces sp. NPDC098789, assembly GCF_044759975.1. Classification (NCBI taxonomy): domain Bacteria; kingdom Bacillati; phylum Actinomycetota; class Actinomycetes; order Kitasatosporales; family Streptomycetaceae; genus Streptomyces; species Streptomyces sp. NPDC098789. The sequence continues at coordinate 180,337 of NZ_JBIWAJ010000018.1, forward strand.
TCGATGTCGCGGTTCTGCTGGGCCAACAGCTCGGCCTTCTCCTCCAGTTCCGCGTTGGCGGCCTGGAGCGCCTTCTGCCGGTTCTCCAACTCGTCGGACCGCTCGCGCAGTTGCTCGGTCATCTCCTGCGACTGCTTGAGCAGCATCTCCGTCTTGGAGTTGACGCTGATCGTGTTGACGCTCGTACCGATCATCTCGGCGATCTGGCTGAGGAAGTCCTTCTGGATCTGCGTGAACGGCTGGAAGGACGCCAGCTCGATGACGCCGAGCAGGTTCCCCTCGAACAGCACGGGCAGCACGATCACGTGCGCGGGCGGCGCCTCGCCCAGCCCCGAGGAGATCTTCAGGTAGCCCGGCGGGGTGTTCTCCACCAGGATCGTCCGCTTCTCCTCGGCGACGGTCCCGATCAACCCCTCCCCCGGCCGGAAGGACGTCGGCATCGAGCCGCCCGCGTACGCGTAACTGCCGCGCATCCGCAGCTCGTACGGGCCGTCGTGACCGCTGTCGGCGCCGAGCTCCGTGGCCGCGCCGGACGGCAGGGCGAGGAAGAAGGCGCCGTGCTGCGCGGAGACCACCGGGGTCAGCTCGCTCATGATCAGCGAGGCCACGTCGTCCAGCTCCCGGCGGCCCTGCATAAGGGCCGAGATCCGCGCCAGGTTGCCCTTGAGCCAGTCCTGTTCCTTGTTGGCCAAGGTGGTGTCGCGCAGGTTGGCGATCATCGTGTTGATGTTGTCCTGGAGGACCTGGATCTCGCCCGCCGCGTCCACGTCGATCTTGAGGTTCAGATCGCCGCGGGTCACCGCGGTGGCCACGGCCGCGATGGCGCGCACCTGCCGGGTGAGGTTCCCGGCCATCTCGTTCACGGATTCCGTCAGGTCCCGCCAGGTGCCGTCGACGTCCCGGACGCGGGCCTGGCCGCCCAGGATCCCCTCGGTGCCCACCTCGCGGGCCACCCGGGTCACCTGGTCCGCGAAGGACGACAGCTGGTCGACCATCGTGTTGATGGTGGTCTTCAGCTCCAGGATCTCGCCCCGGGCGTCGATGTCGATCTTCTTGGTCAGGTCGCCCTTGGCGATGGCGGTCGTGACCATGGCGATCTGGCGCACCTGACCGGTGAGGTTGGAGGCCATGAAGTTCACCGAATCGGTGAGGTCCTTCCAGGTACCCGAGACCCCCGGCACGTGCGCCTGGCCACCGAGGCGGCCCTCGGTGCCCACCTCGCGGGCCACCCGGGTCACCTCGTCGGCGAAGGACGACAGCGTCTTGACCATGGTGTTGACCGTGTCCGCGAGCTGCGCGACCTCGCCGCGCGCCTCGACCGTGACCTTCTTCGTCAGATCGCCGTTGGCGACCGCCGCCGAGACCTGCGAGATGTTGCGCACCTGCGACGTCAGGTTGTTGGCCATCAGGTTGACGTTGTCGGTGAGGTCCTTCCAGATGCCGGTCACCCCGCGCACCCGGGCCTGGCCGCCGAGGATGCCCTCGGAGCCCACCTCGCGCGCCACCCGCGTCACCTGCTCGGCGAAGGAGGACAGCTGGTCGACCATCGTGTTGACGGTCGTCACCAGCTCCAGGATCTCGCCCTTGGCATCGACCGTGATCTTCTTCGACAGGTCGCCCATCGCGACCGCCGTGGTCACCTCGGCGATGTTGCGGACCTGCGACGTCAGGTTGTTCGCCATGAAGTTGACCGACTGGGTGAGGTCCTTCCAGGTGCCGGAGACCCCCTTGACCTCGGCCTGACCGCCCAGGATCCCCTCGGTACCGACCTCGCGGGCCACCCGGGTGACCTGCTCCGCGAAGTTGGAGAGCTGGTCGACCATGGTGTTGAGGGTGTTCTTCAGCTCCAGGATCTCGCCCCGGGCGTCCACGTCGATCTTCTGCGACAGGTCACCGCGCGCCACCGCCGTGGCGACCTGCGCGATGTTGCGCACCTGCGAGGTCAGGTTCCCGGCCATGCCGTTCACCGAGTCGGTCAGGTCGCGCCACACGCCGGCCACGCCGGGCACCTGCGCCTGACCGCCGAGACGGCCCTCCGTACCCACGTCCCGGGCCACCCGGGTCACCTGCTCCGCGAAGGCGGAGAGCTGGTCGACCATCGTGTTGATGGTGTTCTTCAGCTCCAGGATCTCGCCCCGCGCGTCCACGTCGATCTTCTGCGACAGGTCACCGCGCGCCACCGCCGTCGTCACCTGGGCGATCTGGCGCACCTGGGACGTCAGGTTCCCGGCCATGAAGTTGACCGAGTCGGTCAACTCCTTCCAGGTTCCGGACACCCCCTCCACCCGGGCCTGACCGCCGAGACGGCCCTCCGTACCCACGTCCCGGGCCATCCGCGTGACCTGGTCGGCGAAGGACGACAGCTGGTCCACCATCGTGTTCACAGTGTTCTTCAGCTGGAGCATCTCGCCGGAGACGTCCACGGTGACCTTCTGCGACAGATCGCCGTTGGCCACCGCCGTCGTCACCTGCGCGATGTTGCGGACCTGGCCGGTGAGGTTGCGGAAGGCGGTGTTCACCGAGTCGGTGAGGTCCTTCCAGGTCCCCGCCGCACCCGGCACCTGCGCCTGCCCGCCCAGCTCGCCCTCGACACCGACCTCGCGGGCCACCCGCGTCACCTCGGAGCCGAAGGACTGGAGCTGGTCCACCATCGTGTTGACGGTGTTCTTCAGCTCCAGCATCTCGCCGGCCACGTTCACGGTGACCTTCTGCGACAGGTCACCGTTCGCGACCGCCGTCGTCACCTGCGCGATGTCGCGCACCTGCGTGGTGAGGTTGCGGAAGACCGTGTTCACCGAATCGGTGAGGTCCTTCCAGGTCCCCGCCGCACCCGGCACCTGCGCCTGCCCGCCGAGCAGACCCTTGGCACCGACCTCGCTCGCCACCCGGGTGACCTCGTCCGCGAAGGTCCGCAGGGTCTCGGTCATCTGGTTGATCGTTTCGGCGAGCTGCGCCACCTCGCCCCGCGCGCTCACCGTCACCTTCTGCGACAGGTCTCCGTTGGCCACCGCGGTCGTCACCTGGGCGATCCCGCGCACCTGGGCGGTCAGGTTGCCCGCCATGGTGTTGACGGAGTCCGTCAGGTCCTTCCACACGCCCGCGACCCCGGGCACCTTCGCCTGGCCGCCCAGCTCGCCCTCGGTCCCCACCTCGCGGGCGACGCGCGTCACCTCGGAGGAGAAGGACGACAGCTGGTCCACCATCGTGTTCACGGTGTTCTTCAGCTGGAGCATCTCACCGGCCACGTGCACGGTGACCTTGCGCGACAGGTCGCCCTTCGCCACCGCCGTCGTGACGAGGGCGATGTCACGCACCTGGGCGGTGAGCCGGTACGCCATGGTGTTGACGGAGTCGGTCAGGTCCTTCCAGGAACCGGACATACCGCGCACCTGGGCCTGACCGCCGAGCTTGCCCTCGGTGCCGACCTCCAGCGCCACCCGGGTCACCTCGTCGGTGAACGCCGAGAGCTGGTCGACCAGGTTGTTGACCGTCCGACCGATCTTGAGGAACTCGCCGCGCAGCGGGTGCCCGGTGCCCTCGGCCGCCTGCGTCCGCAGGTCCATCCGCTGGTCCAGGTCACCGTCGGCGACCGCCGAGAGCACCCGGCCCACTTCGGAGACCGGCCGCGCCAGATCGTCCACGAGCTGGTTCGAGGCGTCGATCGCGGCCGCCCAGGAACCCTCGCAGGCCCCCGTCTCCAGCCGCTCGCTCAGCTTCCCCTCGCGCCCGACCATCCGCCGGACCCGCGAGAGCTCTCCGGTCAGGTGGAGGTTCCGGTCGGCGACCTCGTTGTAGACGGCGGCGATCTCCGCCATCACACCGTCGCCGGACACCGTGAGCCGCTTGCGGAAGTTCCCGTCCCGCATCGACACCAAGGCCGTGAGCAGCCGGTTCAACGCGGCGGTGTCGACCTCGGTCGTACTCCCCCGCCGGGACCGTCCGCCCTTCGCACGCGCACCTGTCCTGCGCGTCGCTACGCCAGACTCCACCGTGTCCCTCCCGAAAGGGTCGACCGCACCACCGGGTCCTGACTCCACGCGACCCGGCTCTCCAAGCCTGCCCAGTGTTTCACCCCCGCCGAACCAGGCCATAACACTTCGGCACCTTCGCACACGGTCCACACCCTGTGGGGGGAATACCCGACGACCGCACCGCGCCGCCCGCGAAGGTAAGTAACCTGGCACCCGATGTCCAACCGCGTCGGAGGAGACTTGTGATCACGGCACGGGCCGCTGCCAGCTTCGACCCCCTAGGGCGCTCGGTCGCCGCCGCCCGCGCCTTCGTCCGCGACGCGCTCCAGGGCTGGGGCTTCTCGGACATCGTCGACGACGCGGTGGTGCTCACCAGCGAGCTGGTCACCAATGCCGTAGTGCACGCCGGAACCCGCGCCGAGGTCCTGTGCCTGCGCGCCGAGGACGGCGTCCGGGTCGAGGTCGCCGACCGCTATCCGGAACGCGCCCTGCCGCTGGAGTACCCCGGGGAGCGGCCCTACGCCGACCCGGACCGCGAGAGCGGCCGCGGCCTGATGCTCTGCGCGGCCCTCGCCACCCGCTGGGGCGTCGAGTACACCGCCACCCACAAGCACGTGTGGTTCCGCCTCGACCTGCCGGACCGTCCGGTCGGTACCCGCTCCGCGGGCCCGATCGTCCCCGACCAGCTGCTCCCGCTCGCCGACAGCCGCGTACGGGTCGCCGTCGTCCAGATCGACGCGGCGGACCAGGTCACCGCCTGGAACGAGGACGCCGAGCACATCTTCGGCCACCCCGCCGAGAAGGCCGTCGGCCGCCCCCTCGCCGAGCTGGCCGCCTGGCCGCAGACCCCCGGCACCGGTACCGGCATCGCCGAGGCCCTGCGCCTGTCCCGCTGGGAGGGCAGCTACGGCATCCGCGGCGCCGACGGCCGGATCATCCCCGTCTACGCCTCCCACCTGCGCGTCCGCGACGCCCACGGAGAGCCCTCGATCGTCTGCCTGCTCGTCCACGACGACGAGCGCGCGCTGCTCCAGACCCCCGTCAGGGTCCCGGCCGACGGCGCCGCGCTCAGCGAGCCGCGCGCCGCCGACCCCTTCGAGATCTTCATCGGCTCCCCCGCCCCCGACGACCTCGACGGCCTGCTCCAGCGCACCGTGGAACGCGCCCGCGACCTCCTGGACGCCGACTCCGCCTTCCTCCTGCTGGCCACCGACGACGAGACCGAGCTGGAGGTACGGGCGACCACGGGCCTGCCCTCGACCCGCCAGCGCTTCGCCCGGGTCCCCGTCGAAGCCGGCACCAACCGGTACGGCTCCGCCCGGATGCCCGCGGTCCACGACGACCTCGCCGCCGTGCCCGGCGCCGTCCCGCTGCTCGAATTCACCGGCATGCGCTCCGCGGTCACCGTCCCGCTCAAGGTCGAGGGCCGCCTGACCGGCTCCCTCGGCATCGCCGCCGAAGGCCCGGACCGCTACTCCAACGAGGACGCCCTGCGCCTCCAGTTCGCGGCCGACCGGATCGCCCTGGCCGTCGAATCCGCCCGCCTCGGCGAGCTGGAACGGCTGCGCCGCGGCTCGCTCTCCTTCCTCGTCGAGGCCTCCGACCTGCTCGCGGGCACCCTCGACCGGGACCAGACCCTGGCCCTGATGGCCCAGATGACCGTCCCGACCCTGGCCACGTGGTGCGCCGTCTACACCATCGCCGACCAGTCCTCCGATCCGTTCCTCTCCTTCGTCCTGCACGAGGACGAGGAGCGCATCGACGACCTCAAGGTCCTGCTGTCCCGCGTCACCCCGCCCGAGGCCCTCCCCGAATCCGGTGCGTGCGCCTGGCCCGAGGCCTCCGTCGCGGTCGGCGGCGAGACCGTCGTACTGCCCCTGCGGGCCCGCAACCGGGTCATCGGCCTGCTCACCCTGGGCAAGGCCAGCGAGGACCACTTCCGCCACGAGATCCTCGAACTCGCCGAGGACCTCTCCCGCCGGGCGGCCCTCGCCCTCGACAACGCCCGGCTGTACTCCGAGCGCACCGCGATCAGCCGCTCCCTCCAGCGCAGCCTGCTGCCGCCGGGCTCACCGGCCATCCCCGGCATGGAGGTCGAGGTCATCTACCGCGCCGCCGGCGAGGGCAACGAGGTCGGCGGCGACTTCTACGACGTCTTCCCGATCCGCACCGGGGTGTACGGCTTCGCCATCGGCGACGTCTGCGGTACGGGCCCGGAGGCGGCGGCGGTCACCGGCCTCGCCCGGCACGCGCTGCGCCTGCTGGCCCGCGAGGGCCTCGGCGGCCCGGCCGTCCTGGAGCGCCTCAACGCGGCCATCCTCGACGAGGGCGCCCGCAGCCGCTTCCTCACCCTGCTCTACGGCGAACTGCACCCGCAGCCCGACGGCAGCGCCCTGATGAAGGTCGTCTGCGCGGGCCACCCGCTCCCGCTCCGGCTCCGCCCGAACGGCGAGGTCGTCCCGGCCGCGGAACCCCAGCCCCTGCTGGGCGTGATCGAGGACCTGGACCTCTACGAGCAGACCCTGACGCTGGATCCGGGGGACGTCCTGCTCTGTGTCACCGACGGCGTCACCGAACGCCGGGAGGGCACCAGGATGCTGGGCGACGACGGCCTCGCCGAGGTCCTCACCACCTGTACCGGCCTCACCGCCGGCGCGGTCGCGGCCCGCGTGCTGCGCGCGGTGGAACGCTTCGCCGCGGAGCCGGCCTCGGACGACATGGCCATCCTCGCCCTCCGCGTCCCCCAGCCCCACCCGGGCGACTGAGAGCCCCACCGACGGTCGGTCCGGGGCCCATCGGGCGCCACCGACCGTCGGACCCGACCCGGCCGATCCGGTCCTGAACGCAAAAAAGGCCCCCGCCAATTGGCGGGGGCCTTTTTCTTTGGAGCCCTTTAACGGAATCGAACCGTTGACCTTCTCCTTACCATGGAGACGCTCTACCGACTGAGCTAAAAGGGCGGGTTGTTCGGCGGCGTCCTACTCTCCCACAGGGTCCCCCCTGCAGTACCATCGGCGCTGAAAGGCTTAGCTTCCGGGTTCGAAATGTAACCGGGCGT